>NZ_JAMXRX010000003.1:0-640295 GCF_024124605.1 Halomonas sp. CnH100-B | reverse complement strand
GTTGGACGCTGTAGGTGAGGTAGTTGCCGTCGGCTTCCACGGCGGTGGCGCCGCCGGTGACCACCAGGTTGGCGGTGGTGTCTTCGTCACGGTCGGGGTTGTCGCCGCCACGGTCGTCGGTGATGGTTGTAGATGCAGTAGTAGTTATAATTGCCTCGTAGTTACCACCTTCGGCTTCCGTTACGCTAAAAGAAATAATCTCATCTTCTTGAGTAACGTCATCGTCACTCCTACCACTGAAAGTCACGCTGCCGGTGGTCTCGCCCACGGCGATGGTGATCTGTTGGCCGTTGCTGAGGGTGATGACCAGCGGGCTGCCTTGCGGGGCGTTGTTGACGCTCGCGCTAACAGTAATCGATTCGCCTTCAGTAACAGCTTCCGGGGCGCTCAGCGTAATGGTGGTAGCATCGGCGTCGTCGCTGACGGTGACCGTGGCGGTAGCGTCGCTGTCGAGGGCTTCGTAGTTGCCGCCTTCGGCGGTCTCGATGCTCAGATTCAGCGTGTCGGTGCCTTGCTGGTAGACGTCGTCACCGCGACTATCGAAGGTCGCGCTGCCAGTGGTTTCACCCACGGCGATGGTGATCTGTTGGCCGTTGCTGAGGGTGATGACCAGCGGGCTGCCTTGCGGGGCGTTGTTGACGCTCGCGCTGACGGTGATCGGTGAGCCTTCGGTGACGGCTTCTGGGGCGCTCAGCGTGATGGTGGTAGCGTCGGCGTCGTCGCTGACGGTGACGCTGGTTTCATCAGAGGTATCAATGGTTTCGTAGCCACCGCCCGTGGCCGTTTCGATACCAATCGAGATTGTGCCATCACCTTGCAGGTAAGCGTCGTCTGGACGGCTGTCGAAGGTCACGCTACCAGTGGTTTCACCGACAGCGATAACAATCTGCTGACCGTTGCTGAGCGTAATCACCAACGGAGTACCTTGCGGTGCACTGTTGATGCTTGCTGAAATAGTGATTGGCTGGCCCTCAGTAACCTGCTGAGGGCTCGTTAAAGTAATGACGCCATCGGTGCCGGGTTCTGGAGCAGGTGCTGGATCAGCGGCATCACCCGCATCTTCCGCCGCCACATCTCCACCATCAAATTCAACGAACTCGGCGCCTTCTAGGCCACCTTCTGTGCTGAAGCTGAGGGGGTCTGTCTCTTCAGCGATACGGGCAACACGCACGAAGCTGCTGCCGCCACCGCCGCCACCACCGGCACCACCACCCGCTGCGGTCGCATCGAGAATATCGAGCAGGTCGCCCTCTTCATCATCGAGTGCGGCAAGGAGTGCTTCTAAATCGTCATCTTGTGCGCTGGCATCGGTGGCAACGATCAGGTCGCTTACCAGGTCCGGCGTGACGGCCACTTCTTGGCCGCCTTCAACAACATTGGCACCGGTACCATCAGCAAAATCCAGCTCGACACGGCCATCGGCAGAGGTGATGAGCGTTTCGCCTTCTTGAAGTACATCACCAATACGCAATTCACGCAGGTTGCCGTCTTCATCGCGAGCCCATGCCTGACCTGTAATTGCGATAACCGTTGCCGTAGCCATGTGTCATTCCTCACTCGTTGTTGGTTGCCGCCCGCTAGTACGTTATGACCAGATGGATGGGTGGCATATACAGCGAGATTAGGAGGGTATGGAACAAAAAAGTATTGTACCGATGGACAATAAAAAACGAGGCCCGCGGGGCCTCGTTTTGAAGGGGATGCGACTCGGCTTGGTCCTTGCGGCCATAAGCCGAGTTACGTATCGGCTTGCTCGGCGACAGGCGCCAGCTTGAGAATCAATTGCAGGCGGTCTCGTACCGCCAACTTTTTGAAAATTGCGCTTAGATGGGCTTTTACCGTTCGTTCTGTGATATCCAACTGGCGAGCCACTTCCTTGTTGGTCGCTCCACGCGCGACGGCAAGGGCGACGCCGCGCTCTCGCTCGGTCAATAAGCGCAAGTAATCACTGTGTTGGTAACGGTCATGTTCGACACGCTGCTGAAGGGCTTTGAACGTACCGCCGAGCACTTTCGCCAATAATTCCTGGCCCACCCAAACGCCCTGATTGGTCACGACCAAGGCCACTTGGTTCAGCACGTCAGCCGCCGCCAGGGTATGAACATAGCCTCGTGCGCCTAGGTCCAGGGCGCTGAGCGCTTCTCGATCATCGGGGGCATAGCTGAGCACGACGACGATGATACCTTGCTCGACTAACCCGGGCAGTAATGATGGCCAGCTATCGACGGTCGTTGAGAGCCACACGAGATCTTTAGGCGCCACGTGCTGCCCAATCGCACCGGGTGTTAAGGCTCCAACATCTTGAAACGCTTTTTTCCAGCGGGCTTTGATACTGCCATCCGTTGTTATGAACCAATGTTTCATCAGCGCTCCCCCATGGAATCTCGCCACGCTCTCAAAACAGGTTTTAGCATGAACTGCATCACCGTTCGCTTACCGGTGACGATATCCACCTGCGCCGTCATACCCGGTATTACCTGCAGCCGGTCGGCGACGTTTTCGTTTTCTAAACTGCGCACCCGTACCAAGTAGAAGGTATTGCCCTCTTCATCGGTGATGGTGTCGGCACTGATGTGCTCAAGTTCGGCTTGCAGCCCACCGTAGATGGCGTAATCGTAGGCGGTCAGTTTGATCGTCGCAGGCTGTCCCGGGTGTAAAAACGCGATGTCTTGAGGCGCAATACGCGCTTCAACCAGAAGTTGGTCATCGCTGGGGACGATCTCCACGACTTCTTGCCCCGGCTGGGCCACTCCGCCAATCGTATTGATGTGGATACGTTGAACGATCCCATCGACCGGTGAGCGAATTTCCGTCAGCCGCACCCGATCTTGAAGCCCGGTTCCGGACTGCTGCAGCGCGTTGAGATCACCTAGCGCCTGGGCTAGGTCATTACGCCACTCGCTGCGGCGCTCGGCACCTAGTTCACGTAGCTGTGTTTCAGCCTCTTCGACCGCCGCTTCTAAACGAGAAACGGCCGCGTCGGCTTGGTTACGCTCGCCGGTGGCGCGGGACACTTCCCTTTGCAAGCGCAGCACTTCGACTTCGGACACTGCGCCTGACGCCAGCAGCGGGCGCGTCAAATTGAGCTCCTGGCTCGCCATGCTGGCTTCGCGCCCTGCCGTGTCTCGGCGAGCCTCGGCCTCGCGAAGCTCTTGTTCACGCTGGCGAATTCTGTCTTCCAACACGTTCTCTTGCTCACGCAGCTCTTCGCGACGACTTTCGTAGACTTCACGCTCTTGCATGACGATATTGGGCACTTCCTGACGCAGCTCTTCGGAAGGCTCGAAGGCCGTGCCGGTCGCCAGCGCACGAAGGCGCTCGGCACGCGCTTCCAATGCAAATCGCTGGGCACGGTTTTCACGAAAGTCTGATACGAACCGGGTAGGGTCGATCTGCATCAGTACTTCACCCGCGCTCACGACCTGCCCTTCTCGCACCATGATTTGCTCGACGACGCCACCATCGAATGACTGGATACGCTGAAGCTGGCTGGCGGGAATCACGCGCCCTGCCCCTCGCGTTACTTCATCGATCGCGGCAAAGTAGGCCCATACCAACAGCGCGATGATGGTCAGCAGTACGGTGTACAGAAATAATCGCGCACGAATGGGTTCTTGCTGCATTCGCGCCCAGTCGGTGTCGCTCGCCCAATCACGATTGAGGTGGGCGGAGGTCACCCGCTTGGCAAACAGGCGATCCATGAAGGGACGGAACGGTTTTTGGCCCTTTTCAGAGAAACGGCCAATCGCTTCAAAGCCTTTCTGCTCGGACGTAGAGGAGGATTTACGCGCCATTATGAGGCCCTCCCGATTTGCCCTTTACGTAGTGCTTCAACCACGGTATCCCGCGGGCCATCGGCAACCACTTTGCCTGCATCCATCACAATAATGCGATCTACCAGGGAGAGCAGCGAAGTACGGTGAGTCACCACAAGAATGGTTTTACCCGCCGCGACGTTTTTCAAGTTGGCTTTGAACGCCTCTTCACTGGCGTTATCCATGGAGCTGGTGGGCTCATCCAACAGCAGAATCGGAGGGTCTTGGACCAGCGCTCGCGCGATGGCGACCGACTGTTTCTGGCCTCCCGACAGCGCTTGGCCACGCTCACCGACTTGAAGGTCGACCCCATGAGGATGGCTATTAACCAAGTTTTCCAGACCCGCTAACTCAATCGCTCGAAGCAATGCATCGTCGTCCACGCGGTCACTGCCGCCCCCGGCCACGATATTATCCCGCAGTGAGCCCGAAAACAGGCTGACATCCTGGGGTACGTAGCCGATATGGCGACGTAGCTGCAACGGGTCGAGCTGACGAATATCGACGTTGTCGACCAGCACCGCCCCAGAGGTGGGCTGATAGAACCCCAGCACGAGCTTGTTGAGCGACGATTTCCCACAGCCGATGCGCCCAAGAAGCGCCACTTTCTCGCCGGCCTTGACGGTAATGGAAACATCCTTCAAAGCGTCGCGCTCTTCGTTGGGGTAGCGCAACGTTACTTTTTCTAAACGGATGTTACCTGCAAAGCTGGGCTTTTCTACGTACGCTTTACCTTCGTGACGCTCCACTTTTTTATCCATGACCGCATTCAAGGAATCCAATGCGGTGGAAGATTGGTGGTACTGCGCCAGCAGCGCAGCAGCTTGGCTGATGGGTGCCATGGCTCGCGAAGAGAGCATATAGGCGGCGATCAGTCCGCCCTGGGTAAGATTGCCTTCGATAATTTGGTAAACACCGACAATGATGACGCAAACGGCCACGCTGTGCTGCGCCCATTGCGCCACGTTAGAGACCGAGGTACTCACCATCTTCAGTTGGGCACCGGTTTTGGATAAAAACGCCGAGGCCTTCTCCCAATGGCGCTGAATACGGCTTTCCGCTCGCAGCGCTTTGACGTTTTCCAACTGAGAAATGGATTCCACCAGTAAGGAGTTACGCTGCGCCCCAACCTCCCAGGTGGTTTGCGAGAGTTCGTGCAGCTTGCCTTGCGCCGCTAGGGCATAGAGCAGCACAAAGACGATCCCGACCAGTACTGGCAACACCAGCCAGGGGTTGATCAGCGCGATGATGGCCGCAAACATTAGAACGAACGGCAAGTCTACGATGCCGAGGATGGTCGCAGAACCGATAAAAGCGCGCACCGATTCAAACGACTGCAGCGTGGAAGTGAACGACCCTGTCGAGGCTGGACGCTCTTCTAAACGCAGCCCCAGCGATTTAGCCATAATCGACGAGGAGAGTTTGACGTCTGCCCGGCTGGCGGCAAGATCGACGAAGCTGCTGCGCATGAGCCGCAGGGCCAAGTCGAAGCAAAGTACGATGAAGATACCAACGGCAAGCACCCAGAGCGTTTCTGTTGCCTGATTAGGTACCACTCGATCATAAACGTTGAGTACGAACAGTGGCATGGCAATGGCGAACAGGTTGATCGCCACCGAGCCTAGAACGATATCGCGGTATAGCCGACGATTTTCCCGAATAACCCCCCAAAACCAGTGCTGGTCTCGGCGCTTTTTGACACCCGGTTCGGACGCATTATCGGCTAAGAATTTGGGACGGACATAAATCGCTTCGCCGCTATAGCCAGCGTGAAGCTCATCCAGAGAGATCTCTACGTCCGACTCGGAGAGTTCTGGGAAAATGACGCGGGCTTTTTTTTGCTTAACATCCAGCCCTAACAAGACGCAGGCACGGCCAGGCTCTAACAAAAGAATTGCGGGGAACAGCGCTGGGTTGAGACCAGACAGCCGACTTTTTACGATCCGCGCGGTCAACCCCGCTCGAGAAGCTGCTCGCCCAAACACCGAGGGTGTCAACTTACCCTGTTCAAGAGGCAAACCAGCCCGAAGTGCTTCTGATGACACATCATGCTGATGAAACGAGGCAATGGCCTTAAGACACTCGAGCAGCTCATCGCCTGTATCCCGCTCATTGGAAACGGCTTCATCCGAAAGCGAGTCTGGCGCTTCCGTATTACTCAGGTTTGCTTGTGTCACAAAGACCTCATTGCCCTAATACTCATTATGCGACTCGTGCTACGCACCCAAGAGGATGCGTCTGCCCGCCGCGATGACACGGCAGGCGACGACTATTACGGGTGCCGACATTGGCACGTAGTGCTAGCCATTGGTGACGAAGGCATCACCATACCCCATTCCGTGAAGTGTTTGTCGGAGTACTTGTGCGTCGCTCAGCGATGCCACCGGCCCCAACTGGACACGGTAGTTACCCGCCGATGCATACACCCGTGACGGGCTCGTTAGCTGCTCGCTCAACTCGGCGCTCAGCTGCTGCGCGCGGGTTTCTGCCGTCAGCGATGCGACTTGAATGTAGAGACTGCTTTCAATCGCCGCTGGCTCAACCGCCTCGTAGGTATAGGCAGCCGCACCAGACGGCACGACTACCGATTCGCTCGGCGCGTCGTACGCGGTAGCGGGGGCCTCACTCGTCATCGTCGCTGCGGAAATGCCGCGCGTGAAATCTTCCAGGGTGAAACCGCGCGGACCATCGGTGGCACACGCCATCTCTGGGTCTTGCGCCAAGTCTTCATAGCCCAGTTCTGCCAGCGTGGGAATATCGTCGCGAACGACTTCCAACGTTTGCATGAGCTGCCCCATGGCAGCCAGCGTACGCGCATGCGCTAGGGTCAGATCGAATTCGGCATTGGCATACGCCCGGCTGGCTTCGAAGTATTCGTTCTCGCTGTCCAAAACGTCCAGCAGAGTGCGCTGGCCAATATCGAACTGTTGCTGATAAGCACCCCGGACGCGGTCGATGGATTGGCGGTGATCGTTCAGATAGCGCAGCTGCTCATTCAGGCGTTGCGTATCGTTGTAGGCGATTTGCGTCGTTTGACGCACGTTGGTACACGCCACTTCACGCTGATTGACCGCTTGTTCGATACGCGTTGCGGCCGCGTCGAAGGCAGCACTGTCAGAACCGCCTCGGTAAAGGTTCATGCTTGCCACGAGCTGAATGCTGTGCTCGTCGCTGCGACCTGCAATGGCGTCATCTTGGTTATTCGTGCCAGTACGGCCTTGAATGTCTAAACGGGGCATGAAGGCTGCCCGTGCGGCGTTCTGCTCCGCCCGCTGAACGGCAATATTCTCGATGGCGGCATGAAAATCGGGGTTGCCCTCGAAGGCCATCCGCACGGCTTCACTGACATCACTAGGCAGTTCATCGGCCAGAGAGGGTGCGGGTGACATGTTTTGAGGCGGCAGCTCGCCTACGATCCGCTGATAGCGCGCCGTCACGTCGTGAAGGTTCGATGCTTCGGTCATGAGGTTGGATTCGGCCAGCGCCAGGCGACCGCTGATTTGCTCAAGATCCACCCCTCGCCCTGCGCCGGAAAGCGCCCGCTCTTCGATTTGCGAAAAGACGCGCTGGTGCTCGCGGTAGTTGTCCTGCGCCAGACGCACCATTTCACGGAAACGCAAGACATCCAGGTACGTTTCAAACGCTTCGAGCGCCACCGTTTCACTGGCACCCAATAGCTCGAAGTACGCAATTAGTCGGGTGCGGTCCAATCGCTCGACTTCGCTACGCGTCGCAAACCCGTCAAACACCATCTGCGTCAGCGTGAGCTCGGCAAAGTCGCTGCTGTAGCTACCACGACCATCGTTTTGTTGGTCTTGGCGCCCCACCCCAGCCCGGACATCAATAGATGGCAGATAGTTACCTTGTGCCACGCGAACGTCGCTTCCCGCTGCACTGAAATTGTTCCAGGCAGCGTTGACCTGCGGGTTGCTCACAATGGTTTGTTGGATGGTGGTATTGAGATCGGTCGTGCCAGGTGCATACAGCGTGGAGGGAAGCTGCTGCGCGAGCGCCGTGAGCGGCAAGCAGGCAATGGTGGTGAGCGTCAAGGGGCGCAGTGCGCGCTGAAATGCGAGAGGTGTTCTTTTCATTGTAACGTTGTCTTTCATGGCCATGTTCCCTAATGATCGTTTTCGCTACTGGTGAGCAAGTAGCCTTTCCTTTGCAACAACGCACCGACGCATTGTCACCCCCTGGGCTGCTTACCCGCTGCTGAGCACTACCTGACTGACAATAAGCTGTATGGCATCGCTGGTGATTTTGCCTGAGCAGAAGCACCTTAGATGAATGATATTAGCTTAAGTTAATCGCCTTAGCGGCAGTGACAAGCTATAAAAACAAAAGTCACAAAAATTTACAATAAAACCTCAAAAAAACACACTACGCTGTCGACGCATGCCGCGCTTGCGGCAGTTGCTGAATCGCCAAGCCGCATAGAATCAACACTAGCCCCACCAAGGTAGAGAGCCGCATGGGCTCGCCAACGATCCAGAAAAGCAGCAATAAAGAGACAGGAGGCGACAGAAAAATCAGGTTGGACACCTTGGCAGTTCGAGAAACGCTCTGGACCGCCATCTGCCATAGTACGAAAGCAATGCCCATTTCAAACAGCCCGACATACACCCCAGCCCCAAGGGCAGCCCATCCGTGCCACTGAAACCCAGGCCCCAAAAGTAACAGAATTGTTAAAACAGGTAACCCAACACTGAAGTTCTGCCACTGCCCGACCAGCGGCTGGCGGGAGTCCTTGGCATTGAGCAGCCAATAGAGCGCCCATAGCAGCGTGGAGGCTAGCGCAAACACGACCCCAAGCGGGTTTTCGAAGGCGACGTTGAACACCTCCCCTCGGGTGGCAATCACCCAAACACCGCTATAGGCCACCAGGCCTGCCGCCACGTCCAGACGCGTCAGCCGATGACCCAAGATGGGCACCGCCAAGAAAGCCATCGCCAATGCCCACGTATAGTTCAGTGCCATGGCCTCTTGGCCAGGCAGCCGATCGTAGGCTGCAAATAGCACTAGGTAGTAGGCTACCGGGTTCATCACACCCGCCCACAGAGCTGTTCGCCACCCCCGGCGAAGCGCGACCCCCATATTGCCTTGCTTAAGAACGATAACGCCCATGAGCAGCCATGACACCAGCGCTGCCCACCACATCAATTCGAGCGGGCTCATCCACGCCAGCGCCACCTTGAATGCCGTCGCCACGGTCGACCACAGAGCCACCGCCCCAAGGCCATAAAGCATCGCCCGTTGATCTTGCGTCATCGATCGATGTGTCCTAAATCCTGAGCAGGGTCGATCTGGTCGCGCACCTGCCGTTTGAGCGTTTTGATATCGGGAAACCCACCATCCCGCTTGCGCTCCCAGAGCAGCGTGTCTTCACACCAGATTTCGAAAGTACCGCCATGGGAGGGAGACAGTGCGACTTCCGTCAGCTGTTCGCCAAACGTGGACAGAAGCTCTTGGGCGTACCAAGCGCTGCGTAGCAGCCACTGACACTGGGTGCAGTAGCGAATATGAATGCGTGCCATCGTATAAATCCTTATCGATCAGTTCCTTTGCTACGCGCGGCGTTCGATGAAGCCTTTCGTCAGCATTGTGTGGCATCCTAAGGGCATTCTGTCATCTTATACGAGTCACCGCCAAGGAACCGACAATGGCCCAAAAGGACGTTTCACAGACACAGCTTTACGAGTGGCTAACCGGCGACGACGACAGCCGGATGTGCGACGACATTCCTGATGGCGCGTGCCAAGAACAGCCGCGCAACTTTTTCCTTCATCTGCTGGCATCGCTAGGCAACAAGCTCGCCGATGAGCTGTCGAGCGCACGGCTAGTGCTGCCCTGGCTGCTGGGTATCATCGGTGCGCCGGTGTGGATGGTGGGCTTGCTCGTCCCCATCCGCGAAGCAGGCGCGCTGCTACCGCAACTGTTCGTGGCGGGCTTCATTCGTTTGAAGCCACAGCGTAAATGGGTCTGGGTCGCGGGCGCCACCGTGCAGGCAATCGCCGCCGCAGGGCTTGCTCTGCTTGCTTTGATGGGAAGCGGTGCGATGGGCGGGGCGCTGGTCTTGGCGGCGCTCATACTGCTCTCACTAGCGCGGGGGCTCTCTTCGATTGCCACCAAGGACGTACTGGGTAAGACCATTGCCAAGCGCCGTCGCGGTACGCTGATGGGTTGGAGTGGCAGTATCGCCGGTGCTGCCACACTGGTGGCCGGCGGAATATTGGTAGCCTTCGGCGACCGACCTGGCCATGTTGCCTTGGCTACCCTATTAGGAGTCGCTGCCGGCGGGTGGTTGCTCAATGCGCTATGCGCGGCGCGCATCAACGAAGTGCCCGGTGCCGTGGAAGGCGGCGAAAATGCCTGGGACAGCATCAAGCTCGGGATGTCTCTAATGCGCGAGGATGCCACGTTCCTGCACTTCAACCTTGCCCGGGCACTGCTGCTATCAAGCGCACTCGCTTTGCCCTACGTGGCCCTGCTTGGCCAACAGCAAAGCGGCACCGAACTTGGCGGGCTGGGCATTCTAGTCGTGGTCTCGGGGTTAGCCGCTATGGTGGCCAGTCCGATTTGGGGGAAACGAGCGGACCGTTCCAGCCGCCGGGTGATGCGTGACGCGGCCATCGGCACGGCCATTTGCTGCCTGTTGGGTGCTCTGATTGCGTGGTTGCCGGGCAGTTGGACACAGAGCGTACTGCCCTACGCGGGCGTGTACGCGTTACTGGTGGTGGTTCACCATGGCGTACGTTTAGGGCGTAAAACCTATTTGGTCGACATCGCTAATCAAGACAATAGAGCCCTGTATGTCGCGCTTTCCAACACCTTCACCGGGGTGCTAATGCTGGTCGTTGGTGGCATGATGGGCGCATTGGCACAGTGGCTGGGCAGCGCTATGCTGCTGGTGATATTAGCCTTGACGGCCATCGGCGCCATGCTCAGCGCACAGCGCCTCCCGGAGGCCGAATAGCATTGCCGATTGCAAAGCCGAACCACGCTCGCCATGATGGTCAGCAAATCACGGTGGCTAGCTGTTTTTTTGCTATCCTACCTTTGTTTGATGGTGTGAAAGACTGCATCGTCCTGCACTTAAGAGCGCCCCGCGCTGACGCACAGCGCCACGGCGAAGAAAGACGAGAAGCAACAGGAACCCATTGATGAAACGATCTCCCTTGATAAGCCCGGAGTTACTCGAACGCATTGTTGACGCTTCTGAAGATGGCATCGTCGTTGCAGAGCAGGAAGGTGACGAAAACATCCTGATTTACGTGAACAAAGGTTTTGAACGTTTAACGGGCTACAGTGCGGATGAAATCCTCTATCGCGACTGCCGCTTCCTTCAAAACGAAGATCGTGATCAAGATGCCCTCATGTCGATCCGTGAGGCGCTTCAGGATGGCCGCCCTTCTCGTGAAGTGCTGCGTAACTACCGCAAAGACGGCACGATGTTTTGGAACGAGCTATCGATCACGCCGGTTTACGACGAAGCCGACAAACTGATGTACTACATCGGGGTACAAAAAGACGTCACGGAGCGTGTCGAAGCGCAGTTGGCGCTGGCAGAATTAAAAAAACAGCAAGAGCACGCGGAGTAACGGTTAGCCGCCGTGGGCGCTTACCTTTAGCAAAGAGACTCGAACGCGCGCCTACTGCCCCCATGCCCGCAGTGCTGCAAACATTCTTCAAAAACGCTTGAACTTCCAACCCAGTGGCGCTATATAGCGCCTAGGCGCTTAATGAGCGTTAGGCGCTTCTTGCTTCATACGACGGTCGTATCGGTATGGCGCAAGAAGCCGTTGTGATGCCGGTGCGCCGGCTTGGGTTGGAGGGCATACCATGAGCCGTGACCCCTTAAATCGTGAAACCTACACCAACGACGGGCTTGACGCAGACGAGTTCGACAACCTGGATGCCGTTAACGACGATCACTACGGTAAAAGCAAACCCAGTAAAGCGGATACACTGCGCGCCCGTCGCCAGGTAGAAGCGTGGCTGGAAGAGCGGCGTTTACAGCGCGCAATCGAAGACGATTGGGATGAAGAAGAGTAACGCCTTGCCAATCTGCCAAGCAGTTCCAAGGTAATGACGACCCGAGGGGCACCGAGCGCGTGCCCTTCTTTTTTGGCGCTGCTTGCGCCGCCGGTTTACTGGCCTTTAGCCGCGCTGGGCACTATCATCTGTGCACCAAGCCAGCCTCGTGCTGGTCTCGCTTTTACCACAACCTAACGGATTTCCATGGCGCAATACGTATTCACCATGAATCGGGTTGGCAAAGTAGTGCCGCCCAAAAAGCAAATTCTCAAGGATATTTCCCTCTCGTTCTTTCCTGGCGCCAAGATTGGTGTGCTGGGCTTGAACGGTGCCGGTAAATCCACGCTGCTGCGCATTATGGCCGGTGTCGATAAAGAGTTTGAAGGTGAAGCTCGTCCGATGCCCGGTATCAATGTGGGCTACCTGCCCCAGGAGCCGCAGCTCGACGACGAGAAAAACGTCCGGGATACCGTCGAAGAGGCGCTGGGTGCCATCAAAGAAGCACAGGAAAAGCTCGACGCGGTCTACGCCGCCTACGCTGAACCTGACGCGGATTTCGATGCCCTGGCCAGCGAGCAAGCGCGCCTTGAGAACATCATCGAAGCGGCCGATGCGCACAACCTCGAGCGTAAGCTGGAAGTGGCCGCAGAGGCGCTGCGTCTGCCGCCGTGGGAGGCAAAAGTCGGCCACCTCTCTGGGGGCGAGCGCCGCCGTGTGGCGCTATGCCGCCTGCTGCTCTCCAGCCCGGACATGCTGCTGCTGGACGAACCAACCAACCACTTGGATGCCGAGTCCGTTGCTTGGCTCGAGCGCTTCCTGCACGACTACAACGGCACCGTCGTGGCAATCACCCACGACCGCTACTTCCTCGATAACGTCGCAGGCTGGATTCTCGAGCTCGACCGGGGGCAGGGCATTCCGTTCGAAGGTAACTACTCTCAGTGGCTAGAGCAGAAAGAGCAGCGCCTGACCCAAGAAGCGAAGCAAGAAGCGTCTCGTCAGAAAGCCATCAAGCAAGAGCTTGAGTGGGTGCGCAGCAATGCCAAAGGCCGCCAAGCGAAGAGCAAAGCGCGTCTTAACCGCTTCGAAGAGATGCAGTCGGGCGACTTCCAGAAACGTAACGAGACCAACGAGATCTACATTCCGCCCGGCCCGCGCCTGGGTGACAAGGTCATCGAGTTTCATAACGTCACTAAGCGCTTCGATGACAAACTGCTTTACCAGGACCTCTCCTTTACCATTCCGCCGGGTGCGATCGTGGGCATCGTGGGGGGTAACGGTGCCGGTAAATCGACGCTGTTCAAGCTAGTGACCGGCAAAGAGCAGCCGGATAGCGGTGACGTGGTGATCGGCGACACCGTCGATATTGCCTATGTCGAACAGTTGCGGGACGCGCTGGATGACAAGCAAACCGTTTGGGAGGCGGTATCCGATGGTCAGGATATCCTCAATATCAACGGTTATGAGGTGTCTTCACGGGCTTACGTGGGTCGCTTCAACTTCAAGGGTAACGACCAGCAGAAGCGTCTGGACGAGCTCTCCGGCGGTGAGCGTGGCCGCCTGCAGTTGGCTCAAACGCTGAAGCAGGGAGCCAACGTCCTGTTGTTGGATGAACCCTCGAACGACCTGGATATCGAAACCCTGCGCGCGTTGGAAGAGGCGCTGCTCGCCTTCCCCGGCTGCGCGATGGTGATCTCTCACGACCGCTGGTTCCTGGATCGTATCGCCACGCACATCTTGGCGTTCGAAGGCGACTCTGAAGTGGTGTTCTTCGACGGCAACTACACCGAGTACGAAGAGGATCACAAAAAACGCGTGGGCAATGACACACCTAAGCGCATGAAGTACAAGCGCATCGACGCCTAACGTCGCGTTGCTCGACACAAAAAGCCCTGCTGATGCAGGGCTTTTTTTATGGCGATGGGATCGCGTCTGCCGAATGATTCATCCAGCGGGCCACGTAAACTCACGCCCGCCCAGTAGATGCATATGAATATGGTAGACGGTCTGCCCTCCCATCTCGTTGCAGTTCATGACTACCCGGTAACCCTCTTCGGCAAAGCCTTGCTGCTTGGCGAGCTGCGCCGCGGTGTGCTGTAAGCGACCCACGAGCGCCAAATCGTCGGCTTCGATATCGTTCAGCGTAGGGATATGCTTCTTGGGAATGATGAGCTGATGTGTCGGCGCTTGAGGACTGATGTCATTGAACGCCAGAACGTGCTCATCCTCGAACACGATGTCCGCTGAAATATCGCGGTTAATGATCTTACAGAACAGGCACTCCATCGCAGCCTCCTTACGTTTGGCGCGTTTATGGTCGGTTCGGGCAGCACCGCGTTAGCGAAAACGGCGCTGGGAGAGCAGGTGGCGAACCAGGGGAGCGAGAATCAGCTCCATCGCCAAGGACATACGAGCACCGGGCACCACCAGAGTATGCGGGCGAGTCATAAAGGCGTCTTTGATCATCGCCAGCAGCCAAGGAAAATCCACCGTCGAAGGGTCTCGGAAACGAATCACCACGAACGACTCAGCATCGGTGGGAATATCCTGTACCTCGAAAGGGTTGGACGTATCGACCGTGGGCACTCGCTGGAAATTGATGTGGGTGCGAGAAAACTGCGGCTGGATATAGCGCACGTAGTCATCCATACGCCCCAAAATCGTGTCGATCACCGCTTCCTGGGAGTAGCCGCGCAACTTGGTGTCGCGGTCGATCTTTTGAATCCACTCCAGGTTCATGGTGGGCGCCACGCCTACCAGCAGATCGACGTGACGGGCAATATCGTACTCTTGCGTCACCAAGCCGCCATGTAGCCCCTCATAGAACAGCAGGTCGGTACCGCAGGGCAACGACTGCCACTCGGTGAAGGTGCCCACCCGGTAGCCCGCTTCGATCTTCTGCTTATCTTCTGCATGAATGTAGTGACGAAACGTGCCGGTCCCGTGCTCCCCATACTCGATGAACAGCCCTTCCAGGCGGTCGAGCAGGTTGGCTTCGACGGCAAAGTGGGAGAGTTCGTCCTTGCGCTCCGGCTCTTCGCGAAAAATACGCTTGAGATCATCACGGGTATAGCGGTGAAAGGCATCGCCATCCACCATGGCGGCATGAACGTCTTCACGCAGGAACATACGCTCGAAGCTGCGGCGCACGGTGGTGGTGCCCGCCCCGGAGGAGCCTGTCACCGCGATAATGGGATACTCTCGTGACATTATCCCCCCCTGGCATCCGCAAGCGTTTGCTTGAGCGCATCTGGAATCGCCACCGGACGGCCTGCCGCCAGGTCCAGCAGCAGTTTGGTCACACGTGCAGTCGCCACCACGTCGCCCGTCTCTGCCTTGGTAACCCGCTGGTAGACCGTCAAGGCTTTACCCTCTGGTTCGGGCACCGCCGTTTCGATCACCAGCGCATCAGGAAAGCGCGCCTCCTGCTGATACTGCACGACGAGGTCTACGACCACGCTGGGATAACCGTGCATATCCCACTCCGGTAGATCCAGAGACGCAAAGGCCTGCACTCGCGCTTCATGGAGCAACGACACCAAGGCATCGTGCCCCAAGTGGCGGCCATAGTTCATATCCGTCACCCGCACCGTCAGCGGATGACGGTGAATGACCGCTGCCAAAGTGAAGTCCAGCGAGACACGCTCCATTGCTCTACTCCTTGTCGGGTGACGATATGACCTCGAAAAGCCGCTATTTACTGCTCCCGCGCGATGGCACGGAACGCGATATCACGACGAAATTCGACGCCGTCCCAGTGAATCGCGTTAACGCCTTGGTACGCCTGCTGCTGAGCCGCCGACACGCTATCGCCCAGCGCTGTTACACACAGCACACGCCCACCGGCCGTGGTGATCTCACCGTCTGCATTTTGCGCCGTCCCCGCGTGGAAGACCTTGCACTGCGCCCGTTCGGCATCGGCCAAGCCGTGAATCACGTCGCCTTTACGGTAATTGCCAGGATACCCACCAGCGGCCAGCACCACGCCCACGGCTGCGCGGGGGTCCCACTCGCACTGTTTGCCGGCCAGCTCGCCTTTGGCGCCTGCCAGGCAGAGCGCCGCCAGATCCGAAGTCAGACGCATCATGATCGGCTGGGTTTCTGGATCACCGAACCGGCAGTTGTACTCGATCACTTTAGGGTTGCCCTGTGGATCGATCATCAGGCCTGCATACAAGAAACCGGTATACGCATTTCCCTCTGCCGCCATACCACGCACGGTGGGCAGAATGACCTGCTCCATGATCCGCGCATCGACCTCTGGTGTGACGACGGGCGCCGGTGAGTAGGCCCCCATGCCCCCGGTATTGGGGCCGGTATCGCCGTCGTAGGCACGCTTGTGATCCTGGCTGGTGGCCATGGGCACGACGTTGTCGCCATCCACCATGACGATGAAGCTCGCCTCTTCACCTTCGAGAAACTCTTCGATGACGACACGGGCGCCCGCATCACCAAAGGCGTTGGCTTCGAGCATATCGCGGATCGCCGCCTCGGCTTCGGCCTCGCTCATGGCTACGATGACGCCTTTACCCGCCGCCAAGCCGTCGGCTTTGATGACGATCGGCGCGCCCATGTCGGCTAGATACGCCAACGCAGGCTCTACAGCCGTGAAGGTTTGATAGGCCGCTGTGGGAATAGCATGGCGGGCCAGAAAGTCTTTGGTGAACGACTTGGACCCTTCGAGCTGAGCCGCGCGCTGGCTGGGGCCGAAAATCGTCAAACCGGCGGCTTGGAAGCGGTCTACGACGCCTTCGACGAGCGGCGCTTCAGGACCAACGACGGTCAACGCTACCTGCTCTTGCTGCGCAAACGCCACCAGAGCCTCCAGGTCGGTTGCGCCAATCGCAACATTGGTCAGCTTGGGCTCTGTCGCGGTGCCTGCATTGCCAGGCGCGACGAACACCTGCTCGACATCACGGGATTGGGCAAGTTTCCAAGCCAGAGCATGTTCGCGGCCACCGCCACCGATCATCAAAACTTTCATGGGTATCCTTCTCAAACGGGAGAGCGTCGATGGGCGGCATTATGCCACAACGGACCGTAAAACGTGGCCTTAGGAACGCTTATCCGACGTATCGTCATCGTCCGATGGATTGGGCTGATGGAGCGCGTTTTGCCAAAAGCGCATATTCTCTTCGGCCAACTCACGCATGAATTCCATGGGCGAGTGGCGCATGGCTTGCTGCCACTGAGTCTGCATGCGCTTTTGCTGCTCCAGCATCAGCTGCGTGCCCTGCTCCAAATAGCGCGCCAACGGCAGCGGTGACGACATGTCATACACACGAATCAGCTGCGCCAATAGATCGTTTGAAAACACTTCGGCTTCACTATCCGCCTGCTCTTGTTCGATAATGATCGACAGTAGAATGGTGCGCGTCAGGTCCTCGCCGCTTTTCGCATCTTCGACGCGAAACGGCTCTTCTTCAATGATGAGACGCCGCAGATCCTCGAGCGTGACGTAACGGCTCTGCTGGGTGTCGTACAACCTGCGGTTGGCATATTTACGAATTACGCGCACAGCGCATCTCCTTAAACGCGATAAAGGCTTTTGTCGCCGTTGCTGCTATTGTGCCTGCAACACGCGCCCATGCAAGCCAGCTTAGCGGATTAGTGGTGGTAAGCACGCCTTTCCTTTGACCAATAGACGAAGACTATGAATTTGATACTGCTAGACCCGAGCGAGGTCGACGCTCACCACGCTCGGATTACCGATGCGCGCCGCTTGACCCATCTGCATGACGTGCATCGCGCCCAGGAGGGAGACCGACTCACAGTAGGCATTCAGGGCGGTGCCATGGGAAAGGCCACGCTGGTAGCGCTCAGCCCTGACCAGGCGCTGTTCGCACTGGAGGAGCTCAAGGAGACGCCACCTCCCGCCCTGCCCGTTCATCTCGTGCTGGCCCTGCCACGCCCGCGTATGTTGGCGCGAACGCTGGAGCACGTCACGGCGCTGGGCGTGAAAGAGATCACGTTATTGCATACGAAACGGGTCGAGAAAAGCTACTGGCAATCGCCAGAGCTTCGGCCCGACAAGATTCACCAGCACCTCGTGCTGGGCCTTGAACAAGCGCGGGATACGCAGCTGCCCAACGTGACGCTGTGCAAAGGGTTCAAAGCGTTTTTAGAGGAGCAGCTTCCCGAGCTGTTGGCAGAGCGCCGCGGGCTGGTCGCCCACCCCGGCATGGAGAATGCCTGCCCACGCGGTATCGATACGCCAACGCTGCTGCTGGTCGGCCCAGAAGGCGGGTTCATTCCATGGGAAGTCGAACAGCTAATTCAAGCAGGGTGCGAAGGCATGCACTTGGGGCCACGTATTCTGCGCGTCGAAACAGCCGTGACGGCGCTGCTGTCACGGCTGTTTTGAGTCATGCCTAATTAGACGATCAAGACTGCTTGTCTTCTGGGTCGTGGGGAACGTAGGGGGCGTTTTCTCCACACCCGGGCTCTTGCAGGAAGGTATTACGCACGTCTAACAAGCCTAAATGACTGATGGTGCGGCGTCCTAGCAGCAGCGGGTAGTTCATCTCTTCACGGTTGCGTAGGCTGAACTGCTCTTCATACACGGTATCGCCCATGCAAACATCCATGAGCACGACCGGACGCTCGTCGCGGCCACCAGCGCCTCGAACGGTTTGTTCACGGTAGAGCGGACGCTCGATCTGGTCGCTGAACGTTTCACCACTGTCTTGGTCTTCCAGCTTCAGGCGAAAGCGAACCCACTCTTCCCCCTCTTTTTCGAACATTTCAATGTCGCGGGCATCCAGTGAAGAGGTCAACGCACCGCTATCCAGCTTGGCTTTGACGGCAATTCCCCACGGCTCGATGTAGGCGTTTTCGACCCAACCAAACACCTTGTCTTCCGCTTGCGCGCTCGTTCCCATAAGTAAAGCACTGGCCAGCACGCTGGCTCCCCATACTCCTAGACCTGCTTTTCCCATAACGACTCATCCTTGGTGAGGCATTGACGATTCGAATCATGCGTAACAACCGTAGCCGCGCATATTACCTAGCGCAGCCGCTCCAGCAGCGACTGAGTCGCAAAGCCGTCCGGTACGAGCCCTTGGTCGCGCTGAAACGCCCTCAGGCCCGCTTGGGTATTCGGCCCCATGATGCCATCTGCCGTACCCACGCCGTAACCGGCCTCGTTCAACCGCTGCTGGAGCGTTCGGACATCGTCTCGCGTCAAAGGTGCCTCATCTCTTGGCCATGACTGTGCGATGCCGTCACGGCCAGCGATGGCATCAGCCAGTGTCGCCACCGCCAGAGCATAGCTCGTGGCGTTGTTGTAGCGCAGAATCGCACGGAAGTTGGGACCGACGATAAACGCAGGACCGCTCGCTCCGGCAGGAACGATGACCGCAGCGCTATCGAAAGTCGGCAGCTCGCCACGAACGGCACGCACGCCCTGGGCAGCCCAGTCGGCGCTGCTCTTGCGGTCGGTTTGCGCGTAATCAAAGTCGTCGGGTAGCCTGACCTCGGCGCCCCAGGGTTGGCCTGCCTGCCAGCCAGCGCGCGCCAGATAGTTCGCCGTCGACGCCATGACATCGGGAATACTGCCCCAGATATCGCGTCGCCCGTCATCATCGCCATCCACGGCGTAGGCTTCGAAACTGCTGGGAATGAACTGGGTATGCCCCATCGCCCCGGCCCAGGAGCCTTTCATCTGCTCGGCCGCAATATCCCCTTGATCGATGATACGCAGCGCTGCCAGCAGCTCACCCCGGGCGAACTCCCGGCGGCGGCCGTCGTAAGCCAGTGTTGCGAGGGATTCGAGCGTCGAAAAATCACCAAAATTGCTGCCGTAGTTACTCTCGACGCCCCAAATCGCTACGATGATCTCAGCGGGCACGCCATAGCGCTGCTGCATCGCCTGAGCAGTGTCGCGATGTTGTGCGAGCTTTTCCTGACCGTTGGCGACACGCGTGCTCGATACGGCGCTGTCCAAATATTGCCAAATCGCGCGGACGAACTCAGGCTGGTAACGATCTAACTCAATGACCCGTTCGCGGTAGCGCAGCCCATCGAACGCCGATGCGAGGGTCGCCTCGCTAATGCCTTGGTTCGCCGCATAGCGGCGGAACTCGCGGAGCCACTCATTGAAGTTACCGTAGCGCACCTCTTCGGCCGCGCGGGCATCGACTTCCGTCATGAGCTGGGGGCTAGCCATCACTGCAGGGGCGTAAAAAGTGGCTGCCGCCGCAGCGGCCAACAGCGGCCATAGCAAATGGCGGCGGGTACGTACTGAACCATTGCGTGTCAATGACTTGGGGCTTGACGTCATAGTACTCATCTCTCGGCAATCCTTAGCGTGAGGCTGATGATGGCTCAGAAACAAGCGAGTTACCAGCCTCAGAGAGACAAGCGCCACAACACGATAAGATGGAATATGGCGACGACCGCCGTTAGCACACAGCGCAAGGTGAGGTACCACTTGGGAAAGCCTTCGCGCCCTTCCCGGCTAATATCGTAGCCCCCCATCAACAGAAATCCTGCCAACAGTACCCAAAGCCCGGTCACCGTGTTGAACAGCAAAGCAGGCCACGCAATCAGGCTGGGCACCATGGCCAGTACTAGCCGCCGTACGTTGTTGTCACGGGGCACTTGAAGCGCACTGCCCCAATGAATGCCCCCTAAAAACGACAAAATCACGGCGCTGTAGTAAGTAAAGCCATAGATGGCACTGACCTGCCAGACAGGCGGTGCCCACCAAGCGGCGAGACCGCCACCGATGAACGGCAGCAGCCCCGCCAAGCCCAATCCCCAGGCGACGCGCCGATCACTCTCCATTAACGCCATCGTTACTCATCCGTCTCTTCGAATTCGGTTGCGGCAATCAACCAGCGCTGCCACTCATCCGGTAGCACGCAGGGCGGTTGAAATTGAGAAGGCGCCACTCGCCAGGGCTGTTGGCGCTCCAGACCGAAGGGTAACGATTCCAGCGCGGGTAACCAATAGGCCACGTACAGCCCTTTCGGATCGTAATGCCCTGCTTGCTTCAACACATTGAAATAGCGATCCTGACGCGGATCACGCCCAACCCCGGCAATGTAGCGCCAATTGCCCCAGTTGCTGGCCACGTCGTAGTCGATCAGGCAGTGCTCGAACCACCAAGCGCCTAGCCGCCAATCTACCTGCAAATCTTTTACCAAGAAGCTGGCGACGTTCTGGCGGGCACGGTTGGAAATCCAGCCGGTTCGCTTCAATTCGAGCATGGCCGCATCAATGAACGGCACGCCGGTCTCCGCGTTGCGCCAAGTGTCGAAGGCTTCGCTCGCTGGCGGCAGCGACTCCCGACCAAACAGGGAGGCCCCTTCCAACTGTGCGGCGCGGTGAAAGTAGTCGCGCCATAGAAGCTCGAAGACAATCCAGTAGCTCGATTCGCAGCTACCGTGTTCGGACTCCCATGCTTTGACTTCTCGATGCGCTTGACGAGCAGACAAGCAGCCACGGGCAAGCCACGGAGAAAAACGCGTCGAAAAGTTGGCACCCAATAGACCGTTACGCGTTTTCTTGTAAGACTCCGCCCCGTTCTGACGCCAGATATAGTGCTGTAATCGGTCATTGGCCGCCGACTCGCCGCCCACGAACACGAACCCCTGACGCTGGTCGGGCTGCCATGCCGCACTGGTTTCACACACGGATTTTAACGGCGGGAAACCGCGCGGCGCGCCTTCGGGCCAACACGGTAAGGTGATTGGCGCAGGCTTGGGAGCCGGTATTTCACACTGCTTTTCGACGCTACGCCGAAAGGCAGAGAAGCTGGCTGGCAGGTCTGCTAGATCGAACGGCAGCGCAGCGGCATCGATCAAGTAACCGCTATCCGCACGATAGAGCTGACAGCCTTTGGGCAGGTTGGCAGCCGCACGGGTGATGTTATCCGACTCTTCACAGCCGGAGTGTTCGGCTACCCGCACTTGCCGCGCATTGAGCGTGGTCGCCAACTCGACCACGACCTCGGCCGGGTCGCCAATACGCACTAACAGATCGCTGCCACGCTGCAACAGCTCGCCACGCAGTTCCATCAGGCTTTGCCATAAAAAGCGCAGCCGCGCTGGACCCAGCCTGGGCGTGGACTCCCCCGGCACGGCAGCCGTTAACCAACGCTGGTCGAGCACGTACAGACAAAGCAGCTGGTGTGGGGAATGTTCGAAATGTAATAAAGGATTGTCGGCAACGCGCAGATTGTCCTGCAGCCAGACAATATCAGTCGTGCTGTTCATGCTCTTGCCTCCTCGGCGTGCTGTGCTGCTTGGCCTCGCGACGGCAGCGTTCGCTGCAGAAGCGCACCTCGTCCCAGCAGCGCGCCCATTTTTTCCGCCAAGTAAATGGGCGCTGGCATTGAACGCAGTCTTTTTGCGGTA
Source organism: Halomonas sp. CnH100-B (assembly GCF_024124605.1). Classification (NCBI taxonomy): domain Bacteria; kingdom Pseudomonadati; phylum Pseudomonadota; class Gammaproteobacteria; order Oceanospirillales; family Halomonadaceae; genus Halomonas; species Halomonas sp. CnH100-B. The sequence continues at coordinate 618,085 of NZ_JAMXRX010000003.1, read as the reverse complement.
AGTCTTGTTTACGTCTCATCTATTCATCTCGCTGCGTGCTGGCTGTGCCACGCTACGCCGTAATACATGGACATAATAACTTATACAGTACAATTATTGTATATAAATTGACACCTCGACTTTGCCGTAACACGCACCTGCGCTCTTTTACGATGGGCATAAAAAAAGCCACCCAACTCGGGTGGCTTCCATCGATAACGTTGACTCCTAACGTTAGTCGGGATCGGTATTACGTGGGTGACGCTTAGCGTTTTCTTGCGTCTCCATACCGCTTTTCAGCTCGTGGGTGAGCGGATCGTAGTTAGGGCGCAGCTCATCTTTGACCGTGCCGCTCCAAAGCCGAGAGCCCACGAAGTAGCCAGCTCTGCCAATCACGTGGGCGGCAATGGGCGCAGTGATCAAGATGAATACGATGATCGCGAACGAACGCGCGACGACCCCTACCTCGGCAAAATGCATGGCCGAGGCCAGCATGATGAGGATTACCCCGAGGGCCGCCGCCTTGGTGGTGGCGTGCATGCGGGTCAACAAATCGGGCAAGCGCAGTAACCCCACGGCAGCCAACAGCATGAAGCTCGAGCCGGTGAGCAGCATGGCGCCCTTGATGACGTCAATCATCCCGCGGCCCTCCTCGTTCCAAAAAGCGTGCAAAGCCAATGGCAGCCAAAAAGCCCATCAGCGCGATGACGATGGCCGCATCCAAAAAGCTGGAGACGCCCGATTGAATGGCATACACGCCGACCAGGCCTACGACCGTCGTCGAGAACAGCTCCAGCGCCACGACGCGGTCTGGCAGGCTGGGGCCGCGGACCACGCGCACGAACGTGAGTACCAGCGCGAGCCCCATAATCACCTGACTGATTAAGATCACGGTTTCCATTAACGAAATAGCTCCAGTGCACGGTGTTCCATCTCTTTCAAGTTGCGTCGTAGCTCCTCTTCGTCATCTAGGAACATCGCGTGGATATACAGCACCTTACGATCATCCGACACGTCCAAACTGAGGGTCCCAGGCGTCAGGGAAATCAAATTGGCCACCATGGTAATCTCCATCTCGGTACGCGCCGAAAGCGGCAAAGCGATGACCCCTGGCTGCATGTGCCACGGCGGCGTCAAGATATCGAACGCCACGCGCAGGTTAGCCTGCACCAGCTCTTTGATGAAAAATCCAAGAAAGCCAATGAAGCGCGGCACGCGGGCCGGATAGCCCTTCAACCCGTCGACTTGAGGCTCGATCAGCAGCAACGCGATGTAGCCAAAAATCATCCCCACCAATAAGTTCAACCCGGAGAAATCGCCGCTGAGCAGGACCCAGGCCAAACCAAGCAAAAGGTTCCAAATGGCGCCCGTCATGGTGTCTCCTCCAGGTGGTTATCGACACGTTCGGCTTGTATGTCGACGGGCTCCAGCAGCGCCGCTTCTGCACTGGCGGAGGCGCCCAGAACCGCTTCGATATAGCCTGAAGGCGTCATCAACTGCTCCCCTATTTGGTTCATCACCAGCATGAGGGGCTCTGCAAAGACGCCAATCAGCAGCGACATCGTCGCGAGCACCACGACAGGCAGATACATCATCCACAGGCTAGGCTTCAATAATCGCCCATCGTCCCCTGTCGGAGTCGGCGTTTGCGGCACTTGGTTCTCCTCCGGCAGCGCTTTCCAGAACACTTCGTTCCAGATCTTCACCATGGAGTAGAGCGTCATCAGCCCCACGGCCAAGGCAATGCCGGTCGCCACGTATGCCTCGGCCTCCAGGCCTGCACGCACCAGCACGAACTTCGCAAAGAAGCCCGATAGCGGTGGGATGCCCGCCAGAGAGAAAGCGCTGATGAAAAACGCCACGGCCAGCCAGGGACGCTCACGATAGAGTCCGCCCATCTTCTTGAGCTGATACGTGCCCTGCAGGCGATGTGTAATACCGCTGATCAAGAACAAGTTCGTCTTGACGATGATGTTGTGCATGATGGCGAACACGCCGCCGGCAATCGCCAGCGGTGTGTAGAGCGCCAGCCCCAACAACATATAGCCAATTTGGCTGACGATATGGAACGAGAGGATACGTCGAAACTCGTACTGGGCGGCGGCGCCCAATACGCCGGTCACCATGGTGATGACCGCCCCCCACAGCATGATGTCCTGAAGGTAGCCCATGGTCTGATCGAAAATCAGCGTGAACACCCGAAACAGCGAGTAAACCCCCACCTTGGTCAGCAGGCCCGCAAACAGCGCGGAGACCGCCACAGGCGGCGTATGGTAAGAGGCGGGCAACCAGAAAAACAGCGGAAAAGCGGCCGCCTTGATACCAAAGGCCACCATGAACATCACTGCCAACACCTCGACCATGCCGCTGTGTTCGGCGACATCCATGCGCAGGGCGATATCGGCCATGTTGAGTGTCCCCACCGTCCCGTAGAGCAACCCAACGGCACTGAGGAAAATCACTGACGCCAGCAGGTTGAGCGTCACGTACTTGATGGCCCCTTCCATCTGCGCGCGTTCGCCTCCCAGCGTCAGTAGCGCAAACGAGGCCACCAGCATGACTTCGAACCACACATAGAGGTTGAAGATATCGCCAGTCAGAAAAGCCCCCGCCACACCGGCCAGCAGCAGATGCATGAGGGGATAGTAGCCAAACCGTTCATGCCCTCGACCAGTGGTCGCCAGCGAGTAGACCCCCATGGCCAAGCCAATGATCCCGGTGAGCAGAATCATCACCGCACTGAGCATGTCGGCGACGAGGGTGATGCCGAACGGCGCTGGCCAGCTACCCATTTGCATGGTGATGTAGCCATCCTCCAACACCGCGACAAACAGCCAAAGGCTCACGAGGAATAACGCGACATTGCCCGCGACGGCGATAAAGCGCTGCATGGGCCGCGAGCGCCAGAACATCAGCGAAACGGCCCCCGAAAGCAGCGGCAGTAGAATGGGAAGTGCGACTTCAGGCCTCACGTGTCGGTATCCTTCATCTTGTCCAAATCATCTGCCTTAACGATTTCGTAGGCCCGGCGAATCAGCACCACCGCAAACGCCAGCACCCCAAAAGCAATCACGATGGCGGTCAACACCACCGCTTGTGGCAGCGGGTCAGCGACTTCGCCAAGCGGCTGCATCATCCCCTCGGGGATCAGCGGCGGCGCACCTCGGGTCATCCCAGCGGTGGTAAAAATCAGCAAGTTGGCGGCGTTGGAAAGCAGCAATAAGCCAATCACCAGCTTGACGATGGAGCGGCGCAACATCATGAAAATAGCGGTCGCGTATAGCAGGCCAATCGCCAATGCCATCAACGGTTCCATGGGTATCCTCCTGCGGTCATCGGAAGGGGTAACTCAAGGCTCATCTTTATCCACCTCCATCAGCGCCATGACCATGCCGGTGACCGAGCCCAGTACCGCCAAGTACACCCCGATATCGAAAATCAGCGGCGTCGAGGCTTTGAAGTCGATCACCGGAATCGTCCACCACTGGGCGGTAAGAAAGGGTTGCCCCATGAACCACGCGGGTACCACCGAGATCATCCCCAACAGCAGGCCTGCGCCAATCAAATCCCGTGGGTCGACCATGCGCAGCACCTCCTTGGTGGCACTCACCCCAAAGGCGAACAGGTACAAGGTGAAGGCGCCCGCAGCCACTAGCCCAGCAATAAAGCCGCCCCCCGGCTCATCGTGGCCTCGCAGTAACAGAAATACCGAAAACATGAGCTGCAGCGGCATAAGAAAGCGCGCCGCCGTATTCAAAATAATCGTGCCTGACTTAACCATCGTAGGGCTCCTTCACGCTGGCTTTCTCGCCGTCCGCGGTGTTGCCTGCCTTTCCACCGTGGCGAAGCTTCAGCATGGCGATCACGCCAATCGCGGCCAGCGCCAACACGAACATCTCACCCAGCGTATCGAGGGCACGGTAATCGACCAAGATGACGTTGACGATATTCCGGCCATGGGCAAGCGGTGCGCTGTTTTCCACCATATAGGTCGAAATGGTTTCGAACTGGTCGATGCTCCAAGCGGTCATGATCAGCAGGAAAATCAGCACGCCCATGGTTGCCGCCACGGCCCCGTCGCGAATGCGCTCCAGATGGGTGGAGAGGTTGGAGAAACGCGGCAAGCGGAAGAGCACCAGTACCAGAAGGATGACCGTCATGGTCTCCACGAGCAGCTGCGTGATCCCGAGGTCTGGCGCGCTGAAGAGAATGAAGATCAGCGCAATCGAGAAGCCCATGATCCCCACGGATACCACCGCCCCCAGGCGGGAGCGTGAAATCGTGGCAAACAGAGCCCCCATGGCCATGGTGCCCACCACGATCACTTCGTGAAAACGCACGTCTAGCGTAAGCGCCAGCTGAGGCGAATGGCGCAGTAGGATGGAGTTACCGATCAGCGCAATGAGCACCACCAGCATGACCAGAATGTAGTTACGCATGTAGCCATTTTGTAGCACGCGCGTTTGCCATTCCGAAAAATGCACGATGCCGTTCATAAGCCCTTCATAGCCCGCTTCAGGGCCGTAGCGCATCACGGGCGACAATCTGGCTAGCTGGCCGCGCACGCTGTCCCACCGTTTGAAGAGCAAGAAACCGAGCATCAGGCTAACCACCGACATGATCAGCGCCACATTGATGCCATACCACAACGATAGCGAGACCGGCAGTGACTGCCCCGCAACGGCCGTGGCGGCCGACGTCAATAACGCGTCAGCCCCCAACATAGCTGGCGCCAAACCCAGCGCGAGGGAGCCAAAGGCTAGCAGCGCGGGGCCAATCAGCATGCTCAGCGGCGCCTCATGGGGCGTTTGGGGCGTCTCATGGCGTGCGCCATAAAAAGGTCTCAGCGCGATGATGGCCGCCACCGCAATGGTCAGCACGGCGGCTAGGAAGGCAAACACCACCAACATCCATTGAACGCGCTCGGCGCCTAGCGCTGCTTCCAGCATCAGCTCTTTACCGATAAAGCCCAGCAGCGGCGGCACCCCCGCCAGAGAAAGCGCCGCCACCATGGCAATCACTGCCGTCACGGGCATGACGCTGCGTAGCCCTCCCATGGCAGTCACGTCTTTGGTGCCCGTTTCATGGTCCAGAATACCCGCAACCATAAACAACGCTCCTTTATACAAGGAGTGGGCCAGCAAGAAGGTGACAAACGCGGTCATGGCGTACTCCGAGCCAATCCCCAACAGCATGGTCAACGTTCCCAGCGCCATGACCGTCGAGTACGCCAATAGCTTCTTGATATTGGTGTGGTGAATCGCCAGGAAAGCGCCGGTCAGCATGGTCGTCGCCCCGACCACAGAGAGCAGCGTCATCCACATGGCCGTGCCGCCCAGTTCCGGCTGCAGCCGCGCCAGTAAATAAATGCCCGCTTTCACCATGGTGGCAGAGTGCAGATAAGCCGATACGGGGGTCGGAGCGGCCATGGCGTTGGGCAACCAAAAGTGAAACGGGAACTGTGCCGACTTGGTAAAGGCCCCCAGCAACAGACAGATCAGCATAGGAGTGTAGAGAGCATGCTGACGCAGGTCTTCATCTGACTGCAGAATCTCATGGAGCGACCAGTGACCGCTGGATACCCCCAGTAGCACCAGCCCGGCCATTAGGGCCAGGCCTCCGGCGACCGTGACGAATAGACCTTGCCGCGCAGATTTACGCGCCTCGATATCCGTGTGATTGAAGCCAATCAGCAGATAAGACGTGATGCTGGTCAGCTCCCAAAAGATAAAGAGCGTGAGCAATCCATCGGCGAGTACGAGTCCCAGCATGGATGCCATGAAGGCAACCAGGGCCAAGTGGAAACGAGCGACATCGGGGTGGCCTTTCAAATAGCCACCGGCATAAACCAGTACGCAGGTGCCGATCACCGTGATCAGCAAACCAAACAGCAACGACAGGCCATCGAGCAGAAAACTCAGGCTGATACCCAGCGAAGGCACCCACGCCCACGCCAACAACTGCGGGCCTTCTTGGAGGACCAGAGGTGCCTGACTCAGCAGCCAACCGGCCAGGAGCGCCGGAAACAGCGCAAGCACGAGGCTTGCGCGCTCTCCAAACCAGCGGTTGAGCAGCGGCGACAACGCTGCCAACACGAAGCCCATTAATACGGCAAATTGCATCCGACGCTTTCTCCCTAGTGACGTTTTTTCATCCTAACCAGCGGCTTACACATTTGCATAAGCTGCTTGAGCGTTGAATAAGTGTGATTTTATATACACAAACCTTATACCAGCCCTGCTTCGTTTTCTAGAAAAGTCGGTTCCAATAAAAAACCGCCTAGCGCGATACGCTAGACGGTTTTGATAGCAACCGTGTGACGTTACGGTGTCGGCAGCCAGCCTGACAGCTCGTTATTGACCACCGCCAGCAAGGCGTCGATATGATCATCACGATCATTCAAGCAGGGAATGTAGCTGAAGGTTTCACCGCCAGCCTCCATGAAGCTGTCGTGGATCTCCTCTTTGATCTCTTCCAGGGTTTCCACACAGTCGGAAGAAAACGCTGGAGAGAGGATGGCAATATGCTTGTGCCCCTGTTTCGCCAGCTCGGCAACGTGATCCACCGTTTGCGGACCCACCCACTTCTCAGGGCCAAACTGGGACTGGAAAGCGGTATCGACCTCCTCTTTGCTCAGCCCCAGCGCTTCACGCAGTAGACGCGTGGTTTTCTGACACTGGCAGTGGTAAGGGTCCCCTTCCATCAAATAGCGCTCCGGCACGCCGTGATAGCTCGCCACGAGCTTGGTAGGACGGCTCTCGAAGCCGTCGTACGCCTCTTGTACCGAGTTAGCCAACGCCTGAATATACGCCGGATGCTCGAAATAGGCCGGTACGGTACGGATATAGGGCTGCCACTTCATTTTCATCAGCGTGCGAAACGCTTGGTCATTGGCAGTAGCGGTAGTGGGCGAGCCGTACTGCGGATAGAGCGGGAAGAAGACGATGCGCTCACAACCCTTCTCTTTCATGCGTTTGAGCACGCTGTCCGTGGAAGGATTGCCGTAGCGCATACAGAAATCGACCTCGACATCGTCGCCGTAAAGCGCTTTCAGGCGCTCGGTCATTTTTTCCGTTTGCGCCCGAGTGATGGTCAGCAACGGGCTTTCGTTCTTCTCGTTATTCCAGATGCTTTTGTACGCGTTGCCCGAGGAGAACGGACGCTTGGTCAGGATAATGAGCTGCAAAAGAGGCTGCCATTTCCATCCGGCATAATCTACGACTCGTTTATCAGACAAGAACTCGCTGAGATAGCGGCGCATGGACCAGTAGTCGGTGGCATCGGGCGTTCCCAGGTTCGCTAGAACGACGCCCACCTTGGCGCGGGGAACGGCAGGGTGGCTGCTGGGCGCGTGGGCCAAGCGCCCCTCACCAGGTTGATCCTTCACGATGCTATCGGCCATCTCGCTAACTCCTCGGGTGTACGTAATGGGCAAAATCTTAACACTTTTCGGCAAAGTCGCGGCATAAAGTTATACTATCAGCATTATTTGTATAACTGCAGGCCAACTCATGTCCAAGCCGTTACTCCTGGTACTGGGTGATCAGCTCACGCTGACGCTGCCAACCCTTCGCGAAGCGCCTTCCAACGCGGTGGTGGCGATGTGCGAAGTGGCCGAAGAGGCACGCTACGTGCCGCACCATCTGCATAAGATCGGTCTTTTCATGGCCGCCATGCGCCACTTTGCCGACGCCTTGAGAGACAAAGGCTATACGGTGCACTACAGCCGCATCAATGATGGCGATAACACCCAGTCGCTGATAGAAGAAGCCGAGCGGCTCGCCAACCAGTATGGCTGTGATGAAATTCGCGTTACCCGCCCCGGCGAGTGGCGGCTGTGGAACGATATGCAGCAGCGCCAACATAACGCCCTCCCCTGGCAGCTATGGGAAGATGACCGCTTCTTCACCACACCGGACGACTTTTCACGCTGGGCGGAGGGCCGCAAACAGCTGCGCCTAGAGTACTTCTACCGCGAGCAACGCAAGCGCACCGGCCTGCTCATGGAAGGCGACACGCCGGTTGGCGGGCAGTGGAACTACGACCATGACAACCGCGAGCCCATCGACGCATCGCTGAGCTTTCCTGCGCTGCCTAACCACGGCAAGGATGACGTGACTCAAGCAGCGCTCCAGGATGCCGCTGACCACTTCCCTGATCACATGGGAACGATGGAGACCTTCAACTTGCCGGTCACCCGGCGGCAGGCACTGGTCGACCTGAATCACTTCATCGAACACGGGCTGGCAGACTTTGGCCGCTATCAAGATGCCATCAGCGACCGAGAACCCTTTTTGTATCACTCACGCCTCTCTGCAGCGATGAATATCGGTCTGCTCTCACCGATGGAAGTGTGTGACGCCGCCGAGGCGCACTACCATGCTGGCAAAGCGCCTATCAATGCGGTAGAGGGTTTCATCCGCCAAATACTCGGCTGGCGCGAATACGTGCGCGGGCTCTACTGGACGCAAATGCCCGGATACAAGCAGGCAAACCAGCTAGGCTTCACCCGCGAGCTGCCCGGGTTTTACTGGGACGCCAACACCGACATGCGCTGCCTCCAACGCGCCATTCAAATGACCATCGACAATAGCTACGCGCATCATATTCAGCGCCTCATGGTCACCGGCAACTTTGCTCTGCTGTGCGGCGTCAAGCCTGAAGCGCTGTGCGATTGGTACCTCGCCGTATATGCCGATGCTTGCGAATGGGTCGAACTGCCCAACACGCTGGGCATGGTGCTGCACGCCGATGGTGGCTTGATGGGCTCCAAGCCTTACTGCGCCTCGGGTAAATACATCGACAAAATGTCTGATCACTGCCAACACTGTCGCTACTCCCCTAAACAGATGACCGGCCCCAAAGCCTGCCCCTTCAACAGCCTTTACTGGCATTTTTTGGAAACCAATGCGGAACAGCTCAACCGTAACCCACGAATGAAGCTCATCTATGGATCGCTAGGACGCATGAAAGAGGAGAAGCGCGAGGCCATTCGCCAGCAGGCCGAGCAATTCCTTGCCAAACTACCCACCAGCGCCGGTTACGGCCAACCGGCGCACACGAAGGGCTATGCCTCTACAGCCCAACACTCCTCCTCTACGTCTGACTCGGAGAAACGCTCATGAGCCGCTTCGCCACGCTAGATGCCCAGGCCCCGGTCACGCTCTACCATGACGGGCACTGCCCCTTTTGCCGAGTGGAAGTCGCTTGGCTTGCCAAACATCGCCATCGGTCACGCGTTCGGCTCGTCGATATTCAGAGCAGCGAGTTCAAACCAGAGGAGGTAGGCCGCAGTTTCGACACCATGATGGGTCAACTGCATTTGCAAGATCGCGAGGGGAGATGGTTCATCGGTATGGACGCCAGCCGGGCCCTCTATGCGGTGTTGGGCTACCGGCGGCTGGTAAGGCTATCTTGCTTACCGGGCCTGCGCAGCATGATGGATGCAGGCTACCGTTTCTTTGCCCGTCGCCGTATTCGGCTGGGGCGGTGGTGGGAAAAACGTCAGGGTAACGCCGCTCAATGATTCAGCGGAGGAATTAAAACACCAGAGGCATACGCGAGGTGAGCGGCGCGCTGTAATGAGCGTCGCGACCGATCACTTCGTCTTGGGGCACGTGCTGCACCAAGTAAGCGCGATGAATGCCTGCGCGTTTTAGCTCTAAATAAACGTCGTCCAGTGAGCGAAACAGCATCGGCTTGCCGCGCTGCATCAGCATGTGACGCTCGCCTTCGACATCTTCCAGCTCGACTTGATAAAAACGGCTACCCGAATGGGTAATGACACGAATTTCGAAATTGTCGTGATTCGCGACGAACTGTTTTAACGCTTTCATTTCCATGGTTCCCTCCTGTTATTGGTCATCGTCATGGAGCACAGCATGACGTGGCTCCATGACAATTATATTACCTTGGCACTAACTGCCTAAGACGGCAATAACAGAAAAGAGTTCCTGCCTTTATCGTCAACTTATGGTCGACTTATTGATACTCAGACGGGTCGATCGCCTTGCCCAGCGAGTTACGATCGATCCAGTTACCGCCTTTGGTCTCTTTGTAACGAAAGACCACTTTATCGCCCACCGCGACGGGAAGTTCAGCATCTTCGGTTTGGTAGCTGTACTTCTCCCCTTCCACCACCAAAAAGTAGCGATAAAGGTCGGGCATGCCCAGCCACTCTTTGAAAGGGCCTTCGCGCTCTAGCGACTGGAGCTCACCACGGCCTTCCAGTTTCGGAAGACGTTTGCGGTTACCGCGCCTAAAACCACCTGCCATTTGTTACTCCTGTCTCTCTATCTGCTCGAGGCGAACTGCTCATGAGGGTGCGCATTATACGTTCTCCCCCATGACGCTCAAGTTAATCGCCAAACGCTTCGCCGTAGCTGTCGGGTGCCAAGTCCTCGAAGCGCGTGTACTTGCCTATGAAGGCCATGTGGACGGTGCCAATCGGCCCGTTACGCTGCTTACCAATGATGAGCTCCGCAATACCCTGGTTATCCGGGTTGTCCGGGTTATACACCTCATCTCGGTATACGAAGGCGATGACGTCCGCATCCTGCTCGATCGCGCCCGACTCCCTCAAATCCGACATCACGGGTCGCTTGTTGGGGCGCTGCTCTAGCGAGCGGTTCAGCTGCGAAAGCGCCACGACCGGGCAGTTGAACTCTTTTGCCAAGCCTTTCAAAGAGCGCGAAATCTCGGAGATCTCCCCCGTACGGTTTTCGGAAAAGCCGGGGATCTGCATCAGCTGCAGATAGTCGATCATGATCAGCGCCATGTTGCCGTGCTCACGTACGATACGACGCAGCCGCGAACGCATCTCGTTGGGTGAGAGCGCGGCGGTATCATCGATGAACAGCTGCTTGTCTTTTAGAAGATTGACGGCCGACGTAAGTCGCGGCCAATCCTCATCTTCCAGCTGGCCCGAGCGAACTCGCGTTTGGTCGATGCGCCCCAGTGAAGAGAGCATACGCAGCATCAGCGATTCTGCGGGCATCTCCATGGAAAACACCATGACCGGCTTGTCGCTGGAGATGACCGCGTGCTCGACCAAGTTCATGGCGAAAGTCGTCTTACCCATCGACGGACGCCCGGCGATGATCACCAAGTCGGAGGGCTGCAGGCCAGAGGTCATCTCGTCCAGATCGCGGAAACCAGTGGAGAGGCCGGTCATCTCCCCTTTGAGGTTGAAGAGCTCATCGATGCGGTCGACCGCTTTGGTGAGCAGGTCGCTCATACCGATCGGGCCACCGGTTTTGGGGCGCTCTTCGGCAATTTGAAACACCAGCCGCTCTGCTTCGTTCAACAGCTCATCGGCAGGTCGCCCCTGCGGCGAGAACGCCCCTTCGGCAATTTGGTTAGCTGCCCGAATCAGCTTACGCAGCGTGGCACGTTCGCGAACGATATCCGCGTAGGCGCGTATGTTGCTGGCCGAGGGCGTATTGCGGGCAAGCTCCGCCAGAAACCCAAGCCCGCCGACGGTATCCAACTGGTCCCGCGCTTCCAGCGCTTCAGAAAGCGTGACGACATCGAGCGGCTGTCCCGATTCCGCCAAGTGAATCATGACGTTGAACACCAAACGGTGCTCATAGCGATAAAAATCGTCTGCTACCAAACGCTCGGATACGTTATCCCAGGCTTGGTTATCTAGCATGAGCCCGCCTAACACCGACTGCTCCGCCTCTAGCGAGTGCGGCGGCAGCTTTAACGCCGCCGTTTCTTGATCAGCAGAGGGCTGGTCCTGCATAGCGAGCTCCTTAAAAGTAACGCATTGCCAACGGCGCTTATCTTAGCCGGGCTGCTTCCTTCACACCACTGGCCGAATCACACTCGTCAGCGGCTCAGAAAAGACAAAGGGCGCGGGAGGTCCCGCGCCCTTTAAGGCGTTAGCGTTGACGAGCGAGATTACTCGGCGACAACCACCACGCGTACAACGGCGTCCACTTCTGCATGCAGGTGGAGGTCGATGTCGTATTCGCCAGTTTGACGAATCGGGCCCTGCGGCATACGCACTTCGCTCTTGGCAACTTCGATGCCAGCAGAGGAGATGGCGTCGGCCAGATCACGCGGACCGATAGAGCCGAACAGCTTGCCTTCGTCGCCCGCTTTAGAAACCAACGACAGTTCGATGTCGTTCAGTTGCTCAGCGCGTGCTTGGGCTTCTGCTTTACGCTCAGCGGCTTGAGCTTCGAGCTCGGCACGCTGTGCTTCAAACGCTTCTACGTTTTCTTTGGTGGCCGGTACGGCTAAGCCGTAAGGCACCAAGTAGTTACGACCATAACCGGGCTTAACAGTGACCTTGTCACCCAGGCCGCCCAGCTTACCAATGTTGTCGAGCAGAATGACTTCCATCTCGTAAACCTCTTGTCAATTGCTGCGGGCAAGGCGTGCGCGAACGTTCGCGAATGTATCGATCAGCCCCAACAGCAGCACAATGAGAATCGTGGGCCAGGTCGTGATCAGCAGCACATAAAATGCTACCAGCCACAGCCCGTTCATCCCCTTTATTCCAATAAACCCGTGCACTAACGCAATACCGGCTATCAGCAGCGGAATCCAGCTAAGCATGGCCAGCGCCTGCGCACCTAGCACCATACCTGCCACCCCAAGCACTACTAAAATAGCGAGTTCTTTGGGAGTCAGGCGCAGCGCATGGAACTCCTCACGAAAGCCGCCTGGGTTATAAAGCCCAGCCTGCCAGCTGCGTGCTAGCGCCAAACATGCGATGGCCGCTAACAGCACAACCAACCCCGTTACGCCCCCGATCACCATGGAGGCCAGAGTCGTCGTGTCGACGCCTTGGTTGGCAAACTCTGTGAGCATGCGGTCGATCTCTTCCGAGCTCTCGCGCAACTGCTCCAGCATGAGCTCTGTGCCGCCCGGTGGGCTGAAGATGCCAAGCTGCACCATGACCGCGGCCGCTAAGGTGCCAACGATCAAGGCTTCACTCCAGCGCATCCTCTCGCGCAATATGACCGCCATGAGCGAAACGAGTAGTACGCTCGCCAGCGGAATCACATCACCCTGCGCCCACCAGAAACCGGCTGGTAATGCCGCAGCGATAATGACGGGAAGCGCGGGAGCAAAGCCCTTGCGCAGCGTCACTAACGCCGCAATGGCCGCACCTAACCAAAACAGCCAGGGCACTAACGCTGCTAGCGCTGCCCCGCCTGCGGCATAGGGCGTACCACGCATCAGCCATCTTGCTAGTGCCAGCATCACGTTAAACGCTTACTGGTGGCTATCGGAGTAGGGCAGCAGTGCCAGGTAGCGTGAACGCTTGATAGCGGTCGCCAGCTGACGCTGATAGCGTGCTTTGGTGCCGGTGATGCGGCTCGGAACGATCTTGCCGGTTTCGGTGATGTAAGCCTTCAGCGTGTCGAGATCTTTGTAGTCGATCTGCTTGACGCCTTCAGCGGTGAAGCGGCAAAACTTACGGCGACGGAAAAAACGTGCCATGGACTAGCTCCTTAAAACGTGCGGTGGATAAAATCAGGCAGTTTCTTCAGCTTCAGCGCGCGGTTTTTCTTCGCGACGCGGACGCTTTTCTTCTGCCGGCTTCATCATCGGAGACGCTTCGGTGATCGCTTCTTTGCAACGAACGACCAAGCTGCGGATGATGGCGTCGTTGAAACGGAAGATGTTCTCGATTTCTTCGAGAGTCTCGCCGGTGCACTCAACGTTCATCAGCACGTAGTGGGCTTTGTGGATCTTGTTGATCGGGTAAGCCAGGTGACGACGGCCCCAATCTTCCAGGCGATGCACAGTACCAGCGTTTTCGGTAACGATGCTGGTGTAGCGCTCGACCATAGCCGGCACTTGCTCGCTCTGATCCGGGTGGACCATAAACACGATTTCGTAATGACGCATGGAATCTCCTTGCGGTTTGGCAGCTTCCGATGTGCGCTGGGGCAGATACCTCAACGGCGACAGGGAAGCAAGGAGTTAACTGAAATGCCCTTTCTAGGCCGCGAACAGCCGAGATAGCGCATCAAGCAGAACTGTTGATCGTACAGATGAGTTATCCATACGAACGCCCGCTTATGAATAAACGGGCGCAAGCATTCTAGTGGGCTGGCCGCTAACTTGCAAGCTGCCGCTGGCGAACGGCTTCAAACAGGCAGATACCGGTGGCCACAGAGACATTCAAGCTCGACACCTGCCCGGCCATGGGCAATTTGGCGAGATTATCGCAGGCTTCGCGGGTCAAACGGCGCATGCCCTTCCCTTCGGCGCCCATCACCAGCGCGGTAGGACCGGTCATGTCGATCTCGAACACGCTGGCCTCCGCCTCACCGGCGGTACCGGTAATCCAAACACCCGCATCTTTGAGCTTGGCCAACGTGCGCGAAAGATTCGTGACCTGATAGACCGGCACGACTTCTGCAGCACCGCAGGCCACTTTCCTGACCGTGGCATTGAGCGGCGCGGCTTTGTCTTTCGCCACGATCACGCCGTGGGCGCCGGCGGCATCGGCGCTACGCAGGCAGGCACCGAAGTTATGCACATCGGTGACGCCATCCAGCACCAGCAACAGCGGCGGTGCGGATGCCTGCCAGGCACGCAGTTTCAACCACAGCGACTCTTCACCTTCGGGCATCAAAGGGGCACAAAATGCCACCACGCCTTGGTGCGCTGCGCCCTGGGTGAGCTGGTCGAGCACGTCACGGGGCTGCTCTCTGATACGCGCACCACCGGACTGGGCCGTGGCGACCAACTCTTTCAAACGGTTACCCGCCCCCTGCTGAACCCACAGCTCCTGAGGGGACTCGCCACGCCCTAGCAAGCTCTCCAGCGCGTGAACGCCGTACACGTGATCCAAGCCATCCGGCGTGCGAATGGCCGTACGCGGGGGACGTCGAGACGACGACTTCATGCTCACCCCTTTTTCGCTGATGGTTTGCGCGAGCCGTTGCGCGTACGGCGCGGGCCACGACGCGTTGACGGCTTATCCTGGGCAGCGGCTGCCTTGGGGCCACCACTTTCACCACGACGCTTACGCGGCTGGCGACGCGGGCGCGGTTTGTCATCGGCCAAGCCAAAGTCGATTTTCCGGTCATCCATGTCCACGCGCGCCACCTGAACGGTCAAGCCATCCCCCAGGCGGTAGGTGGTGCCGGTACGCTCCCCTTTCAGGCGATGCTTTTCGGCTTCGTAGTGATAGTAGTCCGACGGTAGCGAGGTCACGTGTACCAAGCCCTCGACATAGAAGTCATCGAGACGCACGAACAGGCCAAATTGGGTCACCGAGGCAATCGTACCTTCGAAAGTCTCTCCGAGCTTATCGGACATGAACTCACACTTGAGCCAGCTCTCGACATCGCGGGTAGCTTCATCCGCACGCCGCTCGGTCATCGAGCAGTGCTCGCCCAGCTCCAGCATTTGTTCGAAGGTATAGGGGCACCATTTGCTCGGTGGCTCTACCGGCGCACCCTCTACCCGCACGACCGTATTGGTTTGACGCGGGCCACGAATCACCGAGCGAATGGCGCGGTGAACCAGCAGATCCGGATAACGGCGGATCGGCGAGGTAAAGTGGGCGTACGCCTGGTACGCCAAACCAAAGTGGCCTTCGTTCTGAGGCGAATAAACGGCCTGATTCATCGAGCGCAGCATGACCGTTTGAATGATATCGGCGTCCGGTCGGTCGGCAATGGCTTCGCGAAGCGCTTGGTAATCTTGCGGCGTGGGCTCGTCGCCCCCTCCGACGGAAAGTCCCAGCTCACTCAAGAACAGGCGCAGCTTGTCCAAACGCTCGGGCGTGGGACGCTCGTGAATACGGTAGAGCGCTGGAAGGTCGTGCTTGTCCAGGAAGCGCGCCGTGGCCACGTTGGCGGCCAGCATGCACTCCTCGATGAGCTTGTGAGCGTCGTTACGGGTACGCGGCACGATTTTTTCGATCTTGCGCTCGTCATTGAAGATGATCGCCGTTTCCGTGGTATCGAAATCGATCGCGCCACGCTCTTCCCGAGCAGAGCGCAGTAGGCCATACAGCTCGTGCAGATTTTTGAGCGGCTTGACCAGTTCCGCATGCTCACGACGCAGCGCCTCGCCCTCCTCGCTCTCGCCGTCCAACATCGCCGCCACCTTGTTATAGGTCAGGCGTGCATGGGAGTTCATCACGGCTTCATAAAACGAGTAGCGACTGATGGCGCCGGTTTTGGAGATGTTCATCTCGCACACCATCACCAAACGATCGACGTGAGGGTTCAGTGAACAGAGGCCGTTGGAGAGCAGCTCTGGCAGCATCGGCACGACCTGCCCCGGGAAGTAGACCGAGTTCCCTCGCGTGCGCGCCTCATCATCCAGCGCAGTGCCGGGGCGTACATAGTGGGAAACGTCGGCAATCGCCACCAACAGTTTCCAGCTGCCGGACTTGGTCTTCCAGGCACAGACTGCGTCGTCGAAATCCTTGGCGGACTCATCGTCGATGGTGACGAGCGGAATATCACGCAAATCGACGCGATGCTGTTTATCCTCCTCCAAGACCTCTGCAGAGATGTCGCTGGTTTGATCCAGCACCTCTGGCGGAAACTCGGCAGGGATGTCGTAACTGCGGATGGCAATATCGATCTCCATGCCGGGATCCATACGCTCGCCCAGCACTTCGATCACCTCACCCACCGGCTGCACCCGAGTAGCGGGCTGCTGCACGATCCTGGCCGAAATGACCTGACCATCCTTTGCCCCCCCACAGGAGGTGTGCGGAATGATGACTTCTTGCGTAATGCGCGGGTTTTCGGGAATCAGCACCCCAAACTCCGGGGTATTGCTGCGGTAGACACCCACGATGGTTTGGGTATTGCGCGCGATGACATCGGCGATGGTGGCTTCGTCACGGCCGCGACGGTCACGGCCACTGATGCGCACCAGCACATGATCACCGTGAAAGACACGACGCATTTGACGTGGCGGCAACACGAGATCTGGCTTCTTACCGTCATCCCGCAGCACGAAACCAAAACCATCGCGATGCCCCAAGACCTTACCTTTGATTAGGTCGAGCTTGTCGATGAGCGCGTAGGCGCCACGACGGTCCCGTAGCACCTGCCCGTCGCGCTCCATGGCCGCCATGCGCCGACGCACGGCTTCGAGATGGTCTTCATCCTCGATGCCCAGCATGCGGCTCATGTTTTCATGGGTAATGGGCTTGCCATAACTTTCTAAGGCAGCCAATAAGTATTCGCGGCTGGGCGCAGGGTTATCGTACTTTTGCGCCTCGCGCTCGGCGTGCGGATCATCACTCAACGTCCAGTACTTCATGCGATCAACATCCTTGATGGCGTTTGCGGGAGGCGGACAGTTAGCGCAGCGGCTTGGCACTGCGGGCGGGATTCGGTATCGACGCTATTGGCGTCGGCGCAAGCGGTTAATGAGCTAGCGCGTGTCATATTTTGTTTGGTCATGGGCGCAGTATAGCGCTGCCGGTTCAATCACCCAACCACCTAACGCTGCATTGATATGATTTCAGTGTTAAAAAATTCGCCTCAGGGCTTGCATTTAACCACGGCCCCGGTATCATATGCGCCACTTGCCCAGATGGCGGAATTGGTAGACGCGCTAGCTTCAGGTGCTAGTGACCGTATGGTCGTGGAGGTTCAAGTCCTCTTCTGGGCACCAAATAACATCATGTTATCCCCTTTTCATGACGTTATAAGGTGCAGCGGCAAGTTAGCGGTAACAGCAGTAGAAGGTTAGTTTGTATTCGCCCAGGTGGCGGAATTGGTAGACGCGCTAGCTTCAGGTGCTAGTGACCGTATGGTCGTGGAGGTTCAAGTCCTCTCCTGGGCACCATGCGAATACAAACGCTGCGCTGTAACTGCAAACGAAAAGATGATGCGCCCAGGTGGCGGAATTGGTAGACGCGCTAGCTTCAGGTGCTAGTGTCCGTACGGACGTGGAGGTTCAAGTCCTCTCCTGGGCACCATAACATGGTCCCTTCCGCATCACTCTTTCATCTATGCTATCCCCTCTTGTTTTTCTTCTTCTCTGTGTATTTTTTCTAGTATAAGTCACGTGCCCTATGCGCTTTTCCGATCACCGCCCTAGCGTGGTGTGTTGTAGCGCCAGCACGTTAACACGGTGGCGCATTGCGACGAGCGAGGGTCAAGCCCCCGCCCGCCTATTTACTGATAGCGCCCGGGACGACGCGCCACCTCTTCCAACGCCCAGCCTTGGGTGCGCAACTCACCTTCGAGTACGGATTCCATTGCGGGTGTCAAATCAGGAAAGAAATCCAGTCCCGTTCGCGCTTCCACCTCATCGATAGTGACGAGATAGTCATCCAGCGGCTCGTTGCCTCTTACGTCTTGAGGCATGATGAACGCTAGCGCTAACGGCGCCTCTTCGTGAGGGGCGACGATGATTTTATAAAACGCCGACGGCACTTCCACGAAACCCACGCGATTGAACACGTTATCCATAAAGTGCTCCGGGTAGATGGGCCCGGTGATTACCTGCAAGCGCTCGAAGCGAGGGGCAAAGTGGTCCATGACCGACTCTTCCAAACGCTGCCAAAGCTGACGATTCAAATTAGGCCGTTGAGGCGCCATGTTGCTCATCAAAAAGGTATCGATTTGCGCACGGCGGCCATGCACGGCGGCAATGGCATAGTTGGGGGCTAGATGCCCTCGGTCGTAGCCACTGCCGGAATAGCTGTCCGTATCTACGGGCCATAGCGTGCGCCAGTCTGCTTGGAAATTGGGCCGACTGCCGATGCGCGTATTGTCTGGCACGGCGGTGACTTGGTAGCTGACCCACAGCGCCCCGACGCGTACATCCGACCATCCCGCTAAAAACCCATCGTTGCGCAATACGCGATGAAACGTCGTCGGTTGAAACGACTCCCACGTGGGCACGCCTTTCCACGTGTACGCATCTTGATGTTGACGGCCCTGAAACTCCCACAGACCAGTACCTACGATTACAAACAGCACAGCAATGCCCAGACGTCGCCCTTGGCGACGCCAGCGCACGAACGAATTCCCCAACGAAGTCACTCCCCTACGATATTCTTTTCATCCACTCGTCTATCCGTTGCCGCGATAGCGAGGGTTACCAGCCGAGTGAAAACATGGTTTCCAGATCGTGACGAGAGTGCACCTGCATGGCGTTCAACGTTTCAGTATCGCTGATCCCCTCTACCGCATTGAGACGCTCGGTGACCAGTTCTGCCAAGCTCTCGAAGTCACGGGTGCGGGCAATGGCGACTAAGTCGTAACGACCACAGGTAGAGTAGACCTCACTGATCCCCTCTACATCGGCTAGACGCTCGGCCACTGCTTTTACCTGGCCTTTTTCGGTATTGATCAAGATCACTGCGTTCTGCATGGCGCCCTCGTTGCTCATGAAAGGTGGATATCAGGCTACGGGGCGAGTATAGCAGCCTGCGGGGTAGGGCCAAGCGCTGCTCACCTGCGTGGCTAATTGTCGCGCTATTTATAAGGTTATTCGCACTAATTTTGAGCATGCGCTAGCATGTACCTTAGACCTCCGATTTATAAGACTTGTCGGAGTATTAAGAGGTGGACCACCACCCGATCACCGTAGCAAAACGTCAGACCGTGACGATAAGGAGACACCATGGCTAATCAGAGCCGTCGTAAGTTCATGCGTAACAGCGTGCTAGGCCTCGCCGCCCTGCCGTTTGGTGCTGGAATCCTGTCGAAGACTGCTTTTGCCCAGGAACTCCCGCGTTTGGATCCCTCCTCACCTACCGCCCAGGCGCTCAACTACGTTGAAGTGGCCAGCGAAGCCAGCGATCACCCTGCTTACGAAGAGGGCGAACTCTGCTCTAACTGCATGTTCTTCAATACCGATACGCAAGGCTGCCAGCTGTTCCCCGAAAACAGTGTCGCCCCGGAAGGTTGGTGCCAATCCTGGACCGCCAAAGCGTAATACGCTGTGCCAGCGATTAGAACGACTCACCCCGCGCCTTGCGCGGGGTGATGACGTTTGAAGACATATAAAACACGTTCGCCATCAACTCGCCTCTTTGCTCTCCTCTTCTACCGGCCAGTGGTAGCGTCGTGTCACTTTTCCCTCCTCCATGGACACCAAGTGTACGGGGAACCCCCACAGCTGCTGTAAATGGCGAATCACCGGGTATACGCTTCGGCCCAAAGGGCGGCGATTGTCTTGAATATGGTGCAGCGTCAGCGAGCGATCTCCTCGGATGGCGGCTTCCACCACCTGAATATTGGGCTCGCGAACGGAGAGCGCGTATTGGCTGGAGAGCGCCTCCCGAACACGCTTGTAGCCCCGATCGTCATGTATCGCGGCGACTTCCAGCGTCTCGGACTGATCATCATCGACGATCAAAAAGAGCTTTAGGTCGCGAATGACTTTGGGGGAGAGAAACTGCTGAATGAAAGACTCATCCTTGAAGTTGCGCATCGCGAACTCCAGGGTGTCTCGCCAGGGGCTGCCCGCTATGTCGGGGAACCACTCACGATCTTCCGCCGTCGGCGCGTCACATATCCGCTTAATGTCCATGAAGATGGCAAAACCCAAAGCGTAAGGGTTCAGCCCGCTGTAATAGGGGCTATCGAACCCCGGCTGGTTGATGACCGCCGCGTGGGACTGCAAGAACTCCAGCATCAGCCCTTCATCCACCTTGCCTTCATCGTATAGCCGGTTCATCAACGTGTAGTGCCAAAAACATGCCCACCCCTCGTTCATTACCTGCGTTTGCCGCTGCGGGTAGAAGTACTGCGCCAGCTTACGCACGATACGTACGATCTCACGCTGCCAAGGGGCCAACAGTGGAGCATTCTTTTCGATGAAGTAGAGCAGGTTCTCCTGGGGCTCTGAGGGGTAGCGACCGCCCGTATGCAGTCCCAACGGGTCGTCGTCGCTGTGCAAGCTACCCGGCAACGGTGCCATGCCAGCCGGCGGCTCGGGGATCGTTCGCCACAGCATGTTGACCTGGGTTTGCAGGTACGCCTCGCGCTCGTCTTGGCGTTTGGCCTCCTCCTCCGCCGAGATAGGTGATGGCCGCTTGTAGCGGTCTACCCCGTAGTTTTGTAGCGCATGACAGGCATCCAGCAGTTGCTCGACGGCGTGCACGCCGTGGCGCTCTTCGCACTGCGCGATGTATTTGCGGGCAAATACCAGGTAATCGACGATGGACTCCGCATCGGTCCAAGTGCGGAATAAGTAGTTGCCCTTGAAGAAGGAGTTATGACCGTAGCAGGCGTGGGCAATGACCAGCACCTGCATCATCAAAGTATTCTCCTCCATCAAGTAGGCAATGCAGGGGTTGGAGTTGATCACCAGTTCATAGGCCAGCCCCATTTGTCCCCGTTTATAGGCCTGCTCCACGGCAAGAAACTGCTTCCCGAACGACCAGTGGTGATACCCCACCGGCATGCCGACGCTGGCGTAAGCATCCATCATCTGCTCGGTGGTGATGACTTCGATCTGATTGGGATAGGTATCCAGCCGGTACTCATCGGCGAGCCTGGCGAGTTCCTCGTCGAAGCGCTCCAGCACGCTGAAATTCCAGTCCGACCCAGTGGCGATGGGCTTGCGGGTTACACTCATGGCGCCCTCCTCGACTCGTACTACCGCTCTTGGCTCAGGCGGCGCTTGAATAGCTCACGAAACACGGGATAGATATCGACCGCATCGACGATCTGGCGCATGGCAAAGCGCTCGGGAAACTGCGCCGCCACGCTTTCGTACTCGTGCCAAAGCGACTGATGATCGTGCGGGGTAATCTCCACATAGGCGTAGTACTGCAGCTGAGGCATCAACTGCTTCACCAGAAGATCACGACAGATGTTGGAGTCGTCGTCCCAGTTGTCGCCATCGGAGGCCTGCGCTACATACAAATTCCACTGGCCGGCGGGGTAGCGTTTTTCGATGATCTTATTGACCAGGTTCAACGCGCTGGAGACGATGGTGCCGCCGGTTTCGCGAGAGTAAAAGAACTCCTCTTCGCTCACCTCTCTGGCAGCCGTATGGTGACGTACGAACACCAGCTCGACTTTTTCGTAATGCTTTTCCAAAAAAAGGTAGAGCAGTAAGAAAAAACGTTTGGCGATGTCTTTATGGTTCTGCGTCATGGAGCCCGAGACGTCCATGACGCAAAACATCACCGCTTGGCTCGACGGCTGTGGCTGGGCAGCCAACTGGTGGTAGCGCAAATCGTAGGTATCGATGAACGGAATGGCGTCGATACGCTTCTCCAGTCGCTCGATCTCCGCTTTGAGCTCCACGATTCGCGCTGGGTTGCGCAACACCGAGTCTTTGCGCTCCTCGGCCGCCAGCGCCTCTTGCGCCTCCTTCAAGGCACGCTTGATGGGCGCACGCATGGCGATACGCCGTGCGTAGGCTTCACGCATCGAACGGGTAATGCTGATGCGTGACGGCACCCCGTCTCGCGCCAGCCCTGCGCGCACCATTTTGATCTCTTCCAGCGACTTTAGCGGCTTGCGCTGCAAATGGGGCAGCTCCAAGCCGTCGAACACAAACTCCAAGAACTCTTCACGGCTGAGGGTGAAGGCAAACTCGTCGTTTCCTTCCCCCTGGTTGGAGGCGCCGCCCTCGCCCACTCCATTGCCGCCCCCCTGGCCCGCCGGGCGACGAATCTTATCCCCCTCCAGAAACTCCTTATTACCCGGCGAGACGATATTACGCGCCCCGCCCGGCCCGTGCTGAAACACGGGCTCTGAAATGTCCTTGGCAGGAATCGAAATTTTCTCGCCACGCTCCATGTCGGTGATGGAGCGGCGGTTGACCGCCTCCTCCACCGAGCGCTTGATGTGCTTGCGATAACGCTCCAAGAAGCGCTGCCGATTGACCGCGCTCTTGTGCTTAGCGTTAGGTCTGCGATCAATAAAGTAGGTCATTCGACCTCCTCAACACCTCGATCTTGAGCGCCGACTCTTGGCGCTCTTGTGTGCGGGCCGACAGCGGCCCGCTACTGAGACTTACGCACGCGCAGGTACCATTCGGAGAGCAGCCGCACCTGTTTTTCGGTATAGCCACGGTCCACCATGCGCGCCACGAAATCCTCGTGCTTTTTTTGATCCGACTTCGACGCTTTGGCGTTGAACGAGATCACCGGCAACAGCTCTTCGGTGTTGGCAAACATCTTGTGTTCGATGACGCCTTTCAGCTTCTCATACGACTGCCAGCTAGGGTTCATACCGTTGTTTTGCGCCCGCGCCCGCAACACGAAGTTCACGACCTCATGGCGGAAATCTTTCGGGTTGGAGATACCCGCCGGTTTCTCGATCTTCTCGAGTTCCTCGTTCAGCGATTGGCGGTTGAGCAGCTCGCCGGTTTCAGGGTCACGGTACTCCTGGTCTTGAATCCAGAAGTCGGCATAGGTCACATAGCGGTCGAAGATGTTCTGACCGTACTCGCTGTAAGACTCGAGATACGCGGTCTGAATCTCTTTGCCGATGAAGTCCACGTAACGCGGGGCCAAAAACTCCTTGATGAAGCCCAGGTAGCGCTCGAATACTTCGGACGGCAGCTGCTCGCGCTCCAACGCCTGCTCCAACACGTACAGCAGATGCACCGGGTTGGCCGCGACTTCGGTACTATCGAAGTTGAACACCTTGGAGAGAATTTTGAAGGCAAAGCGGGTCGAGAGGCCCTGCATGCCCTCGTCTACGCCTGCCGCATCGCGGTACTCCTGGATCGATTTGGCGCGCGGGTCGGTGTCTTTCAAATTCTCCCCGTCATATACCCGCATCTTGGAGTAGATGCTGGAGTTCTCCGGCACCTTGAGCCGCGACAGCACCGAGAACTGCGCCAGCATACGCAGCGTATCCGGCGCGCAGGGCGCTGCGTTGAGGGAAGAGTCTTCCAGCAGCTTTTGATAGATCTTGATCTCTTCCGACACCCGCAGGCAGTAAGGCACCTTGACGATGTAGACGCGGTCCAGGAAAGCCTCGTTGTTGCGGTTATTACGAAACGCCTGCCATTCCGATTCGTTGGAGTGGGCCAGAATCACGCCATCGAAAGGAATCGCGCCCATGCCTTCCGTGGGGTTGTAGTTGCCCTCTTGGGTGGCGGTCAGCAGCGGGTGGAGTACCTTGATGGGTGCCTTGAACATCTCCACGAACTCCATCAGCCCCTGGTTGGCGCGACAAAGCCCGCCTGAGAAACTGTAGGCATCCGGGTCGTCTTGGGAGTAAAGCTCCAACTGACGAATATCCACCTTACCGACCAGCGACGAGATATCCTGATTGTTCTCGTCCCCCGGCTCGGTTTTGGAGATGGCAATTTGATTCAGCCGTGACGGATAGAGCCGCACCACGCGGAACTGGGAAATATCGCCGCCGTACTCTTTTAGGCGTTTGGCGGCCCAAGGCGACATGACGCTGCGCAGATAGCGTGCAGGAATGCCGTACTCTTGTTCCAGCAGCTCGCCATCCTCTTCCGGTGAGAAGAGCCCAAGGGGCGATTCATAGACCGGCGAGCCTTTGATGGCATAGAAAGGAATGCGCTCCATCAATAGCTTCAGGCGTTCGGCCAACGACGACTTACCGCCGCCGACCGGACCCAGCAAGTAAAGAATCTGCTTGCGCTCTTCGAGCCCCTGGGCCGCGTGGCGGAAATAAGCCACGATCTGTTCGATGGCCTCTTCCATGCCATGAAACTCGGCGAAGGCAGGATAGCGGCGAATCACCTTGTTCGAAAAAATGCGTGATAGACGCGGGTCTTTCGCCGTGTCGATCACTTCAGGCTCGCCTATCGCTTCCAGCATGCGCTCGGCGGCGCTGGCATACACCTTAGGGTCGCGGCGACAAAGCGCCAAGTACTCCTCAAGGCTCATGTCCTCTTGCTGAACGCGGGCAAATCGGTCTTGAACGTGATCAAAGATGCTCATGGAACTCTCCTGTGGCCCATCCCCCAGCGCGACCGCCAAGCCAATACCCCAGGCGGCGTGCTATTTGAGGTGTCGCTCTATCAGCGTAGTCAGCATTAGCAAAAAGTGATGACATCACCTTCAACGCAGCGCATCTGACCGCTGAGATAAACTTATGAGCATCGGAGGAGAGCTTTAGTTGCGTTGAATTCTACAGAGCACTACAACGCAACACGCCACCGCAGCGGTGGCGTGCAGGCGGTCCAAGAGCCGCATCGAGCTAGGCAGCGGGGGACTGCTCCAGCACCTCTTTGACGTCGGCCAATAGCTGGTCGAGTAATTCAACGGTGGTGTTCCACGCGCACACAAAACGCGCTCCGCCAGCGCCGATGAAGGTGTAAAACGTCCACCCTTTGGCTTTCAACGCTTCGATGGCGTGAGGCGGCAATTCAACGAACACGCTGTTCGCCTGGGTGGGGAACATCAGCGAGACACCCGGCAGCGCCTGCAGCCCCTCTGATAGATAGCGTGCCATGGCGTTGGCATGTTCGGCGTTGGTCAGCCACGCACCGCTCTCCAACAACCCCAGCCACGGCGCTGACACATAGCGCATTTTCGACGCCAACTGCCCCGCCTGCTTGCAGCGGTAGGAGAAGTC
Organism: Halomonas sp. CnH100-B; assembly: GCF_024124605.1. NCBI lineage: Bacteria > Pseudomonadati > Pseudomonadota > Gammaproteobacteria > Oceanospirillales > Halomonadaceae > Halomonas > Halomonas sp. CnH100-B. The sequence continues at coordinate 592,622 of NZ_JAMXRX010000003.1, read as the reverse complement.
TTCCGCCAGCTCGCGATTGAAGAATAGGATCGCCTCGCCAAACGCCAAGCCGTTTTTGGTGCCCGAGCAGCACAGGGCATCGACCCCTACCTGCCAAGTCAACTCGGCAGGCGAAGCGTTCAAACTGGCGCAGGCGTTAGCAAACCGCGCTCCGTCCATGTGCAGACGCAAATCATGCTTGTCCGCCATGGCGCGAATGGCCAACAGCTCCTCACGGGAGTAAACGGTGCCGACTTCGGTGGCCTGGGTGAGCGAGACGACTTTCGGTTTCGGATAGTGAATGTCGCTGCGCTTGGTGACCAGCGCTTCGATCCCTTTGGGGGTCAGCTTGCCATTCGCCCCCGGGGAGGTCAGCAGCTTCGCGCCGTTCGAGAAGAACTCAGGGCCGCCGCACTCGTCGGTTTCGATATGCGCCAGCTCATGACAAATCACGCTGTGGTAGCTGCGCCCCATCGCCGAGAGCGCCAGTGAATTGGCTGCAGTGCCGTTGAACACGAAAAACACGTCGCAGTCGTAGTCGAACATTTCCCGAAAACGGTCGGCGGCGCGGGCGGTCCAGCGATCGTTACCATAGGCGAGATCGTCCGCCTGATTGGCTTCGAGTAAGTACTGCATTGCCTCTGGGCAGATACCGGAGGTGTTATCACTGGCTAAAAATCGTGGGGTACACTCCGAGGGCATGACGATAATCCTTTTGTCTGGCGGTCGTGCGGCGCAGGCTGGGTGCCACCCGCGCCTTAAATCCCTAACGTGGCTTAGTGGTTAGGGTGATTCATCAGTCTATCGCCATTTTGCCGTCAACGTCACGCCCCCAATGAGCGTTACAGCGACGCCGCCAACCGTGTGCCTTGATCGATGGCGCGCTTGGCATCCAGTTCGGCCGCTTCCGCAGCGCCACCAATCACATGCACGCGCCCGCCCACCTGTTGCAGCGGGGTCATCAGGTCACGCACGGACTCTTGTCCCGCGCATACCACGATGGTGTCCACCTCAATCACCTGCTCTTGTCCGTCGCGGCGAATGTGCAAACCGGCATCATCGATACGTACATACTCGCAGCCAGTCAGTGTTTCTACGCCGCGCTGCTTGAGCGAGGCACGGTGTACCCAGCCCGTGGTCTTGCCCAGGTGTTTGCCCGGCTTAGAGCTTTTCCGCTGCAGCATCACGATGCTGCGCGGTGAACGCGGCGGCTGCGGTGCTTTCAAACCGCCCCGCTCGCACACTGCCAAATCCACGCCCCACTCGTCGCACCATGCGGCCACCTCCATGGCGGAGTGCCCCTCATGGGAAAGCAACTCAGAGACATCGAAACCAATGCCTCCCGCGCCGATCACCGCCACGCGCTTGCCCACCCGCTCAGGCTGCTCGATGGCATCGGCGTAGCTCAGCACGCTGGGGTGGTTAGCGCCGGGTAGCGTCAACTCACGGGGCACGACCCCCGTGGCCATCACGATCTCATCGAAATCGGCCAACGCCTCTGCGGTGGCGTCGGTATTCAGCCGCACATCGACGGCATGTTTCTTCAGCATCACTCGGAAGTAGCGCAGGGTTTCATTGAACTCCTCTTTGCCCGGAATTTTACGGGCATAATTGAACTGCCCACCCAGCTCGGCGCGACGCTCGAAAAGCACCACGGCGTGCCCACGGCTGGCCGCTGCCACCGCCGTGGCCAACCCCGCCGGGCCGCCGCCAACGACCGCCACCCGCTTGGGCGTTTGCGCCGGTGCCAGGGAAATCTCGGTTTCGTGGCAAGCGCGGGGGTTGACCAAGCACGAGGTCAGCTTGCCCATGAAGGTGTGATCTAGGCAGGCTTGGTTGCAGGCGATGCAGGTATTAATTTCCTCCGACAAGCCGGCCTCGGCTTTACGCACCCACTCCGGGTCCGCCAAAAACGGACGCGCCATCGACACCATATCCGCATGGCCGTCTGCCAGTACCCGCTCGGCCACCTCCGGCATATTGATGCGGTTGGTGGTGATCAGCGGAATCGACAGCGCCGTGCGCATGCGTCGGCTAACCTCGGTAAACGCCGCCCGTGGCACGCTGGTGACAATGGTGGGCACCCGCGCCTCGTGCCAGCCAATGCCGGTATTGATGACGTTCGCGCCAGCGGCTTCAATGGCCTGGCCCAGCTGTACGACCTCGTCCCAGGAGCTGCCCTCTTCCACCAAATCGATCATCGAGAGGCGGAAGATCAGTAGGAAACGTTCGCCAACGGCCTGACGAATACGCTTGACAATCTCAACCGGGAAGCGCATACGCCGCTCGAAATCGCCACCCCAGTCGTCGTCACGCTGGTTGGTGCGGCGGCAAATAAACTGGTTGATCAAATAGCCTTCCGAGCCCATCACCTCAACGCCGTCGTAGCCCGCCTGCTGGGCGAGCGTAGCGCAGCGAACATAGTCGGTAATTTGCTGCTCGACGTCGTCACTGGAGAGCGCCCGAGGGGTAAAGGGATTGATCGGCGCTTGCAACGCCGACGGCGCGACCAGCTCGGGGGAGTAGGCGTAGCGCCCAGCATGTAAAATCTGCATGCACAAATGGCCACCTTCGGCGTGAACCGCTTCGACCACTTGGCGATGCGCCGCGACCTGCGACGCATCCGTCAGCGCGTTGGCGCCCTGAAAGACCGCCCCTTCGGGGTTCGGCGCAATGCCGCCCGTGACGATCAAGCTTACCCCTGCACGCGCCCGCTCTGCATAGAACGCCGCCAAGCGCTCGAAGCCGTTCGGCGCTTCTTCCAGATTGGTGTGCATGGACCCCATCAAGACGCGGTTGGGCAGCGTCAAGTGGCCGACGGTCAGCGGACGAAACAGATGCGGATAAGCTGGCGCTGGGTGCATCACGGCGCTCCTTTAATGTTATTGAAACGGCTAGCCATTCGTATTCAAACAAGCGTATGACATAGCGAGTTCGACGTACAGACTTTTAGCCGCCCCGTGGGGCTGCTCTTTGGTATAGCTCAGCGGTTTGCCCAACGCCTTCCCCTTGCTCATCGCGGCAAAGCGCGTCACATTAACCGGCTAACGATAAGGGACTGTTTTAAGGGAACGTGCTATGCCATTGATTTACTTTTTACCGCCGCTGGCCACGGTGCTGATCTGGTCGGGTAACATGACCATCAACCAGCTGACCGTGGGTGCGATTGCCCCTAGCAGCATCGCCTTTTTGCGCTGGCTGCTGGCGCTGCTGGTCATGACCCCCTTCGTGCTACCCGCCGCTCTGCGCCATCGCCAGGAGATACAGCGTAACTGGCCGAAGCTGGCACTACTGGGCTTGCTGGGCATGGGATTGTGGCAAGGCCTCGCCTACGTGGCGGCAGAGACCACCACCGCCACCAACATGGGCATTTTGGCCGCCATGGTGCCACTGCTAACGGTGCTGCTCAGCGCTTTGATTCTCAAGGAACCCCCCACGCTGGGCGGTGTCGTAGGCGGCGTGCTCGCCTTTATCGGCGTCACCGTGCTGCTTGGCCGCGGCAACCCGCTCTCACTGCTGCAGTTGGAGGTGGCTCAAGGCGACGCGCTGATGGTGGTCGCCGCCACCTGCTACGCGCTATACGGTGTCATGCTCAAGCGCTGGGCGATGAACCTGCCTCCTTGGGTCATGCTCTATGCGCAGGTCTGCTTTGCCGTCCTGTTTTTATTACCGCCCTACGTGATGGGCCCCATGACACCGGTGGATGGGCAAAACGTGTGGTTGATCCTTTACGCAGGCATTCCCGCCTCGGTCATCACGACGTTTTTATGGATGCGTGCGGTACGTCAAATCGGCGCCAACCAATCGAGTATCTTCATCAACCTCATGCCACTGTTTAGTGCGCTGATTGCCATGGCGCTATTGGGTGAACAGGTATCGGGATTCCACTTCATGGGTGGGCTGTTAATTCTTGCCGGGGTAATCATGGCACAAACGCTGACACGCCCGTTGGTACGTGCCGCCGCCCCTCATAAAACGCGCAGCGCGCAGCAGTGATACAATAGGCCAACTTCATTCGACGACTGGGAACCCCTGAACTATGTCCCTAGAAGAACTGCACCTTAACCTGCGTAACCTTGCCAGCGACGACTACGGCCAGTTGAAATCGCTCATGGACGCGGTGTATCACGACATTGGTGGCGCTTGGCCGAAGCACACCATCGACAAGCTGATTCAGGAGTTTCCTGAAGGTCAGATTGCCATCGAGGATGACGGCGTGCTGGTCGGTGTGGCCCTCACCGTGCAGGTGGATTACGACGAGTTCTCCAACCCGCATAAGTACGACGATCTGATCGGCCATCGTGAAATCATCCTGAACGATCAGGATGGCGATGCCATGTACGGGCTGGATGTTCTGATTCACCCGGACTACCGCGGCTACCGCCTGGGCCGCCGCCTGTACGAAGCGCGTAAAGAGCTGTGCCGCTCGCTCAATCTGCGCGCCATTTTGGCAGGCGGGCGTATTCCCGAGTATCACCAGCACGCCGCCGAGCTGACGCCTGCACAGTACATCGACAAAGTCTCTCGCAAAGAGATCTATGACCCGATTCTGTCGTTCCAGCTCGCCAACGATTTCCAGGTCAAGCGCCTGCTGCGCAAGTACCTGCCGGAAGATGAGCAGTCCCGTGGCTACGCCACGCTGTTAGAGTGGAACAACATCCTGTTCGAGCCCGCTGAAAACGTGCTGGACACTCGCCCAACGCAGGTGCGCGTGGGGGCGGTGCAGTGGCAGATGCGTGAATTCGCTTCCGTGGAAGCGGCGCTGCAGCAGATCGAGTACTTCGTCGACGCGCTGTCGGATTACCAGAGTGACTTCGCCGTCTTCCCGGAGCTGTTCACCACGCCGCTGATGGGCCTCCAAGATCGTGCTGCCCAGAAAGACCAAATGGCGGCGATTCGCTTTTTGGCGGGCTTTACCGATCGTTTCAAGAGCGAACTGTCACGCATGGCGGTCTCTTACAACATCAACATCATTGGCGGTTCGATGATCGAGGTGGGTGACGATGACCGTCTTTACAACGTGGCCTACCTGTTCCACCGGGATGGCGAGGTCGAGAAGCAGCTCAAGCTTCACATCACCCCGCAAGAGCGCCGCGACTGGGTGATCGAAGGGGGCGACAATCTGCAGGTCTTCGACACCGACGCAGGGCGCGTGGGCATCTTGATCTGTTACGACGTGGAATTCCCGGAGCTGGGCCGTCTGCTGGCCGACCAGGATATGGATATTCTCTTCGTACCGTTCTGGGTCGACACCAAAAACGGCTACCTGCGCGTGCGCCACTGTGCACAGGCCCGCGCCATCGAGAACGAGTGCTATGTGGTCATTTGTGGCAGCGTCGGCAATCTGCCTTCCATCGAGAACCTGGACATTCAGTACGCCCAATCGGCGGTGTTCACGCCGTCCGACTTCGCGTTCCCCCACGACGCGGTACTGGCTGAAACCACGCCCAACACGGAGATGATTTTCTTCTCCGACTTGGACCTCACCCGCCTCACCGTTGTACGTGCCGAAGGCTCGGTCACCAACCTGAAAGACCGCCGGAAGGATCTCTTCGATCTGCGCTGGCGCGATTGGTCGTGGAAATCTGGCAGTAAGCAGGAAGACTAAAGACAGTCGACCGACATCACTGCGCATAAAAAACGCCGCCCACCGGGCGGCGTTTTGCCATTCACAACTCGCTATTCACAACTTTCTATTCACACCTCTCCATTTACCACTTACAAATCACCACTCACCACAAAGCTACTCATCCGGCCAAACAAGGTGGCGCGGCACGCGGCCTTTGGCGTCGAACGCTACGCCCTCGGCACGCAGCTTTTCGTGCTGGCGTGCCGCGCCGCCGTGGTCAGCCAGTTTGAGAGACGCCGCAATCACACGATGCCAGGGCAACTGGTGCCCCTCGGGCAAGTGGCGCATGGCCGACCCCACCATGCGCGCCGTGGCGCCTTCGGTCATGTTGGCAATGCGCCCGTAGGTCGTCACCCGGCCCGACGGAATTTGATCGACAATGGTGTAAATCTGTTCGAGCAGTTCCGGGCGCGGCATGACAACCTCGTTTGGCTTATGGCGTTGGTTTAGAGCGCTTCGACGAGCTGATCAATGGCTTGGAAGGCTTCTTTCAGGGCAGCATCGCGGTGAGCGTCGCCCATGTTCAAACCTTCGGCAAACACCACTTCCACATCACTGATGCCCATCAGGCCCAGCATTGTTTTCAGGTGTGGCGTTTGGCTATCGAACTCGGTGCCCGCGTATTGACCGCCACGAGCAGCCAGAATAATGGCCCGCTTTCCTTCGATCAGCCCCTGCGGGCCGTTTTCAGTGTAGCGGAAGGTTTCACCGGCGCGCAGCACGCGGTCAAACCACGCTTTCAGCTGGGAGGGAATGCCTAGGTTGTACATCGGCACCGCCAGGACTAGCACGTCGTTAGCACGCAGCTCCGCCAGCAGCTCATCAGAGTGAGCGGCAAGCGCCTGCTGTTCAACGGTGCGCTCTTCAGCCGGGGTCTGCCACGCACCGAGCTCTTCGATGGCGAGGTGCGGAAGCGCGTTGGCGACCACATCGCGGTGGGTAACGGCGACGCCATCGCGTGCAGCGGCCTGCTGTTGAAAATGAGTCGCCAGCGCGTTGGACTGGCCGTTGTCACCAAGGATAGAAGAGGTCACTAACAGTGCACGAGTGGTCATGAAAATTCCTTGAAAATCAGTGGTAAGGTTAGGCGCTATTCTACGGCGCTTTTGACGAAGCAACAGCGCAACGTTTTCCGAGTTTCATTCGACAAAATCGAATCTTCTGACCTCATGAAAACGCCCCGCCCCACGCTGCACTTTGGCAACGTGAAGCGGGGCGTTAAGCACTTAACTCGCGCCTGTTACTTCTGCTTAGGCCACGCGTTGGGATCGACCTTTTTGGCCAGCTTCGGGAACTGGCTGGGGTCGAAGACCGGCTCTTTACCCGCCTTGAGCTGAGTGTCGTAATCTTTGAACAGCGCGAAGGCGATGGGCGATAGCAGCAGAATCGCCACCAGGTTGATGATTGCCATCATCCCCATGGAGAGATCCGCAAAATTCCAGATCGCCCCCAGGCTGGCCACGGACCCCACCATGATCATGCCCAGCACGGCAAAGCGGTAAATCATCACCGCCAGCGGCGCACGGCGGCCCGCCAGGTACTCGATGTTGGATTCGCCGTAGGAGTAGTTAGCAATCACCGAGGTGAAGGCAAACAGCAGGATGGCAATGGCGATAAACATGCCGCCCCAATCGCCCACGTGGCTGGACAGCGCCATCTGCGTTAGCTGAATGCCGTTATTCTCTTCACCCGCTAGCAGCTCAGGGCCCGCCATGATGATGATGGCCGCCGTCGCGGTACAGATCACTAGGGTATCCAGAAAAACGCCCAGCATTTGAATGAAGCCCTGGGCAGCCGGGTGGTCCGGGCGGGTGCTAGCGGTCGCTGCCGCGTTAGGCGCAGAGCCCATGCCCGCTTCGTTAGAGAACAAGCCGCGCTGAATACCGTTCATGATCGCTTGGGAAATGGCATAGCCCATCGCACCGCCGGCCGCCTGCTCGATACCAAAAGCGCTCTGCACGATCGTCATGATGGCAGCGGGTAGGTCGCTGATATTGAGCGCCACGACGACCAGCGCCAAGATCAGGTACAGCAGCGCCATCAGCGGCACCACTAACTCAGCAACTTTCGCAATCGACTTCAGGCCACCGAAGATGATCGGCGCGACGATGGCCATCAAGACTAACCCCATGGCCCAGGTGGGAATGGCAAATGCCTGCTCCATGGCCTGGGCGATGGAGTTGGCCTGTACGCTGTTGAACGCCAGCCCAAACGCAATAATCAGGCAGATCGAAAACAGCACCGCTAGCCAGCGCAGTCCCAAGCCGCGTTCGATGTAGCGCGCCGGGCCACCGCGGAAGGTGTTATCGCCATGGTCAGTTTTGTACGCCTGGGCCAGCGTGGATTCTACAAAGCTGGTGGCCATACCCACCATGGCGGTCATCCACATCCAGAAAATCGCGCCCGGGCCACCGAAGTAGATGGCGACGGCCACCCCGGCCAAGTTGCCCGTGCCGACGCGGGCGGCAAGGCTGGTCGAAAGCGCCTGAAACGACGAGATACCGCCGTTGGATTCCCGAGAGCTGCGCAGCAACTTGAACATATGGCCGAAGTAGCGAATCTGGATGGCGCGGGTCATGACCGTGAAATAGAGGCCAGCGCCAATAAGCAGATAAATCAGCACGCTGCCCCACAACAGCCCGTTGCCGCGATCCACCATCGCGGTCAACAGGGGAGGAAGAGTAAAGTCCATAGGAAACACGCCTTTTTGAAACAATGAAGGCGCATCATTCTTCACGGTTGCACCAAAATGGCAAGAAAATTGGCAAATTTCCTGCCCAGCAGTCGTAACCTCTGCTGGATGCCTCAAGCTCACGAAGAAGACTTAACGAGACGCTGCCAGCCACTCCCACACGTCTGCCGCCTCATCGCTGACGTGGCGCTTGCTGGGCCGCACCAGCCAAAAACGCTCATCGCTGGGTACGCCCATATCGAAGGGGGCCACCAAATCATCACGCTGCTCCAACAGTCGACGGTGCGTGAGCGCCACCCCGCCGCCCTGGCTGGCGAGCGCTAGCGTCATCACCTGATTATCGCACGTTAGCGATAGACACTCAGACTCCAAGTGGGTCATACCCGCCGCCTGCAGCCAACCCGGCCACCCAACGCCAAAGCCCACCGCATGCAATAGCGTGTGTCCTGCTAAATCGGCGGGTTCGTTCAGCGAGCGGGCCAGCGCGGGGGAGCACACGGGCAACAAATGCTCGTCGCCCAAGGGCAGCATCTCCAGCCCGCTCCACTCTCCCCGACCGTAGCGGATCTCGATGTCGGCCCCTTCGGGCCCAAAGTCGTCGGGCCAAATCGCGCTGACCAAGCGCAGCAAAATCGTTGGTTTCTCTCGATGCAGGGCCACGAGCCTTGGCGCGAGCCAAGATTGTTGGATCACCGGCGTGGCACGTAGCGTCACCGGCCGTTCGCTGGTCACACCGAACACCTCCGAGGTCCCTTCACTGATGCGTGAAAACGCATCGTGAATGCTGGGCAGCCACGCTTGACCTGCCGGGGTCAACGAAAGGCTGCGCGCGTGGCGAACGAACAGCTTTTGCCCCAGGCGATCCTCCAGCAGCCGAATGCGCTGGCTGATGGCGGCCTGGGTCACGCCCAGCTCGTTACCCGCCGCCGTAAAACTCAGGGTGCGGGCGGCCGACTCAAATGCTTGTAGCCATAACAGCGGGGGGAGTGAACTCATGAAAAAGCAACCTATAAGTTAAACAGGGTCTTTGGGGCCAGATTCATCGTTTGTCACTGCGCAAGGGACTCCGCATCCTAACAAGCAAATCGAGCAATACGTCACCTACCTACAGCGAGGCCCCTATGACCAGCGTACTAGCCGCCCCGGAAAAGCGTTCAGCTCCTCTAATGAGCGAACTCGCGCCTTATGACCATGGCCCGGCACTCAACGATGCCACGCTTACCGACAGCAGCCTTGCGCTGACCTGGGAAGACGGTACGCGAACGACGCTGCCTCTGCTATGGTTTCGCGACCACTGCGCCTGCGCCGAGTGTCGCCACCCGCAAACCCGCGAACGCCTCTACCTACCGCTAGACGATATCGAACAAGCACCCAGCGTTACCTTGGCCGATGGTCACCTCTACTTGCAGTGGCAGGATGGTCATGTGAGTGCCTTTCATAGCGGCTGGCTGTACCAGCGCCGCCCTGAGGCAACACGCTTTTCTGCACTGCCCGACCCGCAGCCGTGGCGCGACGACTTCTTCCCAGAGCGCGTTCGCCACGCCGACTTTCTGACCCCAGAAGGCGAGACAACCTGGCTGACCGCCCTGCTACGCGACGGCTTGGCGCTAGTCACCGACGCACCGCTGGTGGAAGAGGAAGTCAGCCGCCTTGCCGAGCGGATTGGCCCGCAGCGCGCTACCAACTTTGGCGGGCGATTTAATGTTCGCTCCAAGCCCAACCCCAACAACGCGGCCTATACCGCTGTCGGTCTACCGCTGCATATCGACTTGCCCAACTGGCAGCAGCCGCCGGATATTCAACTGCTCTACTGCCTGCAAAACGACGCCAGCGGTGGCGAGTCGCTGTTTGCTGACGGTGCCCGAGTGATCAATGCCCTACGCGAACAGGACCCGGAAGCGCTGGCTATTCTCAGCGAAACGCCCATCGATTTTCGCTTCCAGGACGACACACACGATATCGCCATCAAAGCCCCAGTGATCACCCTCGATAGCCAAGGCGAGCTGGTGGAGATACGTCTCAATAACTGGATACGCGACACCCTCCACCTGCCCGTTGAAAAAATGGCGGACTGGTACCGCGCCTATAAAGTGCTGTGGCAGCTCTTCCACAGCGACGTTCACCAGCTGGAGTTCACCCTAACACCGGGCCAGATGGTGGCGTTCGATAATCGTCGCGTGCTTCACGGCCGCCGGGAGTTCGATCCCAATAGCGGTGCTCGCCATCTTCAGGGCACCTATCTAGACCGCGATATGCTGGCTTCGCGCCTGCGTGTTCTCGCTCGTACCACCGCGTAATCACAATAACCTAAGCAAGGAGATCCCCTTACATGACGCGTTTAACCCGTCCACTCGTTTCTACGATTGCCCTAAGCTTGGCAGGCGTTACCACCCAAGCCGCCCTTGCCGACGACGCCACGCTCGATTTCGGCGTCCCGGCTTGGCCCGGTATTACGGTAAAAACCGAAATTGCCGAGCAGCTCCTTAACCCGTTGGGCTATGACACTCAAACCCACGAAATCGGCCTGCAGGTGATCTACCAAGGCATGGAGAGTGGCGACGTCGACGCCTTTTTAGGCGCTTGGCTACCCGCACAAAAAGAGATGTTCGAACCGCGCAAAGCCTCTGGCGTGCTCACCGATGTCGCCAACAACGTCGATGGCGCTCAGATGACGCTGGCCGTACCGGCGTACCTGCATGAACGCGGCATTCAAAGCTTCGCGGATTTAGATGAACACCGTGATGAGTTTAACGGCCAAATTCATGGCTTTGGCGCAGGTTCGGCGGCGAGTGAGATTCTCCATAACGCGATGGATAACGACACTTGGGGACTGGGCGACTGGAGCTTAGTGGATACCAGCGAAGTGGGCATGCTCTCCGCCGCTCAAGATGCGATTTCCAGAGAAGAGGCCATTGTGTGGGTCGGTTGGACGCCCCACTGGATGAACCTTGAGCTGCCCATGCGCTACCTGGAAGACCCGGAAAACCTGTTCGGTGAGAACAACGGCGAAAGCGACGTACGAACCCTACTGCGCAGCGACTACGCCGATGCCCACCCGGCACTGGTCACGTTCTTTGAACAGTTTAGCTTTACCGCAGACGAGCAGAGCTGGATGATCCAAGCCTTTGGCCAAGAGGAACGTGACCTTGCCGAGGTGGCCCAGCAGTGGATCCACGACCACCCCGAGCGCGTGGAAGCCATGCTGGCCGATGTGACGACCACCGAGGGTGACACTGCTTGGCCGGTCATTGAAGCGCGCCTACCGTAACGCCTTCGTTCACCCCGCCGCCGCAGTGGCGTATGCTATCGCTCTTTTGCCAAACAGGCGGTGGGGATGGAATGTCACGGACGTTGCTAAAAGGGCTAGGCTTACTGATCACGCTGGTGATACTAGGCGTGATGTGGCGCTACCTGCAGCAGCAAGGGCTGCTGACTCAGACGCATCTCGAAGAACTCACCAACACCATTAGCCAGTGGCAACGAGCCCCTTGGATGTTTGCCGCCGTTATGGCCGTGTACACCAGCTCGCTGTTAGTGATGTTCCCGTTGAGCTTGCTGGTCGTGTTGACCGGCTTGTTGTTTGGCCCAGTGTGGGGCTTGGCCTACGCCACTTTGGGTACGCTGAGTTCCTCGGTGGTCTCTTACTGGGTGGGACACTGGCTGGGGCGAGATGCCCTAATGCGCTACGGCGGCCGCCACCTGCGCGGGCTTTCCGGCTACCTCTCCAAGCGCGGCATCCGCACCATGACGGTCATTAACCTGCTGCCACTGGCTCCCTTCACGCTCACCAACATGCTGGCCGGGGCGTTTCATCTCAATTTCCGCGACTACATGATCGGCTCGACGCTTGGCATCGTGCCGGGGCTGGCGGCGGTCATTCTGCTCGGCAGCCAGTTAGGCGCGCTGTTCACCGCCGCCTCCAAGCAGGAGTTGGCACTGGCCGTAGCCGGTTTGGTCGCGGGCATCGGCTTGCTTTGGCTACTCAAGCGCGTGGCGACTGCCCGTACGGCCAACAAACGACACGACGCCTAACGTCTCAGTCAGCCACGTTGCTTGGCCTCGCCCTCTTGTGAAGGATGCTCTGAAGAGTCGTGCTTCGCTAGCACCTCGGCATAAAAATGCGCGACGGCACCGGCAAACTTGGCAATATCGTAGTCAGCGGAGAAGGTTTTTGCTTGGCTGCCTAGGGTATCGCGTAGTGCCTCATCCTCGGCCAATTCCACCACACGCTGCCCCCACTTCTGGCGGTTCTGCGGCGTTTTAAAACCGTTGTAGCCATCGCGCACCACGTCATCGATACCGCTTGAGCGTACGGCGACCACCGGAAGCCCAGCGGCCATGGCCTCTAAAATCACCATGCCTTGCGTTTCAGAGGTAGAGGCAAACACAAACACATCCCCCACGTGATAATAGAGCGCCATCTCTTCCGGTGGCACGGCACCGACCAAGGTCACCTGCGCGTCTAAACCCAGCGTGTCGATCTGTGTTTGAATCGCCTGACGATCCGGACCGTCGCCTACCAACAGCAAGCGCAGCGCTGTGTTCCTCTGGCGTTTTAGCTCCGCCAGCGCTTCCAGCATAAAGCCGATGTTCTTCTCTTTGCTGATGCGGGAGACACTCACCAGCACCGTATCGTTGGCCGCGATATCCAACTGCTGACGAAGCGACGCCACGTCATCCTCATCGGCATCGGCAAAGCGCGCGGCATCGATACCTGTGGGCTGCACCAGCGTCGGCGTCTTGACCCCGATCATGCGCAGATACTCCTCCGCCGAATAGGTCGGCACGATGACACCCTGGCAGCGGTTGGAGAAGCGCTTGATCAGGTAGTGAGATATCAGGTTGCGAAATAGCGCCCCCGGCAGCGGTACGAAGTGGGCATAGTGCTCCAAGCGAGTATGGTAGGTATAGATGACCGGCACTTTCAGCCTGCGCCCCATCCACAGGCCCATCGACCCCAGCCAGAACGGATGATGCACGTGAATCACATCGGGTTTGAACGCACGCAGGCAGCGGCGAAAACGGGCGCTAAACGGATTGGTCAAGCGAAACTCACGCTTCTCCCCAAACGCCATGAGCGTTGGCACGCGCACAATGGTGTCATCATCCTGCCATGGCTCTCGGTAGCGCGGCACCAGGAGCTGAACACGGTGGTTAAGGTCGCCCAGCCCCTGACGCAGCCGCTCCACCGATACCGAGACACCGGATACGAAAGGAAAGTAGTTGTTCGAGACCATCGCCACCCGCAGGCTTTTTTCCAGGTAGGGCGTGGGGTCGATGTCGAAATCGGGGTAGTAGTCGCGCTCTTCGAAAATCAGCCGATACAGGCGCATGGCCAGCAGTGTCAGCAGCCCAACGATCAGCAAGAACCGTGGATAGCTGACGTAGAAGAAGGCATAAATCGTCGAGCCCACGCTGCTCAGCATACGCCACCAGCCGGGGCGGTCGACGTTCAAACGAACGGGCGAGATGCCCACGCTGCCGCCCGCGACTTCCACCACCACGTAGTGATGGAAGCTCTCATCGGCATCCAGCAGCAGGCCACCTGCGCCCCCCGTGGTGACGTAGTTTACCCCGTTGACGGTTTGCTGGGCATAGAGCGAAAGATTGGCGGAGAACACCGTATCGACCCCATGGCGCTCGGCCAATCGCATGATGCCTTCGGCAAGCCGAGGGTCGTTGAGGTAGTTGTCCTCTTCAAACAGCGGGGCATCCTGGATGACGTTATGCAGCGGCAAGCCGACGAACACGAACCGATGGGCCGCGTCAGAGGCGGCCAGCTCGCGCTCCAACCAATCTAGCTGCCAGGAGGTCGACGATTTGCCGGTGCCGTCTAGAAAGATGAAGTGGCTATTGCCCGCCACGAACGCGTAGAAGTGTGGGCCGAAGTAGTCGTAAAACAGGTAGCTGCCGAAGTCGCTGTCTTCGTTATCGCCATAGGTCAGCAGGTAAGGCATATCCAGCAGCTCTAGGCTGTGGGTGATCGCCTGATAGCTCTCCTGCTGCCCCCCGCTCACCGCATTGCCCGCCGACACCATGAAGTCGATGTCTCCCTGGTTCAGCAGCGGGATGATTTCGTCTTGAAAGACGTTCACCGAGTTATTGATGTTGCCCACCACCGCAAAGCGGTAGGCATCCCGCCCCGCCAACTGGTCGCGTATTTCGGCGACTTCGCGCGTGTGCAGCGACTCGAATTCGGGTTCGGCGACGTAGAGCCACACCTGATGAATGATCAACCCCGCCACTAGCGCAAGGTTCAATACGAAAAACAGCCTCAACCACCGCTGGCGGGAGAGGCGAAAAAGACGTCGAGGCATGTCGGGGCGCTTATCTCAAAAAAGTCATTCAATGGACTGCCGCTAGGGCGCAGTACAGCCGTTCAATGTGGCCAGTAAGCGGCGCGAACCACCCTGTTCACGGTGCTCACCTAACCACACCCCTTGCCACGTGCCAAGCGCTAAGCGGCCATCGCGGACCGCGAGGCTAAGCTGAGTGCCCAGCAGGCTAGAAGCCACGTGGGCGGGCATGTCATCGGGACCTTCCAAGGTGTGGCGAAAATAGCTCAGCTCTTCTGGTACCAACCGGCGAATGAAGGCATCTAGATCATGGCGAACGTCTGGGTCGGTGTTCTCATTGAGGGTCAGCGAGGCGGAGGTGTGCATGAGCTGCAAATGCAGCAGCCCCTGATGGCACTCTGCCAAACAGGGCAGCGCTCTGGCGATCTCGTCGGTTATCAGATGAAAGCCGCGGGGCATTTCCGGTAAGTGGATCTCCTGTTGATGCCACATAATCACTCCTTTGTTATATGCATTGTCAGAGGATACGGTAACAGACATACCATAGCCTATTTCATTTACCTGCCGCATCGGGCCACCGTGAGAGACATAGCGTCCAGTGGCCCACCCTGATAGGTTTAACGTTTATTGTTCACCGTAAGGAGCAAGATGATGACACCCGCATCGCGGCCAAGGAACCTGGCCACGCTGGCAGCCATCGCCGCTACCGGCACTCTCTTGATGGGCTGCACTGGCATTCCCGAGGGCACCGAACCGGTGACCGGATTCGAGCTAGAGCGCTATCTAGGCGAGTGGTATGAAATCGCTCGCCTGGACCACTCCTTTGAAGAGGGGCTGGACTGCGTCACCGCCACCTACAGCCTGCGCGACGATGGCGGAGTGAAGGTAATCAACCGGGGCTACAACCTGGAAGAGCAAGCCTGGGACGAAGCCGAGGGGCGCGCCTACTTCATCGATGACGAGAGCGTGGGGCGGCTGAAGGTCAGCTTCTTTGGCCCGTTTTACGGTGGCTACAACGTCCTCGAACTGGATGACGACTACCAGTGGGCCCTGGTGGCAGGCCCTAACCGCGACTACCTATGGATTCTGGCCCGTACGCCAACCTTAGAGCCCGACGTGGCGCAGCGACTACGCCAGCGCGCCGCCGAGTTGGACTTTCCCACCGACGAGCTGATCGATGTGGTGCAGGATCAAACCTGCCCTGGCCGCTGATCGATTAGCTCTTCGGCAAGGCGGGCACCCGGCCCGCCATTTCACGCTGTAAGAAGTCGATGAACGCGCTGATGCGCGCCGGTACGTGACGGCGGTGCTCGAAGACGGCGTAAAAGTCAGCGCGCACGCCCTGCCATTCGGGCAGCAGCGTGTGCAGCGCGCCGCTGGCGAGATGCTCGTTCACATCCCACCAGGAGCGCAGCATCACTCCGTGGCCATCCAGCGCTAGGCGGGTCATGACTTCGCCGTCGTTACTGGCCAACGGCCCGCTGACCTTTACCGCCTGACGCTGCGACGAATGCCGGTGCTCGAAGCGCCAAAGCGGAAAGTCGCTATCGTTCTCGCGCACCACCAAACAACTGTGCTGAGCAAGATCGCTCGGTGCGTTCAAAGGCGGCATCCTGGCCATGTATTCCGGCGAGGCGCACAGCACGCGTCGGTTGGGCAGAATGCGCTTGGCGACCAGACGCGAATCCGGCGGTTCACCAATGCGAATGCCCACGTCAAAACCGTGATCGCTCAAGTTGAGCGGAAAGTTGGTCAGCTCCAGCCAGCTCTCCACGGCGGGGTGCTCGATGCAAAACCGCGACAGCAGCGGCGCGATATGCCGTCTGCCAAAGCCAAAGGTCGCGTTGATCCGCAGTCGACCGGCCAGCGCTTGGTTGGCCGTCTCACCCAGCGCACTCTCCAACGCCTGCAGCTCTTCCAAAATGAGACCGCCTTGGGAAAGGTAGCGCTCCCCTTCCGCAGTCAGCGTCAGGCGGCGAGTGGTACGCGCCGCAAGCGTCACGCCAAGCCGGGCTTCTAGCTGCTTTAAGCGCTTGCTGACAGCCGAGAGTGACAGCCCCAACTCACGGGCCGTGGCGGTCAAGCTCCCTGCCCGAGCAAGCTGCTGAAAAAAGGCGAGGTCATCCAGCATCATGGGATTCTTCACTTTAAGGCAACAATAGCTTGCATAGTAGCCTGATTATCTCGTCGCCAACAGGCGCTACACTTCTACCAAGCAAATACACCCTGCCTTTCTCGCGACATCTAACAACACAAGGAGCTCCCCATGGCCCATCGTATTGCAGTCATCGCTGGCGACGGTATCGGTACCGAAGTGATGCCCGAAGGCATCCGCGCGCTGGAAGCCGCCGCCAAACGCTTCGACATTGACCTGGCATTCACCACGTTCGAGTTCGGTAGCTGCGACTACTACCTGGAACACGGCCAAATGTTGCCCGACGACTGGTTCGAGCAGCTCAAAGACTTTGATGCACTGTTTTACGGAGCCGTGGGCTGGCCAGAAAAAGTGCCGGACCATATTTCACTGTGGGGTTCGCTGCTGCAGTTCCGTCGTCAATTCGACCAGTACATCAACCTGCGCCCCTGCCGATTGATGCCCGGCATTAAAAGCCCGCTGGCGGGACGCAAGCCCGGCGACATCGACTTTTACGTAGTGCGTGAAAACACCGAGGGCGAGTACTCCAGTATCGGCGGCAAGATGTATGAAGGCACCGAGCGTGAAATCGTCATTCAGGAAACGGTGATGAGCCGTACCGGCGTTGACCGCGTGCTGAAATACGCCTTCGATTTAGCGCAAACCCGCCCGCGTAAAAAGCTTACCTCGGCCACGAAGTCCAACGGTATCTCCATCACCATGCCCTACTGGGATGAGCGCGTAGCCGAAATGGCCAAGCAGTACCCCGAGGTGGCGGTAGATAAGTTCCACATTGATATCTTGACCGCCAACTTTGTGCTGCACCCCGACTGGTTCGACGTGGTGGTGGGCAGCAACCTGTTTGGCGATATTCTTTCCGACTTAGGCCCGGCCTGCACCGGCACCATCGGCATTGCACCCTCCGCCAACATCAACCCGGAAGGCAAGTTCCCCAGTCTATTCGAGCCGGTACACGGCAGCGCGCCGGATATCGCCGGGAAAGGCATCGCCAACCCCATTGGCCAAATCTGGTCTGGGGCAATGATGCTGGAACACCTGGGCTATAAAGAAGCGGGCGATGCCATGGTCGATGCCATTGAAGCGGTGCTGAGCGAAGGCGATAGCCAAGTGCTCACCCGCGATGTAGGCGGCAAGGGCACCACGGAAAGCTTGGGCAAAGCCATTGCCGAGCGGATTGGCGGCTAATCTCCCCTACAAAAACAACGCCTCACAACGAGCAACGCCTCGCTGCATTAACAGCGAGGCGTTGCTCGTTTTCGGTTAGCATTTTTAGCTAACGATTAACTCGCCAGCTTAGCGGCAATCTCAGCCACGTGTTTACCCTGGAAGCGGGCGATTTTCAGCTCGCGATCATCCGGCTGGCGGGAGCCATCGCCACCGGCCAGCGTCGCGGCACCGTAGGGCGTGCCGCCGCTTACTTTCGAAATATCGAACTGCTCTTCGATGCCGTAGCCAATCGGCACGATAACCATGCCGTGGTGGGCCAGCGTGGTCCAGGTGGACGTAATGGTCATCTCATCGCCACCGCCGGTACCAGTCGAGGTGAACACGCTCGCCACCTTGCCACGCAGCGCGCCGTTGGCCCACAGGCCGCCGGTTTGGTCGAGGAAGGTACGCATCTGACCGGCCATGTTGCCAAAGCGAGTCGGCGTGCCGAAGATGATGGCATCGTAGTCCGCCAGCTCTTGGGGCGTGGCTTCCGGCGTCGTGAAATCCTGCTTGCCGCCCGCGTTTTTGAACGCGTCTTCCGGCATGGTCTCAGGCACGCGTTTAACCGTGACGTCGACACCTTCAACCCCTTTCGCGCCTTCAGCGACAGCGGCGGCCAGCGTGTCGATGTGACCATACATGGAATAATACAGCACCAGTACCTTCGTCATTACTCACTCCTTTGCATCTGCATTCAAGCATCAGACAGGTTGCCCGTAGCGGGCGGCTAAAACTCATTCAAACATAGCCTAATCAAGCGTAGAGAAAAGCGAATGTTTTCGATGCCCCGCTTCGATTTCATCGATGCGCCGACCTTGCGCTTTTGCCACTTCGGCACTAATTTTTCTTGTATCGTTTTTACGGTATGTTTCATTCACGTATAACGCCAAGGAGTCCGGCATGACGATTTTCGAAGCCCTGCGCAAAGACCACGACATTCAGCGAGACCTGCTGGCCCGCCTGGTAGAGACCCATGGCGATAGCGAAGAGCGCGACACGCTCTATCAACAGGTGCGTGCCGAGCTGAAATATCACGCTAACGCCGAAGAGCGCGCGCTGTACATCCCTATGATGGACATCGACCTCACCCAAGAGAAAGCGCGCCACAGCGTGGCCGAGCACCACGAGATCGACGAACTGATCGAACTGTTGGACGACACCGACTACAGCGCCAGCCACTGGCTTACCCATGCCAAACAGCTTCAGCATCTGGTCACGCACCATCTCGATGAAGAAGAGCAAGAAGTCTTTCAGTTGGCAGGTCGTGGCCTGCAAGAGAACCAAAAGTCCTCGCTGGCCAAAGAGTACCAAGAGGAAATGCAGCGACAGCGAGCAGGCTAAACGTCTCTCGTGCGTGACACACTCATACGCACCGGTGAACAAAGCGCTTGTGGCCACGGGCCATGAGCGCTTTTTTGTACCGGCCACTTTCATCATCCCACCGGCCATTTTCACGCGAACGACGCCTCCCCTTGTGAACAGCCGCGAGCGTGGTTAAAGGTAGGAGCAATAAAAAAGCGAATGCCCATGCTCAAGGACACTTTCATGCTAGGCCAATGGCTCGACTGGACCCTCGACGAGGAACGCCCCACCCCGCGCATCGGCCGCTTCCCAAGCGGCACGTATCATCTTCACGGGCCAGGGATTCTGGAGCTCACCCCTAACATTCTTCGCCCCGGCGCCCGTGCCTGCGTTTTCTCTGCAGCCATTCATGGCAATGAAACCGCCCCGGTAGAACTGATCGGCGACTGGCTGAGTGCCCTGGAAGCCAGCACACTGCAGCTAGGCGCACCGGTGCTGGTGATCTTGGGCAATATTCCGGCGCTAAAAGCACAAAAACGCTTCATCACCACCAATCTCAACCGGCTGTTCAAACGCGACCTCGACGACAAGGGCAGCGAACCCGATCGAGCGCGGGCGTTGATGGAAGCCGTGGATGCGTTCTTTGCCCGCCATCATGCGCTGCCGAAGCTGCACTACGACCTGCACACGGCCATTCGTGGCAGCTTGTACACCCGTTTCGTGGTAGAGCCTTATGCGCTCTCGACCACCGATGCAGAGCAGTGGCAGTGGCTGGCCGCTGCTGACATGCAGGCGGTGCTTCACCAGCATCAGCACAGTTGGACCTTTTCCCACTACAGCAAGCATTACCACCACGCTCAAGCGTTTACCTTCGAGCTTGGCCGCGTCGCCCCGTTCGGTGCCAATGACATGGCGGCGCTGGCGCCAATGTTGCGTCTGCTGAGCGCGCTCAGCGCGGGTTACGAACCGCCGAAACAGCCCGCAGACAGCCTGGTCTTTTTCAAAGTGCAGCACGAGCTGATGCGCCAAGCGGAGGACTTTACCCTCTGCTTCGACGACGACGTGCCCAATTTCAGCCGCTTCGAACCCGGTACCTGCTTAGCCAAAGATGCGACGGCAGGCGACTTCGTGGTAGAAGAGACGCCGCTGCACGTCGTGTTTCCCAATGCCCAGGTCGACATCGGCGCACGCGCTGCCTTGCTGGTGGTGCCAAGTCATGCCATCACGTGACCGTCATACCACCCGTACAACCGATTAGCGTCACAAAGTCGCTTTCATAACAACAACGTAAGGGGCCGTCAGGACGCACGGCAACGTACCAAGACCAATGTCGCCCTGATAAAGTACGCGCATTTGGCACAGTCCTGATAGAATCGCCCCTTTTTTCGCGCCAGCCGCACCGAAAGCACATTGATTCATCCGTTGCTGCTGCGGCAACCCTGTACTGGAGCCTAAGTTATGGCCGCTACGCCTACTCCCCTTGAAGTGCGCAATATCAAAAAGCGCTTTGGCGATACAGAAGTCCTCAAAGGCCTCTCTCTGGAAGCCCAAAAAGGTGACGTCATCACCCTCATTGGTGCCTCAGGGTCAGGCAAAAGCACCTTCTTGCGCTGCATGAACCTGTTGGAACAGCCCGACGATGGCGAGCTGTACGTTCACGGCGAGCAAATCCGCTTCAAGACCACCAAGCATGGCCGCGAACCCGCCGACTGGAAACAGGTGGTACAGATGCGCGCCAAGCTCTCGATGGTGTTCCAGAGTTTCAATCTATGGGCGCACATGACGCTGCTGGAGAACATCATCGAAGCGCCGATTCACGTGCTCGGCAAGCCGAAAAAAGAGGCCATCGAGCACGCCCATGCGCTGCTAGACCGCGTAGGACTGAGCGCTCGCGCCAACGCCTATCCGGCACAAATGTCCGGTGGCCAGCAGCAGCGCGGTGCCATTGCCCGAGCACTCGCCATGGACCCAGAGGTGATGCTGTTCGACGAGCCGACCTCGGCGCTGGACCCCGAACTGGTGGGCGATGTCCTCAAGGTCATGCGTGACCTGGCCGATGAGGGACGCACCATGGTCGTGGTCACTCACGAGATGAGCTTTGCCCGTGACGTTTCCAGTAAAGTGATTTACTTGCACCAAGGCTTGGTAGAAGAGCAAGGGGCACCCGACGATGTGCTCGGTAACCCGCAGTCACCGCGCCTGAAGCAGTTCCTGGCTCCCAAATACTGATCCGCGAGGCACGCACACCATGCTCGATTTGCAAGGTTACGGCCCCCGCCTGATCGAAGGGGCGGGCGTCACTGTTCAATTGGCCGTTCTATCGCTGATCCTGGCGATCGTCCTGGGCCTTCTCACCGCTAGCGCCAAGATGTCGCGTAACTGGCTATTACGCCGCACGGCGACCGTCTACACCACGGTCATCCGTGGCGTACCGGATTTGGTCCTGATGATGCTGCTGTTCTTCGGCGGCCAGATCGGTGTCAACGCCATCAGCGACCTGCTGTACTATAACTATGAGATCGATATTTATATCAATTTCAACGCCTTTGCCGCTGGCGTGCTCACCATTGGCTTCATTTTCGGTGCCTACATGGGCGAAACCTTTCGGGGAGCGTTCATGGCGGTGGACAACGGCCAAATCGAAGCCGGTAAAGCCTACGGCATGAGCAGTGGCTTGGTCTTTCGGCGCATTCGCTTTCCCCAAATGATGCGCCACGCCCTACCCGGCCTCTCCAACAACTGGATGGTCCTGCTCAAAACCACCGCGCTGGTCTCGGTGATCGGCCTGACCGATATGGTCCGCGTCGCCGCCGAAGCCTCCCGCGCGACCCACGAGCCTTTCGTGTTCCTGATTCCCGTCGCGCTGGCTTATCTCCTGATCGCCAGCGTGTCCGAGTGGATCTTTGCACGGCTACAAAAACGTTACGACATCGGCTTTGGGGGGCAGTGACATGCTAGATATCTCTGCATGGTTCAATGAGCTGCTGGCAGACAACCTGATTTTTACGCCCACCACGCTGGGCTACTATTGGGAAGGTTTGGTGACTACCACGCAGCTAGTGTTTCTCTCGCTGGTGGCAGGTTTGATTCTGGCGGTGCCGCTGGCCATCATGCGCAGCTCCAAGCGCAAGTGGATCAGCCTGCCGGTCTATCTCTATACCTACGTGTTCCGCGGCACGCCGCTGCTGATCCAGCTCTATATCATCTACTACGGCGTGGTGTTCATCGACGGTATTCAGGAGACCTTCCTGTGGGCCGTGTTGAAAGAGGCCTTCTACCCCGCCCTGATCGCCTTTACGCTGAATACGGCGGCCTACACCACCGAGATCTTCCGCGGGGCAATCAAAGCCACCTCGCAAGGTGAAATCGAGGCTGCACGCGCCTACGGCATGTCGCAACGCCTAATGATGCGGCGGATCATTCTGCCCAGCGCGTTCCGCCGTGCACTGCCCGCATACGGCAACGAAGTGATCTTCATGCTACACGCCAGCGCCATTGCCAGCGTGGTGACGCTGATGGACCTGACCGGCGCGGCACGCTTTGTGTATGCCCGTTTTTATGCGCCCTTCGATGCCTTCCTGTTCGTCGCGGCGATCTACCTCTGCTTGACCTTCGCAATTTTGTACTTCTTCCGGTTCTTGGAGAAAAGACTGCTGGCCCATCTGCGGCCGCTAAATAGCTAGCCCTAACAAATCCAACACGCGCCAGCGTAAAACAAACGTTGGTTTATATGCAGGCTCCCCCTTTTCGCCAACCTCAACCTGGGGTACGTTAAAGGGGATCACCTTGGGTGAACCTGCTTCTTTTGGAGTTTAAAAATGAAAAAACTACTGACTGTTTCTCTGCTGGGCTTGGCCGTTGCGGCGGCATCTTCTGTGCAAGCGCGCGACTACGATAACGTGCGTATTGGCGTTGACGTTCCCTACGAGCCCATGGAGTACCGCACCGCTGAAGGCGAGCTGACCGGTTTCGATATCGACCTGGGCAACGCTCTTTGCGAGCGCATCGGCATTACCTGCGAGTGGGTCGAGCAAGAGTGGGACGGCATCATTCCGGGCCTGATGTCGCGTAATTACGATGCGATCATGTCCTCCATGACCATCAACGACGAACGCCGCCAGCAGGTGCTGTTCTCCGACCCCTACATCACTATGCCGTCTGCCTGGTTTGCACCCAGCAGCCTCGACATCAGCGAAGCCAACGAAGAGACCCTGGCGGGCAAAACCATCGGCGTTCAGCGTGGCACCCTGCAGGATAACTACGTCACCGATAACTTCAGCAGCGTCGCTGACATCAGCCGCTACTCCACCGCCGACGACATGGTGCTGGACATGGAAGCACAGCGTCTGGATATCGTCTTTCTCGACTTCCCGATCGGCCAGTCCACGCTGCTAGAGAGCGAAGAAGCTGAGTACGTGGTCGTAGGTGAGCGCATCAGCGAACCGAAAGAGTACTTCGGCGACGGTTTCGGTATCGCCTTCCGTCAGCGTGACGAAGCGCTGGCCGAACAGTTCAATGAAGCCCTTGCTGAGCTTCAGGAAGACGGCACTTACGATGAAATCTACGCCCGTTACTTCGGCGAAGAGTAAGCGCTAGCTGCTTAAGTGTGCCTCCCCGCCAGGGGAGGCATGCAAGCGAGACGCCATCATGCCCTCACGCCGCCTCTTATCCCCCGCGCTGCATGCGCTCCGCCCAGGTACCCGTGGCACCATTGCCCGTTTTTACCTGAGCGAATGGTTCGACGAATAGCCTTCCCCTTTGGCACGCCCGTGCCAACGCGCGCCTGCGTGTACGTTGCCATGCGTAAACGACGCACGGCACTCCCGCGCTTAGCGCACCCCTTGCCATAGCTGCCTTACGTACGCGGCACTTGGCATTCAGTAACACCATCATCGCTACTAACAATCGCTTCAGGAGACTGACTATGCGTTATGCAACGCTGTCCGTGGCCGCTATTCTTGCGGCAGGTGTTTCACTCTCATTGGTATCCACTGCCGCACTGGCGCGGGACTACGACGAGATCCGTCTGGGGGTCGATGTTCCCTACGAGCCGTTTATGTACCGCGAGGCTGACGGCACGCTCACCGGTTTTGAAATCGAGCTAGGCAACGCCGCCTGCGCCTACCTGGAGGTCAGCTGCACCTGGGTAGAGCAGGACTGGGACGGCATCATTCCCGGCCTGCTGGCACGCAACTACGACGCCATCATGTCCTCCATGGCAATCACCGACGAGCGCGCCCAGCGGGTGCTGTTCTCCGAGGCGTACTACACCACGCCCAGCGCCTGGATCACCACCCGCGATAAAGAGATCAATATCGAAGACCGTGCCAGCCTGGAAGGCTTGACCGTTGGCGTGCAGCGGGCGACGTTGCAGGACAACTACGTCACTCAGCTTTATGGCGATGTCTTGGAGATCCGTCGCTATACCGGCGCGGACGATGTGGTCACTGACCTGATGGGGGGCCGCCTGGACCTCACCTTTATGGACTACCCCATCGCCGAAGCCACCATCGACATCGACACCCCGGAAAGCGATTTCCAGCGCATCAGCGACTTCATCAAGCAGCCCGAAGAGATCTTTGGTCAAGGCGTGGGCATGGCATTTCGTCCCCGTGATGAAGCGCTCGCCGAACGCTTTAACGAGGCTCTGCGTGCGCTCAAAGAGAACGGCACTTATGATGAGATCATGAACCGTTACTTCAACTACGATGTACGCTTATAAGCGATCTGTTTAAATAGTGTAACGATACCAACACCAGCGCCGACCCCAGGTCGGCGCTTATCGTTTGCCCATTACTCTCCTGGGAAACCCATGCTGACACTTGTAAAAAACGCCCAGCTCTTTGCCCCTGAACCTCGCGGGTTGTGCCACCTGCTGATCGCCGACCAGCGCATTGCGGCGGTACTGGATACCAGCGAGGCGTACCAGCTTGGTACGCTCATTCAGACCATCGACCTGGAGGGCCGACGCGTGATTCCCGGCCTGGTCGACCCACTGGTGCACTACATCGGTGGCGGCGGTGAAGGCGGCTTTGGCAACCGCACCGCCGAACTCAGCCTGGAAGACGCCTGCGCTTCGGGTGTGACCACGCTGATTGGCGCGCTGGGCACCGATGCGCTCACCCGCACCCCCGCCAACCTGATTGGCAAAGCGCGGGAGCTGGCGGCAGGCGGTCTGAGCACTTACGCCTACACCGGCTCTTATCAGCTGCCGCCCGTCACGCTAACCGGCTCGGTGGCCAGCGACATTCTGTATATTCCTGAATTCATCGGCGTGGGCGAAGTGGCAATCAGCGACCATCGCGGCTCCCAGCCCACCACCCAAGAGCTGACACGGTTGGCGTCTGACGCCCGCACCGCCGGGCTGCTCGCGGGCAAATCGGGCATCGTGTTCATTCACACCGGCGACGCCGACTCCCACTTGGAGCCGCTGCGCCAAGTCGCCAAAAACAGCGCCATTCCGCTGGCACAGTTCTACCCCACTCACATCAACCGCACTGCCGCGCTGTTCGAAGATGGCCTGCGCTTTGCCCGTGAAGGCGGGCGCATCGACTTCACCACCAGCACCACGCCGGAGCTGCTGGCCGGTGGCGAAGTACCCGCTTCTGAAGCAGTGGCGCGGGCGCTAAAAGCACGGATCGAACCGAGCCAACTCAGCCTCTCCTCCGATGCCAACGCCTCGCTGCCGGAATTTGATGATCAACACCGGTTTATTGGCTTGAAACCCGGTAAACTCAGCAGCCTATTCGAGGTGCTAGGCGAGTGCGTCAACGACCACCAGATCAGCATGGAG
The DNA here is from genome assembly GCF_024124605.1 of Halomonas sp. CnH100-B. Taxonomy (NCBI): domain Bacteria; kingdom Pseudomonadati; phylum Pseudomonadota; class Gammaproteobacteria; order Oceanospirillales; family Halomonadaceae; genus Halomonas; species Halomonas sp. CnH100-B. The sequence continues at coordinate 566,567 of NZ_JAMXRX010000003.1, read as the reverse complement.
CACGCGCTGCGCTGTGCGTCCACCACTGCGGCCGATGCCCTGAAGCTACCCCAAAAAGGCCGCCTTCAGCCCGGCGCGGATGCGGATTTCATCGTGCTAAGCGAACAAGGCTGGGCCATTGATCATGTTTGGGCGCTGGGTAAACCGATTTTCAGCGCCAGCTAATCCCCCATCCCCTCAGCGAACTTGCTCAGCCAAACCGGGTCTTTACTATCACTGAACCACATACAAGGAGGTAGCATGGCTGAAACAACGGCGGCTCACTCGGCCCCAGCCACAGATGCGGCGGCCGCGCTACGGCCCTCATCCCACTGGACGGCCTGGGGGCAGTGGCTGGCGCTCTTCACCATGACCGTGGATCACCTCACCCGCTACGTACTGCCTGGAGATTGGGATTTAAGCTGGGCGGGCTCTTCGATTGGGCGCATAGCGTTTCCGCTGTTTGCCGCCATGGTGGCGTGGCACGGCTTGTTCAACACCCGCAACCCGCTGCGCTATTCACGGCGAATATTGATCATCGGGATCGCCGCGCAGCTCCCCTATATGCTAATGCCCCGCGCCTCCGATGCGTTCATCTTGAACGTCTGTTTTACCCTGGCCAGCGGCTTGGCACTGGGTGCTTTGGTGCGCCAGGGGTGGCAACACTACCAGCAACAAACCTTAGGTTTGGGCTGGCTGATGCTGGGAGCCGCCGTCGGCGTGACCGCGTGGTACCTGCTCGGGTTCTGGGTGGAGTATGGTCACAACGGCCTACTGCTGATTCCGCTGTTTATGTTTGCCATGCAGACGCTCAGCGAAACTCGTAACGTGCTGAAATCTCGCCTCTGGGCGGGGCTAGCGGCGTTTCCCGTACTATGGATTGCCGGGCAGATGAACGCCTCCGACATGGCCAAATCGTTCACCGTCGCCACCTGCGTACTGGTCTTGATGCTTGCCGCAGGCGCGGCTCAGCGAGTGCCGCCCGTAGCTTTAGCCATGCCCCGCCGTTTATGGCTGGCGTGGTACCCTGGGCACTTTGCGTTGATTGCCCTGTGGCTGCTGCTTAGCGGTCAACTGGCAGGTTAGGAGCCTGTTCGGCCACGCGCTTATTGATTTCGTCACTCATCCAGGGCTGGTAGCGGCGTAGCCGCGCCCGGCCCTCGGTTTTCGCTTGATACATCGCCGTATCGGCCTGTTTGAGCACATCCGCATGGTCGCAGTCGGCCGCATTGAAGCAGGTATAGCCCATGCTGGGGGTGACCTCGACCCAGCGGCTCTCCAGGCGGTACTTGCCCGCCAGCGCCTGCTGCACGGTCTCCATATAGCGGGCAGCGGCGGCGATGAGCGACTCCCCCTCCGTCACTTCAAAAAGTGCGAGCAGCACGAACTCGTCGCCACTCAGACGGGCGGCCATATCATCGTTCTGCAAACAGGACTCCAAGCGGCGTGCCACCTGTACCAGTAGGTCATCCCCCGCCGCGTGGCCCAAGGTATCGTTGATCAGCTTGAAGCGGTCCATATCCATGAACATCACCAAACCACCGCGCCGGTCGCTGGCCTGCTCGCTGCACAGCGCTTCTAAACGCTCGATGAACAGCCGTCGATTGGGTAAATCGGTCAGCGCATCGTAGTAGGCTTGGCGGTAAATGATCGCCTCGCTGCGCTTTCGTTCGGTGAAGTCCTCGATAATCGCCACGCCGCCTACCCTTTGATTGCTGGCGCTATGGACGCCGTTGAAAAACGCCCGCAAAGGGATCCCCACACTGGCGTTGGGCAGCCGGTAGGTGCCTTCGTAATAGCCGGTACCTTTTTCCAGCGCGTCTCTCACGGCTTGCGCCACGTCAAGGTCAGCAGAGCGGTCCAGCATGCGGTAGCCGAGCAGCTTTGGGCGCTCCACGCCCAGAATATCCAGCAGCTTGCCGTTGCAGTCGGTAATCTGCCCTTGCTCATCGAAGTGCAGCACCCCCAGCGGCGAGTGCTGAAAAATGGAGCGATAGCGATTTTCGCTTTCGCGAAGCTGCGCTTCCCGCGCCGCCATACTTACCCGCAGGGCAATGTTGTCATGGATGGTGCGGCTAAAGCGGCGGCTGGTGGCAATGATTAACCCCAAAAAAAGCACAAGCATGAGGCCAATCAGAATGGAGAGTGGCGAGCCCTGGAGCCAGAACTGTATCTTCAGCGGCAATAAAATAGGTAGTACGAAGCCAACCGCAATCCAGCCCACCGAGGAAAGCGTGGTCACGCCCCCTGCCGCAATGCCAGCCAGTACGATCGAGAGCGCCGCAATTTGGCCGGGGTGATCATGACTGAACAGCAGCACGCCGGATGCCCCCCAGACGCAGCCTGACGCAATGGCTCCAATAGCAAACCAGCGCAACCAGCGTTGACGCTGCTGCTGGAGCGCGGGCAACCGTTTGAACCGCTGCGCCAGCAGTAGCCTTAGGGTAGAAATCAATGCCAGTGATACAAACCACCCCAACAGCAGTGGGGTGTCCACTACGGGCCACATGGCCGCCACCAGCAGCCCACCTGCCAGTACACTGCTCAACACCGGTTGCCATAAGTTGTCGTAAAGCAAGCGCACTTTTTCACCGCGCAAACGCTGCAACGTAAGGTGGTGATCACGCTGATAACCACTGCGCAGCCCAGAGGCCGTTGCCGTGGCGGCAAGGGGGGTGGGGGGCGACATACAAACTCCCTGTTTTTAGTCGGCTTGACGCCAATCTTATTGGTTAGGTTGTTTTTAATACACCTGTTTTATCACGTTTACGCGCTATTAAGGAGTAGCCGCCGACAATAAAAAAGCCGCGTTATTAAGCGGCTTGCCTTACGAAAAGAGGGCGGTGACGTCAGCCCATCAGGACTGCCTGGATCGCTTCATGCCCTAGAGATCTAGTGGCGCGGGGCCACATGGGAAGATTGTTCGCTAACACGCCTGTTGATCTCATCACTCATCCATGGCTGATAGCGACGCAGCCGCGCACGGCCTTCGGATTTGGCCTGATACATGGCGATATCGGCCTGCTTGAGCACGTCGACATGGTTATAGGCCGCCGTATCAAAGCAGGTGTAACCCATACTCGGAGTAACATCGACCAAGCGGTTTTCCAACCAGTATTTCCCCGACAGCGCCTGCTGAACGCGGGCCATGTACTGCTCGGCAAGAGCGTCCGTTTGGCTCGAGTCCCCTTCGTCAAACAGGGCCAGCAAAACAAATTCATCGCCACTTAACCGTGCGGCCATATCGCCGTCGCGTAGGCAAGACTCCAAGCGCCGCGCGACCTGCACCAGCAATGCATCCCCAGCCGCATGCCCCAGGGTGTCGTTGATCAACTTGAAGCGGTCCATGTCTAGAAACAGAACCAACCCGCTGCGCTTTTGGTCGATCGTGTGGGTATCGAGCGATTCCAGCCGTTCGATGAACAGGCGCCGATTGGGCAAATCCGTGAGCGCATCGTAATAGGCTTGGCGATAAATGATCTCTTCACTGCGTTTACGCTCGGTGAAGTCCTCGATAATGGCCACCCCACCGATGATGCGATTGTCCATGCCGTGCACACCGTTAAAAAAAGCACGCAGTGGCGTCTTTTTTTGAGTGTTGGGGAGATGGTACGTGCCTTCGTAGTAACCCGCCCCTTTTTCAATCGCATCCCTGACGCTGTCGGCCACCCGGGGGTCTGCGGAAGGCACAAGCAAGTCATGGCCCACGATGCAACGACGATCAACGCCCAGGATCACCGGCAGCTTGCTATTGCAGTCCGTCACCTTGCCGTCTTCATCGAAGTGAAGCACGCCCAGCGGTGAGTTTTGAAAGATGGAGCGGTAGCGATTTTCGCTCTCAAGCAGCTGCGCTTCACGATCGGCCATGCTCATGCGTAGCGAAATATTATCGTGAATGACTTGTCCCAGGCGTCGGCTGGTAAGAATCAACAAACCGACAAACACAATAATCAACCCACCGATAGCCTGCTGGGTCGGCGCTGGCGAGAGCAGTAGCAGCACTTGCAAGGGCAAGCTAATCGGGATGATGAAGCATACGGCCACCCACCACACAGCCGAAAGCATCGTAACGCTACCCGCTGCCACGCCTGACAGCACAATCACGAGAAAAGCCACATAATCCGTTTGCTCACCCTGAAACATCAAGACGCCACCGCCGCCCCACGTGCACCCCGCCACCAGCGCTCCCAGAGCGAATCGCCACAGCCACTGGGCATTCGCCTGTTCTTCCAGCGACGACCGCAAAAAACGACGGGCGTCACACAACCGCCAGGCAGACACGGCTAAAAGGACGATAAACCACATCACTACATGTGCCGTATCCACTACGTTTCGCATGACGGCCGCTAATACGAGAGCACCTAAAATGCCTGCTGACACAGGCTGCCAGATGTTGGCGTAAAGAAGGCGTACTTTTTCGCTGCGTAAACGCATGGTGTCTACCGAGCATGGTTGAGGAAAATCACTGGGCAAGCCTGAAGACGTTATCATGGGCAAGACACCATACGTTCAGTGATACGGAGAGCGACCTTTCACGTAGGTAATGCCTTTCACGCATTCATGGGGGAACGGTGGCGACATCCAGACGGTTTCGTCCTTGTACCATGGTGGCGTCGTTTGAGGAGTCCTTGTCACAAAAATTCACCTCCATCGCTGGGGCATCCAACGATGGAGGTGCAGTAGTAAAAGGCGAGGGGTCGACCTGTAGGAATCCCTATAGCGTCGATTCGAAACTCCACTCCACGGGAGGCGCATCGGGGATCAACGCTTGGCAAGCGCGGACTTTCTCCAACAGCTCGGCGTGGGTGGCGGCCACGACGTTAACGTGGGCTAGTTTACGCCCTGGACGCTCGGCTTTGTCGTAGCGGTGCAAGTGAGTGTCGGCAATGGCTAGCAGTGCGGCGTTATCGCCTTCTAGGCCAATCACGTTCACCATGCAGGTGGGCGCAATGGCATTCGTGGCGCCTAACGGCAAGCCCTGTACCGCCCGCAAATGGTTCTCGAACTGGCTGGTAGCCGCGCCATCCATCGTCCAGTGGCCGGAGTTATGCACCCGGGGGGCCATTTCATTGGCCAACAGGCTGCCGTCGCGGGTTTGGAACAGCTCCAGCGCCAGTACGCCTACGTAATCCAGCTCATCCAGCAGCGCTCGGATGTAGCTGTCGGCCGTCTGTTGAACGCTGGCGTCCAAATCCGGTAGCGGCGCCACGGAGTAGCGCAGAATGCCGCCCACGTGCTGGTTTTCGGCCATGGGGTAGAACACCACCTCCCCATCGCGGCCGCGCACGGCAATCATCGAGACTTCGCGCACGAAATCGACGAAAGCCTCGACGATGAGCTGTGAATGGCCAATGGCCTCCCACGCCTCTTGGGCCTGCTCCGGCGCTTTCAGCACCGCTTGCCCCTTGCCGTCGTAGCCTTCAGTGACCGACTTGGCCACCACCGGGCAGCCCAGCTCGGCGGCAGCGGCGGCGAGCTGCTCAGCGCTTTCCACCACGCGGTAAGCGGGTGTTGGAATACCCAAGCGATCGAACAGCGCCTTCTCTTCTACCCGGTTTTGGCACACCGCAATGGCGCGACTGCCAGGGTACACCGGCTTATGCTGCTCGATCTGCTGAACCAGCGCCACAGGCAGGTGTTCGAACTCGTAGGTCACCACATCGACCTTGTCGAGAAACGCCGCCAGATGCTGGTTATCCGGGTCGACGATCACCTCGCCGATACCCGCACTGGGGTTACCGGTGGTATCCAAAAACGTGAAGGTGTTACCTAGCGGATAGCCCGCCAGTGCCAGCATACGGCCTAACTGGCCTGCCCCAAGGACACCAATATTTTTTGCAATCATACGGTTTGCACTCTGTGCGCTCATGATGGCTACCTATTGGGCCTGAGGGTCGGCGTCGGGGCGCGGGTCGGGGTTATCCAGAACAAGTTGGGTCTGTTCGGCACGGAAGGCTTCGACGGCGTCACGTACGGCGCTGTCCTGCAGGCCCACGATTTGTGCCGCCAAAAGGCCCGCATTGGTCGCACCGGCTTTGCCGATGGCCAGGGTGCCGACCGCAATGCCGCCCGGCATTTGAGCAATCGAGAGCAGCGAATCCAAGCCCTTGAGCGCTTTGGACTCTACCGGCACACCCAGTACCGGCAGCGCCGTTTGTGATGCGACCATACCCGGCAAATGAGCGGCACCACCGGCGCCGGCCACGATCACCTGCAGGCCGCGCTCAGAGGCACTTTTCGCATATTCGAACAGCAGGTCGGGGGTGCGATGCGCCGAGACCACACGGGTTTCGTAGGGAACGCCCAGCCGCTCCAACATCGCCACCGCGTGCTCCATGACCGGCCAATCCGACTTCGACCCCATGATCACGCCCACCTTGGGTGCGCTGTTCGACATGCAAAACTCCTCGGCCAACGGCCTCTTCAAGCTAGAAAGCAGTCCATAAGCCGCGCAACGCGCCGCTCACTCAGAAATAGGAAGGCGCATAGTTTACCAGAGCTACGGGCGTTTGCGGGGGTGACGAGAGGCGTGAAATTTTCCTCAAATTAAGCATTGAAAACCGCGTGAGTTGGCGGCATTGTGTGCTTGTCATTTCCGACTGATGGAGTCACATGAGTACGGCATACTCAACTGCTCACGCAGAAGCGCTGGATCCTCCGCGAAGCAGCCCTGACCTCGATGTCAGGGATCTTGAAAAACGTACGCGCCTCATGCGCATCATTACCCGTCTGATCGCCGTATCAGACCTGGGAAGCCGTGAAATCGCCCGCCGGGCTGGCCTACCAGTGCAAAAGATCAGCGACCTGCTCGCCGGAAGGCTAGAGCATCTGGACATCGATGAACTGAATGTCCTGCGTCGCACGTTAGAGCTGGAGGCGCCATAGCAGCCACGCCACCTCCACGCTAACTATCACCGCTTGATTATCTTCCCGCCCCGGTTACTGGGGCGGAATCATGACGCCGCCCAACGCCACCACGATGACCACCAGCCAAGCCGGCAGTTTCCACACGGTGAGCAGCAAAAAGCCCGTCAACGCCAGCACGAACTCGTAAGGCCCAAGAATGGCGCTGGTCCACACCGGCTGATAGAGCGCCGCGCCTAAAATCCCCACCACCGCCGCATTGGCACCACGCATCAGCGCTTGAGCACTGCTCCACTGGCGAAACTGATTCCAAAACGGCAACACGCCGACCAGCAGCAAAAATCCCGGCACAAAAATCGCCAGCAGCGCCAGTAACGCGCCAATCACGCTGGGTATCCCTGGCAGCAGCGCCCCCAAGTAAGCAGCAAACGTAAACAGCGGCCCCGGCACTGCTTGTGCCGCGCCGTAACCCGCTAAGAATTCATCTGCCGTGACCCAACCCGATTGCACCACTTCCGCTTCCAGCAGCGGCAGCACCACATGGCCACCGCCAAATACCAGCGCGCCTGAACGGTAGAACGCATCGACGACGTTCAACCAACCGGTGCTCGCCGCTAACAGCGGTAAGAGCACCAACAAAGCGGCGAATAAACCTAATGCTAGCGTGCCCGCTCTACGCGTTACCGGGAAGTGCAGCGATTCGCTAGACGATGCTGCAGCGCTTTGGCGACAAAGCAGCAGCCCCGCCACGCCACCTAGCACAATCGCCGCCACCTGCCCCAACGGCCCGCTGACCAGCACCACCGCCAACACCGCTGCCAGGGCAATGCCCGTGCGGGTTTTATCCGGGCAGAGGTTACGCGCCATGCCCCACACCGCGTGGGCCACAATAGCCACCGCCACCACTTTCAAGCCGTGAATGATGCCGCTGGCCACCGGGCCATCCAGCACTGCCGCACCCAATGCAAACAGCACCAGCACGATGGCAGAGGGCAGCGTAAACGCCAGCCACGCCATCGCCGCCCCCCAGGGGCCTGCGCGCATCAACCCTAAGGCAAAGCCTACCTGGCTACTGGCGGGACCCGGCAGAAACTGGCACAGCGCGACCAAATCCGCGTAGGCCTGCTCGCTGAGCCACTGGCGGCGTTCGACAAACGCCGTGCGAAAGTAGCCCAGGTGCGCCACCGGCCCGCCAAAGGAGGTCAGCCCCAGCGCCAAAAATGCCCAGAACACCTCGTTGGCCCGCCCTCGAACCGGATTCTTTTCTGACATCGTGCTCACCGTTTACCCATTAAAAAGCGCAAAGCGTTTAGGGTACGCCTTGCGCTTGACGACTTAGTGACAGCCTAATCGTGCCGGTGACTCTTCACAGATTATTCTTGGTCGGTCACCGCACCGGTACTGGCCGAGCTGACCAATTTGGCATACTTCGCCAACACGCCTTTACGATAGCGCGGCTCAGGCTGTTGCCAGGCCGCACGGCGGCGCATCATCTCTTCATCGCTGATATGCACATCAATGGTATCGGCTTCGGCATTAATGGTGATCGGGTCGCCATCTTCCACCAGCGCCAGCGGGCCACCGTCGAAAGCTTCTGGAGACACATGCCCCACCACGAAACCGTGGCTGCCGCCGGAGAATCGGCCGTCGGTAATCAGCGCCACGTCGTTGCCCAAGCCACGGCCCATAATGGCCGAGGTCGGCGTGAGCATTTCACGCATGCCGGGGCCGCCTTTCGGGCCTTCGTAGCGAATCACCACCACATCGCCCGCCACTACGGTGCCATCGTTAATGCGCGCCTGGGCTTCCTCTTCCGAGCCAAACACCCGCGCCGAGCCGCTAAAGCGCGTGCCCTCTTTACCGGTGATTTTCGCCACCGCCCCTTCCGGCGCTAAGTTGCCAAACAGAATACGCAGGTGGCTTTCGGCTTTAATCGGGTTACCCAGCGGCGCGATGATTTGCTGATCCATCGGGTACGGCTCGACGTTGGCGAGGTTTTCCGCCAGCGTTTTACCGGTCACCGTTAAACAGTTGCCGTTAAGCAGCCCAGCATCCAGCAGGATTCTCATCAGTGGCTGAATGCCGCCAATCGCCACCAGCTCGCTCATCATGTAGTGGCCGCTGGGGCGCAGGTCGGCCAGTACCGGCACGCGCTTACCGATCTCGGTGAAGTCCGCCAGGGTCAGCTCGACACCGATGGTGCGCGCCATGCCAATCAGGTGCAGCACCGCATTGGTGGAGCCACCCAGGGCAATCACCACAGTCACGGCGTTCTCGAACGCCTCGCGGGTCATGATATCGGAGGGCTTGATGTCTTGCGCCAGCAGCGCCAGCACGGCTTCGCCAGCGGCTTTGCAGTCGTCGCGTTTCTCTTGGGAGATGGCATTCTGCGCCGAGCTTCCCGGCAAGCTCATGCCCAGCGCCTCAATGGCCGAAGCCATGGTGTTGGCGGTGTACATGCCCCCACAGGAGCCAGGGCCAGGAATGGCGGTCTCTTCGATGTTTTTCAGCTCGATCAGGTCGATGTCGCCACGGGAGTGGGCGCCCATCGCCTCGAACACCGAGACAATATCGGTGTGGCCCTTGCCGGGCATGATGGTACCGCCATAAACGAACACGCTGGGGCGATCGAGCCGTGCCAGCCCCATCACGCAGCCCGGCATGTTCTTATCGCAGCCGCCAATCGCCACCAAACCATCAAAGCCTTCGCAGCCCGCCACGGTTTCGATGGAGTCGGCAATCACTTCCCGCGAGACCAGCGAGTACTTCATACCTTCGGTGCCGTTGGCAATGCCATCAGAAATGGTAATGGTATTGAACACCACGCCTTTGCCACCGGCGGCATCGGCCCCATCCCGAGCAAGCTCCGCCAGCTCACCAATATGGCTATTACACGGCGTCACCATACTCCAGGTAGACGCGATACCTACCTGAGGCTTTTGAAAATCGTCATCGTTGAAGCCCACGGCGCGCAGCATGGCGCGGCTAGCCGCTTTACCGGGGCCATCCACCACTTGGGCAGAGTGGCGGCGGGTATTATGGTTGGTCGGCTCGGTCATCACGGACTCCTCTCAATTGCATGGCAAAGGGCACAGCTTGGCGGCGGTAAGCCGATGACGCAAGGAGAGTTCCAATATTGCAGCGCGTTGACTGCTTAATGGGCTGGCTGTTTTTGTTGTTCAACATGTACCGTCAGCTCAAAACCACAGGCGTGTGCATAGCGCTGTAATGTTTTCCAGCCGGGGTTACTGCTTCCCCGCTCCAAGCGGCTAATGTTACTTTTTTGTGTATCCAAGCGTTTGGCAAGCTCTTCTTGGGTCAACCCGGCACGCTGGCGCATAGAAATCAGTGTGGAAGCCAAGGCAAACTCCGGTGCCAAACGCTCATACTCCGCCTCTACTTCAGGGTTTTGAAGCGCCTGCTCTTTTAGTGCCTTTAAGTTCATTATGACTGCACCTCGCGCTGTCTTGTCCGCGCTAACGTTAACGCCTGACGCGGCGTTTTTTGGCTTTTTTTGACGAACGCATGAAGAACGACAATATGTTTCCCATGCACATAACAAAACAGAGAACGGCCAATTCCCTCTTTTGCCTTTGCCCTAATTTCAAACAAACCGTCGCCCATCGATTCCGTGTGTGGTGGCCCAAGGTTAGCGCCATGAGTCTCTACCATCTCCAGTAACCGGAGCATTCTGGCCTGTATTTTGGGCGGCATACTTAAAATTTCTTGCTCGACACCTGGATAAAACTCAACCTGCCACTCCATAGCATAACCCCGCTCAAGTTATCTTTTATGATAACCCAACGTACATAAAAGTTCCTACTCCAGATACACGCGAGTACCCCCAACTTATGGCACCATAGCGTCACCGCTACCCGTGATGCTGATTGCCGTGAAGGAACGCCGCCGTATGCCTGCCAATGCTTTGTTCTCCCCCACTTCGCTCCCCCCCGGTTTTATGGTGGTACATGCTAACCGCTTGGAAGATTTACGCGGTTTGGCGGTGGAGTGGATGCGCCGCCAGCCGTTGGGGCCGTTGGAGAACGAAACCATTCTGGTGCAGAGCAACGGTATTGGGCAGTGGCTGAAACTGGCGTTGGCGGAAGAACCCAAGAATGGCGGCGCGGGCATTGCGGCGGCGCTAGAGGTGATGCTGCCCGCGCGGTTTCTATGGCAGGCCTACCGCACGGTGCTCACTCACGTATCGCAAAACGCCGATGCCGTGCCGGAAACCTCGCCGTTCGATAAATCGCGCTTGGTATGGCGGCTGCTGCGCCTGCTGCCTACCCTGGCCGGGCAGCCGGTGTTTGAGCCGCTGGCGCAGTTTCTAGAAATTGACCGCGACCAGCGCAAGCATTACCAATTAGCCGAGCGGCTGGCGGATCTCTTCGACCAGTACCAGGTCTACCGCGCCGACTGGCTGGACGCCTGGGCTAACGGCCACGATGTGCTAATTACCGCCAGAGGCGAGCACCGCCCGCTGGAAGAGCACCAGCGCTGGCAGCCCGCACTCTGGCGCATCCTGCGGGACGATGTGGCCGCCACCCAAGGCGATGCCGGATTGAACAGCAGCCGCGCCCAGGTTCACCAGCGTTTCTTGAAGGCCACCGAGCACCTGGAAGGCCAAGACTGCCCGCCGGGGCTGCCTCGTCGGCTGATCATCTTCGGTATTTCATCGCTGCCCCAGCAAACCCTGGAAGCGCTGGCGGCGCTCTCCCGCTGCTGCCAAATCGTGCTGTGCGTTCACAACCCCTGCCAGTTCTACTGGGCGGATATCATCGAGCACAAAGACCTGCTGCGCGCCCAGCGCTACCGCCAGCGGCGCAAAACCGGCATGCCCGAAGCGCTGGATGTACTGGGCACTGGCGATGCCGATGACGCCCTGCACCTGCACGCCCAGCCGCTGCTAGCCGCCTGGGGCAAGCAGGGCCGCGACTACCTGCGCCTGCTCGATGAGCACGACGACGCGGGCAACTACCAAACTCTATTCGAGCAGCAGGCACTGCGCATCGATATGTTCGAGCCGTTCAGCGGCGAGGATCGCCACTGCCTGCTCAGCCAGCTGCAAGACGACATCCGCGAGCTGCGCCCCGTGGCGGAAACGCAAGGCCACTGGCCCGCACTGCCCGCTTCCGATGACTCCATCGTGTTCCATATCGCCCACGGCCCCCAGCGGGAAGTGGAGATTCTCCACGACCAGCTGCTGGCCGCCTTCAGCGCCGACCCGCACTTGCGCCCACGGGACATCATCGTCATGGTGCCGGATATCGACCGCTACGCGCCGCACATCGAAGCGGTGTTTGGCCAGCTGCCCACCGACGACCCGCGGCACATTCCCTACACGCTCTCCGACCAAGCCAGCCGCCACCGCCTGCCGCTGATGATTGCGTTGGAAAAGCTGCTACGGCTGCCGGAGCTGCGCCTGTCGGTGAGCGATTTACTCGACCTGCTGGATGTCCCCGCCCTCCGCCAGCGCTTCGGCCTAGAAGAGCGCGACCTGCCGGTGCTGGAGCGCTGGATGGAAGGCGCGGGCATCCGCTGGGGGCTCAACGCCAAGCAGCGCCAGCGGCTGGAACTGCCCGGCGGGCTGAGCCAAAACACCTGGGCATTCGGCCTGCGCCGATTGCTGTTGGGCTACACCGTGGGCGACGGCCACGCGTGGCAAGGCATCGAACCGTTTGATGATATTGGCGGGCTGGAGGCGGGCTTAGCGGGGCCGCTGGCGACGCTGCTGGAGAAGCTCGAAGCCACTTGGGAAGCTTTCTGCCAACCCACCGATGCCGCTACTTGGGTAGCGCGGCTACGGGAGCTGCTGGAAACCTTCTTTCTTACCGACGACGCCCAAGAGAGCATCATGCTCACCAAGCTGGAGAGCGGCTTGCAGCAGATGCTGGAAAGCAGCCGGGAAGCCGAACTCAACGACCCGCTGCCGCTCTCTATGGTACGGGAGCACTGGCTGGCGCAGATTGATGAGCACAGCCTTTCCCAACGCTTCTTGGCCGGAGCGGTCAACTTCGCCACGCTGATGCCCATGCGCGCCATTCCCTTCAAGCGGGTGTGCCTGCTAGGCATGAACGACGGCGAGTACCCCCGCTCCCAGCCGCCGCTGGATTTCGACCTAATGGGCAGCGACTACCGCCCCGGCGACCGCTCCCGCAGGGAAGACGACCGCTACCTGTTTCTGGAAGCGCTGCTCTCCGCCCGCGACCAGCTCTACGTGAGCTGGGTCGGCCGCAGCCAGATTGATAACACGCCGCTGCCACCCTCGGTGCTGGTGGGCCAACTGCGCGACCACTTAGAAGCCGGCTGGCAAACGGAAAACGGCGCGCCGCTGCTGGAAACACTCACCACCGAGCATCCGCTGCAGCCTTTCAGCCGCGCTTACTTCAACAGCCCAGCAAGCCGGCTGTTCACCTACGCCCACGAATGGCGCGAGGTGCACGCCCCGCGCACGCCACCCGCCGCTAGCCGCACGCTGCCAGCCCCGGAAAACGCCCCCACCAGCCTCTCGCTTGGGCAGCTAGGCAGCTTTCTACGCGAGCCGGTGCGCAGCTTCTTCAATACTCGCTTGGGGGTCTATTTCGAGCAGGAAGCCATCGCCGAGCTGGACGCCGAGCCCTTCGCCCTGGATGGCCTGCAAAACTGGCAGCTCCAAGACCAGCTAATTGCCGCCCAGCGCCACGCGGTGGATAACGGCCAGCCTCGCATGCAAGCATTGCATGACGCGTTGGAGCGCTTTCAAGGCCAAGGCGTGCTGGCCATGGGCGCGTTCGGCGAACGCATGCGCGCGGCACTCGCCGAACCCATGGAGGCGCTTTTCAACGCCTACGAAGACGCGTTAGACGCGTGGCCGCATACCCTGCCCGACACCATGATTCACTTCGAAGCCCACGGCCTCACGCTGGAAGAACCCTTGGGCGAGCTGCGCCAGGACGAAGCAGGCCACCGCTGCCGCCTGCTGCTACTCAGTAGCAGCCTGATTAGCCAAGGCAGCGGGCGCGGCCAGTACCGCTGGAGCCACCTGCTGCACCCTTGGGTTGCGCACCTAGCTGGCAACCTGGATGGCCCGATGACGACGCAACTGCTCTCCAAAGCGGGGCATGTCACGTTAGCGCCGGTGGATGCCGAGACCGCTCGCCAGCACTTGGAAACCCAGCTAGCCGCGTGGCAAGCGGGCCTAGAAACCCCGCTGCCGCTTGCACCGCAAGCCGCGTTTGCTTGGCTAAGTAAGCAAGGCACGCCGGATATGGCGCAAGAAAAAGGCCGAGACAGCGACGCCTACGCCGCCGCCGAAAGCGCCTATGAAGGCGGCCGCTACCAAACCGGTGAAGTAGCCCAAAGCGCGTATTTAAGCCGCCAGTGGCCCCGCTTCGAGCGCCTGTTCTTCGAGCAAGCCAACGGGCACACCTTTGCCACGCTCACAGAAGCGCTCTACGCGCCGCTTCATCAGGCGGTCAAAGGGTAAACCAGCGTGGGTGTTACATAGCGTCGAGCGTTTCCACATCGAACGCCACAATCTGGCGTTTGGCACTGGAAAACTCGACGCCGATCAGGTGTATGGGCTTGCCAGAGGCGCGGTACTTGTCCGCATACCCTTTGTGTTTGATTTGAGCCAGCGCCTCACCTTCCGGCAGTTGCTCCACCACTTTGAACTCGAACAGGTAGATATGCCCACCAAAATCCACGCTCATATCTACCTTGCCGTGGTGGCTGGCATCTTCCACCGTCACATCCAGACCCAGGGCCGCGAAGTGGCTGTAGAACACGCTGGCATAGACCTTCGAGACAGTATGGCCTTCGTAGCGAGCAATCGGGTTGTTACGATACCAGTCGTGAGGGAGTCCGGCATAGAGCGCCTTTAGATGCGCTTCTAGCCCGACAAGATCATGCTGGCTTAAATGGCGGAACAGCGTCCTGCGTTCGCGTGGGGCATTTTCGACCCCCAGCGATGGCAGCAAGGCGTGGTTGAGGCTGGTTTCGACTTCACGATTAGGAAAGCCCAGCGTGTACTGGCGGTATCCCAACAGCGGCTCCTCTACCTGCTGGATGGTCAGGTAGCCGGTTTGAAATAACAAGCCCTCGGTACTTATGTGGTCGACGTCGAACTGGCTGAGCAGTTCATACTCGGTTTCCCAGTGGTCTAACGAAGGCGTAAATACCCCCCGCTGCTTGAGAAGATCGACCAGAAACGTCGGCGTAGCAGACTCGAACCAGTAAGGGCCAAATTCTTGCTCCTGGAACAGCAGCAGCACATCGAAGGGGTTATAGACGGACTCTACCTCACGGCCACCCCAGCGGTAGCCGTTATACCACTGGCGAATCTCCTCACGATCCAGGCCGGGTAGCTCTGGCGCGAACACCGTATCGATGTTCTCATCGGTGTAGCCACAAATGGTCGTATAGTCGGGAGACAGGGTAATATCGCGCAGATTGTTCAACCCCGAAAACAAGCTCACCTTACTGAACTTGGAAACCCCGGTGAGCAGCACGAAGTGCAAATGAGGATCGGCGTCTTTCAGCACGCTGTAGAGGTTTTTCAGCCCTTCGCGCACCTCCCGAGCACGCTCAGGTTCCAGAATGTTATCCAGAATCGGCTTGTCGTATTCATCGATCAGCACCACCACCCGTTGGCCGTATTGCTGGTGGGCAATGCGAATAAGGGCGGAAAACTCGCCGGGAATATCGGCTTCATGGTATTGAGTAATGCCCAGCCGCTCGCGCTGAACCCGAAGCTGCTCACGGATACGTTCATCCAGCCCTTCACGGCTCTGCATGACGCCATCGGCAAAGCTGATACGAATGACCGGGTAACGCTGTTGCCAGTCCCACTGATCGTGAATATAGAGCCCTTCAAACAGCGCCTGGCGGCCCTCGAACAAGCAGCGCAGCGTATCCAGCAACAGGCTTTTACCAAAGCGGCGCGGCCGCGAGAGAAAGTAGTATTTGTTCTGGTTAACCAAGCGCTCGATATGCGGGGTTTTATCGACGTAGTAATAGTCGCCCTCACGGATATCCGAGAACGTCTGAATCCCGATGGGTAGCTTACGGCGATGGGCATCCTGCACGGCGGCCTCCAGAACAAAAAACAGCGATATGAAAAGCAGTTTAGCATGCGGCTGATTCGGGCAGCGTCAGATCAGCGGGCTTTCATCCCCCTTTCCACCCAGCGATAAAATGCGCTTCGCCAACGCAATCATCTCCGGGTCGCCGGTGTTCTTAGTGGGCACATCGGACAGCTTCACCACTGGCAGCCAGCCCTGCCCTTCGGGGCGGGCCTCGACCATTTTGATCACCATGTTCATGGGCGCCACGCCAATATCGTTGGTAAAGTTGGTGCCAATGCCGAAGGCCATGCCAATCCGCCCTTGGCAGAAGGCGCGGATGCGCTCCACTTTTTCAGGCGTGAGGGCATCGGAGAAGATGATGGTTTTGCTCAGCGGGTTAATGCCCAGGCGCTGGTAGTGGGCAATGGTGGCATCGGCAAATTCAATCGGGTCGCCGCTATCGTGGCGCACGCCGTCGAACAGCTTGGCGAACTTCTTATCGAAGCTCTCGAAAAAGGCGCGGGTAGTAAACGTATCGGTCAGCGCGATGCCCAGATCTCCCCGGTACACGTCCACCCAGTGCTCCAGCGCCAAACTGTTGGCCATTTTGAAACCAAAGCGAGCGCCGTGGAACATAAACCACTCATGGGCGTGGGTGCCGATGGGCTTCACCCCGTGGCGCATGGCCAGCAGCACGTTGCTGGTGCCGCTAAACGCCTCGCCGCCGTAGTGGCGCAGTGCTTTGACGACTCGGTCGTGCACCGCAAACGAGAAACGCCGGCGGGTGCCGAACTCGGCAATCTTCAGTCCGTGCTGGCGGTACAGCTCAATTTTCTCCCGCGTACGCTGCTCGATGAGCGCTTCGTCATCTTCCGACACGCTCACGCCACGCAGTTGGTACCAAAGCTCGCTGATCAGCGCCATCAGCGGCACTTCCCACAAGATGGTGCGGTACCAGGGGCCTTCCATCACCACCGAGAGCTCGCTGCCCTGCTGCTCGATCGTCACTTCGCTGGGGTCGTAACGAAAGCCCGCCAGAAAATCGAGATAGGTGGGGTCTAGATAAGGGCAGGTGGTTTGCAGGTAGCGCTTCTCTTCATCCGACAAGCGCAGCGTCGCCATGCGATCCACTTCACCACGCAGCGCCTCACCAAAGCCCTCAGGAAACGCATGCTCGCCGCGATTGATAAACGCGTAGCGGGCATGGGCATAGGGGAAGCGTTTAATCACGGCGTTCTGCATCGTGATCTTGTAAAAATCGTTATCCAGAAGCGAGGTCAGCATGAGATCCCTTCACCAGCATCAACAGATCGCCAAGAGCGGCTAGCCCGCTAGATTACCAGTTGGCGACGATACCTCACAGCCTAACCCCTGTTTACTGTGGCTTACGGCCATGGAAGCCGAGCGTGCCTACCTGTTTACAACGAATTCGATACCGTCTTTCAAACCAGCCTCTAACGCTGCTTTGCTCTTTTGCCCAGCTCTTGGCAACGCGATATAGTGCCGGTGCCTTTGGCTACCCGCCAAAGGCGCTTTGCTTTCCGCCTGCCGTGATGTTCGGAGAATGAGAATGAGCCAGCCCGCCCCGCTGAACCCGCTGACGCTACCGCTTCACGGCAGCCGTTTGATTGAAGCCAGCGCGGGCACAGGGAAAACCTTCACCATTGCGCTGCTGTATGTGCGCTTGGTGCTGGGCGGGCAGCACAGTGAAGACGACACCGCCTTCGTACGCCCGCTCACCCCGCCGGAAATCCTGGTGGTCACGTTCACCAACGCCGCCACGCAAGAATTACGCGAACGTATCCGTCATCGGCTGGTGGAAGCAGCGGCGGTGTTTCGGCATCAGGGTGAAGACTCACTTCTGCTAGCACTGCGCAGCCAATACCCCGAGGCCACTTGGCCCGCCTGCGCCCGCCGCTTAGAGCTGGCCGCTGAGTGGATGGACGAAGCCGCCGTTTCCACCATCCATAGCTGGTGCTACCGCATGTTGCGGGAGCACGCCTTCGATAGCGGCAGCCTGTTCTCGCTCAATTTGGAAAACGACCAGCAAGAGCTGGAGCAAGAGGTAGTGCGCGACTACTGGCGCACCTTCTACTACCCGCTGGACGCCGAGGCGCTGGGCAGCATTACCGGCTACTGGAAGTCGCCGGACCAGCTCCACGGGCAGGTGCGCAAACTACTGGCCGAAAGCGAGGCCCTAGGCAGCCCCCGCCCCGCCCCCGAGCAAACCCTAAGCGCCGCCCAAGCCGAGCGCAGCGCACGCCTAGCCGAGCTAAAAGCCCCCTGGCCTGCGTGGCTGGATGACCTAGTGCCCGCACTAGAAGACGCCGCCAAACGCAAAGCCTTCAAAGGCCAAAGCTTCAACGCCAAAAGCCGTGCCAACTGGCTAGGCGCGCTGCGGGAGTGGTGCGACAGCGACGCCACCCGCCCCGCACTCACCGATGCCGCCTGGAAACGCCTCACCCCAGACGGCATGGCCGAGATATGGAAAGAGGGCGCGCCCCCTTGCCCCGCCGCCTGGGAAGCGCTGGCCGAGCTGCCCGCCGCACTGAACGCCCTGCCCGAACCGCGTAACGACTTGCTGATTCACGCCGTGCAGTGGTGCAAAGTACGCCTGGAGCGGGAGCAAGAGCGACGCGCCGAAATGGGGCCCAACGACCTGCTCACCCACTTGGACCGCGCCCTGCAAGGCCCCAACAAAGAGGCCCTGGCCGCGCAGATACTGCGCCAGTTCCCCGTGGCGCTGATCGACGAATTCCAAGACACCGACCCCATCCAGTACCGCATTTTCAACGCGGTGTATGAGGTCGCCAAGCCCCGCCGAGACGCCGCCATGCTGCTGATCGGCGACCCCAAACAGGCCATTTACGCCTTTCGCGGCGCGGATATCTTCACCTACTTAAAAGCCCGCGAAGATACCGCTGGCCGCCACGTGACGCTGGGCACCAACTATCGCTCCAGCCGCGCCATGGTAGAGGCGGTGAACCACTGCTTCCGCTACGCCGATGAGCACCCGGCCGGGGCGTTTCTGTTCCGCGAAGAAGACGGCGACAACCCGCTGCCGTTTCTGCCGGTAGAGGCCAAAGGCCGAAATGAACAGCTTGTTCACCAAGGCCAGCCGCTGCCCGCCATGACGCTCTGGCCGCTGGAAGCCGACGAGCCGCTTTCCAAAACTGCCTACCAAACCGAGATGGCCGAACGCTGCGCCTCTTTCATGGCAGAACTGCTCAGCGCAGGGCAGAAAGGCGAGAGCGGCTTTCAAACCGACGACGCGCTCACCCCGCTCAAACCTTCCGATATGGCGGTACTGGTGAACGGCCTGCAGGAAGCCCGCGCCATTCGCCAAGCGCTTGCCAGCCGTGGGGTGAAGAGCGTGTATCTCTCTGATCACGATAAGGTGTTTAGCTCGCCCATGGCCGCCCAGGTAGAGCGCTGGCTGCGCGCCTGCGCCGAGCCGCTGGCTAGCTCCCGCCAGGCCGAAGCGCACCTGCGCGCCGCGCTGGCCACGCCGGTGCTAGGGCTAAGCCTGGCGGAGCTGGACCACCTGCAGCAAAACGAGCTGGCCTGGGAAGCGCGGGTAGAGCAGTTCAGCCACTACCACCGCCTGTGGCAGCGCCAGGGCGTGCTGCCGCTGGTGCGCCGCATGATGGTGGATTTTGATATTCCCGCCCGTCTGCTGGCGGAGTTTGAAGAGGGTGAGCGCTTGCTCACCGACCTGCTGCACCTGGGCGAGCTGCTGCAGCAGGCCAGCGCCGAACTGGACGGCGAGCACGCGCTGATTCGCTTTTTGTTTGACGCCATTGCCGACCCGGAAAGCCACGGCGACAGCCACAAACTGCGCCTGGAGAGCGACGCAGATTTGGTCAAGGTGGTCACCATCCACAAATCCAAAGGGCTGGAGTACCCGCTGGTATTCCTGCCCTTCATCGCCAACCACCGCCCGGTCAAAGCCGAGGACGTACCGCTGCGCTGGCACGACGGCGAGGGCAATCTACAGCTCAGCCTAGAAGCGGATGACGCGATACTCGCCACCGCCGACCGCGAACGGCTGGGGGAAGATCTGCGCAAACTCTACGTGGCGCTTACCCGCGCCCGCCACGCCACCTGGCTGGGGCTGGCCCCGCTGAAAGGCCTGGAGAACAGCGCGCTGGGCTACCTGCTAAAAGGCGGCAATGCCCTTTCACCGGAGGCGCTCAATAACGCGCTTGGTGAGCTGGTGGAAGGCAGCGAGATACAGATTCACCAACCACCCGCGCCCACCGCAGAGCGCGTTGCTACCGTGGAGCAAAGCAGTGCGCTGGGCCACGCCCGCACGCCCACCCGCCCCGCCAAAGAGCACTGGTGGATTGCCAGCTACTCCGCGCTGCGGCTTTCCGGCACGCTCACCGCCCCGGTACTGCCACCGCTGGAACCCACCACCGCCCAAGAAGCCACCGCCTTCGAAGTGCTGGATGAACCTCGGGATCTATCTCAACCGGAAGCATATCACCTGCACAAATTCCCCCGTGGCCCTGGCCCCGGCACCTTTCTGCACGGGCTGCTGGAGTGGGCGGGCAAGCAAGGCTTTAATACCGCCGCCAACGATATGGACGCCCTCAACGACATGTTGTGGCGGCGAGTGCAGCTACGCGGCTGGCAGGCATGGCAAGAACCGCTGGCGGGCTGGCTAAGCGCCCTGCTCACCACGCCGCTACCGCTGGCCGCGCCCACCCCGCAAAGCGTGGCGCTGAATGAGTTAGAAAGCTATCAGGTAGAGCTAGAGTTCTGGTTTGCCGCCAAGCGGGTGAACACCCAAGCCATCGATGCGCTGGTAAGCAAGCACTTACTACCAGGGGTAGAGCGCCCCGCGCTGGATGCCGACACCCTGCACGGCATGCTGAAAGGCTTCATTGACCTGGCCTTCGAGCACCAGGGGCGCTTTTACGTGCTGGACTGGAAATCGAACTACCTAGGCCCCAACGACAGCGCCTACGAACCCGAGGCCTTACGCCACGCGCTGCTCGCCAAACGCTACGACCTACAGGCCGCGCTCTACTTACTCGCCATGCACCGGCTGTTAAAAGCGCGCCTGCCGGATTACGACCCGCACCAGCACTTGGGCGGTTCGATGACGGTATTTTTACGCGGCAGCCGCAGCCTTGGGCGCGGCGTAGTAGGCGAACCCGCCCCGGTTAAACTCATCGAAGCCCTGGACAGCCTGTTTGCAGGCGAGCCACACGCCACCCAGCAGGAGGCCACGGCATGAGCCGCCAGCACGACACCCACACCTTCGATATGTCCGGCGATGCCGCCAGCGCCCACCCGGCACTCAGCAGCACCCCGGAACTGCTGGCCCTGTGCGAACGCTGGGTAGCGCGGGGCTGGCTGCGGGATTTAGACCGCGCCCTGGTGCGCTTTCTCGCCAGTGAAGCCCCGGACGCCCCCACGCTGCTGCTACTGGCGGCAGCACTTGCCAGCCACCAGCTAGGCCGCGGCCACGTATGCCTGGATATTAACGCCACGCTCAACGCGCCGGATTTCGCCCTTTCGCTACCACCCGAAGGGGACGACCTCACCGACCCGCCGCTGCTACCCAGCGACGTGCTGGCCACGCTCACGCTCAGCGAATGGCAAGCCGCCTTGCACCACCCGCTGCTCACCAGCGAAGGCCCCGGCAACACGCCGCTGGTCGTAGTGACCACTCACTCAGCCAGCGGCTCCCCCAACACGCGGCTCTACCTGCGCCGCTACTGGCAGTACGAGCAAAGCCTGCACCAACACATCGCCGCCCGCCTGGAAGCAACCGACACAGAAAGCACGAGCACAGAAGGCCAACGTGGGAGGCCAATTCATTGGGCGACGGGTGACGCCAGTCACCCTGGGTTACTCCCCCAAGCCCTGAACATACTGTTCAAGCAAAGCAGCGGCCTAGACTGGCAAAAAACCGCCTGCGCCCTGGCCGCCCGCAGCCGCTTCGGCATTATTACCGGCGGCCCCGGCACCGGCAAAACTACCACCGTTGTCCGCCTGCTCGCCCTGCTGCAAACCCTGCAACTGGCCCAGCAGCCCAGCCAGCCGCTGCGCATCCGCCTAGCCGCCCCCACCGGCAAAGCCGCCGCCCGCTTGAACGAATCTATTGCGGGGCAGGTGAATGCGTTACCGCTCGCTGAGTTGGCAACGCTACTCAGTGAACACTCACCTGCGGCGGCAGCCAGCGAGATCGCGATTCCCACGGAAGTCACCACCCTCCACCGCCTGCTCGGCGCACGCCCCGACACCCGCCACTTCCGCCACAGCGCTGCCAACCCGCTGGCGCTGGATGTGCTGGTGATCGACGAAGCCTCGATGGTGGATATTGAAATGATGGCCGCCACCCTCAGCGCCCTCCCCGCCCACGCCCAGTGCATTCTGCTGGGGGATAAAGACCAGCTCGCCTCAGTAGAGGCAGGCTCGGTACTCGGCGACCTATGCCGCCGCGCCGACGCCGCCCACTACACCCCGGCCACCGCCGAATGGCTAGCCCAGGCCACCGGCCAGCCGCTGCCAGCCGAGTTCATCGACCCCGCAGGCCAACCGCTCGACCAAGCCATTACCATGCTGCGGGTTAGCCACCGCTTCAATGAACACAGCGGCATCGGCCAGCTGGCAAAAGCCATTAACCAGCCGGGCCATGCGCAAAGCGAGCGGGAAAAACAGCAGGCCGTCACCGCCGTGCTGCGCCACGGCTACCCGGATATTCACCATTTGGTGATGAATGACGGCACCGCGCTGGATAAGCTGGTAATTCACGGCAGCCCCAACGGCTTTGCGGGCAACGGCGAAGGCCGCACCGACCACGAAGGCCAGCCCATCGCCCCGCCCACTGGCTACCACCACTATTTAAACGTGCTGCAAGCTCAGCGCCCACGAGGGGAGTCGTTCGAGGGTAACCAAACCGCTTTTGACGCCTGGGCCAGCGAGGTGCTCAGCGCCTACAGCCACTTCCAACTGCTGTGCGCGCTGCGCAAAGGCCCCTGGGGAGTAGAAGGGTTAAACCAGCGCATCGCCAGCACGCTACGTAGCGAAAAGCTGCTATACGGCAGCGATTACACGTTGGAGAAAGGCTGGTATGAAGGCCGCCCGGTACTGGTGACCAAAAACGACTACGGCCTGAAACTGATGAACGGCGATATCGGCATCACCCTGGCCGTGCCCGACCCGCGCAATCCGCAGCAGAAGCTATTAAGAGTCGCCTTCCCCACTAGCGACACCGAAAAACCCATCCGCTGGGTGCTGCCTTCCCGCCTGCACGCGGTGGAAACCGTGTTTGCGATGACGGTTCACAAATCCCAAGGCTCGGAGTTCCTGCACACCGCCCTACTGCTACCGCCCACGCTAAACCCCATTCTGACCCGCGAGCTGGTATACACCGGCATCACCCGCGCCCGCGAATGGCTCACGGTGGTGGAAGCCAAGCGCGGGGTGTTGCATGAGGCGGTGGTGAGGGAGGTGGTTAGGGTTAGTGGGGTTGGGGGTTGATTGAAACCGACACCACCAGCGCTGGTAGTGTCGGTTTTCGACTAAGAGCAGTTTTTGAGATAGTGCTGATATAACGCTTTGCTCACCAGTAAATGGCGAGCGCAGCGAGTAATTTATCCGCGTGCAGCAAATTTTGATACGTGATCTCTATGTTCACATCCAACCAATAGCCAAAGTTGAATCCTCTTAAAAAGAAGCTGAGGTGAAGATAAATATTGATACTACAATGTGACAATTTCCTCTTCCGCAAACCATTTTTGTCTTAAAGCATTTTCCTTCACTTTAATAGGCTCACTGGTGTAAGCAATGATCGCCAGACTTTCTTCTGCTCTACTGCAAGTCACATAAAATAAACGTCTAGTGCGATCGATACTGGTTTCTTTACCTTTTTCTTGATTCTCAATGTCTGATTTTGTCGGGGCCTTCACGCCGAATAACTTTTCATAACTAAAAAAATTACCACCGGCATCTTCATCATCAAGAACCACTATTACGCGCGGGAATTCGAGCCCTTTGATTCCCTGATGCGTTCCAAAACGGGATTTATCGGAGATGTAATACACATATTCTTTGAATTCACTAAAGTGCGACGCCAATGCCTTATCCCAAGCATCAATAATGGGATCAACATCATCTTCGAATAATTCGAAGTCTTTTTCCTGTCTGCCTGCAATAGTAGCTAGGCTATCGGGCAATTCAAATATACCACTGCGATAAATTTCTTTGAGAATGCTTTGTAATGTTGGGTCCGAATCGTTTTCCCATAAGGAGTAAAGCGCATCTACTGCTTCCTTCGCTTTTTTAATTTCGGCTTTAGGATTTTCACTATTTTCAAATTTCTCCTTGATCATTAATGGAGAATGATTGCTCAGCATTCGAGATACAGCAAATTGGTTATTAATTTCTAGGCTATTAATTAGCGGCAGAACCCTTTGAGAAAATAAAGTAATGCTGGATAAAGTTCCATCTATTAATCCAGTTTTGAGTTTATCGACGTACAGAGCGCTGAAAAAACTTGAAAATCCACCACGCTGAGCCGCCATATGGTGCTCTAATGTCAGAGTCTTATTTTCTTTTGGATCGGCCCAAAGCATGTCATTGGTAAATTCAGACATTTTTTGACAAACAACATTTTCAAATTCCATTTTATCAATTGGCTGGCCAACATCTTTAATAAACAGCCTTACTAAACCTTCATTTTCTTTAACAGGTTCTTGTGAGTTTTTATCAACATCCTGCCGAATTTTATTGATGAGTTTAACTACTCGGCGCGAGCATCTGTAATTGTATATTTTCTTCGGGGTCACCCAATCATCAGGTAATGCCAGCCCTAGATCCTCTTTGCCATCCATGTAGATTCGCTGCATGACGTCGCCAAAAAGCCCAAGTGAAAATTGAGCTTTATGTATTCGCTGAACTGTAAAAAGCGCTTCGATTAATTCCTTTTTTGTGTCTTGGCTTTCATCTACAAGCAAGACTGGAAATTTACGTGTCAAAATTTTTTGCAGAAGCGGACGGCTTGTGAGTAATTCCGCCGTTAATGCTATTACCTCAGCATGATTAAGCGCGTCTCTGCCAGAGTTTTCCCCATTGGGGTTGTAGGTAAATTTTCGTACTGTACTTAGTGACTCAAGCCGTTTGCATTTAGACGCTATTTGTCTAGGCCTATCCTCAGCCGCCTTTGAACCTGATCGCCCTTTGCTTTGCGCTAGTTCAAGTTCATAAATATCTTTTTGAAGGCGTACTCTAAGAAAGTTTTTAATATCGGTTGTATGTGACTTAACAAGCTCCCAAGCGAAGCTATGAATGGTTGATACACTGAATGCTGGATCGAATTCTAGTCGCCGTTTAATTTCATCACAGGCTGCATTGGTATAAGTGATAATTGCCACTTGTTGTGCATTTGCTCGTAAGCGATGGATATTATTTACCCGAAACCGTTTTAGCACTTCGACCAATGAGCGAGTTTTACCTGATCCTGCGCCTGCAAAAAGAAAGAAGCTTTTAGGCTTGTCGAGGTCGAGACAGCTATAGATTTCATCATCAACAGCTTTTGTGTCGATTTCATCTGTCATAACTCTTCCTCCTGCATAACTAACGAAGTCGTTACCAATGATGCGTCATTGATTAACATAGCATTAAGCCAATCAAGGCCTTCTTTAATATATGCGGGAGGTTCAAGTAAATTTGGCTCGGTGGTGTAAAGCAATTCAAGAGCCATTTCAGCCTTCTTAGCATTCTTGTCGAGAGCATCAAACATATCCTTGCAGGCCTCATCGAGAGTTGCTTTGTTAACAGCGACGGCCATTTTCTTTACAAGACCTTTGCTATCCGTCATCGTTTTAAAGAGCGTGAGATTTTCCAGAACTAAAGCGTCTTCAAACGTATAGGGTATAGCGTCTTCTTTTTCTGAGAGATATTGAACCTTTGTAAGGCAGGGATACGCCACCCGAACCAATCCTTCGTCAGTTATTTTTTCCTGAGGTGTTGCTGCCAAGACTTCATCTAAAGCGGTTTTAGCTGGCGCCCAATTTTTTAATGTATCATTCCCCGTTCTAAGGCTTTGGCCTCTCTTCGGCTGTGCTTTACCAGTAGATTCTTTTTTAATTGAATCAAGATCGGTGAGCACAAGCGTGGGAATTCCTAAGGCTTTAATCAGCGGGCGCAATGTATGCGCGTGGCTACCACCTATTTCTAGTAGAGATATATAGCTTCTCTCTAACTCTGGATAATGTTCTCTAATGAAGTGAGGAACCACCATGCGCTCTACCGGCCCCTCAACAAGAATTGCAGCGTCAGCAAAAAATAAGTCGCAATGTGTCGTTTTTAAGTAGCGACTCGCAAACTTCGATGTTTCAGTCCCACCACCAAATATTACGCTCATGCTTACGACTGAGGCGCAGGGTATTTCTAGCCCGCTTGCCAGCAGTTTTCTCCGGAAATAGCGTAATCCAGTAAAGTCTGTCTCATGCGCGATATGACTAGAATGCGTGCTCACCACCATCTGGCTAGAAAATTGAGGTTTTTCAGCTAGTTCAGAGTGGTTGCGTAATACGCTATATGCCTTCTTAATAAAAACCTGCTGCACTTGTGCGTGTAGATGCGCTTCCGGTTCTTCAATGAGCATTAAGTGCAAAGGCTCTATAGGCGTATTACCAATTTTCACCCGCTTACCTACTTTCCCAACACGCATCCATTCATCACGAAAGCGGATCAGATTAAAAATCATAGAGATCAGGTTTTGGTAGCCTAAACCGTTGTATTTTTCAGGTAGGCATAGATCGTTAACCGATGGGTCTTCACTGCGAACAACTTTAAATTGAACGGCTGAGTCATGGTTTAAACCTTCAACAGGTTTCACTTTACTTGACAGTAAAATTTGTGGGTCACTAAACCCTGGGTAATTCAGACCTTCAAGTTCGCCAATGGCGACACTAAAGCTACTCTTCAATTTCTGATCGAACGCTGTTCTCGCAGCTTCCATGGCCTCAAGTGCATCCAAATCACTTGCGTCCGGTAGCTCGCTTGGGTCCAGATGCTCATTAAAGTAATGCCTTAATTGCGAGGAGAGGCGGCGATCGGTGTTGGCAGTTCCCTCACCTGAATTCGGATCAGAGAACCCTCTTTGAGCGTTAATGATGTCGATTTTGAACAGCCCATCAAAAGGGTCGCCTTCAAGTGGTTCCATGAATTCTGTAAAAGGTTGAGGCAAATCCGATTGTGCATGCGCTGGATCTAACACATAAGCATTAATAGAGAAAAAGTCTTGTAGCTTTCTATCCAAAAAATCACGCATCGACGTAGGCCATAGCGCCAGTGTCGATAGAGATTCATTGGCACCTTTATTTTCTTTTGTACTCTTGCGCGCTGCTAACGTTCCTTGGGCTGCTGAATACGCTTCCATATAGGAATTATAAATGGCTTCTGGAGTTTCTTGCTCTTTCGGCTCCAGTATCAACCTGACACCCAACAAGCCACCATCCCAATCTAAAGTAGGCAGAATATGGCTAACGTAATGAATTTGTAATTCATCTACCTCAAGCCAAACATCAATAGCTGGTAAAAATGGTCGCCAAATATTTAGAGATAGGTCTGATGGCTTTGGTGGTTCTGCAGAAGCATTAGCAACCCAGTCTCTTGCAATTTTATTAATTGCTTCCCAATTAGATAATGTTATATCAGTAGTGCTTATTTCTCGGCGTTTTGATTTTTTCAAAAACATAATTAGCGCATCCATAGCGGAGGTTTTCCCGCTATTGTTTGCACCAACAAAAATTGTACTTTTATCCTCAATTTCAACTCGACATGTTTTTAATTTTCGGAAGTTTTGAATATCAATATGAGAAATTTTCAATTGGGAAATCCTTTATTTTGTTAATCTTGTATATAACTTACTTTTCATAATATAAAAATTCACCATTTTTTCCAGTTCATATCTTGCTGTCCGCTTCGGATCTTAATCTTAATTATCCTCATCATCGTATAGCGCCCAAATAACCGGCGCGCGTTTTTTTGCGCGTCCAACGCCGTAGGCGCGTAGTTAATTTTATTTTTATAACTTTTATAGGTCAAAATCTCTCAGTCTAGATTCTCTCAAATCTTTCGGTAAAAATTGTAGCCACTTTGACAATCCAGAAATCTGTTCTTTAGTTAGACTACAATACATCTTGATTCCGCTTTCTCCATTGAGCAAATCGCTGACATATGAAACTCCATCAGCATTATCTTTAGCGTCCAATGATGCTATTGTTCTTTCTAAAATGTATTGATATGCATAACAGGTGGAAAGGTTTTTGAGAGACAATCTCTTATTATTTTTTGATACTTTTTTTTCAATATTCAATATGTGAGATACAGCACTTTCTGGTAAATCATGATTTTTATTGTATTCATTGTAATACTTTTTTAGCACATCGTACGACAAAGACTTACCTTTAAACTCATAATCAGAAAGTTTTTCTTCCCTTAGAAGCATATAAGCCACTGCTTGGGGTTTAGATAAATCATTTTGATCGCCACCTGAGCCTGTGTCACTACCACCTTTTGAGTGCCCCTCGCGTCGAGCAATTAATGACTTAGTAAGATCTGGGACTTGGCTTAAATCGTTGGTTCCGTGCATTTCGGCGCATTGCTTTCCACCAAAGTATATTTTTCCATTCTTGTCTTGTAGGAAATACGCTTTTCCAGAAGAAAGCTTCTTGCCTTTTGCACAATATGACTCTGTGTTTTCATCTACAAAATCTTTTTTCAATATATACATTTATAGACCATCTCCATTTTGGTATAACGCCGCCAACACGGCCCGAGCGATAGCGAGGTCCAGCCCGCGTTTTTTGCGGGCGATGTGCTTGGCCTTGTTAATGGTTTACTCACTATGAACCACGACCATTTCGCCATCACTGTTTCTTTGCATGATTGTTCTCCCGATGTAGCACTGTGCTATTGGAGATAGTAATTCGATCAAATCCGCGATTTTTAGCATATATAGTTCCCTCTTCTTGCTGCGATCCGAGTTGAACAGAATCCCTTCGATATTACTTTTTGACTTGAAAGCGAATAAAAACGTATAGCTATGTATTATTTGATTAATAACATATGAAAACGGTTTTTTTATTTCTTGAGGCTGCTCAACTTCGTATAAATCGTCTACTCGATGCCAATTTAGCAGATCTACAGTTTTCCCTTTATTTTTATAGGAATACAACTTCACTTGGCATTCGAAAATATCTTTTGTAATCTTATTAGCTTCTGCCAGCTTCCTAACGATATAGCAAGACAGCATTACTCTTTTCTCTAAAGCAGCAAAGGAAGCTTCCCTCCAAGTGGTCTGATAAAGCTTGTTGTGGAAGAATTCGACGTTCTTCTGTAGGTCATTTTTCCAGTATTGTGATTCAGAAATCATTGCTTTTGACCATTAACAGCGTATTAGACGGCGCGCTTTATGATTGAATGAACGTGCTGGCACTTTTTTCCGGCAAATGCAGCCTGCCAAACTCTCACAAGTCTATGATTCTTTGAGCAATTAATTTAAGTTAAGCTATATATCCAAAACTCGCGTGCCTGGTGGATTTCCCGGCATGTCCACTGCGGTTCGAAAAGCGTCATTTGTTTACATCTCCATAAAACGCCACCCTATCCGCAATAGCTTCCATCCCCTCAACCGGCTCCTCATAACTCCAAGCAATATCCCGTCGCCCACCCAGCGAAAAATACACCGTATGCCCTTTAAACGGGCAGTAAGTGGTCGTTTCTGAAACGGTGAGTAAGTCCATTCGCACGTCTTTACGTGGGAAGTAGTGGCGCGGCGGGTAGCCGTGTTCGCGGAGTTCAAGCGTATTGGTGGAGTCGGCTAGCAGAATGCCATCCACCTGCACTTGCATGCGCTGCTTGCTGGGGTGAAGCGTTATGCGGACATTCTGCATCGTGTAGTCCCTGCGGCATTGTCTGCTCTAATGCTTCGAGACTAGCAGTTAATTTAGGTTAAGCCTACTTTAGGTGATTAGTTTTTAGTCGGTAATGGATGCTTTGGAAGGTAGGTGAGTCATCACTTCCACGTAACCGCTTATAACACCGTGATGAATGCGGCACAGCACTAAGCTAGGTTCCGTGCCGTTAGCCTTAACAATTAGCTCCCCCGCTGCGTTCCAGCCACCGCTATTGCCACAGGTTTGCCAGCCGCCCGTGGTGGAAACGTGGTTGGCGAGCAGTACCGGCAGTTGGTGGCGCTTTGCGATGGCGGCGAGCAGCTCGGCATCTTTTGCATAACCGCCAGGGGAAATCAGCGCGCTGGCGAGGTAGACGTCCGCCTGTTGTTTAGCGGCGGTGGCAGCGTGGCTTGGGTGGGTGAAGTCGGCGCAAACGGCCAGGGCGATGCGGGTGCCGTTAACGTTGATCAGGCCACTTTCATGGCCGGGGGCACAGTAAACCTCTTCCCCTTCGTGAAGGTGCTGTTTTAGGTAGAAGGTATGTTCACCGTTGGGGAAGCAGATCACCGCTGCGATGTAGGGCTTGCCGTTCGGGTTGTGCAGTGGGCAGCCTGCGATTACCACCGTGTTATTGGCTACGGCTGCGGCGGTGAGGGCGGCAAAGGTGGCATCGTCGCGGGGCATGGCCAGTTGGCTGAGTAGCGGCAGCTCGTAGCCGGTGAGCGAGAGTTCGGGAAAGGCCACCACGTTGGCCCCCAGCGCGGCGGCGCGCTCTATGTAGGCCAGGTGCGTTTGTAGGTTGTCGTCTACCGCTGCTTTAGTGACGGGCAGTTGGGCGAGTGCGATGGTGATGGCTTTGCTGTTGGTCACTTTTGTCCCTTGGCTGGCTGGGTGCAGGCACAGTCGCGGGCTAAAGTCACCTCCCACTGCTGGCTCACTCTCGGGGCCGATTCAGTTGCGGGCTAATAGTGATAGCGGCAAGAAATGACAGTGATCGCGTGGTGATCGACTGCATAAACAAGCCGATGAGTATCGTCTATACGCCGAGACCAAAAGCCCGCTAGGTTTTCTTTTAAGGGCTCTGGCTTGCCGATTCCCTCAAAGGGGGAGCGCTTTACATCGTTTATCAGCTTATTAATGCGCTTAAGGGTTTTCTTATCCTGCGCTTGCCAATAGACGTAGTCGTTCCAAGATTCATCTGTCCAACACAACAGTCGCTGACTACTCATCCATTAACTCTCGTGCGCTTGTTTGGCCAGCACGATATTGCGCTATTGAGCGGTTAAGGTGTTCAGCATTTTTAGGCGAACGAAGCAGGTGCACTGTTTCCATTAGGCTATTGTAATAATCCAGCGACATCACCACGGCATCTTCAGCATCCCTGCGCGTGATCACGGTGGTATCCGCATCATTAACGACGCCATCCAGCACAGCTTTCAAGCCATTCCTCGCTTCTGTAAAAGACACGATTTTCATACACGCCTCACATGTACTATTTAGGGTACAAGTCTAGCCGTTGCCCGCAAACATGTACAGCTAACAAGACAGAACGACTGCTTCAAGCCTTTTTCACAAACTGCGCGGTCACCATCATGTCGCCTGCGCCGTCTACTTTGCAGTCTAGCTGGTGGTCTTTGCCCTCTTTTAGCCGTTTGATGACGGCTTTGGTGCCGATCTTGAGCACTTGGGAGCTGCCTTTCACCTTGAGGTCTTTGATCAGCGTGACCTTGTCGCCTTCGGCAAGCGGCGTGCCGTTAGCATCCGCCACGTTAACGGCCTCTTCGGCGGCGGCTTCTTCAGGGTTCCATTCGTGGGCGCATTCGGGGCAGATGAACAGGCGTTAGTCCTGATAAACGAATTCCGACTGGCAGCGGGGGCATGGCGGGCAAGACATAAGCAGTGGCTTCTGTGGTGAATGAGCGGGTGATGATACTGAGCCAGAGCGGCCTTAGCGACTGGCGAGCGCCTTGGGTAGCGCCGCCGTGGGCGCTGGCGAGGCTCAGGCGCTGGCATCGTCCGCGTGTTCGCTGGGGTGAAACGCTTCTTTCTGCTCAGCCCATTTCAGCAGCGCATCCAGCGCAGGGCAGAGCGCTTGGCCCCACTCGGTTAGGCGGTACTCCACTTTGGGCGGCACTTGCGGGTACACCTTGCGCGCCACGATGCCATCGGCTTCCAGTTGCCGTAGCTGCTGGGCGAGCATCTTTTGCGAGATGCCGGGGATCAGCTTTTCAAAATCGGAGTAGCGCTGCACGTTACCGTCGAAGAGGTGGAAGAGAATAATCAGCTTCCAGCGCCCTTCCAGCATTTTTAATACATCTTCCACTCCGCTGGCCGCGCTAGTGGGCGTGTAAATCCTTCTCATGGGTAAGCCACTTACCTTTTTGTGCGTTCTTGATAATCGGTAAGCCTAAGCAGAAGATCCTCGTACAGCAACCACCATGAGGAAGGCTTACCATGAGCGTGTCACTCTCTACTCCCATTGCCACCTATATCGCCATTAGCAACGGCGCGGATGATGCCTCACTGGCGGAGTGCTTTACCGCCGATGCCCGCGTGGTGGATGAAGGGCAAACCCACCAGGGCATTGCCGCCATTCGTGCCTGGTTACGCGGCACCCGCCGCCAGTTTGAGTACCACGTGGAGCCCACCGACGTCTCTCGCGATGGCGACAAGATGGTGATTACCACCACCGTGACCGGCGATTTTCCTGGCAGCCCGGTGCAGCTGTTTCACCATATCGAACTGGCCGATGAACGCATTCAAAGCTTGGAGATTACCCCATGAACCTGCAGCTTAGTGGGCGTCGCGTATTGATCACGGGTGG
This sequence comes from Halomonas sp. CnH100-B, assembly GCF_024124605.1. Taxonomy (NCBI): domain Bacteria; kingdom Pseudomonadati; phylum Pseudomonadota; class Gammaproteobacteria; order Oceanospirillales; family Halomonadaceae; genus Halomonas; species Halomonas sp. CnH100-B. Next base: position 533,934 of record NZ_JAMXRX010000003.1, on the reverse strand, counting down.
CGGTAAAGGCGCGGGCGCGGCGGTGGTGGCGCTGTTTCGTGAAGAGGGCGCGCAGGTGCTGACGACTGCCCGCAACCGCCCCGCTGCCCTACCTGAAGAGCTGTTCGTCGCTGCCGATCTCACCACTGTGGATGGCTGCGCCACTGTGGCAGAAGCCGTGAAGGCGCGCATGGGCGGTGTGGATATCATCGTGCATGTGGTGGGCGGCTCGTCTGCCCCGGCGGGCGGCTTTGCGGCCCTGGGTGAAGACGAGTGGCAACAGGAGCTGAACCTGAACCTGTTCCCCGCCGTGCGGCTAGACCGCGCCCTGCTGCCGGGCATGCTGGCCCAGGGTGAAGGGGTGATCGTTCACGTGACTTCTATTCAGCGGGAGCTGCCTTTGCCGGAATCCACCACCGCGTACGCGGCGGCTAAGGCGGCGCTCTCGACCTATAGCAAGAGTTTGTCGAAGGAGGTCTCTCCACAAGGCGTGCGGGTGGTGCGCGTCTCGCCGGGTTGGATCGAGACGGAAGCCGCCGTTGCCTTGGCGGAGCGGCTGGCCGAGCAGGCAGGCACCGATTACGAGGGCGGCAAGCAGATCATCATGGGCGCGCTGGGCGGCATCCCGCTGGGCAGGCCTTCTACCCCGGCGGAAGTGGCGAACCTGATTGCGTTCGTGGCCTCGCCGCTGGCAGGCTCAATCACGGGCACGGAGTTTGTGATTGATGGCGGCACGGTGCCGGTGGTGTGAGGCCGTGATTGCAGCGTGATGGATGGCCAACAGCATCAGCGGCATATAAAAAAAGCGCCCCGGCTGGGGCGCTTCCAGATAATGTGCTTAGCTTAGAAAGAGGCCCAGTCCTCGGCCTCCTGGCGAGTAGCCAACGGCGGACGAAGAGTCTTCTCCAGCGGCTTGACGACGGGGCGTTGAAAATTAGAGGGTAACGCGGCCTGAGGCTTCTCCGCAGCCCCCCCTTTGAAGAACGCTACTTCTTTCATCAGCGCCTCGGCTTGAATCTGAAGGGAGCGGCACGCCGCGCTGGACTCTTCCACCAAGCTCGCATTTTGCTGGGTCACACTGTCCAACTGTGCGACGGCCGTATTGACTTGATCGATGCCTTGAGACTGCTCGTGGCTGGCCGTGGCGATCTCCCCCATCAATAAGGAGACGCGCTGGACGCCAATAACGATATCTTCAAGCGCTTTGCCCGCCTGATTGACGAGAGTAGACCCATTACCAACTAAATCGATACTCTCTTCCACCAGTTGCTTGATCTCCTTCGCCGCGTTGGCACTGCGCCCCGCCAGGTTTCGCACCTCACCAGCCACCACCGCAAAGCCACGGCCATTCTCGCCCGCACGGGCGGCTTCCACCGAGGCATTGAGCGCCAACAAATTGGTTTGAAATGCGATTTGATCGATCAAACCAACGATACCGGCAATCTTGCGGCTAGACGCATTGATGCCTTCCATCGCATTCACAGCGTTACTTGCGATTTCACCGCCCGCATTGGCTTGTTGCGTCACAGCGTGAACAAGCTTTTCGGCTTCGGAGGCGTTGTCTGCGTTTTGCCTAACGGTGGATGTAATTTCATCCATCGAGGCGGCAGTCTCCTCGATGCTGGCCGCCTGCTGCTGCGTCCGACTGCTAAGGTCTTCGGTGCCATGAGCAATCTCTTCAGCCGCCCCATTCACCGATTCGGCGTTGTGACGAACGGACATCACCACCTGTGAGACCTTGACCTCCATGGCCTTTAATGACCTCAGCATGTCGCCAAACTCATCTTGGCAAGTAATGTTGATGGCGTTATCCAGCTGGCCTTGCGCCATAGCGTTTGCGAGCGCTTGCGCTTTGCCTAGTGGGGTCATAATGCCGCGAATCAGCCATATCGCTAAAAGAATGCCCACGATCACCGCCCCTGCGATCACGCCGATGACGATATTGCGCGTCCATACGTAGTCTTCGGACGTTTGCTGATGAGCCGACGCTGCTTGGGCGCTGTTACGATCGATCAGCGCGTGAAGCGTATCGAGCACTTGGGGGTAGGCTGCCCGTAACGTCGTGGTGGCGATGCTGCGGGCCGCGTCGAAATCATTGTCGATCATTGCTGCGTTGACCTCGTCGATCCCCGCACGCAGCACCGCCAGCGACGCGATGAACTCTTCGGCGATACCTCTTTCGACCTCGTCAGACACCCGCTGAGGAAAATAATCATTCCAGGCGGCATCGATAAGAACATCGTTTTCGGCTATTTCTTGCTGTGTCGTCACAGCAGAAGCAGGATTCCGGTCGCGCTGTTCCGCCGTGATTTTAACTCGCGTGCTAAGCAGTGCTTCATTCACTTTCCCCAGGTCGATCAGCGTCAACACGTTGCCTTCAAACGTTTGGGTAATGGCATCGTTCATTTTGCTCAAATGGTAGAGGCCGAATACCCCAACAGCGATCAGCATGACAACGCATACGCCCAAACTCACCGCTAGCCGCCTTTTAACGCTTTTTTTTAGGTATAGCATGGCAATTATTCTCATTAGTCCGCAACGAACCGCTTCGATAAGGGAGTCTCATTGCGCCAGTAAAGGTGCTGACGCATAGCACGTTAGAAAGAGGCAATGAGTATCATCTGTTGCTGGGGTCATTGGATACCTTGAGAAATAGAAACTTTCTTACGAAGCAGCAGGCCAAAGTCTTACACAACAGATAGAAAATATCCTACAAAAGAAATGGCAGATGTCTTACAAAAATCATTACTGCAAAGAGTGAAAAAAAGTTAAAACCATATAAAACAAGAACTTAAAAATAAAAAAATCAAAACCATGCTTTTATCAAATAATAACTAACCAGCCAAGCTTATCTATCGGTCAAAAACCCTTCATCATTAAGCACGTTTACAATTAGCACGCTATTAAGTAACACCCGCGTACAGCAATTGGTTAAATTAGTGTCTAAGAAACACCTATTTTTTATCTGTTCTTTTATTCAATATGACAGTTATGTGAACTAGATCGACTTACGGTAAGGATAGATTTTTATGCTGTAATAACATCGTCAGAACCACTATTCATTTCCCCGTTCACAGCTGCCATTGGCGTCGGCGTGCCTCGGCGCCTAAACTGAAGCTTCGTTTCGCTTGAGATACCCGACCTATGCGCGTTTTTTCTAATCCGGTCGGTGCCGGTTCACTCTGGTTCGATAATTTGGTCACGGCGGATGGTGTGCCGGTGGCCTACGACCCCCAGGCGCGGGCGTTCATTCCCATGCCGCCCTTCTGTGCCAACCGCGACGTGATTGGCTGTAACTGGATTGCCACGAAGCCGGGCGAGTTCTGCCGCGCCTGCGCGATGACCGCCCTAGCCCCAGACCCTTCCATTTCCGATGCGATACCCCACTGGGCGCAAACCGAGGCAGCCAAGCGCTGGGTGATTGATAACCTGGGCCGCTGGCACTGGTTTCGCCCGGAAGACCCCGGCGCGCCGCCGGTGTTTCATATGCTGGCGGAAGGCGACACCCCGGTGCCCATGGGGCACGTGGGCGGCGTGGTAACGATTAGCGTGGCGGAAGCCGATGCCGTGCTGCGCACCACCCGCAAAGAGGCGTTAGATGAGCCTTACCGCACCATGATTGGCCATATGCGCCATGAAATTGCCCATATGCTGTGGTGGCGGCTTAGCCTGCGGGAGGATTTTCTGGATGCCTTCCGCGAGATGTTTGGCGATGAGCGGGAAGATTACCCGGCGGCCTTGCAGCGCCACTACCAAAACGGCCCGCCTGCAGATTGGCACACGCGGTTTCTCTCCACCTATGCGTCTTCCCACCCCCACGAGGATTGGGCGGAAACCACCTCGCACCTGCTGCACTTAACCGATATCACCGATAGCTTTGTATCGTCGGGCATGACCTCGCCCGTGCTACCGGATGACCACAACTGGGATGCCTACGCTGAACCGGATTCAGAGCGGCTGATTCATATTGCGGCATCCTTAGTGGCAGGCGTGAACCATGTAAACCGTTCGATGGGGCTGTCGGATCTCTACCCGTTTGTGCTTTCCGAAGTGGCGCTGCGCAAGCTGGCGTTTGTTCATAACTGGCTGCGGCGCGGTGCGCAAGGGCTGTAGCCACTTGCGCTTTGCTTGATGCGGGTTAGTGAAGTCCCAGCGTTTCAATCACCGCTTCAACCTGTTGGCGAGCTTCCCCTTGCAGGGTGTTCAGCGGTTGGGGCAAGCAGGGGGCGCTAGCGCGACCGGTGAGTTCAGCAATGGTCGCCGCCACCCGCAGGCTCCCGCCGTATTCGTGATACAGCGCCCATAGCGGTGCTAAGGCGTCTGAACGGGTTTGAGCCTGTTCGGCGTCGCCCGCTTGGGCGGCGCGTGTTAGCGCCAACGCTAATTCTGGGTAGAGCCCGCCCATCACCGAATACCAAGCCTCGCAGCCTGCCAGCAGGCCCGTCGCGGCGGCGGGGTCGCCGCTGATGCCGATGGTTACATCATTAGGAATCAGCGCCCGCAGCCGCGCCACGCGGGCTTTGGCGTCTTCTAGGTTATTGGGCACTGGCGGAATTTTAATCGAGCGCACCTGGGGCAACTCGGCAATGCGCCCGTGCAGCTCGTCGCTGAACGTAAAATGCGTGGTACCGGGGTTGTCGTACACGCACAGCGGCACGCTGATGGCGCGGCTGACGGTACTGAACAGGTTAAAAACGTCGTCATCAGTCAGCTTTTGGTACGACACAGGCGCTAACAGCACCCCACTCGCCCCGGCCTGCTGGGCATGTTCGGCATTGGCCAGCACATCGCGGGTGCGCAGCGCGCCAATGCCTACCACCACCGGCACCCCCGCCGCACTCTCCACACTCAGCTTGGCCACCCGCGCCCGCTCTTCCACGCTTAAATAAGCATAACTCCCGGTAGAACCCAGCACGCCAATGGAATCCACCTGCGCCCGTGCCAAACGGGCCACTAGCTGGGTAAATTCCTGCTCGTTGATGCCCTGCTCATTCATGGGGGTTAGCGGAAACGCACTCAGGCCGGTAAACATGGGGTGTCCTTTTAGATGGTTGTTTGCACGAGGCGGCTATTCAGCATTACTGCCCAAAGCTAAGTCCCAAGCGCAGCGCTTGCAGGCTATCGAGCTGTACCGTGACCTCATCAGAAAACAGCGGGTGGCCTTGTAGCTGCATGTTGACCGCTGCTTGAGAGCCACGGTAGCCAAGCGTGACGGCCACATAAGCGCTGTCACTCACTGGGGCCAGCCAATCGTACTCGACGTTATCCACACTCACCGACGACAGCCCACGGGCTTCTAACTGCTCCGCGACTTCCTTCTCAACCACAACGCCGTAGTAAAAATAGAGTCCTGCGTAGCCCAGCCCCAGCAGTACCAGCAATGAAAAGAGCTTGCCCATTATTTGCCTCTGTTTGTGGTCATTTGCACGATAGGTGATGGATTACATCCGGCGCTTTAGCGACGCGTAGACTTTGCCTTTGTCACGCTTACCCACAGCAATAACGTAGATAAACAGTTCATCATCCACTACTTCATAGACCAGACGATAGCCTACGCTTCGAAGCTTTATTTTATAGCAGGCATCGAAACCACTGAGTTTATCGGCAGGCACACGTGGGGTTTCTAGCCTTTCAGCCAGCTTCTTTTTGAACTGTTGTTTGACGGGTGGGCTAAGCTTTTCCCACTCTTTCAAGGCCGCGGGCAAAAAGCGTAGCTTATAGGTCATCCAGTGATACCGTGACGGCCTTGTCTTTATCGGCGCGACGCTCTTCCACTAGCTTGGCCAGCTCGTAGTCTTCCAGCATCTCCATCATCGCCTCATAAGTTTCTACAGGGACAAGGTAAGCGGCGGGCTTGTTGTGATTCAACACAGCAATGGGGGCACCGCTTGCCTGGCTCAGCAGTGCCGAAGGGTTTTTCTTTAGCTCAGAAATACTGACCGAAAAGTTAGCTAATACTTGGTGCATGGAAACCTCCTGAAGCCATAAAAAAGCTCCTTTTCTAGCCCTCATATTAGCTCTTTTTTTGCAACTACTCCAAGCGTTCGCTGTTTACATTCACTGCTCAACGATGCGATGCCTAATGTCTACAACCTCTCACACTCTCCGCCAGTTCTTTCACCAGCCCATGCACCCGCGTCACGACGTCATCACCGCTGCTGGCGTGTTCGATGCAATCTACCAGCGCAGAACCTACAACCACGGCGTCGCTGAAGCGGCCAATGGTGGCGGCCTGTTCGGCGGTGCGAATACCAAAGCCTACGGCGATGGGCAGCGGCGTGTGTTCACGCAGCTGATCAACGGCGCTTTCTAGACGCTCCGGTGTGGGGGCGCTGCCGCCCGTCACCCCCGCCACGGAAACGTAGTAGATAAACCCGGAAGCGTTGGCCAGCACTTTGGGCAGGCGCTTGGCATCGGTGGTGGGCGTGGCGAGGCGGATAAAATCGATGCCGTGCTGGGCGGCGGGCTGGCACAGCTCTTCGTCATGTTCGGGCGGTAGATCTACCACGATCAGCCCGTCTACCCCGGCCTTGGCGGCATCGGTTAAGAAGCGCTCGACGCCGTAGCAGTAAATCGGGTTGTAGTAGCCCATCAGCACGATGGGGGTGGTGCTGTTCTGTTCACGGAACCGGCGCACCATTTCCAGCGTTTTGGCTTGGGTCTGGCCGTTTTCCAGCGCACGCAGGGCGGCTTTTTGAATGGCGGGGCCATCGGCCATGGGGTCGCTGAACGGCATGCCGAGTTCGATGATGTCCACGCCTGCTTCCGGCAACCCATGCAGCAGGCGGCGGGAGGTCTCGGCGTCCGGGTCGCCAGCGGTAAGGTAGCTGACCAGCGCGGGGCGGTTTTGTTGCTTGAGCGCGGTAAAGCAGTGTTCAAGACGAGAGGTGTTAGTCATGTCGTTCTCCTGTAGCGCGCTCATACGTTTTTTACTCCGAACTTATCCCCCAGATGATGGGCCACGCTCATCATGTCTTTATCACCACGGCCACTGAGGTTGACCACCATCAGGTGCTCGCGGGGAAGTGTCGGCGCGCGCTTAGCCACTTCCGCCAGGGCGTGGGCAGTTTCCAGCGCGGGGATGATGCCCTCTTGGCGGCAGCAGATTTGGAATGCTTCCAGCGCTTCGTCATCGGTGGCGGAAACGTACTCGACCCGCCCTTGCTCGTGCAGCCAGGCGTGTTCGGGGCCGATGCCGGGGTAGTCCAGCCCTGCGGAAATCGAGTGAGCGTCGATAATCTGACCATCTTCGTTTTGAAGCAGGTAGGTGCGGTTGCCGTGCAGCACGCCAGGGGTGCCGCCGTTCAGGCTGGCGGCGTGCAGGCCGCTGTTGACGCCTTTGCCGCCTGCTTCCACTCCCACCATGTGAACGCTGTCGTCATTAATGAACGGGTAGAACAGGCCCATGGCATTAGAGCCGCCGCCCACGCAGGCAATCAGCGAATCCGGCAAACGCCCCTGTTTTTCGAGCATTTGGGTGCGGGTTTCGTGGCCAATGACCGCTTGGAAATCGCGCACCATGGCTGGGTACGGGTGCGGGCCTGCCACAGTGCCAATGATGTAGAAGGTGTCGTCGACGTTAGTAACCCAGTCGCGCAGCGCTTCGTTCATGGCATCTTTCAGCGTGCCGGTGCCGGAAGTGACCGGCACGATCTCTGCGCCCAGCAGCTTCATGCGGAACACGTTGGGCTGCTGGCGTTCGATGTCGGTGGCGCCCATGTAAATCACGCAGGGCAAACCAAAACGCGCAGCCACGGTGGCGGTGGCAACGCCGTGCATGCCTGCGCCGGTTTCCGCGATGATGCGCTTTTTGCCCATCTGCTTGGCCAACAATACTTGACCAATGCAGTTGTTAATCTTGTGCGCGCCGGTGTGGTTAAGCTCTTCACGCTTGAGATAAATGCTCGCGCCGCCGAAGTGCTCGGTGAGCCGCTCGGCAAAGTAGAGCGGGCTGGGGCGGCCGACGTAATCACCCTGAAAATAGGCGAGCTGGCGCTGAAACTCCGGGTCGTTTTTGGCGGCGGTGTACTCATCCTGCAGTTCAAGAATCAGCGGCATTAGGGTTTCAGCGACAAAGCGGCCACCGAAACTGCCAAACAGCCCGTTGGCATCGGGTAGGCTTAAAGGTTTGTTCATCACGACCTCTGCGTTTTGGGTGCGATTTAGGGTTGTGATGACGTTAGCGCAGGCAGGCGGGAAGAAAAATCGATAAGATGGCAATCACCTGTGAGTTTTACGCAACTATTTGAAGAGGCACCCATGCACCACAGCCTGCCGCCCTTAAGTGCTCTGCGCGCCTTTGAAACCACCGCCCGGCTAGGCAGCGTAACCGCCGCCGCCGATGAGCTAAGCGTGACCCACGGCGCGGTAAGCCGCCAGCTAAAGAGCCTGGATGAGCATTTTGGCGTAGCCCTGTTCGCCAAAGCTGGGCGGGGGCTAGTACTCACCCACCACGGAGAGCAATTGCAAAACGGCGTGGGGGAAGCCTTCGCCAAGCTTAGGGATAGTTGCACCCGGCTCAAGCATGAGGTGGAAGAAGCGCCGTTTACCCTGGCCTGCCCCGGCAGCCTGCTGGCCCGCTGGCTGATTCCTCGTTTAGACCGCTTAAACCAGGCGCTACCGGAGCTAAAACTTCAGGTAGTTGTGAGCGATTCTGAGCAGCCCGGCCAGCCGGAGACCAGCGCAACGCTGGCCTTTTTCGAGCCACCGTGGCCTGACGAGGGCGAGCTGATTGAGCTGATGTCTGAGGAAATTTGCGCCGTGGCCAGCCCACGTTTGGTGGATGGGTGCGATGCCGCTCATCCCGCATCGCTGTTTACCAACAAGCTCCTTTACACCGCCTCACGCCCCCAAGCGTGGCCCCAGTGGGCAGACGCCCAAGGGCTGGAAACCGCCGCATTGAAAACAGCCCTCCAACAGGGCCAAGGCTTTGCGCACCTGTACTACCTCATAGAGGCTGCTGTGGCGGGCCTAGGGGTCGCCATCGCCCCGAAGCTACTCGTAGAAGATGATCTAAAAAGCAGACGGCTTGTCGCCCCTTGGGGCAGCATCGCAACCCCGGCACAGCTTTGCCTGTGGCTGCCCAAACACGCCAACGCCCGCCGCAGCGAATCGCTGGCTGATTGGTTACGTAAGGCGTTGGAAGGTTAAAGCCCTACTCGGTGCGGGTACACCACAAACGCCAGCTTGTTGCCATCCGGGTCGCGGACGTAGGCGGCGTAGAAGCCTTCGCCGTATTGGGGGCGAAAGCCCGGTGCGCCTTCGTCGCTTCCGCCGCTTTCCAGGGCGAGCTGGTGCAGCGTGTCGACTTCTTTGATGTCGGTGAATTGAAAGGCGGTCATGGTCCCGTTGCCCACCGTGGCGTCGTGGCCATCGAAGGGATAGCCCACGAAGTACTGGGGTACGTTGACATCGTCCGGGTCGCCAAACGAGACACCGCTATCCTCCTGCCAGCAAATATCCAGCCCCATGGCATTGAACAGCGGCGTATAAAATTGCAGGGCACGCGCTAGGTCTTGGGTTCCCACCATTGTATAAGCCAGCATACGGTTCTCCTTATCGCGCTTGGTCCCCCTAGGTTATGCCATAACGCCAAACAGTCGGCCAATCAGCGACGTCAACGCCATGGCCAGCGCTCCCCAAAACAGCACACGCAGGGCGGCAGTTCGCACCGGAGCGCCGCCCACTTTGGCAGCCAGCGCGCCCAGGAGCGCCAAGCACGCTAACGAGGCCATGGCCACCAGTGGGATCAGCAGCACCGAGGGTGCCCACCAAGCGACGAGCAGCGGCAGCAGTGCCCCCAGGGTAAACATTGCCGCCGATGAGAACGCGGCCTGCAACGGCCGCGCTTGGCTGACAGTAGTGATGCCGATTTCATCGCGGGCATGAGCGCCCAAGGCATCTTTTTGCATTAGTTGATCGGCCACTTGACGGGCTAGATCTGGCGTTAATCCTCGCTCGACATAAATAGCGGCCAGTTCCTCTTTTTCGTCGTCGAAATGGTGATCTAACGCTTTTCGCTCCATGGCCAAATCGGCGCGCTCGGTATCCGATTGCGAGCTGACCGAGACATACTCCCCCGCCGCCATCGACATGGCCCCTGCGACCAACCCCGCAAGCCCCGCCAACACGATCTCATTTTGCGCAGTTGACGCCGCTGCCACCCCTAAAATCAGGCTACTGGTGGACACGATCCCATCGTTAGCACCAAGCACGGCGGCTCTTAACCAACCTGAGCGATGAGAGCGGTGATGTTCTTGATGGGTCATGGCTATCCTATCCGTTGGATGAGTGACGTGGCGCTGATGTCTCATCGGCCCTCTTTTTAAACTAGCAGGTTATGACCCGACCGCAGCAGGCATATTGTCTGCCTCCCCCTCACGCCGCGCAGTGACTGGCTCCCTCACGTCGTTTAGTCGTATGGCGAGATCATCATCGTGGCCTGCCCCACGACTTCGTGCGTTTGTCATGTGAGACAGGTAAGGTCATACCTCTCTCGACGACAAGGAGTGATGACGTTGCGCATCTCATGGATCACCCCCCTCACGCTGCTGGCCAGCACTTCCTCGTTGGCCCTGGCAGCCGACGCCACCCCGCTAGCTGAACAGCTCGATGATCTGAATCGCTTTCAGGTCATTGCTCACCGAGGGGCCAGCGGGCACGCCCCGGAAAGCACGCTGGCCGCTTACGAGCTAGCCCACCGCTGGGGGGCGGATTACCTGGAATTGGATGCACAGCTCAGCGCCGATGGCGAGGTGGTCCTGTTTCACGATAGCACCATCGAGCGCACCAGTGACGGCGAAGGGCATATCCACGATTACACCTTGGCCGAACTGAAAACGTTGGATACCGGTTCATGGTTCCATGAAGCCTATCCTGATCGCTTGGACGAGGATTATCGCGGCACACAGATCCTGACGCTCGATGAGCTCTTCGATCATTTCGGCCATACCACCCGTTACTACATCGAAACCAAGTCTCCCGATCTCAACCCTGGGTTGGAAGAAGCCCTGGTGACGCGTCTGGAAGCCTACGACATGATCGAGCAAGGCCGCGTCCTGGTGCAGTCCTTCGATCAGGAGAGTTTGCTGAAAGTGCGCGACCTGAATCCAGACGTGCCGCTCATTCAACTGTTGTGGTACTCCCCCAGCGAGCAAGATAACGCCACTTTCACCGAGTGGAACGACACCACGCCGGGGGCCGACACGATCCGTGACGAGGATTTCGAGCGCATTGCTGAATACGCCGTGGGGATTGGCACCAATGCCGCCTACCAGGGCCAACCCGTGATCGATGCTGCGTTTGTTCGTCAGGCACAGGCAAATGGCCTGCCGGTTCACGTGTACACCATCAATGAACAAGAGGACATGAAGCGTTTGATGGCGCTGGGCGTCAATGGCCTGTTTACCGATTACCCTGACCGCCTGCTGGAACTGGTAAACGAATAAGCCGGAGAGTGAGTGGCAACGTTGATACGCCGCAGCGCAAGGGCGCTTAGGGTGATGTAAATTACCCTAAGTGCCCTGTCACTTTTTGCCATTTTTTGTTGCTTGCGTTACGTAAAAAAGCCGATAAGCTCTTTTCTCTAACTCAACTTTTTGGTTGATCGCCGCAAGGGAGAAACGTCATTCACTCATTCACAGCTAACGTGTGGGCCACCCCCACAGGGTGCATGAACCTGACGTTCGGCAAGCCAAGGTACCCCCTGAGCCATGCCGTTTAAGAGGCCGCGACGCACGCTCATTAGCGCTTCACTGACAGCGTTAATGACGCTCGGCCTGTTCTTGGTAACGACGTCAGCCCAGCCCAACGAATTACCCGATACGATCGTGTTGATTGCCCACCCGTCCGTGGGCACGCTAAAGGTGCACCGCGATACGGTGCGGGCCATGTTCGCCATGCGCCAGCGCACGTGGCCCAATGGGCAAGCCGCCCAAGTCTTCGTGCTGCCTAACCGAGATCCCGTTCATGGCCGGTTTACCAAGGAGCAGCTGGGGGTCTATCCCCATCAGCTACAGTTAGCGTGGGATCGAATGGTGTTTTCCGGCATGGGGCAAGCCCCCAACCGAGTACGCGACCAAGCCGAGATGCGTGAGCGGGTCGCTGGCACTCCGGGTGCGCTGGGTTACCTTGAAAGGGAGTACTTGGATGAGAGCGTCCTTGTCATTTCAATGGAGTGAATACCGAGCGCCGACGGCGTGGCTAGCCGCAGGGCTGTTGGCCCTGCTGCCCCTGAGCGCCCATGGCGATGGAGGCCGCTGGGATACGCTTCAGGTTCACGGTTTTCTCAGTCAGGCGTTGGTCATTACCGATGATAACGACGTTTTTGGTGCCAGTAGCGATCACGCGGGTAGTCTGGAGTTCACCGAGCTGGGGCTGAACGCCTCGTACCGCCCTCACCGTCAGGTGCTGGTGGCTGCCCAACTGCTCAGCCGTCGTGCCGGCGGCGATACCGAGGATGCCGTGCCGACGCTGGATTACGGGGTGATCGACTACCAAATGCGCTCGACCACCTCGCGCACGCTGGGTGTCCAGCTAGGTCGCTTCAAGAACCCTTTTGGCCTGTACAACCAAACCCGCGACGTGGCGTTTACCCGGCCCAGCATATTGCTGCCGCAATCCATCTATTTTGACCGCACCCGCGCCCTTGGCTTGGCCGCCGACGGCGTTAGCTTTTATTGGGAAGAGCACACGGACGCGGGCACACTGCGTTTTCGTAGTGGGCTGGGCCGCCCGCAAACGGGCTCGGAGCTAACGCGACAGCTCTTCAACGGTGCGGCCAACGATGTCTCGGCGGCAGAGCCTTCCGCGATTGCCCAGCTGCTATACGAAGCCCCTTCCGGCCAGTGGGTCGCGGCGCTAAGCACCGCCACGGTGAACCTCGACACCTCGTTCGGCGGGCAAGCGGCCGACTTCGATTTCCAGCCCTGGATTGCGTCGCTTCAATACAACGAAGAGTTCTGGAGCCTGACGGCGGAATACGCGCTACGCCAGCAGTCGCTGGTTGGCGAAAACCTGCCGCGCACGTTCGATATCACCGGCGAGAGTTGGTACGTGCAGTATCAGTATCGCTTCACGCCTAGCTGGAGTGGGCTAGTTCGTTTTGATCGCCTGATCAACAATACCGACGACCGCTCGGGCCAGCGTTACGAACAGTCAAGCCTCGGCCCAGCCCACTCACAGTTCGCCGATGACGTCACGCTGGGCGTACAGTGGTCGCCCACGCCTACGCTCATGTTAGCGGGTGAGTACCACGCCGTGGATGGCACCGGGTGGCTGCCGAAACAAGACAACCCAGAGGCCAGCGCCACACGCCAACACTGGAACATGCTGCTGTTTCAACTATCGCTGCGCTTCTAGCCCATTGAACGGATCGGGAACTGCCGTGATGAATCGGTTTTCACCATTGCCAACACGTCATCGGTTTAGTCTCGCCTGGCGGGTCACCGCGCTTAGCAGCCTGCTGTTGCTGATCTTGGTCGCGCTGTTCATTTGGTTAGGGCATCACCATCTTGCCCAGCAGTTCGAAAGTAGCCGCTTGGCCCACCATGAGCGCCAGCAGCGCGAAATACGGCTCGCCCTTCAACGCTCAGCAAACAACCTGCGTCAACTAGCAGGATTGACCGCCTCGGCACCGCCCCTCGTGGATGCGCTGGCCGTGGGAGACACCACCGCCATCGACGACGCCCTACGCGCTCAGTGGCCCTCTTTGCAGTTGGAGGCGGGGATCGATGAGGTCTTCGTCTTCGATCCGCTAGGGCGCTTGCTCGGCCACTCCGGCGGCATTCAAAGCGCGGTGGATATCCCCGTCGAGGGGTGGGTGGAGGACGTGCTCGCCCGCGAGACCCCCATCACCACGCTACGCTGTGGGCTGAACTGCCAGCAGTATGCGGCCGTGCCCATTTTGATGGAGGGCAGCAGCATTGGCATGGTGGTGCTATCCCGCTCGCTGGCCGACGTGACCCGCGAAGCCAGAGAGGTGTCCGGCAGCGAAGTCGCGTTGATGGTGACGGGCTATAGCGGCACGCCCGGCATGGACGCCAGCCGCCGGATAGCACAGTGGAACGGCCATTTGGTTGCCCTCACCAGCCGCGAGGTCACGCTCCCCTTATTGGAGCGCGCTGCGCTCACGGCGCCCATCGTGGAGCTGGCCGAGCGGCCGCTGAATTTGCCGTACGCGGAGCGCTACCTGGAACTCAGCGCCGTGTACATGGAGGACGATGCCGACTGGCGCAGCACGGGCTATTTTCTACTGATTTCCGATGTCACGGCGCAAACCGTGGCCATTCAGAAAGCCACCAATACGCTGCTATTACTCGGCGTGGTGGGCTGGCTGGCCGCCGAGCTGCTGCTGCTCGCCATTCTGCTCGGGCCCATGGCCCGGCTGCGCCGGGTCGCCGCGCTGCTACCAGCACTAGCGAGGGGCGACTTTACGGGAGTGCGAGGCAAGCTGCCCCAGCGCGCGCCTCGGCTCTCCAATGAGATCGATGTCCTGGAGAACGCGACCCGCACCCTGGCGAACCAGCTCGAGCACTTGGAGTCCAGCGTGACCGAGCACAGCAGCCAGCTTGCCGAGCGCATCGACGAGCTGGCCCATGAAAGAGACTTCGTGAATAGCCTGTTGGATACCGCTCAGGTCTTCATCGTGGTACACGACCGTGAGGGGCGCATTCAGCGAGTCAACGCGTACACGCGCACCCGGCTCGCGCTGAAAGATAGCGAACTGATGGGCCGGTATTTTGCGGACATTTTTGACCATGCCCCGCTCACCGGGCTGCCAAGTCGTTTCATTGCCAAAGACGCGCCGCTCGATACCGCCCTGACCACGCCCCAGCAGGAAGAAAAAATCCTGCAAACTGCCGACAAGCGCTGCTGTACCGTGGTCTGGTACCACTCCGTGCTGCCAGTCAGCCCCCGAGACGATGCGCTGCGCATTTCGGTCGGGCTGGACATTACCGAACGCAAAGCCGCCGAAGAGCGACTGACCTGGCTCGCTGAGCGCGACCCGCTGACCGAGCTGTTCAACCGTCGCTATTTCCAGGATGCGCTGCAGAGCGCCCTGCTGAAGAACAGCGAAGGGGCCATCGTGCTGCTGGATTTGGATCAGTTCAAAGAGATCAATGAACTCAGCGGCCACCATGTCGGCGATCACTTGCTGCGTGAGGTCGCCGAGACGCTGTTCTTGAACCTTGGCCAGCGCAGCATCATCGCCCGTCTGGGAGGCGACGAATTCGCCCTGCTACTGGAGGGCGTCAGCAGTGAGCAGGCCATTAGCATGGCGGGGTACATCAGCCAGCTACTGAGCGGCATCGGTTTTCAATCGGCAGGCCGAAAGCACCATATTTCTGCCAGCATGGGCATTGCGCTTTTCCCTCTACATGGCCGCACCCCCGCCGACCTGCTGGCAAGCGCCGATATGGCGATGTACAAGGCCAAAGAGAGCACTCACCAGCGCTGGTATCTACTCTCTCAGGCCGAGAACGCCAAAGACGAACTACAAGATCGCGTTTACTGGGTCGAGCAGCTCCATCACGCGCTGGAGAACGACAGCTTCGAACTGATGGTGCAACCCATCGTGCACTTGTCCGACCAATCAATGAAGCACTATGAAGTGCTGCTGCGTCTTCGCGCGCCGGACGGCAGCCTGATCGCCCCTCAGCACTTCATTGCCATTGCCGAACAGAGCGGCTTGGTCGTGCCGCTTGACCGATGGGTCCTCCGACATAGCCTGGAAGCCCTGGGTACGCTGCAAGCGCGGGGCATTTCCTTGGCTGTGAATTTGTCGGGGCAGTCGCTGCACGACCTGGAGCTCAAACAGTACTTGACCGACGAGTTACAGCGCAGCGGCACCGACCCCCACCATTTGATTCTGGAAGTCACCGAAACCGCCGCGATCACCGACTTTTCGACCGCGCGCAACGTGCTGCAAACCGTACGCGATTTAGGCTGCCGTACGGCCCTGGACGACTTCGGCATTGGGTTCAGCAGCTTTCACTACTTGGGTCAGCTACCGGTGGACTACATCAAAATAGATGGCTCGTTCATTCGCAGCTTATTGATCAATCCCGATAGCCATACCATTGTGAAAGCCATCGCCGACATCGCCAAAGGGTTTGGCAAACAAACCATTGCAGAGTTTGTCGACCAGGCGGCACTGCTGCCTATTTTAAAAGAGTACGGCATTGCTTACGGACAAGGCTTTTATGTAGGCAAACCCCTGCCCCTGGCGCAGCTACTAAAAGGATGAACGCTGGTGATAACGACAATAACCCCCGCCATGACCACGCCAGAGATCCTCGAAGACACGACCTTTAGCCCTACGTTTTTCAACGACCACTTCAGACTGCTGATTGCCCAAACCCCCGACGAGCAGCACCGGGCGTTTGCACTGCGCCACGCCGTCTTCATCGAAGAACTCAACTACGCCATTGGCAAGGAAAGCGCTCTGAACATCGAGCGCGACGAGCACGATCAACACTCGCTGCTCTGTTTGCTTCACCATAACGCCACGGGGATCGACGTGGGCTGCGTCAGGGTGGTATTGATCGACCCCGCCCCAGGACAACCCGCCCGAGGCCTACCGCTGGAAGATTACTATCATGCCCACCTCTTTATTCCCGACGCCCACCCGCATACGTTTCCACTTCATAAAACCTGCGAAGTATCGCGCTTAGCCGTTCACCCCACCGTTCGTAAAAAGCCGAAAGGCCGCGCTGGGCCAGCCGCTTCCACCTCTGATGCACGACGTCCCTCGCCTTTTCCAGCGCTTCAAACGCCTTACGAAAGCATCAAAGAGAGCCCGGCGCTCTTAAGCCTGAGCCTCTTTTTAGCGGCCACGGCCATGGTGGGGCTCAGCGGGCGCTACCATGTTTTTGCCATGTTAGAGCCGCGCTTTAGCCGTTTATTGAAAGCCTCGGGGCTGCATTTCCATCAGGTAGGTGGGGTCATCAATTACTGCGGCAGTCGCGCGCCCTACTACATCGACCAGCGGGTCGCGGAAGAGAGCCTGCCTAAGCGCATCGTTCCGCTTTACCACACCATCAAGACGCAGCTTGCCGCCCAACTACCGGCCACCACCTGCGTCTATGCTCATTAAGCCGCAGGCGCAGCGGTAGATGGCGTCGACACGCTTTGGGGGGTGATGCTGGCAAACTTGTCGACGAAATAGACCAGCGTTTCGGGATGTCGGAAGCGACGTTCGAAGGTTTCCTGGCGAACCTCGTCTTCGGTGTGATAGCGACGCGTGACGTTGGCGAGGTAGTCGCTGCCCACCTTCGCCACCTTGACGCTGTTTTCATGGCCCGGCTCCCGGTGTAACAGCGTGACGTTTGGCTGCTGCGCCAGCAGCGTCGCTAGCCGCTGGGCCGCGTCACGCTCTTCGTCAGTGGCCCATAGCGGCTGGTCGCGGTTGCCGTAGTGGTAGAGCAGCACCGCCAGCAGCACGGCGAAAATGCTGCTGGTGAGCATCCAGGTCAGCAGCACGCCGGACACCGGCATGGTCAGCATGATGACGAGCTGCAGCAAACTCCCCAACGACAAGACCGCTGCCAATGGTCGCCACATGCGCTGACTCATGACGGCGCGATTCAAGATGTATCCCCACAGCCCTGCCACGCCCAGCGCCCCGAAAAACAGGTGCGCCATGGCAAGCGGTGTTCCCCCACCGGAAAAGATCGCCACGACTCCCATCACGGGTAGCAGGCTATAAAGTCCGGCCAGTAGCACGTAGGCACGCTGTAGAGACATAGAGGACTCCTTATTTCATGGTAAAGCCGCGTTTCACCAAGAAGTCACGCATATGGGGGCGCAGCTTGCTATCGAACAGAGGGGTTAGGTTGTGCGACCAATCACTGTTTTTATTGCCGCTACTCCGAGACTGATAGTACGCCTGCATGGTGTCGTCAAAGGCGGCCACATGATCGCTATCATCAGTGTAGTAGTCCTCTTTCAGAATCGCTTCAACGGGCAGGCGCGGCTTCACTTCCGGCTGATGCGCTGGGTAGCCCAGACACATGCCGAACACCGGGTAGACATGGGCTGGCAGACGCAGCAGCTCACTGACGGCGTCCGGGTCATTGCGAATACCGCCGATGTAGCAAATACCCAGGCCTTCTGATTCGGCGGCGACCGCCACGTTTTGCGCCATGAGCGCCGTATCCACGGTGGCGACCAGTAGCTGTTCGGTCATGCCGCGCTCGACGTTGGCGCCGGTACGCTCAGAGGCGTCGGTGGGGCGCTTCATGTCGGCACAGAAGACCAAAAACGCCGCGCTGCTAGCCACGTAACCTTGGCCACCGGCCAGCTCGGCAATCGCTTCGCGATTGGCGGTATCTTTGACATGAATCACCGTGTACGCCTGCACATGGCTCGATGTCGCTGCCGCTTGGCCCGCTTGAATCAGTTCACGCAGTAGCCCCTGGGGAATCGCTTGATCGGTGAATTTACGAATCGACCGGTGGGCATTGAGTAGCTTGATCACATCGTTCATATCACGTACCTCTTGGGTGGTTGTCCATTGGGCGGGTTAGTGTTTACGGCGGTTGAACAGGCCCTGCTTACACTCCCGCTGCGCCTCGACGTCGCCACGAATCTGTGCATGGCTGATCAGCGCGAAAATGAAGGTGCCGCCAATGACGTTACCGGCCAGCGTCGGCAGTGCAAAACCCACCACCGCGTCATACCAGGAAATATGGCCATCGAACACCAAATACAGCGCTTCGCTGGTGCCGACGATGATGTGAGTGAACTCTCCAATCGCCATGACGTAGGTCACGATGATGATGATCCACACCTTGGCCTGGTCGGCGGCGGGAATCAGCCACACCAGGGTCGCAATCATCCAGCCAGCGAGAATCCCTTTAGAGAAC
The DNA here is from genome assembly GCF_024124605.1 of Halomonas sp. CnH100-B. NCBI lineage: Bacteria > Pseudomonadati > Pseudomonadota > Gammaproteobacteria > Oceanospirillales > Halomonadaceae > Halomonas > Halomonas sp. CnH100-B. The sequence goes on along the minus strand of NZ_JAMXRX010000003.1, from coordinate 515,089 downwards.
ATTTCCATGGGCGTATTCGCCATCATGTGCTCCCCAAGGGCGATGAACGCTTGGTGCGTTGCCTCGTCGAACATCGGCATGTGCAGGAAGGTAAAGGAAGAGAGCGCGGCCCCCATCAGGTTGCCTACCAGTACCACGCCCCATAACCTGCCCAATGCTCCAAGGTTCGGCAACGTTGGGCGGCTCATGACGGGCAGCACGGCCGTGACCGTGTTTTCGGTAAAGAGCTGTTGGCGGGCCAAAATGACGGCAATGAAGCCCACGGTATAGCCTAGGCACTCGACTAAAAAACCAATGTCGGTTTGCGGCAGATGGGCATGCATGACGCCGCGCGCCACCATGGAGAAACTCATCGAGATACCCGCCGCAATGGCCGACCATAGCAGCGCCATGGAGTCTCGCGAGAGCTCCTTTTGCCCCTCTAAGCGTAAATGCTGATGCACCACGGCAGCTCTGGAGGGCAAGTTCGCCTCTCGCGCTTCCTGCTGATTACCCGACGCCTGGGAAGTTGGCTCATGCTGGCCGTGCTCCTCACGACGCTGATCCCCCCCTTCAAAATTGTCATCCGCTTGGTGCTGTTGGTTCATGCTGGCTCTCTCCCTAGTGAGTTTTCAGCGTAACGCTATTGTCTAAGATTGGGTAGCCACTCAAGGGGGTTAACGTACGGTGGATAAAGAATTTTTACGCGATGTTGCACGCGAGAAAGACAACGCTCGCTATACTATTTCTAACCCTCAGGCCTCATCACGTTGCTAGGAAGCCGATATGTCTAACGCCTCTCACACACCGCCCGGCCAGGCATGGAACGCCGGTCGGTATGCGGAGCACGCCAGCTTTGTTCCCGATCTAGGTACGGAGGTCCTCCGCCTGCTTTCGCCCCAACCAGGGCAGCGCATTTTGGACGTGGGCTGCGGCGACGGTGCCCTCACCGAACGCATCATGCAGCTTGGCGCGGACGTCGTAGGAATCGATGCCTCAGCAGAGATGGTTGCCGCCGCCCAACAGCGCGGCGTAACGGCGCGCGTGATCGACGGGCATCAGCTGCCCTTCGACCACGAATTCGACGCGGTCTTCAGCAACGCGGCGCTGCACTGGATGCTCGACCCGCAAGCCGTCCTGGCGGGCATAAAACGCGCCTTGAAGCCCGGTGGGCGTTTCGTGGCAGAGTTTGGTGGCCATGGCAACGTGGCGGCTATCTGCACCGCGCTGATTGCCTCGCTCCAGTTCCGTGGTATCAGCTCGAAGGGCCGTCACCCGTGGTACTTCCCCACTACCCAGGAGTACACCAACCTGCTGCAAACGGTCGGCTTTCGGGTCGATAGCGTCGAGCTCATTCCCCGCCCTACGCCGCTGCCGACGGGCATGGCGAGCTGGCTGGATACCTTTGCCACTCCTTTCTTCCACGGCCTGGAAGAGGACCTGAAAGATGCCATTTTCGATAACACCCTCAACCTGCTGGCCCACAGCCTAAGCGACGGCCACGGTAACTGGACGGCAGACTACGTGCGTATCCGCGTCGTCGCCCACGTTTAAACGCGCTCCCTCTTATCGTTCCCTAAAAAAACAGGGCGGCTCAATAGCCGCCCTGAGAGGGATGTACGGATGAGAAAGATAGACAGATAGGGCCGCTGGCTAGAACTCATCCCAGTCGTCGCTGCTCGACACCGTCGACTGCGCAGCAGGCTTGGCCGCCGGTCGCTGCTCCACCAACGGGGCACTGGCCGCAGGCGGCTGGCTCCCTTCGGCTAGCCGGAACGTCGCCATGAGCGTCGCAAGCTGGCTGGCTTGCCCTTCCAGCGCGCTTGCCGCCGAGCTGGTTTGCTGCACCAGCGCAGCGTTTTGCTGGGTCACCGAGTCCATTTCCGTCAGTGCGGCGTTGATCTGTTCGATGCCACTGTTTTGCTCTCGGGTAGCCGTGGAGATCTCCCCCATCAGCGTGGTGACCTGACGAATGGCGTCGACGGTCTGGCTCAGCGTCTCGCCGCTCCGTTCGGCCTGCGTAGCGCCGCTGTTGATTTGGGTGGTGGTTTGTTCGATCAGCCCCCGAATCTCTTTGGCCGACTCCGCACTGCGGGTCGCCAGCGAGCGCACTTCGCTCGCCACCACCGCAAAGCCACGCCCCTGCTCGCCTGCCCGCGCCGCCTCTACCGAGGCGTTGAGCGCCAGAATGTTGGTTTGGAAGGCAATCGAGTCGATCACACCGATGATATCGTTGACCCGATCGGCGCTGGCGGCGATCTCGCGCATGAGCTGGACGGTACGCTCGACCTCTTCGCCGCTCGCCTCGGCAGATTGGGAGGCCGCGACCGAGAGCTGGTCGGCCTCCTGGGCTATTTCGGCATTTTTGCTCACCGTGGTGGCCATTTGCTCCATGCTGGAGGCCGTTTGTTGCAGCGCCGAGGCCTGCTGCTCGGTACGTGAAGAGAGGTCTTGACTGCCCGACGAGATATCGCTGGCGCCGCTGTAGACGTGTTCACTGCTGCTACGCAGCGACATCACCAGTGTCTTCAGCTTCTCTTGCATGGTCGCTAAACCGATGAAGAGCTGACCAATTTCGTTACGGCCACGGTCTTCGATACGCCCGGTCAAATCACCGTTGGCAATGCGGTCGAAATGCCCCAGCGCCTGCTGGAGCGGGGTCACCACACCACGCATCATCGCCATACGAATGACGACCGCCGCCAGCAGGGAAAACAGCAGCAGACCAACCGCTACCACACCGCCAATCGTCGCCAAGCGCTCCACCTGGCCCATGACTTGCTGGCCGCGTGCCTCGGTGTAGGCCACGAACTCGCCCATCGCGGTATCCAGGTTAGCCCCCAGCTCGCCCAACGCTTCCTGTTGACGCTGAATTTGAAACGGCGCGGCATCCAATAACGGCACGATGCCGTCGGTCACGAAGGCGTGATAGGCCGCGATCACGTTGTCACGCCGCTGGGCCAGCTCGCTTTCTGGTGTTACGGGAATCGCCGAGAACTCGTCAAAGCGGCTTTGCGCTGCCGTCACGGCGTCTGCCGCCATGGCCAGGCTCTCCTGCCCTTTATCCGGATTGCCCTGGGTACTGAAACTGGCCGAGCGGTCGAGGAAGGTTTGCGCCCTAAGCGCATTCACTTGGGTGCGGTTCGCCAAGTTGGCGAGTCGCACGTTGATGTTATTGATCTCGCTGAGTGCTCGATCGCTGGTGGTATTGGTGTAAAACCCCAGCGCGCTGATCAAGCCGATCATCACTACGAGCAGTGCCAAGGCAGCCGTCAGGCTCCACTTGATGGAGAGTTGTTTCATCGCTGCGTTCCCTTCTGCTTTATTAGTTGTTACCCCACCTGTCAGGAGGGTAAAGCAAGACGAGCAGAAATATGACGCCACTACGACCTTTGTATACCAATAAATTTTACATAACGACAAAACAAAAAAGCCCACCGCCTTGAGGGGGTGGGCTTGCCGACGCTCGATGGCTTAGACAGCGGTCTCTTTTAGAGTCGCCATATCAATCACGAAGCGATAGCGCACGTCACCTTTCTCCATGCGCTCGAAGCCTTCGTTGATCTTGTTGATATCGAGCATTTCGATATCGCAGGTGATGTTCTGCTCGGCGCACAGCTTGAGCAGCTCCTCGGTTTCTGCAATGCCGCCGATCAAAGAGCCTGCCACGACGCGACGCTTGAACACGAGGTTGAACGCTTCGATGGCTGGTTCGATGGGCTCTAGCAGGCCGACCAGAATGTGCGTACCGTCATACTTCAGCGACGCCAGGTAGGGGTTCAAGTCGTGCTGAACCGGCACGGTATCGAGCATGAAGTCGAAGGTTTCGGCCACGGCATCCATCTGTGCTTGGTCGCTGGAAACCACCACGTGGTCGGCACCGTTGCGCTTGGCTTCTTCGACTTTGGCATCGGAGCGCGTGAATACGGTCACTTCGGCACCCAGCGCCTTGGCCAGTTTGACGCCCATGTGGCCCAGACCGCCCATGCCGATCACGCCGACCTTGTGGCCTTTGCCCACGCCGTGATGCTTCAGCGGCGAGTAGGTGGTGATACCGGCACACAGGATGGGCGCAGCGGAGGCCAGATCGATACCGTCAGGCATCTGCAGAACGAAGTGCTCGCTGACCACGATGGAGTCGGAGTAGCCGCCCTGAGTCAGGGTACCGTCCTGGCGGTCCGGGCTGCCGTAGGTCATGGTGAACCCTTCCAGGCAGTACTGCTCTACGCCATCTTGACAGGCAGAGCAGGTGCGGCAGGAATCGACCATGCAACCCACGCCGACCAGGTCACCGGCTTTGAAACGGGTCACGTCGCTGCCCACGGCCGTGACGCGGCCCACGATTTCGTGGCCCGGCACGACCGGGTACTGGCTCATGCCCCAGTCGTTACGGGCAAAGTGCAGGTCGCTGTGGCATACGCCGCAGTAAAGGATTTCAATGGCAACATCGTCGGGACGCGGCTCACGACGATCAAAGGTAAACGGCGCGAGGGGCTTATCAGCGGAAAACGCGGCGTAAGATTTTGCTTGGCTCATGAAAACTCCTTTTTAATACATCCCGCAGGTGCGGAAAGGTGCTTCCATTATTGGCCGCCTAAGGGGAGATAGCGATGAACGAAGCTACGTTTTTTTTGCTTATTTCTCTAATCAGGTGCAATAAAATAACAAAATAAGTCAGAAAAACGTCATAATTCTCGCAACCCAACGATTGCAAAGCGTAAGGAGAGTCCATGGCCAGCACCGCCCATGTCGGCAATGCCCTTGCCGACCTCATCACTCCGCTCGTAAAGAGCGATGGACCCACCCCCTCCCGCCTGAACCGCGTCAGCCTGCTCTGCCTAGGCCGACACCAGGTACGCACGCCGCTGATGTATGAACCGAGTCTCATCATCATCGCCCAAGGGCGTAAAGTAGGCTATCTGGGCGATCGGGAGATTCACTACAACCCTGGGCACTACCTGGTTCAAACACTCCCTCTGCCATTCGAGTGCGAGACCCACGGCTCTCCGGAGGCACCGCTACTGGGCATTTCGGTCAAACTCGACCCGGCACTGCTCAGTGAAATGGTCACCGCCATGGGCGACCGTTACCAGCCGGACATCACGCCCCTGCCGATGGCCTCGGTGGCAATGAACGAGGGGATGCAGGCGGCCGTCTTACGCTTGGCGCGCACCCTGCACGATGCGGTGGAGTGCAGCACCATGGGCGATGCCCGCATACGCGACGTGGTATTCGAGGCGCTCAAGGGCGAACAAGGGCCTGCCTTACGCGCGCTGGTACAGGGGCACGGCAACTACTCACGTATCGTGCAAGTGCTCTCGCAGCTCCACAGCCACTTTGCTGACGATTTTTCAGTAGATCAGCTCGCGCAGCAGGCGAACATGAGCGTGTCGACGTTTCACCAGCACTTCAAGCAAATTACCCGCGCCTCGCCTGCCCAGTACCTCAAACGGCTGCGCTTGATCAAAGCGCAGCAGCTCCTCTTGCAGGATAGCCACAACGTGAATCAAGCGGCACTGGCGGTGGGTTACCGCAGCGTGCCGCAGTTCAGCCGCGACTATAAACGCTATTTTGGTGAGTCGCCCCTCCAGCATCGCCGCCAGGAGCAGGCGCTGCGCGCGTGAGGCGCACGGGCGTTCGACGCTTATTTAGCGAAAATTTGGCGCTTGTCTTTGAAGGCCTTGAACTCCAGCGCGTTACCGCAGGGGTCGAGCAGGAACATGGTGGCCTGCTCGCCCACTTCGCCTTTGAAGCGAATGTAAGGCTCGATAACGAAGTCAGTGCCACGCGCTTTCAACCGCTCGGCCAGCGCTTCCCACTCGTCCCATTCCAAAATCACCCCAAAGTGCGGCACCGGCACGTTATGACCATCTACCGGGTTGGTATGGGCGCTCTCCTGACCCGGCGTTTTGGGGTGCTCATGAATGACGAGCTGATGGCCGAAGAAGTTGAAGTCAACCCAATGATCGCTGGAGCGACCCTCTTCCAAACCAAACACATCGTTGTAGAAAGTGCGCGCCAAAGCGACGTCGTAGACGGGAATCGCCAAGTGAAACGGGGAAAGGCTCATGGGTGTCTCCTGATAGAGTGCTTTTGTTGGTAGATGGCTAGCGCGCTGCGCTAGGCCCGTGTCACTATCCTAAAAGGCGACATGTAAAAATAAAATCAATTGTTTTTGATCTATTCACAACTTTTATTGATGAATACATAGACCATGATCCGCGAACTCAGGACGCTCATCGCCGTTGCCCAGCACGGCACCTTTGCGGCAGCGGGCCAACGTATCGGCTTGACCCAAGCCGCCGTCAGCGCGCAGATGAAGCGCTTGGAGGCCGAGCTTGGCGTGGCGCTGTTCGAACGCAGCGGGCGGGCAGCGGTTCTCACCCAGCGCGGACACGAAACGCTACAACAAGCCCAGGCACTGCTGGCTCTTTACGGCACCTTAGGCGCCTCCTCCGCTGGGCAAGAGGCCGCTACCCGCGTTACCTTGGGGGCGATAGCCTCCATTCAGCGCTCGCTGTTACCAAGCGTATTGGCGCGCTTTCATCGCCAATTTCCCGAATGCCGCTCCCGCGTGGTGCCGGGACTGTCACTGGCGCTGATGAATCAGGTGGATGCGGGGGAACTGGATATGGCGGTGATCATTCGTCCACCTTTTTCGCTACACAGCGACCTACGCTGGCAGCCTCTTGCCCATGAGCCGTTTCGGTTACTGGTGCCCCGCCAAATGGCCGGTAACGATTGGCGTGAGTTACTCTCCAGCCAGCCGTTCGTGCGCTATGACCGCGCCTCGTTTGGCGGGCGCCAGGTCGACCGCTTTCTGAGAGACAATCACTGCCAAGTACATGATGTGTGTGAAGTCGACGAGCTCGACGCCATCGTACAGCTAGTGGCCAACGGCGTGGGCGTCGCGCTGGCACCGCAACCAAGCGCTCTCCAGCGCTGGCCCACTGGCGTGCGGGCCATCGACTTGAACGAGCACACCTTCCATCGCGATATCGGTATCGTTCACCGCGCCAGCGGTCAGCTCAGCGAACCGGCCCAGGCCCTGGCCGCCCTGCTGACGCAAGTAGCCACCAAGTAACCGCTGCTGCACACTAAAACGCCAGCCCGAAGGCTGGCGCAAATGAGCCCATCCTGCACGTGGCCTAGGCCTCGGTGGTGTTCTCGTCTTCCGTAGCGCTGTCTTCTGTAGCGCTCGGCTCTTCTTGCGATGCCTCGTCAGCGGCTTGGTTGGATTCGTCTGCGGCGTCGGCCTCGTTGGACAGATTCATGGGCTCGTCTAGCGCGAGCGTCCGTGCCGTGTAAGCGCGCACCTCGCTCAACAGCTCAGGGTTCTCTGCCAGCTTTTGGCCGTAGGAAGGAATGATCTCGGTCAGCGTGGCCTGCCACTCGTCGCTTGCCACGTGAGTCGGGAATACGCGATCCAGCAGGCCAAGCATGATCGACGGCGCAGTCGAAGCACCCGGCGAAGCGCCCAGCAGCGCAGACATGGTGCCGTCTTGCGACGTCACGACTTCCGTACCGAATTGCAGCACGCCGCCACGCTCGGGGTCGTTCTTGATGATCTGTACGCGCTGACCCGCCGTCCACAGTTCCCAGTCGTCGCGGTTAGCGTTGGGGTAGTAGGCTTGCAGCGCTTCGAAGCGGTCATCGTCAGACATCAGTACCTGGCCCACGAGGTAGCTCACCAGATTGAAGTTATCCAGACCGACTTCCACCATGGGCCAGGTGTTGTTCAGCGTCATGGAGCCAAACAAGTCCGTCCAAGAGCCCTCTTTCAAGAACTTGCTGGAGAACGTGGCGAAGGGGCCGAAGAACAGCGCCGGTTCACCATCCAAGTAGCGCAGGTCCAGGTGCGGAACGGACATGGGCGGCGACCCTTCCCCCGCTTTACCGTACGCTTTCACGTCGTGCTGCGACACCACGTCCGGGTTGGTGGTGTAGAGGAACTGGCCGCCAACGGGGAAGCCCGCGTAAGCCTCGGCCTCGGGAATCCCCGATGCCTGCAGCAGCGGAAGCGCAGCCCCGCCTGCGCCGATAAACACATAGCGCGCATCGACGGTGCTCTCTTCACCGCTTTCCAAGTTGGCAATGGTGACGTGCCAAGTGTCATCGTCGTTGCGGGTCAGGTCGCGCACTTCGCTGTTCAACCCCAGCGTGAAGTGCTCGCTGCGCGTCAGCGCTTCGACCATCTCACGGGCCTGAGCCCCGTAGTTCACCTCGGTTCCCATCTGCATGCGCGTGGCAGCCACCGGGCGGTCGTCGTTTTCACGACCTTCCATGACCAGCGGCATCCACTCGGCCAGCTCAGCGCGATCTTCCGAGTACTCCATGCCCGCGTACAGCGGATTCTGCGTCATGGCGTCGTAACGCTCGCGCAGGAAATTGACGTCCTCATCGCCCCACACCACGGCAATGTGCGGCACGCTATTGATAAATGAGGAGGGCTCACCAAGAATGCCGTTCTCGACCTGATGCGCCCAGAACTGACGAGAGATCTCGAACTGCTCGGTGACGTTGATCGCGCGCTGGATCTCGACACGGCCACTGGCATCCGGCGTGTAGTTCATTTCCATGAACGCAGAGTGGCCGCTACCGGCGTTGTTCCAAGCATTGGAACTCTCTTGAGCGACTTGATCCAGGCGCTCATAGAGATGAATGTCCCACTCAGGCTCTAACTCTTGCAAGTAAGTGCCCAGGGTCGCGCTCATGATACCGCCGCCAATCAGCACTACGTCGACCGGTTCATCGGCGGCGACGGGCATGGTGGCAAGGGCTAACAGTGGTGAACAAAGTAACAGACTTAAACGTTTTTGCATGTCATGTCCCTGACGATACAGAAATGACGTGCCGGAACAGCGGGTGCCCAGCGTCGAGGGGATAAAAATTGCGACGAAAGTCTAACAAATAACCCTGTTCACGGGAACATAAAAGAAATCTTAAATGAGAATGAAAGGAATTAACGCATGAAGCCAGAAGACCTGGAAACCTTGGTGACGCGAACGATGCCGTTTGGCAAATACGAAGGCTGGCTCATCGCCGATCTACCGGGCCCTTATTTGAACTGGTTTGCCCGGGAGGGGTTTCCCAACGGCGAGATTGGACAGCTCTTGCAACTGATGCATGAGATCGACCATAACGGCCTGAGCGATCTGCTCACACCGCTACGCAACCGTTAACGAGCGCGCAGCGCCTGCGCTCGCTCTTCCATGTAACGGTGGCGATGCTGGTCGGGGTCGTCCGGAAACCGGCCTAGCGCGACGGCTTTCTCGAAAAAGCCGGTGGCCGGTATGTCGTCACCCCGACGGCTGATGACCAGTGCGGCGATCATGGGTCGCCCGGCGGCAACGTCCTCGTCCATCAACTGCTCGAGCGCTTGGGCCGCCCGTGCAATGGTGCGCGGGGGCGTCAGCCCTAGCGCGTTGGCAACGTGCTGATAGGTCATCGGCAACGCGTTGGCGGGAGCTTGCATCAGAAGGGCACGGACTTGGCGGGCAAGAGCGTCGACATCGGCTGAGCGCATGGGGGAGTTACTCGTTCTAAGCGGCGGTAGAGAAAGATAGCCACGCTACCACATCGCTGGCTATGCTGTTGCCAATGCGTGACGATTGAGTGGCAATCACCAAGAGGGAGCTTATGGTTAGACAACGCCCACATCAGCCCGCTAGACGCCGCTGGCTCCATGTCATCGTTTGGTTGAGCGTGCTGGCGCTGCTGGCAGCGGCACTACTCATGGCAGGCGCTGGTCCCGCCTATCGCTGGCAGTGGATCTCCTTAGGGAAGGCCTTCAATCTACTGCGAAACGGCGTTTATGCGGCGACGGCCGCCGTCGCGCTGAGCGTACTCGTGCTGCTGGTCAGTGCCATCCTGCGGCGCGGGGGAACGGCTATCGCGGCCATTGGCGTTCTGCTTGCCACGGCCGCCCTACTCTACATGCCATGGCAACAGTGGCAGCGCGCCCAAGAAGCGCCGGTGATCCATGACATCACCACCGATACCCAGCAGCCGCCCCCATTCGTTGCCCTACGCGATGAGCGCGAGGCGGCCCCTAACGGGGTGGCGTATCCAGGCGATGCCACCGCCGAGCAGCAGCGGGCCGCTTACCCGAACGTACAACCCCTGGTGGTGAATGCTCCCGCCGCGACCGTGCTGGCCGCGGTTCAAGCCGAAGTAAATGCCGCCGGCTGGGACATTGCCGAGATCACCCCGACCCGTTTGGAAGCCACTGCCGTGACGCGCTGGTTTGGCTTTGAGGATGACGTGGTGATTCGACTGACCGAACAGGGCGAGCGTACTCAGGTGGACATGCGGTCGGCATCGCGGCTGGGTGCCAGCGACGTGGGCACCAATGCGCTGCGCATCGAGACCTTTTTGAACGCACTACGCAAGCGCGTTGGAGTAGCTTCGGGCCGACCTTAGTGAACGCGTTTTTGGTGGTCATGCCGCGTACGTTCGCGGGCCAAAATCTGCTGGGCGTCCAGCTCGCCAATGGGCACGGTCACGCTGGCGGGAATCTCCCCACTTAGCTGTAGCGCCTGGTAGCGCAGCGCACACACCCGCAAAAACGAGGTGAAGTTACCCAGGTCATGCCCGGCATCGATCGATTCATGGTACAGCCGGGTGATCATCTGCGCGGTGTTCATTCCGTCGCGCTGGGCAATCTCTTCCAGCAGTTGCCAGAAATAGTTCTCCATCCGCACGCTGGTCACCATGCCATCGATACGCAGTGAGTGCGTGGCGCTGCGCCACAGTGCCGGGTCCGCATCGATAAACAGTTTGCACATGGTCACTTCCTCCAAACCAACCGTCTCCGATTAGCATAGCGGCTGAGCGAGTGCGCGCCCAGCAGAGGCGCGCACCTTCACGACGAGGCCACTATTTGTCGAGTAGCGCCATGAACTGCGCCAGCCAAGCGGGGTGGGCGGGCCAAGCGGGGGCCGTGACGAGGTTGCCATCGGTCACCGCCTCGGTGACGTCTAACGCTGCGAACCGACCACCGGCCAGTTCGACCTCGGGCTGGCAAGCGGGGTACGCCGAGCACTGCTTGCCCTCCAGCACCTTGGCTGCCGCCAGCAGTTGAGCCCCGTGGCAGATCGCCGCGACCGGTTTCTGGGTATCGAAAAAGTGTTTCACCATGGCGAGCACGTCTTGATTGAGCCGCAGGTACTCCGGCGCTCGACCGCCGGGCACGACCAGGGCGTCGTAATCCGCCGGGTCGACGCTTGCGAAATCCGCATTGAGGGCAAACCGGTGGCCTGGCTTTTCTGTATACGTTTGGTCGCCTTCGAAGTCGTGAATGGCTGTGGCCACGGTATCTCCCGAAGCCTTACCCGGGCAGACTGCGTCGACGCGATGCCCGACCGCCATCAGCGCTTGGAAAGGCACCATGGTTTCGTAATCTTCGGTGAAGTCGCCGGTGATCATTAAAATGCGTTTGCTGCTCATCTCCGTTCTCCTTGTGATTGTCGTCGGTCGAGCACGCGGTGGGCGTGTCATGGCAGACTAGCAAGCCATCAGGCGGGATAGGTAGTACGCCGTTACTACACGCCCAATGGCACCCGCTTATCATAAAAAAAAGCCCGCTACGAACGAGCGGGCTTGAGCTGGATGGATATCGATTACAGCAGCGCGTCGATGGGCCGCTGCCCATCCAGCAGCGTTATCTCCTGGTTGATGAGACTCGGGGTCTGCACCACGCGAAGCAGTGCATAAGCCACGTTGGCCCGGGAGATCTGGTTGTCTCCCGCTTCCTCGACGCTGTTGGCGAATTTGTGCGTCGGCGCCTCATCGGTGAGACGGCCGGGCTTCAAAATCACATGGGAAACGTCGCTTTGCCGCAGGTGCGCATCGGCTGCGAATTTGGCGGCCATGTAGGGGCGCATTTTTTCGGGGGCTTCCAAGGGTTTTTCCGCCCGAATGGCGCTGACCATGATGTAACGCGACAGGCCCTGCTGGCTGGCGATATCCGCCGCACGGATCGCGCCAAACAGATCGATGAGTAGCGTTTTGTCCGGCCCGGTGTGCGGGCCAGAACCGGCGGTAAAGACGACTTGATCGCACCCTTCGAAGGCGTGTTCCATGTCGCCTTCCAAGTCGCCCACGACGGTTTGAATGCCCCGCTCTTGGAACCAGGCGGCCTGCTCTTCATGGCGAATCATGGCTTTGATGGGCGTGCCAGCCTCTTGGGCTAACGCGCAGAACTGTTTACCGATCTGACCATTGGCACCAATCACTAGGGTCGTCATTTTGCCTCCTTGTCTATCGTGTCTGCTTTATCAGTGTAGGCGGCACGCCTAAAGTTCAACCCTAGAGGCAAAAACCGCGGGCACCTTTCGGTGCCCGCGGTAAGAACGTTGGTCCCGCTCATCGGCTTACGTCAGGCGCGCGTGCTCCTCACGAGCAGGCAGCACAGCCTGTTGTCCGGCGCTGGGACTGACGTGAAAGCGGCTGACCAGCGTATGCATGTCGCCCGCGCGCTCATCCAGCGTTTGGCTAGCGCTGGAGGCATCTTGAACCAAGCGCGCGTTTTGATGCGTCACCTGATCCAACTGGGAGATGGCTTGGTTGATCTGATCGATACCCGCCGACTGCTCTTTCGTGGCATCGGCAATTTCGGTGACGTAGCGGGTTACCTCCGAGAGGCTGTCGATGATGTCCTGCAAGTGATGGCTCGACGCGTTGACCAACTGCTCGCCTTCGCTCACTTTTTGCACGCTGTCGTCCACTAGATGGCGAATCTGCGCTGCTTCTTCTGCGCTGCGCCCCGCCAGCTTGCGCACTTCCTGTGCCACCACGGCAAAACCGCGCCCCTGCTCACCGGCACGGGCCGCTTCTACCGAGGCGTTCAGCGCCAGCAGGTTGGTCTGGAAGGCGATGTCGTCGATGGCTTTGATGATGGACGTGATCTTCTCGCTCGCCTGACGAATATCGCTCATGGCGGCCGTGGTGCGTTTAGCCACGTCGCCTGCAGAGCGCGCCCGATCATCCACACTGCTGCTGGCGCCTTTGGCCTGATCGGCGTAGTCAGCGGTCTGCTTGACCGTGGCGGTAATCTGCTCGAGGCTGGAGGCCGTCTCCGCCAGCGATGCCGCCTGTTGGTCCGTGCGCTGCGACAGGTTTTCATTGCCGGAAGCGATTTGGCGGCTGCTGGCGGCAATCGCCTCGGCGCTTTCACGAATCTGCGACACCATGCCTTCGAAGGTGTCCATCATCCGGTTGAACGCCTGGGCAGCTTGGCCGACCTCATCGTTACGCTGAAGCGCTAACCGCATGGAGAGGTCGGCGTTTTCACCGGCGGCACCGCTAATGCTCTCCATTTGACGACGCATGGCCACCAGCGGGCCAAGCACACGTACCAGCGTGCGCCAGCCAAAGATGGCCAGCACCCCGATGACCCCTGCCGTCACCAAAATCAGTAGCGTACGCCCTGCATTGGCCAGTGTTTCGGCTTCTTCGCTGGCGCTGGCTGCCTGGGCAACGGTATAGGCTTCGATGTCACTAAGCGCTGCGCGCATTTCGGTCGTCGCGGCAGCCACGTTGGTCAGTGCGGCCTGTACTTGGGCCCCCAGCTCCAACTGCTGCTGGCGCAGCGCATAGACCGAATCGGCGTCTTCCACCATCACGCCGTTCAACTCGACGATGACCTCATCGAGTTCGCTGATCAGGGCGCGCTGCTCGACGGTGGTGCTGGGCGCCTCGGCGATCGCCGCCAGGGACTGGCGCGCCAGCGACACCTGTTGGGAAATCTCGTTGCTGCGCAGGTTGACCAGGGCATCGATGCTATCCACCTGCATCATTTGTCGCCCTAAATCGGACAGCGTGGCGACGGCCATGCGCGCATTGCCACTCAGGCGACCAATATCGACTCGGGCGGTAAACATGTTATCCAGCAGCTGGGTAGGCAGCGTCGTGGTGCCCTCCTCCCGCCAGGCTTCCATCAGTTCCCGCTGGCGGCGCTCTTCACGCACTTGAGCCAAGGCAGTACGTCCGGCAATGTCTTCGGCACTGCGCATGACGTTGGTGATGGCCGCTTGCATCTGAACGATCTGCTCGTCCATCTGCGCTTGCAGAGTCAGCGCATCACGGCGCACGTTTTCCAGCGCCTCGTCACCGGCCAGCAATGCGTCATACTCGTTGTCCAGCGCGGCAAGCTGTTCGGCGGCATCGGTTTGCTCGATACGCGCCAGCCCCGTACGCGCTTGGCGATAGCGCGCGTCCAACTCACTACGAGGCGTCACGTCATCTAGCGCTTGGTTGCTGTCGACCGCCAGCAGGTCGGCATGGCGCTGCCCAAAGGCTCCCATGGTCAACACCATGCTACGGCTGGCGTCTTGCAGCGGCAGCACCTCATCGGTCACAAAGTGCTGGACGTTGATCAGCCGCTGGTTGGTCATCCAACCCGTACCTGCCAGCACCATGCTACCCAGCACGGCGGCAGCAAAGAGGCTAATGAGCATCGCGCGGATACTTATGGTTTTTTTCATCAGGGGTATTCGCTGTGTCAGAGATAATGCATACGGAATATGGAACCACGATTACTGCACTAAGTTGTTCCAATCCACCGGCTCGAACTGGCCGTTTCGGATAATGGTGGGCCATACGGCATCGCTGGCTTGATGGTCGTTCGGCCCTAGCGTCAGCGGCTCGCCAACGCCGATATCGATGCTGCCCAGGCTCAACAGGCCATCCACGATGGCTTCACGATCTGGTTGATCACCTGCGGCTTTGACGCCTTCGGCAAACAGTTTGGCGGCCAAATAGCCTTCCAAGGAGATAAAGTCCGGGTTGGCATTGGGCGCGAATTCCGCCAGTGCCTGACGGTACTCTTTGACCGCAGGCAGGTCGGCGTCCAACGGGGGCACGACTTGCGTCACGATGACGCCTTCGGCCAGCGGGCCGAGCGTGTCCAGCAGCGCTTGGCTACCCACGAACGAGACGTTCAGGAACAGTGCATCGGGCAGGTCTTGTCGCGCTTCGCGAATGAAATCCGCAGCGGGGCCAAACGTGCCGACAATGATCACCGCCCGAGGAGTGACCGGCGCTTGCAGAATGCTGGCAAGGCCTTGGTGAATGTTACGCGTACCGCGAGTGAAGCGGCCATGCACGAGCTGAGACGTGTTCGAGAAGCCCTGCGCATTGAGCGCGCGAATCGCGCCGTTGTAGCCCGCATCGCCGAAGCTATCGTTCTGGGTAAAAAATGCGATTTCCTCAGGCTCGATACCGGCGGCCAACAGCCCCTCGATCATCGTCGCCGTCTCTTGCACGTAGCTGGCCCGATAGTTGATCACATAGCGGTCTGGCGGGGAGCGACGCAAAATACCGGCGCCGGTAAAGGCCCCAAATAGCAGCGTCTTTTCCTGGTTGTAGATGGGTATAGTGACGGCGGCGGTGGGTGTTCCTACGTTGCCGATGGCCGCCAACAGGTTGTCATTTCCCACCAGGTCGCGGGTGTGTTTGGCCGCCAGCAGCGGCGAGTATTGGTCATCGAAGGTCGTTAGGCTGAGCGTTTCTCCATCGATGCCGCCTTCGCTGTTGAGTTGGGCGAAATAGGCCTGCACCCCTTGCTGCATGCCGATGCCCAACGGCGCCGCGCTGCCGCTCGCTGGGGCCACCATGCCAACCTCAAGCGCTGCGTGCGCCAGTGGTGCGGTCAATAGTCCCGCCGTCATGAGCCATGTCGTGATTCGTCGCATCGATTCTCCCCCACATCGTGATGCTTTTTCTCTTATCGGCGGAAGAATATACGACTTAAGCCTAGCTAGCTTTAAACAGAATGTAATAAAACGTGTCTTGGACTAAGAGGGGCGTTCGATGGCGAAACGGTCGGTGATACGCACGTAGTCGCTCCCAGCCAAACGGCCGATGGGCTGGAGCGCCTCCATATCCACATGCCGTCCATCCCAGAGCGCATCGTCGATATGTATCGCGACGACTTGCGCCAGCACCAGGCTGCCCGCCAGCGGCCGGTCACCAAAGCGAACCACGTCCACCAGCTTGCAGCCAAACGCCACTGGGGCTGCTGCGATGCGAGGCACGCGAACGCCCGGCATGGCGGCCTTCTCGAGCCCTGCCAGGGTGAACTCGTCCTCCCCCCTGGGCAGGCTCGCGCTGGTGGTGTTGAGCGCGTCGACCAGCCCTTCCGTGCCTACATGCACCACGCACTCATCGACCTCTGCCAAGTTGCGCAGCGTATCTTTGGGTTGCGCGCTACCATCCAGCAAAGGCGAAAACGCCAGGATGGGTGGATCGATGCTGGCGACGTTGAAAAACGAGAACGGCGCCAAATTGGCGTTACCGTGCTTGTCTTGGGTGGCCACCCACGCAATGGGCCTTGGGCACACGCTGCCCGACAGCAAGCGGTAGAGCGTGCCTGCACTGAGAGGGGACTTTTCGAGTAGGGTATCCATGGGCGCTCCTGATCACTGGGTGATAACGATGCCCTTAATAGGCCGCCGACGCCCGCCCCCTGTCAAGTGTGTTAGCCTTGTACGCACATTGAAAGACGAAGGATCTGAATGCTCACTATTTCCAACAGCGTTAGCTTGGCCGATTGGGAAATCGACTTGAGCCAAATTCGCGCGCAGGGGGCTGGCGGTCAAAACGTCAACAAAGTCGCCTCTGCCGTGCACCTGCGTTTCGACATTCAGCGCTCGACGCTACCGCCGGTTTACAAAGAGCGGCTGATGGCCCTCTCGGATCAGCGCATTAGCAAAGAGGGCGTGGTGATCATCAAAGCCCAGAGTTACCGCACGCTGGAGCTGAACAAAGAGGATGCCTTGAAGCGTCTTCAGGCGCTGATCAAGAGCGTGGCCAAACAGCCTAAAACGCGCCGCCCTACAAAACCCACGAAGGGCTCACAGCGTCGCCGGGTAGACCATAAAACCCGCAAAGGAAAAATCAAGTCGCTGCGTGGTAAAGTGCCGGTAAGCTAGCGCTGCACGCGCCGCTTTTCTCTCTACCTGACACAGTGACCTTGATGCCAACGACACCCCGTCCGCTTTCGCCCTGTATCCACGTTTGCCAAATCGTGCCAAGCACCCAGATGTGCAAAGGGTGCGGACGTACGCTGGATGAAATTGCCTGCTGGGGAAGCATGACCGAGGCCGAGAAGGCCCCGGTGTGGGAACGTATCGAACAAGCGGGCTATGTCGAGCGGCAGTCCGATGATGCCGCCCCAGAGTGAACGCTTGGGATCGCTCAACGCTCTTCGTCGTGGCGGTCGCTCAAGATATGGTGAAGTTCACCACAGGCCACCATCGGGTCATCGCAGTTGATGACGATGTTAGACTCCGCCAGCACGTAGCTGCGTCCGGTAATGGTGTTTTCTACTACTTGGTAAGCGCCTTCTTGATGCGTACCGGTAAAGGTACCGATGAAACCGGTCTCCCGCAGCGATATCGTTTCTAACTTGTCGCCCAGCTTTAACCGCCCTTCGTAATTCATCAATGCCAGCCGTGCCGACGTACCGGTGCCCGTCGTGCTGCGACAAATCACGCCCGGGTGAACATACGTCGTGGAGCGAGAGCGGATATAGCCTTCCGCCACCGGCTCTTCTGGCCCCATGAAGTGCAAAAACGGCAGCGGCCCCACATCCCCGAGAGTGTAGTGGGAGAAGCCGCGCTGCGCCTGAATCGCCTCGACGATTTTGTGAGCGCACGCCGCCAGCGCCTGCTCTTCATCACGCACCAGTTTGAAGCCCAGCGCCTCGGCATCGACCAGAGCGTAAAAGCCGCCGCTGTAAGCGACCGAGTAAGTCACTTCACCGATCCCCGGGACTTGGATGGTATCGCGGTAGGTGTCGATATAGCTGGGCAAGCCTTCGCAAGTCACGGATTCCACCACGCCGTTATGCACCCGCGCTTCGATTTGCACCAAGCCCGCCGGGGCTTCCAGCTTGAAGCGCTGAATCCCCTCCTGCTTGGGCACGATACCGGTCTCGAGCACGGCCGTCGCCGTACACAGCGTGTTCGAGCCCGAGTAAATTGGGTAACCCATCACTTCCATGATGATGTACCCGGCAACTGCTTCTGGGTCGGTGGCGGGCACCAATAGATCCACCGACATTTCGGGAATGCCGTAAGGTTCTTCCAGTAGCAAACGGCGCAACCCATCGGCGTCGTCACGCAGGTACTCCATCTGCTGGCGAACCGTGGCACCGGGCAGCGTATCGATACCGCCAGTGACGATGCGGCTCACATCGCCCCCGGCATGTGTGTCCAACAATTGAATCGTATGAAGGTTTTTCACTCACCCGGCTCCTAGGCAGTGGTAATGGCAAACGGTGCACCGTGGGTGTCCCACTGAGCATCGGGGACAATAACGATTTTCCCCAGGTAGTTGCTGCCCCGGTTCACGAAATAGCGCTCGGCCTGATGTAATGCCGAGAGTTTGAACGCGCCGTGCAGCACCGGCTTCAACTCACCGCTACGAATCCAGGCGATTAGCTGCTCTGCCTCCTCGCGAGTGCCGTGGGAGACCCCGAATATCTGCACCTGATACAGGTAAATGCGGGTCCACATGATTTCGCTAAGATTGCCACCGCTGGCACCGGCAATGGAAAGCCGAGGATACGTGGTGCGGCGCTGCATGTCGCCAATCATGGTATCGATGAACAGGTCGGTCATCTCACCGCCAACGAGATCCATCACGGCATCGATGGCTTGCCCCTTGGTTTCCGCCAACACACGCTCGACAAACGTCGGTAAGTCACCGCGATCGATCACCGCTTCTGCGCCCAGCGCGCGCAGCGCGTCGGCTTTATCAAGCTGACTGACGGCGTAGGGAATCGCGCCGACGATGCGGCAGAGTTGAATCAATGCCGTGCCGACCCCTCCGCTGGCACCGCTGACCAGTACGCGCTCGCCCGCTTGAACGTTGGCGGCGGTCATCATGTGATAGGCCGTTTGATAGGAGCACATGCCCATGGCCGCCAGCTCCGCATCGTGCAATTCGGGGTTGGCCACGTGGTGAAACTGATCGGCAGGCACCGCCACGTACTCGGCGTAGCCGCCATCGGCACCGTGGCCGTAGTAGTCCGGCGTCAGGTTGATGTCGCGACGCTCATCGGCGTATAGGTTGAAATCCAGCAGACCGCGCTCGCCGATGCGCTGGGCGTCAACGCCCTCCCCCACGGCGACGATCCGCCCAGCCACGTCGGCCCCCTGTATGCGGGGGAACGTCAGCGTTGGGGAGCCGCCCATGGCAAACGAGGTGACGTCCTCTTTCCCTTTGGTGGGGTATAGCCCTTCGCGTGCTTTGCGGTCGGTGTTGTTTTTCGCCGTGGCCGTGACCTGCACCAACACCTGGCCGGGGCCGGGTTGTGGCGTGGGCACGTCTTGGCGGTACTGCAGCGCGTCCACATCACCGTGGCCGGTTAAGAGCATCGCTGACATCGTGGCCGGTATCGCCGCGCTGTTATCGGTGTGGGCCATGGGTAGGCTCCTTATTCAGTGCATATGCCGCGACAATAACAAACGCCGGGCGAGGTTCAAGGGACTAGCCGAAGACCGGCACACCGATGATCACCGGGTGTAGATAGAAGGCAAACAGGGCATACGCCACTACGCCGATCGCCACCGTGGCCAGCGTCGCCGCCAGCGAAGTTGATTGCGGTGCAGCGGGCTGTTGACGGCTACGCTGTTTCGCGGCTTTAAACGCCAAGATTGCCCAGACGAGAAACGCTGCAAAGAAGAGCACATCGCCCAGTCGGCCATTCACAAGCAGGTGCGAAAACGCCCAAATCTTGACGGCCAGCATCATCGGATGGCCCAGTTTGGCTTTGATCGCATTGCCCGGCACATACGCCGCCACCAGCATGATAAAGGCGGGCAGCATCAGTAGCGCTACTGCATGGCGTAAGCCCATCGGCGGAAACCATAGGTAGATAGGGTCGAGGCGCGTTTGACCGTAGCCATATATGGCGATGGCAAGGCCAATGAGGGCCACCACGGAGTAAGCCAGCTTCCACGTGCTCTGGCCACGGTTAGCGATCTGCTGCTGTCGCCAGGATTCCGCAAAGATACGTACCGAGTGCCCGCCTAAAAAGATCAGCAGGCCTAAGATCATGAGGGTCATGGTGGTCACTCTCCGGTGAGTTGCAAGTCGTTGGTCGAGTGGGAGCATGCCACACTCCTTGGCAAACCACATGGCGCGGCGTCAACTTTTCGCCAATAGTGATGGAGAGCAAAACCCGTCAAGCTAGACGACTGACTGTGCCTCTGCCCTCGCCAAGGATCGGTATGCTTCACTTCCCCTCGACGTACCATCGCCGTCTCACCTGGACCTATTTTGGGCTGTTCATTGCCATTGGCATGACCGGCGGCCTGCTTGGCCCGGCCCTGCCACACCTGGCCGAGGTCAGCGGTGCCTCCATGAGCCAGATCGCCGTGCTGTTTACCGCACGCGCCGTGGGCAACATGAGCGGCGCGATGGTCACCGGGCTGCTCATGGACCGCTTCAACGGCCACCGCGTGCTGGTGATGATGGGCATGCTGGCGGTGGCTGGGCTAGCCGTGGCTCCGCTTAGCCCGCTTTTGCTGCTGTTGACGCTTCTATTCATGCTGCTGGGGTTTGCGGAGGTATCGCTCAACGCGGGAGGCAACACGCTGCTGCTATGGCTGCATCGAGATGCGGCAGGCCCCAACGTGAGCGCCCTGCACTTCTGCTTTAGTTTCGGCAACATGCTGACGCCGTTGATCATGATTGCCGCGCTATCGCTCACCGGGCAGTTCCACCTCACGTTTTGGATCGTTGCGGCTAGCGTGGCGGTCATGTTGTGGCCGCTGTCCCGCTTCGTCAGCCCGTCCATGCCCGCCGTCGACCCTCATCCCGACACCGCGGCCGCCCTCAAGCACCGCGACCCGCTGCTGCTGGGGCTATTCATGCTGCTGTTTTCCGTTTATGTGGGCATCGAGATTACGTTCGCCGGTTGGGTTACCGCGTATGGCACGCTCTCCGGGTTGAGCACCGAGCAGGCGGCGCTGCTGGCAACGCTGTTTTGGCTGGCACTATCGGCAGGGCGTCTTCTGGCGATTCCGCTGCTGCGCGTTTGCTCACCTTGGCAGGTGCTTGCCGGCTGCTTGGCGCTGGGGTTGAGCGCGGCGGCAGGGCTGCACGCCAACGCGCTGCCGCTTAGCGTCGGCGCGCTGCTGTTTGGCCTATCCGCCTCGGCTTTCTTCCCCACGCTGTTTGCGCTGTGCAACCAGTCGATCGTCATGCGAGGACGCACCACCGGCGCCATCTTCACCGCTGCGGGCAGCGGTGCGCTGGTCATCCCGTCACTGACCGGCCCACTGTTGGATATGGCGGGGGCCCAGGCGTTTCCCATTCTACTGGCCACGCTCTGGCTACTGATTGCACTGGGGCTGATGCTGCTGGCGTACCGTCTGCGGCAGTTGACGGCTCGGCAAGGGCTTTAAAACCAGTCTTTCCGTTTGAACAGCCAAATGAGAATCCCACCAATTCCGAGCATGGCGCCCCAAACGAAAAAGTAGCCGTACTGATAGCTCAGCTCAGGCATGTACTCGAAATTCATGCCGTAAATACCGGCGATAAACGTCAACGGAACGAAAATAGCGGTAATCACCGTCAATACGCGCATGGTGATGTTCAGCTGGTGAGACGAAATGGAGATATAGCCATCGACCAAATCACCACAAATGTCGTAGTACATCTGCGTCAGCGTATAGAGTCGCTCGAAACGCTCTTCGACATCGGTAATGGCATGCAGCGTTTCGCTTTCGCCTCGGGGTAAATGCGCGTAATCATACGCCGTCAGCTCTTGTGTGATGCCTTTGTGGTAGCTGAAGATGCGGCGCATTTTGACCAGACGAGAACGGTAAGTGGTGATTTTACGCATCAACACATCGTTGCCGTTCTCCAGCAGCTCATCTTCGAGATCGCTCAACTCCGTCTCGAACTCCAGCAAGCTGTCGATGTAAAAGCCCGCAGAGGTATACATCACTCTTAACGCGACCTGCTCGGGCGATTGGGCCAGCAGGGCTTTGCCGTGCTCATTGAATAAACGCTCGATACTGAGCGCCTCGCCGGGGTGCAGCGTGACCAGAAAACGCTCGCCAACAAAGAAACAGACCTGCTGGGGCACGAAATTGAGCTGGGCATCGAACGACGAAATACCGCGATAGATGATCAGCGTGTGATTGTCGAACTCTTCGATCTTTGGGGGGTGGCGCTCTTTATGAGCATCTTGGATCGCCATGGGGTGGCAATCGAAACGCTCTAGCACGTCACGCTCCTGCGCTTCGCTCTCGCCTTTCATATCGACCCACAGATGTGCCGTGGGCATGCGTTTCCACTCGTCCATCAGGCTCAAATCGCCCTCACGCACATCGCCTTCTGGGGTGGTTAATAAACAACGAATCATACGCGTCCCTGGGTTCGTTAAAGAGGGTTGGGGGTATCCGCCGGACGCGCCAACGCGACACGCGCTTTACCTGCGCGTTTGGCGTTATACATGGCGTCGTCGGCACGTTTCAGCAGCTCCTGTGGCGTCTCAGCCGCGTTGGGCACGAACAGCGCCACGCCAATGCTGGTGCTCACTCGCAGCGTGGCACTCCCCACGTGTAGCGGCTCTTCGATCACCTGAATCAGCTTGTTTGCCAACGGTGCAAGAGCCTCGGTAGTCACCCCTTCGAGCAGTACAACGAACTCATCCCCCGCCCAACGGGCAATGAAGTCCGTCTCGCGGACGGCGTTCTGAAGGCGCTGCGCGACCTCACGGAGCAGCTCATCGCCCATGCCGTGGCCGTGCTGGTCGTTGATGCGCTTGAACCCGTCGAGGTCCAGAAACAGCACGACAAGCGGCGCCAGGGTACGACGTACCCGCGCCATCGCTTCGGGAAGCCGCTCATCCAGGGCGCGACGATTGGGCAAGCGCGTCAGTACGTCCTCTCGGGCCTGCTGGTCACGCAGACGCTCGAGCTGCTGGCGTTCGGTAATGTCGTGGATGAAGACGCTGCGGCGCGGGCGGCCATTCACTTCAAAGCTCTTTAGCCGCACCTCGACCGGCAAGCGAACCCCGTCTCGTCGTATGGCGTCGCAGGTCAAGGGCATCGCGGCGTCGTCACAGGTCAGCCCCTGCGGGAACATGAGCGAGGTGAGTGGGCGCGTCAACGCGTCTTTGCGGCTCCAGCCGAACATGCTTTCGGCGGCCCGGTTCCAGTCCAACACGCGCCCCTGCGCATCGATGCACAGATAGGCGTCGTAGGCAGACTCGATCACCAAATTGAGCTCACGCGTGCGCTGCTCAATACGCTGTTCAAGACTTTGATGAAGCGCCGTGAGCGACTGCTGAGTGGCGGCGCGAATTTTCTGCTCGTTGATGAGCCGCTCGCGCAGATGAATTTCGCCGATCACGATATCGGCCAAATCCTGCATCGCAGCTTGTTCCTGAGGAGTCAACTGGCGCGGCTGCGTATCCATCGCACACAGCGATCCAAGCACTAGACCATGGGAGTTGCGCAACGGTATCCCGGCATAAAAACGGATGCCGCCGGGTTTCGTCACGATGGGATTGGTAGCGAAGCGCTCGTCACTCTGAGCGTCTTCGACCACCAGCGGTTCGTCCTCCAGCACGGTATAGGCGCAAAACGCCATGTCCCGGGGGCTCTCGGAGAACTCCATGCCTACTTGCGACTTGAACCACTGACGGTCGGTATCGATCAAGCTGATGGTGGACTTAGGAACGCCGAGCAGCACGGTGACCAACCGCGTGATGCGATCGAAAACGGGCTCGTTCGGCGTATCCAGCAGGGCCAGCTCGTTAAGCGCAGCCAAACGGGCGGTTTCGTTAGGGGGTAACAGGTGGCTCATGGCGATCACACCTAAGTGGTCATCAGTCCCCTAACAGCATACCGTGAAACGGAATTTTCTGCTCAACGCCCCACTTAACGCACGGCGATACGCCGCGGGGTCAACCCGGCCCACACAACGCTCAACACCGTGGAGAGCAGCAGCGCCCCCACAAACGGCCCCAGTGTCGGTACACTGCCGGGGAACGTCGCGGCCAATACTCCCGCGCTGACGCTACCTTGACTCAGCCAGCCAGGCAGCACGGCGCCTACTAGCCCCGCTAGCCCACCGCTGATCGCAGCCGTCGGTGTCATTCGTTGCCACAAGCCCAGCAGCACCGGCACCACGATCGCTGCACACAGCAGGTCGGCAATCAAAAACAGCCGCAGCACCGACAGCCCCTGTAAAGCAATCACGATCACGGGCAGCATGATGGCCACGGTGAGCCAGCGCGCTTTGTTAAGGGCCTCGGGCCGGTGGCCGCTGGCCCACAGTGACGCAATACCGTTTTGTAAAGTGTCGACGCTCGAGGTGACCAGCGTGACGGCCAGGACCAGGGATGGCAGCGTGATCCATACCGGGGCATCGCTAAGCAGCGCAAAAAACGGCATGGGCGGCTCGCCGAGGCTGACCCCGCTCATCGCTGCCATGATGCCAACACCACCGATCACCATGACGACCAGAACGGTCAGGCCGCCGCCCAGCCAGGCACCGCGCCCCAGGCTCGCGTCGTCTTGGGCCGCCCACACCCGCTGCCAATAGCCTTGGTGAAACAAGTTCGCTGCCGTCACGGCGATCACCAGCGTCAACGCGACGCTGAGCGAGCTGCCGATGGGGAGCGACGGGAGTTGTGCGTCACTCGGCATATTGGGTAGTCGCCAGAGCGTTACGCTGGCGACGGCGAGCAGCAGCGCCAAAAGCAGCCACGCTTGCCAGCGGTCGGTGGCGAGACTTGCCCGAAGCCCTCCCATCACGGTGTAGACCAGCGTGGTGAGCGCCACTCCGATGATGACCACGGCAGGAGGCACGTCGGAGAGTAGCGCGGTAATCGCCCCGATGGCGGTGAGTTCAGCAGCCAGGAAGCAGCCCATGTAAGCCACGGAAACGAGCGCGACGAAGCGGCGCACGCCCGTGCCGTAGCACGTATCGGCAAACTCGGCGATGCTGCGCCCTTCCGGCAGCGCTTGGCGTATTTTGGGGCCATAAAGGCCCAGCACGATGAACGGCAGCGCCGAGCCAAGCGCATAGCCCAGCAGCGCTACGGGGCCCACGAACGCGCCAATTTCCGGGGGCGCAAACAGAATCCACGCCCCCATACCCGAGGCCAAAAAGGAGAGCCCCAAGGTAGACGCGGTTTGAGAATTGCGGGCGGTGACATAGTCATCCAACGAACCGCCACCAAAGCGGGCCCGAAGGCCCAAAAAAGCAAAGCAGCACAACGCTGCGCCTAATACGAGAGACGTTAGGTAAGGCATGTCGCGCTTCCTCCGCCGGTACGAACCGGATCAGGTTCCAGGGTCTGCGTTACGCGCATTCTCAGCCCCGATGGGGCTCCCCTGGCGACAGTGAATGGAGGCGACATCCTCAATCAAACTAGCGCATTAGTAAAGTCTCAGGTGGTCTGCCGAGCACTCTCCTCCGGCTGTTTGGGGACGCGCCCTATCGTATAGAACTCGGCGTTGGGCGGCGTTCCCGCCAGCGTCACCAAGCGGTTGGACATGCCGAAAAAGGCCGCAATGGCACCAATGTCCCAACAGTCGTCCAGGGTAAACCCAACGGTTTCCAGGCGCATTTGCCACTCGGTTGAAAATTCCCCCAGTTCGATGGCGCTATGCAGCGCAAAATCGAGCATCAACCGATGACGCTCGCTGAGTCCCGCCACGCGATGGTTAATGGCGATATTGTCCGCCAGCAAAGGGTCTTTACTATAAATACGCACCAGTGCGCCATGGGCGACAACGCAGTACAAACAGCGATTACGGGCACTGGTGGCCACGACGATCATCTCTTTTTCCGCTTTCGTCAGCGTATCGGACGCCCGCTCCATCAACGCATCGTGATAGGCAAAAAAAGCACGGAACTCCTGGGGACGATGCGCGAGCATGAGAAACACGTTGGGTACGAAGCCCGCTTTTTCCTGCACCGCTAACATGGCTTCCCGGATATCCTCGGGAACTTCTTCTAGCGTCTCAGGAAGTGTAAATCGACTTATCGAGACAGACATACGCACTCCTGTTTTTTGTAACGTGGCGCCTAACTGCTGAATGGCGTTTACTCGTAACAAATTGCTAACTAAAGAGTCTTTAAATACGCCTTAACGCTCGCCATACTCTTAATGATTTAATGTCATAAGAGCCGTACGCTATTAGCCAAGCGGTGTACTAACAGGGAAACCACCATGTCATACTCCGAAGCAAAAGAGCACACGCCAGGGCGTTTGCATGAACTGTTCGCCGACCCTTACCGTGCGTTCGAAAACGATACGGATGAGCGTCAGCTGCATATCCGCGTCATGCTTCACACCCTGCTGGCCCGCCCCATGAAGCGAGGTCAGGTAACGCTTCGTGTGATTCACGGCTGGGAGAACGGTGGCTTCGAACCCGCCGACCTGCAGCACGCCGACTTTACCCTGCACAGCCTGACAGATTTCGATGCTGCCGTGACGCGCTTCGCTACGGCTGCCGAGAAAAACGCACCGTTGCCCGCAGATCAAACCGCCATTCTGGCCGAGCCGCTAGCCGATGCCATTGCCGATGCCGAAGCAGATGGCAACGCACTGACCGACGACATCCGCGAAACGCCGGCCCGTTGGCCCGCGTTCGAAGGTGGGCTCGCCCTCTACACGCTGTTCAAGATGTACCACCGCTTGGTTTACGGCGAAGATGACACCTACCGCTGCTCCCAGTGCGACACCCCCCACGGCCCTCGCGAGATCCATGAGTTTCATTTGGAGGAGGGCGAGTTTGCGCTGCTGGTGCCCATCAGCGAGGAGCAGGACGCGCCTTATTTGCTAGTCCTTCACGAAAGTCAGCTGGGTCCCATCGCCCAACTGCTCTCGGAAAGCCTGCCGCTGTTCGAACGTTATTGAGCTGCGCGCCTCCTCGGCCGAGGAGGCGCTTCACTGCGCCCGGGGCGCGCTATAGCGAAATCGTGCTGTTGATACCGCTTGAGACGTTTTCCGGCTCGAACCAGCGGGCAGTGACCGTTTTGGTTTGGGTCCAGAAGGCAATCGCCTGCTTACCGTTGGGCCCCAAGTCACCCAGTTTCGAGGCCCGAGAGCCGGTAAAGCTGAAATAAGCCACCGGCACTGGAATCGGCACGTTGATACCGATTTGGCCCACGTCGATGTCGGTCTCGAAGCGCCGTGCTACCCAGCCCGAGTTGGTGAAGATCGAGGTGCCGTTGCCATTCGGGTTGGCATTAATGAACGCGATGGCGTCGTCCAGCGTCTCGACGTTGACGACGCACAGCACTGGGCCAAAAATTTCTTCGCGATAGATCGTCATGTCTGCCGTCACAT
Source organism: Halomonas sp. CnH100-B (assembly GCF_024124605.1). NCBI lineage: Bacteria > Pseudomonadati > Pseudomonadota > Gammaproteobacteria > Oceanospirillales > Halomonadaceae > Halomonas > Halomonas sp. CnH100-B. The sequence continues at coordinate 487,779 of NZ_JAMXRX010000003.1, read as the reverse complement.
CGGAAAACAGGGTCGGTCCGACGAAGTTACCATCCGGGTAGCCGTCGACCGTGTAGCCGCGACCATCCACCAGCAGCGTGGCGCCCTCTGCTTCGCCTGCGCTAATCAAGCGCTCGACGCGGGCCTTGGCCTGTGGCGATACCAGCGGCCCTAGGTCCGCTTCACGCTGAGTGCCCGGCCCCACGGTCATACCGCGCGCACCGGCTTCGATATCCTTGATCCACTCGCGCGCCTCTCCCACCAGCACGACCACCGAGTTCGCCATGCAGCGCTGACCGGCGGCACCAAAAGCAGAGCCCAGCAGGCTATCGATGGCTTGACTACGGTTGGCATCCGGCATGACGACACAGTGGTTTTTTGCGCCCATCATGGCCTGCATGCGCTTGCCAGCGGCGGCAGCGCGGTTGTACAGCAGTGACCCCACATGGGTCGAACCGATGAACGACAGTGCCTTGATATCCTGATGGTCGGCAATTTGGTTAGCGACATCCGGCCCACCGTGGACCACGTTCAAGACCCCGGCAGGAATACCCGCTTCGTGCGCCAGCTCCACGAGCCGCATGGTCGAGCTGGGGTCCTGCTCGGAGGGCTTCAACACGAAGGTGTTGCCCGTGGCAATGGCCAGCGGAAACATGAAACAGGGCAGCATGATCGGGAAGTTGAAGGCCGTAATGCCCGCTCCCACGCCCAGCGGCTGGTGCATGGTGTATACATCGACGTCATTGGCGGCATTTTCGGCCAGCTCGCCTAGCTGAAGCGAGGTAATGGAGCACGCATGCTCGACCACTTCCAAGCCGCGCCCCACTTCACCTTCCGCATCCGGCAGGGTTTTACCATGCTCTTCGGTAATCAGTGCCGCCAGCTCCGCCGTGTTGTCTCGGATGAGCGCCTGCAGTTTGAGCATGATGCGCATGCGTTTGCCCAGCGGCACTTTACGCCACTCTTTGAACGCCGTCTTGGCGCTGGCGATGGCGCGCTCGACCTCGTCGGACGTACAGAAGGGCACCCGGGCGACCACTTCTTGAGTCGCTGGGTTCACCACGTCGCGCCACTCTTGGCTTTGGGACATGACCGGCTGGCCATCGATATACATCGGTATTTCACGAACAGACATGATGCGTTTCCTCGGGTTGTGTTTGTTATGGGATCGAATAAGGCGCTACTAGGGTATATCAGCAAGTTAACGTAAACGTCAATTAGCCTCTGGACAAAGATAATTTCCGCATCGAGCGACGATTTGCTTTCCCTCTCAGTCAGGGCCTCGCTATGCTGAGACAGTTGCGTATCAGCACTCACCTTCGTGAGATGCGCTGTGGTGATCACAAGGAGGCATCCATGCAGACGTTTAGCTGCCGCTGTGGCAATCCGCTGTTTTTCGAGAACACTCACTGCTTGGCCTGTGAGTCGGAGGTAGGCTGGTGCCCCGCTTGTCGTCATATCGTGGCACTAGCACCGCTGGATAGCGGCGGCTACCGCTGCACCCATGAAGGCTGCGGTACGGCGCTGATGAAGTGCCACAACTATGCCGTCGAAAACGTTTGCAATCGGATGGTCGTGATGGCCGAAGGGCACGCGGATACGCTGTGCGACTGCTGCCGCTATAACGAGGTGATTCCCGATTTAGAGGTCGACGGCAACCGGGAGCGTTGGGCAGCGCTGGAGAGTGCCAAACGGCGGCTTTTCTATACGCTGGATTTGCTCAAGCTTCCCCATGGCGTCGAGGGCGAGGACATCCGCGTTCCGCTGAGCTTTTCGTTCATGGCCGATGCGCTGCCCGACCAAGGACTATGGCGCTCCACAGCGAACCAAGAGAAGGTCTACACCGGCCACGCCAACGGCCATATCACCATCAACGTCAAAGAAGCCGATGACGTAGAGCGTGAGCGGCTGCGTGTCGACATGAACGAATCCCACCGCACGCTGATCGGCCATTTTCGTCACGAAATCGGCCACTACTACTGGGATCTGCTGGTCAAAGACCAAGACGAAGCCGCCAGCATTCGCGTATTCGGCGACCACAACCACCCTACCTATGGCGAAGCCCTGGAGCAGTACTATCAGCAAGGCGCGCCGGCAGACTGGCCCTCGCGGTTCATTTCCGCCTACGCCGCCATGCATCCGTGGGAGGATTTCGCCGAGACGTTTGCCTTCTATCTGGACATGGTGGCCGTGCTGGATACGGCACTGCACATGGGCCTCTCACGTGCCGAGTACGACGGCTCTTTGGAGAGCATGCTTCAGGCGTTTCATCAGGTGGGCATGGCAGTGAACGAACTCAATCGTGACATGGGCCTGCTGGACTTGGCACCCGGCGTCATCGCCCCGGCGGTGCGTGAGAAGCTGGCGTACCTGCATGAACTCATTCAACAGGCGAACGCCAGCTCTCAAGCGGCCTAGTTAATCGTTGTCATGGTCGCCTGTGTGGCTTTGGGGTTGACGCTGGGTGACCCGAGGAACGCCGTCGCCGTTCACGAAGTAGGTAGCGCTAAGCGTATCGTGGATGGCGGCAAAGCCAATTTGCAGTTCGTCCACGAAAGCGTGCAGCTTGCTCGGCGAGTGCGCCAGCGCCTGAATATCCGCATCGACCACGTCGGCCCGTACCAACGACACCGTCGCCGCGACGCGGTCTTGGCGGGGCAGTAGCTGTAGCTCGTGCCCCAAGGTTTCCAAACTACAGGCAATGGAGCGAGGCAAATGCGGATCTTGCAGCAGAAAACGCAGCACGTCCGGGCCGCGCACCCGTAGCCTGACCTGTTGACGATACATCTGATACGCGGTGAGTGACTTCAAGACGCTCATCCACTGCAGGTTCTCGAACGGCAGCAGCTCTTCAGGGTTTTGCGGCAGCAGGCTGGCCGAACGCACATCGACGATCCGCGTGGTCATATCTGCCCGCTCAAGCTGGCGGCCCAGTTTGATGAACGTGCGCGCCGGGCCGTGGCTCAAGGTGCCTTCGATCAACCCGGTCAACGTTTGGCAGCCACGAATGACGTTTTTCAAAAATGCGTCTCGACGTCGAGGGCTCACGCCGTTTTCCGCGTGGTCCGCGACGTTGAGATAGAGCTGATTGACCTCTTCCCAAATCTCGCGGGGCACTACGTCCCGGGTGGTGCGTAAGTTCTCCCGGGCGCTCGCCAGCGCCGAGAGAATCGAGCTGCCGTTTTGGGCATCGGCACACAAAAAGTGCACCACGCTACGCTCGTCGAAACTGGAGTGGCGGGCATTGAAGGCCTCCAGCGTCCCGGTCATTTCGATGAGCGGCGCCCAGCCCAGTGGCAAATGCCGAGGCAAGTCCAGCATCAAATGGCTGTTGACGCTCAGTAACCGCGCGGTATCTTCGGCACGCTCGATGTAGCGCGCCATCCAGTAGAGGTTTTCAGCAACGCGTGACAGCATGGCGCTAGGCTCCTTTCTGCTCAGCGGCACCCGCCGCGTTCTCGTCGGTCTCGACGATCCAGGTGTCTTTACTACCGCCCCCTTGGGACGAATTGACCACCAACGAACCCTCGACCAGCGCCACGCGAGTGAGTCCTCCGGTGGTGACGTGGGTTTCCGGGCCGGAGAGAATGAAGGGACGCAGATCGACGTGGCGAGGCTGAGGCAAGCCGTTGGCCAGCGTTGGCGTGGTCGAGAGGGCCAGCGTCGGCTGGGCCATGTAGTTACGCGGATTTTCGTTGATCAAGCGCGCGAACTCGTCGCGCGTCTCTTTGGTGGAGCGTGGGCCGATCAGCATGCCGTAGCCGCCGGACTCGTTGGCGGGTTTCACCACCAGCTCATCCAGATGGTCCAGCACGTACTTGCGATCCTCTTCGAACATGCATAGATAACTCGGCACGTTCGGCAGCAACGGCTCTTGATCCAGGTAGTAGCGGATCAGCTCAGGGACGAAGGCGTAGACGACTTTGTCGTCGGCAACCCCTGCCCCAGGTGCGTTGGCCAGCGCGACCTTTCCTGCGCGCCAGGCGCGCATCAGCCCCGGCACGCCCAGCATGGAGTGCGGGTTGAACGCCTCTGGATCGAGGAACTCATCGTCCACCCGGCGATAGATCACGTCGACACGGCGCAGGCCCTCTACCGTGCGCATGTAAACCACGTCGTCGTCATCGACCAGCAGATCGCTGCCTTGCACCAGCTCGACGCCCATTTGTTGGGCAAGGTAAGCGTGTTCGAAATAGGCAGAGTTATAGATCCCCGGTGTCAACACGACCACCTGTGGGTCATCACCCGGGCGCGGCGACATGGCTGCCAGCATGTCGTAAAGCTGCGCGACATAGTCATCCACCGGCAAGATCTTGCCCGACGCGAACAACTCCGGTAGTACGCGTTTGGTGACGTTGCGGTTTTCCAGCATGTACGAAACGCCCGACGGAATGCGCAGGTTATCTTCCAACACATAGAGCGTGCCATCACCGCCACGCACCAAGTCAGACCCGCAAATATGTGCCCAAACGCCATGGGGAGGATTGATGCCTACACATTGAGGTCGGAAATTGGCCGACTGAGCCAATACTTCCGCGGGGAGTACTTTATCTTTAACGACGCTCTGTTCGTGATACAGATCGTCGATAAACAAGTTCAGCGCTTGCACCCGCTGCTTCAAGCCCGCTTCCGTTTTACGCCACTCATTGGCGGGTATGATGCGGGGAACGATATCGAAAGGCCAAGCACGGTCGATCATCGCCCCTTCCGAATAAACGGTAAACGTAATACCCATCGTGCGAATGGCAATTTCTGCCGCCGTTTTGCGTTCGGCCAACTCTTCAGCGCTGAAGCGCGCCAACATGTTACATAACTCATCCGCAGAAGCACGTGGTTTGCCCGGTGCCGCCAGCAGCTCATCGTAAAAATCACGGCACGCATAGTTATTCCAATCGACTTGGCTCATGGGCGCTCTCCTGGCGCTAGGGTGGAAGCGGCAACTTCCTTAATTCAGTAGTGTAGGCCTGCCGCGTGCAATGTACGTAGCAACTTGACCATATAAACACGCAAAACTCGTACCATATTCCCCGCTATTTCAACGCTTAATCCGAGTTTGATACTCGCGGTTCTCTCTATCTAACGTTATTGGCTCCCTTGTTATGCATAAATGCACTGATACTGCTCTTTTTTAGTCATCCATTAAATTAAAGGCACCAAAACAGTGCATGAAAGTTAATACTCATGAGGCGATGACAATTTTCCACACTCTTTAAACGTCTTAGTTCATATTGCAGCTGCAAAATGGTTCAACTCCAACGATACTTCTGGGTACTTATTTTCTTCACCGTCGCGTTACGCTGGCGTCGCGCGGTGACTTTTGGCTTTCTTTGAGGGTGGCTCATGACCATTCGCGTTGCCTTGCATCACCGCACGACCTACCGCTTCGACCGCCCCGTCAAGCTGTCACCTCATGTGATCCGGTTACGCCCGGCCCCTCACTGCCGTACTCATATCGATGCCTATTCGCTGACTATCTCTGGAGATGATCATTTTCTGAATTGGCAGCAAGATCCGTTCGGTAACTTCAATGCTCGTGTGGTATTTCCTGAACCGCGCAAAGAGCTGACCATTGCCGTCGAGCTCGTTGCGCCGATGACGGTGATCAATCCGTTCGACTTCTTTTTGGATGACGCTGCCCAGAAGATTCCGTTCACCTACCCCGACGAGCTCACCAAAGAGCTTGGCCCCTACCTGGAAGTGACCGAAGCGGGGCCACGGCTGCTGGAGTGGCTAAAAGACGTCTCTCTCGAGCCGACCACTAGCGTCGACTTCCTCGTCGCTCTCAACCAGCGCCTGCAGAAAGACATCAGCTACTTGGTACGCATGGAGCCTGGCGTACAAAGCTGCGAAGAGACGCTGACCCTGGCGAGCGGCTCTTGTCGCGACAGCGCTTGGCTGTTGGTGCAGATACTGCGCCATTTGGGCCTGGCGTCGCGGTTTGTGTCGGGCTACCTGATTCAGCTCACGCCGGATGTCAAAGCGCTCGATGGCCCTAGCGGCACCGACGTGGACTTTACCGACCTCCACGCCTGGACCGAAGTCTTCCTACCTGGTGCAGGCTGGGTCGGCCTCGATCCCACCTCTGGCCTCTTTGCCGGTGAAGGGCATATCCCGCTAGCCGCCACCCCCACCACCGGCAGCGCTGCGGCCATCACTGGTTTTTCTGATAAGTGCGAGGTGGAGTTTGATGTGGAAATGCGCGTTGAGCGCATTCATGAAGACCCGCGTGTCACCAAACCGTACAGCGACCAACAGTGGGAAAAAATTCTTAAGCTAGGCGACCAAGTGGATCGCGAGCTCAACGAGCAGGATGTTCGCCTCACCATGGGCGGTGAGCCAACGTTTGTTTCCATTGATGATATGGAAAGCCCCCAGTGGAACACTGAAGCATTGGGTGAACATAAGCGTGAACGTGCCGAAGCGCTGCTAACACGGCTTCAAGCTGCCTACGCTCCGGGCAGCGTCATCCAACAACAGCAAGGCAAGTGGTACCCCGGCGAGCCGCTTCCCCGCTGGGCATTGGCCTGTTACTGGCGCAAAGATGGCGTGCCGCTATGGCGCGACCCGACCTGGCTCGCCTGCATGGAGGGTGCGCCCTCTGTGGCCGTCGATGATGCTATGGCGCAGCGCTTTACCCGTGCGCTTAGCAAACAGTTGGGTATTGCCGAGCGCCACTGGATTCCTGCCTTTGAAGATGCCTACTACTACCTATGGAAAGAGCAAACGCTACCGGTCAACGTGGACCCACGCAAAGCTGATTTGAAAGACGACGCCGAGCGCCGACGCCTCGCTCGCCTGTTGGAGCAGGATCTCAGCGCGGTCGTTGGCTATGCGCTGCCGCTACGCCACTCTATCGCCCAGTCGCACCGCTGGGAGAGCGGTCGCTGGCCGTTGAAGCGCGACCACCTTTTCCTGGTGCCCGGCGACTCGCCCATGGGGCTGCGCCTGCCGCTCTCTGCCCTGCCCTGGGCCGACCCAGAAGACCAGCCCCAGCCGCAGTCGCTGTTTGCCCCACGCCCGGCGCTGGGCGACATCCATGGCGAAGTGGCCTGCCGTAACGCCGAACAGCACCGCTTCACAAATGCCGAGCGCTTGGGGCAGACCATCCATCCAAGCCATCGTCACCCGGAAGGCGAATCGGTCCAGCAGCAACCCAGCGCAGAGGAGGATCGAGAGCACACGATTATTCACACGAGCCTGTGTGTCGAACCCCGTGAGGGACGATTGCATATTTTCTTGCCGCCCCTGACTCAGCTCGAGCACTACCTCGACCTGCTCAGCAGCATCGAAGAGTGCGCCCGCGAGCTTGCCTGCCCGGTCATGATCGAAGGCTACGCCCCGCCCCGTGACCCGCGCCTGGAAAGTTTCCAGATCACTCCCGACCCGGGCGTCATCGAAGTCAACATCATGCCCGCCGCCAGCTGGCAGACGCTGGTTGCCCAGACCGAACGGCTCTATGACGAAGCGCGTCAAGCACGCCTGGGTACCGAAAAGTTCATGCTGGATGGCCGCCATACCGGCACCGGAGGCGGCAATCACGTTACCTTGGGCGGCGTCACCCCGGACGATTCGCCGTTCTTACGTCGTCCCGACTTGCTGGCCAGCCTAGTGACTTTCTGGCAGCATCATCCGAGCCTGTCGTACTTGTTTTCTGGGCTGTTCATTGGCCCCACCAGCCAAGCGCCGCGCGTCGATGAAGCGCGCCACGAAGCACTCTACGAACTGGAAATTGCCCTACAGCAAATGCCCAAGGGCGAGGTAGTACAGCCATGGCTGGTCGACCGCCTACTGCGGCACCTTCTCACCGACCTGACCGGCAACACTCACCGCGCCGAGTTCTGTATCGATAAACTCTATTCGCCGGATAGCGACAGCGGCCGCCTGGGGCTACTGGAGCTGCGTGGCTTCGAAATGCCTCCCCACGCGCGGATGGGACTGATGCAAATGTTGTTGATTCGCGCGCTGGTCGCCCGCTGCTGGAAAACGCCGTACCGTGCCAAACCGGTTCGCTGGGGAAGTGCGCTACAAGACCGCTGGATGCTGCCCCACTATTTATGGGAAGACTTGAACGACGTGCTCAGCGACCTGCGCCATCATGGCTTCGATTTCGAGCTGGCTTGGTTTGCGCCGTTCTTGGAGTTCCGCTTCCCGGTGCACGGTCGTCTGAATACGCCGATGCTCTCGATCGAGCTTCGCCAAGCCATTGAGCCATGGCACGTACTGGGCGAAGAGGCGACCGCAGGCGGCACCGCACGCTACGTCGACTCATCGGTGGAGCGTTTGGAAGTCAAAGTGAGCGGCATGAGCGGCGACCGCTACGTCGTTACCTGCAACGGCCGTCCGGTGCCGTTGGCCGCCACCGGACGTAACGGTGAAGCCGTGGCTGGGGTACGCTACCGCGCTTGGCAGCCCCCCTCTGCGCTGCATCCGCAGATTCCGATTCATGCGCCGCTGGTGTTCGATGTCATCGACACCTGGAACCAACGTTCAGTAGCAGGCTGCACTTACTATGTGGTACATCCCACAGGGCGCAGCTTTGAAACCTTCCCTGTGAATGCGTTTGAAGCCGAAGCCCGCCGTTTAGGGCGTTTCAGCGACAGTGGCCATACCCATGGCTATCGGGTTCCTACGCCCGAAATGCCGAGCCAGGAGCTGCCCTGCACGCTAGATCTACGCTGGAACCCACGCTCATGAAACGGCTAATGCTTTCTTATCCGCGCTAGCTACAGGATAATCCGCCCCCTACCCGCTTAGGACAAACAGGATCATGACCGCCCCTGTCTCTCCCTCACTGCTCGAGCTCGGCGCTGCCGGGCTCGTTGAGGATTACTCGAATCAGCTAGGCAAGGGACAGCCCGGCACGTTTGATGCGATGCTCGATCGGCAGGGGCAACTGCGCCCCGGCTGGCAGAGCTTGCTCAACGCCCTGGAAACACTCGGCGCGGATGGCCGCTACCAGCAGCACGAAGAGATTCAGCGCCTGCTGGCGGAAAACGGCGTGATTTTCAATATGCACGAAGATACCCAGGGCCGCTCCTGGCGGCTCGACCCGCTCCCCTGGGTGATCGATCAAGTGCAGTGGCAAGCGCTAGAAGTCGGATTGATGCAGCGCACGCGCCTGTTCAATGCGCTCTACGATGACCTGTATGGCCCGCGCAAACTGGTCGACGCGGGGCTACTACCGACCCAGGCCATTCTCGCTTCTCCCCACTTTTTGCTGCCTTGCCACGGTTCGCAACCCAGCGACCGCCCCGCGATCAGCTTTCATGGCATTGACGTTATCCAAGATACCGACGGCCAGTGGCGGGTGATCGGGGATCGCCTGCAGGCCCCTTCGGGCACCGGGTTCGCGCTGGAAAACCGGATCTTGATGGCCCGCGCGCTGCCGGAGATGTACCGCAACGCGCCGCTCAAGCGGTTGGCCGGCTTCTTGGACAAGTACCACCGCACCCTGACCGCGCTGGCCTACCAGCACCGCGATAACCCAACGATCGTGCTGCTCACCCCCGGTCCTGGCAGCCCACGCTACTTCGAGCACGCGTATCTGGCGAACTACCTGAACATCGACCTCGCCGAAGGGCAAGACATGGTCGTGCGCGATAGTCAGCTATGGCTGCGCACTTTAGGGGGATTGCAGCCCGTGGATGTGGTGCTGCGCCACTGCGACGACGCTTACTGCGACCCGCTGGAGCTGCGCGGTGACTCGCAACTGGGCGTGCCGGGGCTGCTACAAGCGACCCGCGCCAGCGGTGTGGCCATGTCGAATGCGCTAGGCGTGGGAGTGCTGGAGATGGCCGAGCTGGCAGACTACCTGCCTGCCCTTTGCCAGCATGTGCTGGGCGAAGAGCTGCTGCTGCCCAATGCCGACACGAGCACTCGACCGGCCACGGCACCGGTGTTCGATGCCCATATGCAGCGGTTATCCCCAGCGACGCTCAACCTACGCTGCTTCGTCTCGCGGATGCCGGGCAGCGTCGCGACACAGCGCCAGCAGCCCAGCGACTACCACGTCATGCCAGGCGGGCTTGCGTGGGTGGGTACGCCGGGGTCTCCATCACTGAGCAGCCCGATCGTCAAAGATGTGTGGGTGACCGCAAATACGCCCCAACCCCATGTCAGCCAGCTACGCCAAGCGCGTGGCCCGGTGGTCGCCACCCGCGATGGCACCGACCTGCCCAGCCGAGTGGCGGAAAGCCTGTTTTGGCTGGGTCGCTACGGCGAGCGCTTGGATGCGCGCGCCCGCTTGCTGCGTGAAGCGCTGATGCGGCTGATGGAGTACGATCAGGACGAAATCGCAGACCAACTGCTGGATGAGCTGCTGCTAGCCCTCGACATCACCACGCTCCATCGTGATGGTGAGGATGCCAAACCGCCGCTCGTCGGCTTTGCACAAAAACGCACGGCGCTGTTGGCCCAGTTCGATGAACGCGACCCTCAAGCCCTGCAGCCGCTCTTTGCGAACATGCTGCGCAATGCCCGCAGCGTTCGCGACCACCTGGGAGATGACTCCTGGCGAGTCGTTCACCAACTGCGCCAGCGGGTGGATACGTTCAATCCAAGCCTCGGCGCCAGCGCCGCACGCCGCGCCTGCGAAGGGCTTTCCGCGCAGATCGCTGCGTTCTTTGGCTTGTGTAACGAAACCATGCCCCACCACTACGGCTGGCGCTTCATGGATATCGGCCGCTTCCTGGATCGCGTGCTGGGGCTGCTGTCGCTGCTCAAACTCACCCTCAACGCGCCCCACTCGCCGGGGCTGGCGCTATGGGAAGTGGTGCTTGCCACCACCGATAACTTTACCGCCTACCGGCGGCGCTACCGCAGCGAGCTGCACCCAGAAGCGATTCTTGATCTGCTGCTGTTCGATGAGACCAACCCGCGCTCGGTGGGCTATATGCTCAAGCGCTTGGAGCGGCAGATGGACCGACTGCCCGGCAGCTCATCGCCCTACCGGAATGCCGAACGGCGCTTGCTCATTCAAGCCAACGCCGCGCTGCATCTCGCCGATATCGACCGGATCAGCCACTTGGCCGATACCCCGGATGCACAGGCCGCGCTGGAGCAACTGCTGGACGAGCTGATTGCCCCGCTCAACGCGCTCTCCGATGCCATTAGCCACAGCCACTTTAGCCACGTGGAGCGGCCGCGCCAACTTGTCAGCATGGAGCCCGACGAATGAATTACACGCTGCGGCACACCACACGCTACCACTACAGCGCGCCGGTGACGCTCTGCCATAGCGAGGCACGCGTGCTGCCGCGCAAAACCCAGCACCAGCAGTGCGGTGCATCCACGCTTACCATCAGCCCCGAGCCCCAGGTGCAGGCCGAGCGGCGCGATGTGTTTGGCAACCGCGTGCTCTACTTCGCACTAGAGGACGTGCACCAAACGCTGGACGTGACCGTCGTGACGCCGCTCAACACCCAACCTCTGGGGCCACTGCCAGGCAGCTCGCCAGCGTGGGAGCGTGTAGCCGACCAGCTGAGCAAAGACAGCCGCTTCGATCGGCAGCTCTACCGGCTCGACTCGCCGTTCATTCGTCGTAACGACGAGCTGGCGGCGTTTGCCCGCAGCTGTTTCACGCCCGGCCGCCCGCTCGTCGATGCCGCGCTGGCGCTCAACCAATTGATTTACGACACCTTCGACTACGACCCCAGCTTCACCACCCTGGCGACACCACTCAGCGAGGTGCTGGCCAACCGACGGGGGGTTTGCCAAGACTTCGCCCACCTGGCCATTGGTGCACTGCGCTCGGTCGGCTTGGCGGCACGCTACGTGAGCGGCTATTTGGAAACTCAGCCGCCGCCTGGGCAGCCACGGCTGATAGGTGCCGATGCCTCCCACGCGTGGCTGGCCGCATGGATTCCCGACTGGGGCTGGCTGGCGCTGGACCCGACCAACGGCACGGTGGCCGGAGAACAGCATCCGGTGCTGGCGTGGGGTCGCGATTACGCGGACGTAGCACCGCTCAAAGGCGTGATGAACGGCGGCGGCGACCACCGTCTAGAGGTGGAGGTGGACGTCATGCCCCTCACCGACAACAGCGCGGCCTGAGCCGCGCCCGTGGAACGTTCACCGTTGAATCAACCCGTTGGTTAACCACGGCAACCACGCCAGCAGCACCAGCGTGACCAGCGTCGCCAATAGAAAAGGCAGCAGCGCTCGGAAAATTTTCAGCGGCGGCGCGCCGGTCATGGAGGACGCAATGAATAGCCCAGCCCCCACCGGGGGCGTCAGCAAGCCCATCACCAGCGTCAAGCAGACCACCACGCCAAACTGATAGGGGCTGATGGCAAACTGACTCTGGGCGATGGGCATCAAAATGGGCACCACCAAAATCAGCGCGGCAATGCCATCGATCACCATTCCCACCAGAAGTAGCGCCCCAATCACCAACAGCAGAAAGAGAAACGGGCTGCTGGTCAGCGCGGCAATCCATTCAGCGGCCATTTGCGGTAGCTGCTCGTAAATCACCACCCAGCCAAACACGCCCGCTGCGGCAATCAACATGATCACCAGTCCGGCATTGATCGCCGTGCGCGTGAGCACCTGAGGAAGCTGACTCAAACGCAGATCGCCATACACAAAGCGTCCCATTAACAGCGCCGCCAGCGAGGCCAGCGCCGCCGACTCCGTGGGCGTGGCAATGCCCAGCAGAATGCCGCCGATGATAATTACCGGAATCAGCAGTGCAGGCATCCCCCATAGCGCATCGTGCAGCGCCTGTTGCCGACTGGGCCACTGCCCTTTCGGGTATTGCTGCACCAGCCCCACCAGAGCGATGACTATAAAAAAGCTCGCGCCCAATAACAGCCCCGGCAGTAGCCCGGCGATAAACATCTCCGCAATGGGTACTTGGGCCATCACACCAAACAGCACGAACAGCATGGAGGGCGGAATGATCGGCGACAGCAGCCCGCCCGCCGCCGTAATCGCCGCGCTGTAGGGCGTGTCATACCCCTCCTCCTCCATCGCAGGCACCATGGCACGGGACATGATGGCGATTTGTGACGCCGCCGACCCAATGATCGCCGCCATCATCATGTTGGCCACCAAGTTGATATAGGCCAAGCCACCGCGAAAGCCTCCCACCAGAATCCGCGCGAGGGCAATCAAGCGCTTGGTGAGTCCGCCCTCGTTCATCAACTCCCCGGCCAGCATGAACAGCGGGATCGCCAACAGGCCGTAGCTTTCAATGGCACTAAACAACTGCTGCGGATAGGAGTCGAATAGCACCGTATTGCCGGAAGCTTGGATGTACCACATCGCCGTGAGCGCTAGCACCAAAGCAATGGGGACCGCCCCCAGTAACAGCAACAGAAACACCACGACTGTCATACGCGCCCCCTCATGGCCGTTAGCGATTGCACCAAATTCGACACGCCGTGTAGGCTCAGCGAGAGCGCAAACCAGGGCACGATCAGCCACGCCCAGAACTTCTTGATGCCCAGCGTGGAGGTGTTTTCCGCATAGATGAAATTGAACGTTTGCCCCTGGAAGGCTCGCGTATCGAAGCCGGTTTGGGCCAGCGTCAGCGGCTGGTACCAGCGCCAGCAAAGCCATACCAGCAGCAGGGCGAACAGCAGCACCATGGCATCCACCGCCACGCCAACCAGCTTTCTCCCCGTTGGCGGCAGCAGGTCGCTCAACAGCGTCACCGCGATGCCCTGGCGGCGTTTCAGCACCGCCCCGGCAATCAAAAACGTCATCCAGATCATGGCGTAGATCGCCAGTTCACTGACCCAGTAAAGCGGGCTGCCCAGCGCGCGAAAGGCGATGTTCGTAAGGATCAAACACGTCACCGCCGCTGCCAAGACAGCGGCGGTGATCTCTTCACAGCGGGCCAGCCCGTTGGACAGGCGTTGCAACATGATGATTAAAGGCCTTTATCAACGGCTTGTTTGACGTTAAGGATTACTCGTCGCGCAGGCGGTCCGCCTCGGCGCGCAGGGTTTCCAGCATGGGCGCTTTGGGTGCCCAAATACGTTCCCACTCGGCAATCGCCTCGGAGAAGAACTCGGCATCGGCTTCGACGATATTGATGTCCAACCCGCGAATCTCCTCTTCCTGAGCGGCGTCCATCTCTTCGAACCCCGTCAGCACGTTCTCCAGGTGTTCGGCCATGGCGGTATCGATCAACTCACGATCTTCTTCAGAGAGCTCGCGCCAGACGCGCCCAGACACCACCCCCACCATCGGGAACATCATATGGTTGGAGATCAGCAGGTTATTCGCCTGCTCGTAGAATTTCAGAATCAGAATGGAATCGAAGTCCATGTCGATGGCGTCGACCTGCCCATTGGCGAGGGCATCGTAGACTTCCAACAGCGGCATAGGCGCAGGGGCAGCGCCAGTCGCGGTGTAGAAGTCGCGGATCGGCTCGAAGGGCGTAATACGCAGCCGCTGACCTTGCAGATCGTCAGCGCTCTCGATGGGGCTGCGGCTCAATACTTGGCGCATGCCTACCATGCCGTAACCCACACCGACCAAGCCGACACCTTCCGGCATCAGGTCCAGCAGCTCTCCGGCGGCATCGGAGCGCAGCAGGCGCGCCGCGTGATTCACGTCGTCCACCAGATACGGGGCGTAGAGCGCGCCAAAATCAGGAATGCGGTTGGAGATTTCGGCAATGGTCAGAAAGGCCATGTCCAACGCGCCGGTTTGCAGCTGCTGCACCATCTGCGCTTCGTTACCTAACTGCTGAGCAGGAAACACGCTTACGCTATGCTCACCGCCTGAGCGCTCGCTCAGCGTTTGGGCAAACGCTTCGGCTTCGGTAGACCACAGATGCTGGGCGGGGGTAATCAGCCCCAAACGGAAATCACGCGCCTGGGCGCTAACGGAAGAAACGGCCAGAGCGGCTGCGGCGCAGGCAAACGTCAGCGTTTTCATTCGGTTCATGCAAAGCCTCGTTGTCCAGCCAAAGCGCCATACGGCGCTTTGGGTGTTTTTTTAATTAGCGGCTTTGAGAATACCTTAGCGATGGCGTTTATGGCACCCGCCATTGCGCTAACGCAGCGTAGCGCGGTCGGCTACTTAGGCAGCTTCGTAGGCGGCTTTCAAGCGATAAAACTCGTCGACGATGGCCGCCATTTCGGTGGCATCGTAGTCACACAGCCCGCTCACCACGAGCTTCTTCGAGCCCACGCCGACCGATTCACCGGCAGACTCGATGGAAAACTCCAACAAGGCATCGGCACGCTTGCCTTGTACGTCTAACGAGGATTGTGTGAGCGCCAAGTTCGGCGAGAAGCCATCCAAACGCTCCAGGCAGAACCCCATGCTGTCGTAAATCACTAACGGACGTTTGGGGTTGAACATCACCCCATGCTGCTCCATAAGCGGTTTGAGATAGTGGGGGAAGTTCTTACCCGAAAACGCTACGTAGCAGCGGGCAAACCCTTCTACCACCGCTTCATCGCGGGTCATCTCGCCACTACGAACAACCTGTAAGTAGCACTTTCCACTGTCGTCACAGACGTGGATATCCCCGTTCTCGGTTTCACTGAACTTGATGGGTGTATCGGCCCCCACCATATTGGTGAAGCGAAATTCCATTTGTCGCGACAGCCCGAACTTCACCAGTACCAGCGTAAACAGCAGGTCGCCGGGGACGCAGAAACGCCGCGCATCCGGGTTGTGAATCGGGTTGTAGTCGCCGGCCACGCCTTTAGCGAAGCGGCTGGCCTGCTCAGCGGAGATCACCACATACTCTCCGCGCTGCGCGTAAAAATCCTTGAACATGGCTTTGCTGCCTGCCTAGCGTTGAAATCGAAAACCCATAACTGCCCCACGTCGCGCATAATGCCATAAAACACGCGCCAACAGGAGTCATCTGCTAGGAAGCCCGTATGACGAGTGACACGCCCGCTACTCCACGCCGTTTTCGCCTTCTCATCGCCCTGCTGTTTGGCGCGCTAGCGCTCGTGCTGATCTGGCTGATCGGCAGCCACTGGCTTCTCAACAGCCAGTGGCTGCCGCATCGAATCTCCACCATCGAAGGGGTCGAGGTGCGCTGGTCTAACGCCCAGAGCCTTCACCCAGGGCGTTGGGAGGTCGACAACCTCTACCTAGCCCGGGAAGACGAAGCGCTACCGATTACCGTCGAGGCCAGCCAAGCCACCCTGTCGCTATCGCTGCTTGCCCTGCTGCGCGGAGAGCTACATATCCAAGCACTGGAAGCGAACGGCATTCGCCGCTTTACCGTCGGGGACATTGCCCTGGAGGCAGAGGGCCAGCTGAAGGTCGAGGATACCCAGTTCAGCCAAGAGACCCTTAGCGTGCCTTATGTAGGTTTGGACATCACCCAAGGCCGCCTCGTCCGCTTGAGCGATCAAACCACGCTGGTGCAGGATATTCAGCTACGCAGTACGGCGTCACTGGACTCACTTTCCACCCAGCAAAGTAACGATGCGCTGACGGAGGCGCTGCTCGACGCCCTCACCGCCCAGCTTGCCATCACGGCTCAAGCGGATGCCTGGGACGTGTTCATGCCTTACTTAGAGGCACTGCCTTGGCTAAGCTTGGCAGGCAACGGCGTGTTGGAAGGTGAGCTAGCGCTTGCCGAGGGCCAACTACAGCCGGGCAGCGAGCTCACGTTAGCAGCCCCCGAGCTTGCGCTCGCTCTCGATGAGCAGCGCTTGAGGAGTACCGATAACACGCGCCGCTGGCTGGTAGCGGATGACACACCGCCGCCGCATACCGCCACGGGCCAGGGGCGCGTCAGGCTCGCCGTGGAAGATAGGCAACTGCGCTTCGCTACTCAATTGGAAGACGTCACGCTAGCCGACACGCACCCCTACGCTACAAACACACGGCTCGCCCTTTCTACACACATCCCCAACCAGCGCCTGGATCAGCTCGACTTGCCCACTGGCGCCTCACTTGAGCTATCGGGCGAGGTAACGCGCCTGAACATGCTTGACCGCTATCTCGCAACGGCCTTCGATGGCCAAGGGATTCGGCTATCCGGCCAGGGGAGCATCACCGCGAGCGCGACGCTGCGGGATGCGCGCCCTTATGAAGCATCGCTGACCGTTCAAGCCCCCACGCTAGGCGCAGAGCTGCTTGAACTCACCGCGCAAGGCAGCGGTACGCTCGACGCGACGCTCTCCCCCGATGAGCAAGTAGCGGCAACGCTGGCCTTCACAGACGCCACGCTGCGCCATCAGGAGCGAACCTTACTGGCGAACGCAGCGCTCACGCTAGCCGCACAAAGCCCCCTCGACCCCGAACAGGCACAACAAAGCGCCACGGCGCAACTGAGCTGGGAAGAAGCAACGCTGCCCAATATCCAAGCGCTACAACCCTACCTTGCGGCGGTGTTGCCCAGCCCTTCTCCGCTAACGTTAAACAGCGGCTCAGCCACCAGCCACGGTCAGCTTCGCTTCACGACCGAGCAACTGAGTGGAGAGCTTTATTTAGCTGGCAACGCGCTGACCACCGGCTGGCAACGAAGCGAGCAGAGCGGCACGTTGGTGAGCGATACGCAGCTTGCGCTGACCATCAACCAAGCGGCGCTGGATGGCACAGCGCTGGACATCAGCGGCTCGCGGTTAAGCTGGCAGGTGGCCGACCCGCAACGTCCCGGCGAAGCGCTGGAGAGCACGCTGGTGCTGCGCGACGGTCGCTTTCAGCGCCAAAACGCCACCCCAAGCGGGCAGTTCACGCTGGAGGGCAGCGTGCAGCGACTGGAGTTTCTCAACACGTTTTTACCGGATGCCCACGGCGTATCGCTTTCCGGCAACGGTCAGCTTTTTTTACAGGGCGCGTTTATAGACGACACGCTGCAAGCCCCTACGCGGCTGCGGGTCAATGCTAACCAGTTGGAAGTGACGTTTCTCGACTACTTAGCCACCGGGCGCGGCGAGCTCACCGCCCAGCTAGATAGCCCCGAGCAAGCACAGCTTTCGCTGGGCATTCCACAGTTCGCCCTACGTCGGCAAGATGATGACCGCCCGCATCTGGAAGGCCGCCATTTTGCGCTCACCACTCAAACCGATCGCTTTAGCGATGTACTCGACGCCCCCGCTCCCGAACACTTCACTACCCGCGTTGCGCTGCCAATTACCGAGGTGCCGGACATTGCCCGCTACAATCGCTACCTGCCAGAAGATGCAGGGGTTGAGCTACTCTCCGGCAACGCCAGCCTAACCAGCGAATGGCTGCTAGAGGGGCTACGTGCCCAAGGTGATATCACGCTGCGCGCTTTCGAAACCGAGATGGCGCTACTGGAGCAGCGCCTAAAGGGCGATGTGACGCTGCACTTACAGCTCACCGAGGGCGATATCGAGACGCGCCGCTTTGTCGCCAATGACTCCTACCTCCGCCTGGAAAACGTCTTTCGCCGAAGCGACGACGGCACTCAGGACGCAGGCTGGTGGGTGCAGCTCACCATGGAAGAAGCGCAACTCAACTGGGGTGACCCGATACAACTCACCAGCCAGCTACGGTTAGGCATGCGCGATACTGGGCTGCTGGCACGGCTATTTCTCGCCCGTGCCCGGGAGAGCGACTGGCTGGGCAGGCTTTTAAACGTGCATGACATCAACGGGCACGCCATGCTCACAGTAAGCGGCGAGCAAATACACCTGCATGACCTCACACTCACAGGCGGCCCGCTGCTTCTGCTTTCCGATGTGACCTTAGCGGACGGCCAAGCCAACGGCGCGCTCTATGCGCGGCTGGGTGCCGTGGGCCTCGGCGTGGAGCTGAATGACAGCGAACCGGCCCTGCGCGTACTCCAGCCTAAGCGCTGGTTTGACCGCTGGCGAGAGGCCCAGCGCTTTCCAAGGCCTTAGCGGCGCGTGCGTTCTCGACGAATCATACGCACGCGCTCTTTGGCTTTTTGCGGTGTAGACAGTGGCGCGTTGGCGTCTTGGTGTTTAGGCGGCACCGTGACCCAGGCAAACACCGGCAGGGCCAAGTGCCAATGAATCGCCGCTAATCGCAGGCCTAGCGTCACGCTCAATGAGGCGGCAATGGCGAATGTTAGCGGCGCATCGAGCGCCTGCAGCGCAACATAGACAATCCCGCCCGCCATGGCGGCGGTGGCATAAATCTCTTCGCGCAGCACCATCGGCACCCGCTGGGCCAGTACATCGCGAATCATGCCGCCCGCCACGCCGGTCATCATGCCCATCAGTACTGCCACCACGCCAGAGGTACCCAGCAGCAGCGCTTTGTGCGTGCCGATCACGGTAAATAGCGCCAGCCCAAAGGCGTCGGCTACTGGCAAAAAGCCCCTGGAAAGACGATGAATATAGTGAAACCCCACCAGCGACACGCCCACCGTGGCCAAGATCACCCAGAGATAAGTCGGGTCGGTCACCCAGAACACAGGCCGCACGCCCAGCACCAAATCACGCAGCGTACCGCCCCCAATGCCCGTCACCGCCGCCAGCACCAGCATACCGAAAGGGTCCATCCGCGAGCGGCAGGCCAAAATCACGCCCGACAGGGCAAACACAATCACCCCCGCCATATCCAACCAATAAATCACACCCGACACGCGGCTCTCCTTTTCATCGCCATAAGAGGCGAAGATTACCACTTCTGGCCAAACCCACCGTGCCAAATCTGCTCATTTTTTAATCAACCAGCGCTAATTTTGTAAGATATTGCCGACACGGCTTGTAAGACATTGCCGCTTTGTCGCCTTGGCAGGTTGCAGTATCGATTCTGATGATTACCCTGATCGTTTCTCATTTGTACTCATGAGCATTGAAAACTTCCCAGGAGGGGGCATGGCACTCTGCACCGGATTGCACTTTACCGTGACGCTACCCGGCGTTGACGAGATCGCCGTGGTCGACTTCACCCACCGTGAAGCCCTCTCCCAGCCCTTCGAGCTGGTACTCAACCTCGCCAGCCGCGACGGTAGTCTCGATGCCGCCGAGTTACTCGACCGCGAGGCAAGCCTCACGATTTGGCAAGATGGCGAGCCCCTGCGCCGGGTGCACGGCATCATCAGCGAGTTTGGCCGGGGCGACCGAGGCCACCGCCGCACGTTTTACTCGCTGGTGCTGCGCCCCGCGTTATGGCGGCTTTCGCTGCGCCAAAACTCGCGCATCTTCCAAAAAGTCGACCCGCTGACCATCATTAATACCCTGTGCGACGAGCGGGGCATTACCGATGTGAGCTTTGCCGTCACCCGTGAACTCGCCGAGCGCGAGTACTGCGTGCAGTACCGGGAAACCGACCTCGCCTTTATCGAACGCCTCGCCGCCGAAGAGGGCCTGTTTTACTTTCATCTGTTTGATGAGAAAAGCGAGGAAAAAGAGGGTGGCACCCACCGCTTAATCTTTGCCGATGACCCTAAGGTACTGACCAACGTCGGCGAGCGCACTTACCATAGCCGTGCAGGTGGCACCGCCCCCACGCGCCATGTGCGCAAGCTCAGCCAGACCGCCCGGGTGGCCGCCGCCACGGCAACGTTGAAGGACTACAGCTTCAAAAACCCCGCCTACGCCCAGTTGCATGAGCACCTGGGCCGTGAGGTAGAAAGCCACGGTCAGCGCGACGATTACGAACACTACGACTACCCTGGCCGCTACAAGCAGGATGCCTCCGGCAAGCCCTTTACCCGTATTCGCCTGGAACAGCTCCGTCGAGAAGCTATCACGGCCAGCGCTGAAAGCGACCTGCCTGAACTCGCCCCTGGGGTGCGCTTCACCCTCACCGACCACGACACCGACAGCCTCAACCGCGACTGGCAGGCCATTGAAGTCAGCCACGTCGGCGAGCAACTCCAGGCCCTGGAAGGGGATGGGATGCTGGTCGGTAAAGAGGCTCAGGGTGACGCGAGTGGAATGACCCGCTATCACAACCACGTCACGCTGATCCCTGGGGATACCCCCTGGCGCGCCACGCCCAATCCCAAGCCCCGCGTCGATGGGCCGCAAGTTGCCTTTGTGGTCGGCCCAGAAGGTGAAGAGATCCACTGCGACGAGCACGGCCGGGTCAAGGTCCAGTTCCCCTGGGACCGCTACGCTGAACCCAACGACACCGCGAGCTGTTGGGTCCGTGTTGCCCAAGGCTGGGCAGGGGGTGGCTACGGCAGTATCGCCATTCCTCGGATAGGTCACGAAGTCATCGTCTCATTCCTGGAAGGCGACCCGGACCAACCGCTGGTTACCGGGCGCACCTACCACGCGGTGAACACCGCCCCGTACCCGCTGCCGGAACATAAAACCCGCACGGTACTGCGCACTCAGAGCCACAAAGCCGAAGGTTTCAACGAACTGCGCTTTGAAGACGAAGCCGGCGAAGAGCAAATCTGGCTCCACGCCCAGAAAGATTTAGAGCTTTTAACCCTCAACGACCGCACCGAAGAGATCCGCCACGACAGCTTTTTAAAGGTCAAGAACGACCGCATCAGCGAGATCGGTAACGACGACCACCACACGGTGCACGGCAACCGTTTTGAACACACCGAAGGCCAGCAGCACCTCACGGTACAAGGCACGCTGCACATCAAGGCAGGTCAAGCGTGGCTAAGCGAAAGCGGCCGCGAACTGCATATTAAGGCAGGCCACAAGGTTGTGCTGGAAGCCGGTAACGAACTCACCCTGAACGCAGGGGGCAGTTTTCTCAAACTAGATGGCGGTGGCGTGACGATGGTCGGCCCCAAAATACGCATCAATGCAGGCGGCAGCCCTGGCAATGGATCCGGGCAGGCAGTTGAAGGCCCGCTATTGCCGGGGCGGGCGGTGGCGGAAGTGCATGAGGCCATACCGCCTACCTCGCTACCCAAGCTAAAGGATTACCAACTCAGCGAAGCGGCCATCATGCCGCTGTGCGGTAAGATTAATGACACTCAGTGCAGTCGTGAGGATTGCCCATGTCTCGCTGGTTGAGCCAACTGGCGGAACGTACCCGCCACGCCCAAACGCTAACGGGAAGCCTCACGGCGAGCCAAACCGCCTATATGGTGCTCGATCAACGGCGTGCTCCCGAACAAAGCCGAACACTGCTGGCCTGCGAAGGCAAACGCGATTTTACGAGCCTATTTGCAGGCACCGCTTTATCGCCGTTGTTGGACGCCAGCCCTTGGCTGCTAGAACTCAGCGTGGGCAGTGCCGCTTGGCGGCATGCCCAAATCCTCTGCCACCAGCGCCTGGGATGGGTATGCCAGCCTGCCACCGACCAGACACTACTCAGTCTCGCCAACTATCTTCAGACGTTATTCGTGCTGGATGACTCACAGGGTGGCAAATCGCTCATCAGTCTTCAGCAGCCCGCCGTGTGGAGTGCGTTGTTGGCCAGCGCCCCCCCAACCTACCACGCCCAATGCTCGTCACTCCTGGGCCAGTTGGCCACTCCCACGCCACAGGGCCAATGGCTCCTCTGGCAGCCAGGCACATCCAAAGAGCCTGCCACCCCCACCTGGGCACTGACGAGCGATATGGAAACCGCACTGAAGGAGAGCCAGCAAGCGTGGTGGCTGAGCCGCATGACAGAGACGTCACTCACCTCTTTACCCGCTATATGGCTGGCTCGCATGAACACCCTGGTGAACGCAGGCATCAGCCGCTCTGATCATTTGAAACGCCTGCTACCGCTGATGACGGATGAAAGCGATAGGCTGCATGATCAGTTAGACATCATTCTCAACACCCACCTTCCTACACGCCAAAAAGTACAGCAGTTGGAGCGCCTGTTATGAGTGCCGAGCAAACCCAAGAGCGCCATTTGGACCCAGTGGTGGTGAATGTGTTTGAACCACCCGCGTCGGATGGTGAAAGCGCTGGTGAAAACGCAACGCATGTGTGTCAGGAGAAATGCTGGGCCGATATTGTGTACCTTCCCGGCACCCATACTTTTTGGCTGCTGACAGAAGAGGTCTCAGACATTTTGCTGGAGGCCGCCGAGCAGTTGAAGGCTTGGACCCAAGAAGAGGACGCATTCGAGCGACTTCGCCTGCTCAATGATGAAGCGGGTCTGATGGAGTGCTTGTTACCGACGAGAGCCGAAAATTTCCTCGACGAGAGTGAGCGAGCGCGTTACCAGTCATGTTTCGAGCAGTTGATCGACATCACGACCGATGACGAAGCCACACTTGAGGAGCGAATCGCACACCAACGCTCTTTTCTGGAAAG
Source organism: Halomonas sp. CnH100-B (assembly GCF_024124605.1). Classification (NCBI taxonomy): domain Bacteria; kingdom Pseudomonadati; phylum Pseudomonadota; class Gammaproteobacteria; order Oceanospirillales; family Halomonadaceae; genus Halomonas; species Halomonas sp. CnH100-B. The sequence goes on along the minus strand of NZ_JAMXRX010000003.1, from coordinate 464,704 downwards.
CCTTTGGCAGTTGACCACGCCAGCACTACTGAATCAATTGTCGCGTCATCTAACCAATTCGGAAGCGGTGCGACTGGAAAGTGAGCTAAGTGACCTTTATCAAGCAGGTTTGCAACGTGCTCAGGAAGCGGGCTACAGCGTAGAAGGCGAACGCTATTATGGCCCTTGGGAAGCTGAGATTGCAGAAGCATTGGAAACCTACCGCACGTGCCGAGCTGCGGCGCAGCGTGAATATCATTTCAACCCTGGTAGCGAAGGAGAGGCCACCCCTTTTTCACTACAAGAGGTGCTTGCCGAGTATCAAACCTTCATTGGCTTATGCGAATCCATGCCCCCTGAGGAGGCAGCGCAGGCGTGTCGTTTCGTAGGCTACGTACAGCAGTTGTCAGCGCAGCAAGAAAGCAAATACACCGACTACCTCAATAGCATCTTAACGCTCGCTTCCCTGGGGATTGCCACGCCTGAACTGGCGCTGTCGTTCGCGGATGATGGAGCACCACCGCTAGAAGACGGCGTGAGTGCCTTCGATACCTACTGCCGCACCCTGAAGCACAGCGTTGAGCTGCACCGTGCGGTCGAAGAAAAACTCAGCGAATGGGAAAGCGGCACGGCTGGCCATGCCAAGCTGCCTATCTTTCTATTCGAGCAAGAGCGGCAAAGCTATGAGCGCCTTCAGGAGACATTAGGTACGCTGTTCCAACAGGCGGATGCGGCCATCAAAAAAATGGAGCCCAGCCGCGTTTTGGTATGGCATACCGATCTCGACGATGACCGTCATGCCATGGGCTACCAGAAGCGTCAGATCGAACTGCTGGTGCGTCGTGACTTCCCCTTAAGAGAGTTCAGCTCTCCTCAGGCGGACCAATCGCTCAGCCACATCAGCCTGTATCAATTGATGCCCACCATGACGCCCATCGAGCGGCAACGGCTAGACACGGCGATGAACGCGGATGGCGTTCTGCCCGCTCAGCTATGGGAGTCACCAGAAACGGCGCTTTCGCAGTGGCTACTTGGGCGTGGGTGTGAACCCATCGAGCACCGAGGTGAGTGGCACGATGACCCATTGGGGTTCTTCCAGCCCGAGCGTTTTTTTGCGTACCTGGAGGAGCAAGGGCATGACATCGCTTCCCTAAACGGCGACAGCAAGGAGGGCTGGGGAGCCGCCTTGCAGAAAGTACTCTTTACGGGGCCAGGGCGTGAACAGCTACGCCTGTTCGATGCCAGCGCCCAGGCACAAATGATGCGACTAGTCGGCATGGCCAGATTTGATCTTAACGAGCCACGGGGTGACGATGAACGCGATACGCCATGGGAGATCGTCGCCCAGCAACCCACTCTCACCTTCTTCGACGCTGATCTTGAAATGAGCAGTGGGGGCAGCAATGGGCTTTCTACCACGCGGCGCGATGAGCTAGCCATTAAAAGGCCCTCCAATGGCCAATGGCAACTGGATGAGAGCGACCCAAACAAGACGGCAGCCTCGGTGGCCTACCGCTGGGAGGCCAAGGGTACCTTCAGCTTGGCACGGGGAGAGCTGCCCTTGGGGCGCCTAGTGCTTCCCCGTGAAGAGCAGGCCCAGCAAGTCGTTGCCACCCTACCTGAAGTGAACGAGCAGCGTGAACTGGGCCGTTATGTCGTCGTGGTGGATGCCGTAGCCAAAGGCTTTGCCGGTGCCAGCTTGGCCCTGGCCACCGAGACAGGCTTTTCGCTTGGCGAAGACGGGCTCAGTATTACCGGGATTGACTGGGCAAAACGGGAAGCCCAGGGCGCGACCATCGAAGCCTTCGCGGGTGCTCGGCTGGGCGTCGAAACACGTTGCTCGCTGAGCTGGGAGCCCCCCGCCAACCTGGAACGCATCCTCCCCGGCCGCGCAGCGCTCTCCGACTTGAGCATGGCCAATCCCAACCAGTCACTCACTGGATGGCGCAATCTGGGCACTGCCACCCTGACGGTGGAGCTTGCAGCAGGCTTAGGGGGGACACTCGGTTTTGCGCTGGGCATGCAGAACGGTAAGTTCGTGTTGCGCATGGCCGCGCGTGTCGTCATCGGCAAGGGCGCCGGGGGCGGGCTCTCGGTAGAGCTGGATGTCGATAGCCTAGACCTGTGGCTCGCCATGCTCCATCGGGCCATGGTGGACAACAACTACGTGAAGCCCGAGTGGATCGATCAAGACGCTTACGACAGCATGAGCTGGCTGGGCTACCTCGCTACCACAACCCTGCTGAACGTCGGCCTACTGGCAGCACGAGGACAAGCCGGTATTGAACGACTCTACAACGCCATGACAGGCGGCCAAAATGCTGGGCCGATTGCTTATGTGATTGCAACGCGCGATGGGGAGGACTTAGAACACATGAAAGCGTGGGTACAACAACTCACGCCTGACTCGCTCGGGGCCTTGCTCTACTTGCTCGTTAGCGAGCCGCGGGCATTTGAAGTAGAAGAGCCCGGTAGGGGGAGGAGTGCCGGCAGAAGCCAACGCTTTAACGCTCAGGAAGCACTAGATTTTCAGCAGATGGCCATTGCCAACTGCTTGGGCTGGATAGTGGAAGGCGTGACCATGAGTGTTTACGGCCCGCTTTGCCGCTTCAGTCGCGACGACCCCACCCCTTCGCAGTACCTATTTACCAAAGCAGTGGTCAGGATGACCGCCGACGGTCAGCCTCCGCATAATTACCCAGACACCGCTTACCATAACCATAAGCTTGCCTTAGATCGGTTTATGGATCAGGTTTCAGGAACAGGTAATCGTCAAGTAACTATTTCCAAAGGTAATTACCGTCGCCATATTGCAGGCTTGGGCACTGAAGTCTGTGCAAGCTAATTAAAGCCGCTATGTAAAGGAATGACACAATGCGCTCAATTACTCTGACGATGCTAGCCAGTTTAACGCTAACGTCCTTTCTGCCACTCGCATGGGCACTGGATGACAAGGCGCAAGCTGCCAAGGATGAAGGCATGCGCCTATACAATTCACATCAGCGTTCTATCAGCACGCCTTATTTGGAAAAAGCAGCAGAGGCTGGTGATGCCGAGGCGATGTATTACCTGGGCGAAGTGAACCGTTTACGGCATATGGGGATGAACCAAGCCGCTCTTCATTGGTACTACCAAGCGGCCCAACACGGTGAACCTTACGCCATGCTTCGCCTGTTCGATGGCGGTGCCTGCGAAGTAGGCGATGTCTGCCCGGAAAAAGGTGACGACTGGCCTCAGACGGCACTGGAACTTACCCTACCCAAAGCCGAGGCGGGTGACCCTGAGGCGATGTCAGTCCTGTATGACATCTACTTCTACGTTGAAGAGCCCGACGAAAAAAAAGCCATGGATTGGTTACTGCGTGCCGCTGAGGCAGGCCATGTGGAATCCATGAACTTGCTCGGCAAAATCGCCCGTAACGATGAAGAGAGTTACGCCAGCGACACTGAGCGCTTAGAAGCCGCAGAGCCATGGTTCCGTCAAGCTGCAGAGGCGGGCTATGCGCCAGCGATGAATAATCTTTCAGTAGTTTTGAACCAACTGGAGCGTAATGATGAAGCATGGGAATGGATGATGAATGCATCCGCAGCTGGTCATATCAATGGGCGCTTATGGCAAGCTTCCTGTTATTTCCAGATAGATGAAGAAGGTACTGACATTTGCCAAACCGAAAAAGACCCAGCCAAGGGTTGGGCCATTCTTCTGGCATTACAAGAGGAAGTTCCGGGCAGCAGCTCTGAAAATGCACTCACATATTATGGACATGGCAATCTCGTTACTCCCGAACAGCGCGAGGAAGGAGAGCGTATGATGGATGAGTGGCTGAACCTCGAACCGCCCCTCTCCTACTTCCCAGAGAAGTTTGGTCCCTGATGTCGTTACTGCAACGCTTGAGCTGGCGGGCAATACTAGCCGGACTAACGCTGACAACGCTCGTGGTGCCGAAATCCTGGGCACTGGATGACGAGGCGCAAGCTGCCAAAGAGGAAGGCATGCGGCTATATGGTACAAGTAGACCCCAAACAGCTATACCTTATTTGGAACAAGCGGCCAGCGCAGGGGATGCAGAGGCGATGTATTACCTAGGCGAAGCGAACCGCCGCTTAGTAATGGACGGCATGAACCAAGCCGCACTAGACTGGTACTACCAAGCAGCCCAACACGGTGAACCTTACGCCATGCTTCGCCTGTTCGATGGCGGTGCCTGTGAACTAGGCGATGTCTGCCCGGACAACGGCGACGACTGGCCTCAGGCGGCACTGGAACTTAGCCTGCCCAAAGCCGAAGCGGGCGACCCTGAGGCAATGTCCGTCCTGTATGACATCTATTTCTACGTCGAAGAGCCCGACGAAGAAAAGGCCATGGATTGGTTACTGCGCGCCGCCGAGGCAGGCCATGTGGAATCCATGAACTGGCTTGGTGAGCTTGCCCGAAACGATGAAGAGAGTTACGCCAACGACACTGAGCGCTTAGAAGCCGCAGAGCCATGGTTCCGCCAAGCCGCAGAGGCGGGCTATGCACCAGCGATGAATAATTTGGCTGCTATTCTGACCAATTTAGGACGCAACGATGAAGCTTGGGAGTGGATAACAAAGGCTTCTGAGGCAGGACATATAAATGGCCGCCGATGGATAGTGGCTTGCCATATTGTGCCTGATGAAGAGGGGCGGAACTTATGTAATTCAGCACCAAAGCCAGATCCAGTCCAAGGATGGGCAATGATGCTGGCAATCCAAGAAGAAGTGCCAAACACATACTCAATAGCCACCACAGAGCGTTTTGGTGAACAATCCCCCCAGAACAGCGCGAGGAAGGAGAACGCATGATGAATGAGTGGCTCAACCTCGAACCGCCCCTCTCCTACTTCCCAGAGAAGTTTGGCCCCTGATGTCGTTACTGCAACGCTTGAGCTGGCGGGCAATACTAGCCGGACTAGCGCTGACAACGCTCGTGGTGCCGCACGCCTGGGCACTGGATGACGAGGCGCAAGCTGCCAAGGAAGAAGGTATGCGGCTGTACAATTCAAATCAGCGTTCTATCAGCACGCCTTACCTGGAAAAAGCAGCAGAGGCTGGTGTTGCCGAGGCAATGTATTACCTGGGCGAAGTGAACCGTTTACGGCATATGGGGATGAACCAAGCCGCCTTAGATTGGTACTACCAGGCAGCTCAACACGGTGAACCCTACGCCATGCTTCGCCTGTTCGATGGCGGTGCCTGTGAACTAGGTGATGTCTGCCCGGACCACGGTGACGACTGGCCTCAGGCGGCACTGGAACTTACCCTGCCCAAAGCCGAAGCGGGTGACCCTGAGGCGATGTCCGTCCTGTATGACATCTACTTCTACGTCGAAGAGCCCGATGAAGAAAAGGCTATGGACTGGTTACTGCGCGCCGCCGTGGCAGGCCATGTGGAATCCATGGACTTGCTCGGCAACATCGTCCGAAACGATGAAGAGAGTTACGCCAACGAGACTGAGCGCTTAGCAGCCGCAGAGCCATGGTTCCGTCAAGCCGCCGAGGCGGGTTATGCGCCAGCAATGAATAATTTGGCTATTACATTGAGTCATTTAGAACTTTATGAAGAAGCATGGGATTGGATGAGCAAAGCTTCTGAGGCAGGGCATATTAATGGTAGGCAATGGCTAGCATCCTGTTACATAGAGCCTGAAGCAGAAGGCCGTCAAATGTGTCAAACAGAGAAAGACCCTGCTAAGGGCTGGGCTATTATGCTTGCCAGGAATGAAGAAGTGCCCGGCACCTCCTCAGAAAGAGCACTACGGGTTTATAACGATAGCGTCACCCAAGAACAGCGCGAGGAAGGAGAGCGCATGATGGATGAGTGGCTCAACCTCGAACCGCCCCTCTCTTACTTTCCAGAGAAGTTTGGCCCCTGATGCCGTTAATGCAACGCTCGGATTGGCGGGCCGTGTTAGCCGGACTAACGCTGACAACGTTCATGATACCGCTCGCCTGGGCACTGGATGACGAGGCGCAAGCTGCCAAGGATGAAGGCATGCGGCTTTAGGTATTAGCAAACGCCAAACAACTCCCCTCTGTTCAGAACAAGCAGCAAAATTTGGGAGTGTAAAATGGTAAATTTGTGTTACGCACCACCAGTTTCTAAAAATATTAGCAGAAACCAATTGAAGCAGCGCTCACTATCACGTTCTACTTACCTAATATGATCAAAAATGTATAGCAATGAACTCACTAACCCTACGAACATGTTCTGCGCATGGTTACACATCTGATGTATCGAGATGCAACATTAGGCTGGACGGCTCTTGAAGGGAAAGCCTTGCCAGAGAGTTTGCCCCCATGGCAACTGACAGTAGATGAAGCTCGCTGGCAATCCCTACACGGTGAGCCGGAGGTTATGCAGTTGACCGCCGAGTTAGTCGATTTTTCACCGTCATTATTTGAAGGAATATGTCTTTGCGAGCGACCCCGTCAGGTGGCTAAAGCGCTAATGCAAGCCAGCAACTATGGTTTAACCGCCATTGCCGACAAAAGAACCTTTGTTTATGTGCAATTAAGCCAGGGTAGTGACACTTGGTCATCAGAAGATATGCAAGGTCTTTTACAGCGCGCGTCTGGCGGTGAAGCCACGCTGGCTGATTTACTGACAACCACTTACCAGCAGGCTGAGGAGTGTTAGTTCGCTGGGCAATAAGCCGTTTTATGCGTCTGATACCTGTTTGGCTTCAGATAGTATTGGCCGCCTTAGTTATTGTATGGCTTGCATGGAGCATGCTATTTAACCCATCAATAAGTGGTTCTTTAATAGGACATAATCATACTGATAGGCCCATTGGCAGCTTCTGGCTAGATGACAATTGGGGCGGAAATCTATCCGCTTACTCTAGCGGTCTATATACAAGAGGTAGTGCTACCTGTTGCTGGTCTTTTAAAGGAGACTCTGTTGAGGTTGTGTGGGTTCTAAGTATGACGGGAGAGCAGAAGCGACAGGGAATTGAGGAAGAGAGACGTAGCGTAAACCTCTCTATGCCAGCGTATAGCCAAGAAGATCAGTATTTGCATGTCCACTTTCTCTCTGACAATCAAGTCGAGCTTGCTTGGAGTCCAGACTTACAGTCTCCGCTTTCTGAGCGACTCCAAGATAAGCAACATAGCTATGAATAATGATAATTACTGTGCGGAATTCATTATAAAAAAAAGGAATTATTTACCATGTTAGTTCGCTGGGCAATAGGCCGCTACATGCGCCTCATACCCGTTTGGCTTCAGGTGTTGCTAGGTGCAATGATTACTGTATGGCTAGCTTGGAGCATGCTTTTTAGCACATCAAAGAGTGGTTCTTTAATGGGTCACAATCTTACTGAGAGGCCTATTGGTAGTTTTTGGGTTGATGGTAATTGGGGGGGGGTAATCTATCCGCCTATTCTGGAGGTTTATATACAGGAGGTGGAACTACCTGCTGTTGGTCCTTTAAAGGAGATTCTCTTGAGGTAGTTTGGATTCTAAGCATGACAGGAGAACAGACACGCCAAGGGATAGAGGAGGAAAGGCATAGCGTAGAACTTCCCATGCCAGAACATAAGCGAGAGGACCAGTATCTACACGTATATTTTCTCCCAGATAACCAAGTCGAGTTTGCTTGGAGCCCTGACCTGCAATCTCCTCTGTCTGAGAAACTTCGAGAAGAGGTTCAAAATGATTGACCAGAGTACACTGGAGTGCATCCAAGCGTTGAGCGTGAATAACTGTATTACTTAAATGAGTATCTAGGGGCTGACTGCAACCAGACAATTGATATTGGTTTCTTTTTTGATGGCATTAGCAGAAATCTTGAGCAAGATATACAAAGCCGAAAAGTAAGTAATATTGGTCGTTTATATAGCGCTTATCCAGAAAGAGCCCACAGTACCATTGCTCATAAATTTAATAGGCATTATTACTCAGGCCTTGGAACATCTTTCGATTCCAGCTTTTCTGACGATGTGGTGGGTGCTGCGCATCGTGTTCCTGGCGAAGCCGTCGGAACGGGTGAAGGGCAACTGCGCTCCAGTGGAACGGATGCAGCAAAAGAAGTGCTCTTTGGTGGTGGTTCGGGGCGTTGGTACGAGGTTTTTGGACGTTCATTTAAAGTATCCATAACTCAACCCTGGAACTGGGTAAAAGCAGCCCGGGATGCCGCTATTCGCACGGGTATTGAAGCCGCTGCCCTTATCCGGGACACCTCCATTGCCGCCAACCTGTTAATGAGTGGAAGCCACACCCGCATCTCCTCCGCTGTTCGCGATTTCCACAATAGCGTTGCTGATGTTAAGCAAAACAGTGAGCTACCGTTGGCCCGAATACGTGTCTCTGTCTTTGGCTTCGATTTTGGTTCCGCCATGGCAAAAGCATTTGTACGGCGGCTGCTGGATGAAGTGTGCAATCGGGGAGCGCTTTGTTTATCAGGACAGCGATGTGGAGGTGGTATTTGTAGGCTTGTTGGACTGTGTGGATCGTACCCATGCCGAGATGGGACTGCTGGATTGGTTTCACCCGATAAGCCCGGCGCTTGATGATGGCGGAGAGTTACACCCAGGTTGCCAGCGAGCGTTGCATCTAGTCGCAGCTCATGAGCGGCGTTTTTACCGCCGCTGCCGTCCGCTTGGAACGGAAAACTCTCAGTGGCATGAAGAACTGTGCCCCGGCATTAGCGAAGATATAGGCGGTGGCCTAGTAGCCGACGAACAGAAAGCAAGCGCAGAATTATCGCGTGCTGCCCTGCATCGCATGTATCGCCGTGCCACTATCGCCGGCGTCCCTTTCCCACCGCTAGACACGCTAAGAGAACAGAACGAGTTTACTGCTCAAATGTTTGAGCTGAACGATCAAATCGAAGGCTATTCATTACCCGCCTTAGCACGCCACTATCAACGATATACCAATTCTCTACAAAGCCCCACAGCTGAAAACTTCCGTTCCCATACACTTGTTTATCTGGCCTGGCTAGCGCAACGTTACCGCGACTATCAGGATACGCTAGCCGCTCTAGAAACACGCGAAGATGCGTTGCCTAACCGTTATTACCATCGCACCATTGGTTCACTGGTGGCATCTATCTCTGGGGAGCAAGAAGAGTGGTCACTTCAGAGGGCTGAGCAAGCCGAGATTGATGCAGCTATAAACTCATTAAAGCAGTCTTGGGGCTGGCTAGAAGATGTTGACAGCGAGGCAAGGGATATATGCCGACGCGAACGTTCATCAGACAGGAATACCTATTTGCATGCGCGGGCGACGCTTCGTCACCACTCTCAATTAGCTAACATGTGGTATCAGTGGACAAGAGAAGAGTCGCCTCCTGAGCTACCCGAGCCAGTAGGGCTGCTGTTTGCTTATGGATTGCATGACAAGCAGCCCGAAGAGATGACCTATCGAAATCGACAGCCCTCACAGCTTGTTGGCGGGTATCGTTTTATGACGTGGCGGGGTATTGATCAACCTGAAGAATAAAGTCGCTAATTAATACCCTTTACTGGCCAACCACGCTTTCAAAAAAGCAATTTCACTCTCTTGGGCGGCGATAATGTCCTCGGCCAGTTGACGAATTTCATCATCTTCGCCGTGCTCCAGCACGATTTCCGCCATGGCGATAGCACCCTCATGGTGAGGAATCATGCCCTGCGCAAAGTCCACATCCGGATCACCCGTAAAAGCCATGTTCATATCTTTGTGCATGCGGTCATTCAAGGCTTGATAAGCGATGACAGTAGGATTGTCGCTATGGGCAGCGCTGTGCTCTCCCCCATGCTGCTGATGGCCGCCATGCCCCTCTTCTGTGTGTTGGTGCGCATAGCTATTCGAGGAGATTAAAAAGCCTGACAGCAAACAAAGGCCCAATACCGGCATAACAAGTGGCTTTGCAGATACCGCACTCAGTGCAACATAACGAGACATAGACTTCTCCCTGATGGACGAACGCATGACCTTGGGGTGACAACCATCAACACTTGTCAGGACAAACTGAACGAAGTGTAAAACCTACAGGCTGCCCACAGGTCAAGATGCGCTAAGTACGTTACTCTGGTAAACATCCTTAATCGCTAGCCATGGAGTAGATATGGACTGGAACCCTGCTTACAGCTGGCTGGTGATCGCCTTGCTGTTGAGCCTAGCCGAACTGACCTCTGGCGCGATGGTGCTGTTGGCGCTCGGCATCGCGGCGGCGCTCACCGCCGCCGTCACGGCTTTGGGACTATCGCTGCCCTGGCAGTTGCTCAGCATGGGCATCTTTGCGGGGGTGCTGGTGCCGTTAGGCGTGATGGTGATTCGGCCACGCTTCTCCCCCAAAGGCGTTGCCTACGGCACCACCGGTACCGGCGTAGAAAAAGGCAATTGCTATACCACGCTGATTCGTGAGTATGACAATGCCACAGGGATTAAAGTGAACGGCGATTTTTATCGTATACGTGTGCTCGAAAGTGGCCAAACAGAGCTGCCCGAAGGCACCCAAGTGGTGTTCAAACACTTTGAAGGCACGACCGCTCTGGTGAATGTATTGTCACCTGAAGCACTCGATAGTGAACGCAGTACGCCCGACACCAAGGAGTTTTAAAATGGATTTACCGATTAGCCCCGGCCTATTGATTAGCCTGATTGTTGTCATCATTGGCATTTTGATCATCTCAAAAGGCTTGGTGATTGTTCGCCAGTCGGAAGTGATGGTGATTGAACGCCTCGGCTCTTTTCACCGCGTGTTAGAGAGCGGCATTAATATCATCATTCCATTTATCGAACAGCCCCGCGCCATCACCATGCTGCGCTATCGCAAAATGGGCGAGGAGTACACGGCCATCACTACTGATGAGACCCGCATCGACCGCCGCGAAACGGTGATGGATTTTCCCGGCCAGCCCGTGGTGACCACGGATAACGTCACGGTGCGCATCAACGGCGCGCTGTATTACCAAATCATCGACCCCAAGCGGGCGGTCTATGAAGTCGAGAACATGAGCCAAGCCGTGGAGGTATTAGCGAAAACCACGCTGCGCTCGGTGGTGGGTAAAATGGAGCTGGATAAACTGTTTGAGTCTCGTGCAGAGGTCAACAACGAGATTCAGGCGGCGATGGAAGAGCCTGCGTCTAAATGGGGCGTGAAAATTTCCCGGGTGGAAGTGCAGGATATCGCCATGCCGGAAGAGGTCGAGTCGGCCATGCGCCTGCAAATGGCCGCCGAGCGGAAGCGGCGCGCCACAGTGACCGAAGCCGAGGGTGAAAAGTCAGCCGCCATTGCCATGGCCCAGGGCCAGCGTGAATCTGCCATCCTAAACGCCCAGGGCGATAAAGAGTCCGCTATTCTGCGCGCCCAAGGTGAGCAAGAATCTATTAAGCTGGTGCTTAGCGCTATAGGCGCTAGCGAGGAGAACAAGCGTACGGTGGTGGGTTACCTGCTTGGCCAAAGTTATATCAAAGTGCTGCCCACCATGGCGAAAGACGGCGAGCGAGTGTTCGTGCCTTACGAGTCTTCTGCTCTGCTGGGTTCCATGGGGATGTTCCGTGAAATGGCAGGCTCCCCAGAAGACACCGTGTCCCATCATCTAAAAAGCCGCTCCGGTCAGGAAAGCGGCTTAAGAAGTGGCATTCTCGGTGGTGCCAGTAGCAGCTAGCGCGTCACGCTGTAAACCACTGGCACGGTACTGCTCAACCTATGATGCCGTGTCAGTGGCTAGAAAGTGCTCCATAAACACTTGGTAGTCTTGATTCACACAGTCGGCGTAGGCCTTAGCAAGCGTTGAGACCACGCCGATAAACTGCTCCTCACGCCCTTCTAACCGCTGGCATACCGCGTCGGCAAACGGTGAGGCTTTGCCTCGGTTAAGTGCCTGCGCACCGCGCAGGTGTTCACGGGCCAGAATCTCGCCCCACTGGCGCGCCAGCTTGCGGTAGGCTTTACCGCCAGAGAGCTTGTGGGTGGGGTAATCTTTTTTGAAAGGCGAGCGTTCGCGAACCGAAAACACCTTGCCGTTCATGGTCAACCAGCCAAGGTAGGCATCCGGGTGCTCCGCAATGGCATGGAACGCCGCGGCATGGCGAATGCCTTCATTGGGAAACAGCTTGCGCCACGCCTGCTGCTGCGCTTTGTCCATCAGGCGGTAGGCCTCTGGCGTGACCTGCTCTTTGATGTCCAGAATCACATCGTCGTGTTCGTGGTCCGCCCCGCCTTCGATTAGCACGTAGTACCGCTCGACGCCCAGCGACCCAGTGCCTGCATCCAAGCGCCGGGCGGTGTCTTTGACGAAGAAGTGCTGCGGGTCGCTCTCCTTGATGGGGTGCTGCAGCGTTTGCTGGTACTCCTGCTCAATGATGCGCCGTAGCTGGCTTGCCACATCGGCAGGCAGATTGGCGAGCTTGCCGGGGCGCTCGGCAAACTGACGCCCGTTATCTGGGTCTAGCGTCGTCCACTTCTCCAGCATGCGCGCACGGCTCTGTTTATCGGCCACCTTGCCCATAAAGGATTTGAGCGGGTCTTTGGCGCTATCCAGCGTAATCGCATGGATCGCCACGTCATCCTCACGATGAATGCTAAGGGTATCCATATACCCTTCTAACAGCTTGCTCAGCGCTTTATCAATGGCTTTGGGGCTCAGCTCGGCGTTCTCGCGGGCATCCAGCACTAGGCTAATCGCCAGCCGCCACACGTCGTACTGGTAATCCCCAATCAACGCATCGTCGAAGTCATCCATGCCGTAGCGTACTTGGTCATCGTGATGGCCGTAAGCGCCAAAATTGTAGGCATGGGCATCGCCCTGAAGCCAGGTTTGCGTATTCGGCCAACCGCCGAACAGCGCAAAGCGCCAGTCGTGCCATACGTCTTGCCAATAAAGGTGATTTGAGCCTCGAAAGAAGCGATAGGGAGAGGCCGCCATTTTGGCGTATTTCGCCTGCCGATGCGCCGCGCTTAGCGACGCATTCGCCTGTTGAATGGCCTCAATGACCTGCTGAGGGCGGTTATGTCCTGTCAATGCGTGGCTCATACAGTCCCTTTATGTGTGCATTAAATCGCTTAGGTTAAGCGTAGACGATGCACGTTAACAGATTAAGACACCTGCTTGCCCAAACGCGTCAGACCACGGGGCGCTGAAATGCGAAAGAAGCGCTCGACCACCTCTTCACGCGTAGCAGGGGTCACTAGCGACACCAGCACAAACAGCGGCAAATTGACCATCAGCCCCCAAAACCCTGCATGAATGCCGAGCGGATGCCGCCATAAGGTGGTGAACGCCACGGTAACCACAAAACCGCCTAAAATGCCCGCCATAACGCCCAGCCTTGAGGCGCGAGACCAAAAGAACATGCCGATAAAGGCGGGCAAAACCTGCGAAGCAAAGCCAAGCCCCACCAGCAAAATCATCACCAGGCTCCCCGGCTCAGCAATCGCCAGCGGCGCAATCACCAGAAACATAATGGGCAGAATCAAAAGACGCGCCAGCTTGGCGGTGGTGCCCTCCGAGAGCTTGAGCAACGGCTGCAGCACGTCTTTACTCACAGAAAGGGAGACCGAATGAATAAACGGCTCGCTGGAGGACATAGAGGCGGCCAAGGTGCCCGCGCCCAGCAGTCCAACTAACACCACGGGCAAGTGCTGCATAGCGTACTCCAGCACCACGGTATCTGCCCGCGCCAGCTCCGGCAGCGAGAAAATACCGATAAAGCCCACCACCACCATGGGCAGAATCACCACGTAGTAGGTGGGTAGCCACGTCGCGCTGCGGCGAATGGTCCGCGCTGAAGAGGCGCTCATCCACTGCGTCCAGACGGGGGGCATAAACGAGAACATCGAGACGATGATCGACGTGGTCCAAAAGCTAAAACTCATATCGTCACCCGCACCGGGTAGGGTCAGAAACTCGGGGTGCTCGGCGGCGATGCGTTCAAACACCCCCGCAAAACTCAGTCCGCCGGTGGCACTGTGTATGGCCCACAGGCCTACCGCCCAGGCCACCACCAGCATCAGCACGCCCTGGAACGCGTTGGTGCGGCCAATCGCCCGCTGCCCGCTGGCGTAGAGATAAACGGCAATGCAAGCCAGCACCAACAGCACGCCCAACCAAACAGGAATCTGCCCGCCGCTCATCACGAACAGAATATAAGCAGAGCCAATCGTTTGTAGCACCGCGTAGGCCACGGAGCCTACCGCCATGACCAGCGCGGACAGCGCCCCCAACGCGGGGCTTTGATAGCGGTCGGCAATGGCGCTTGCCTGCGTCACATGGCCAAACTGCTCGCCGAACTGCCATACCTTTGGCCCGAAATACCACGCCACCAGCGCCAAATACGCCAGATAAATCGCTACATAAAAAACCGCCACGCCTTTGGAATAAGCCCAGCCCGGCGCGCCCATGAAGGTGTAAGCACTCACACTGCCCGCCGCGATTAGCAGGTAAAGCGTCACCGGCCCCATGCTGCGCCCCGCCACGCCCCACTCTTCAAGACTGTTCATTGAGCGGCCTGCCCGTGCGCGAAGGCCGATCAGCATAGCAGTGGCAACATATAACAGCGTAATGACCAGCGGCCAGGCACTACTCATGGTCGTCTCGCTCTACAATGCGGTTGCCCACTAGCATGACTGCCACGCAGGCAAACATGATCACGTAGCTCCACACCACCAGCAGCGGCAGTCCCATCACCAGCGTGGCCCGGTTCACCCAACCAATCACTGGCCAAATACCGGCCAATACCAGCGCCACAAAGGCAATGAAAAGCCCCCAGCCCGCCCGGGACGTGGGCAGCACTAAAAAACGTCGCATGTCATATCCATAAGATGATGAAAAGAAGTGGTAGCCTCAGCGGCTGTCATGGCGGTGTCACGGCACATTGCCACACTAGGCCGCAATGCCAGCCGTTAAGCCGCTTATGATGAAGATTTTAATGCTTTCCGACGTCTACTTCCCCCGGGTGAACGGCGTTTCCACGTCGATTGAAAGCTTTCGTGGGGCGCTGGAGCGCTTGGGCCACGAAGTACATCTGATTTGCCCTCGCTATATGGATCACGCCAACGAAGACCCGCACCTTTGGCGTATCGATTCACGAGGCGTATTAGGTGACCCGGAAGACCGCATGATGCGCTACCAAGCCATCATGGCGCTGGTTCCGTCACTGCACGCCATCGAGTTCGATCTGATCCACATTCACACCCCGTTTGTGGCGCACTACGCGGGCGTGGCATTAAGTAAACGGCTCGGCGTACCCGTGGTGGGCACCTACCACACGCTGTTTGAAGAGTATCTACACCACTACGTGCCGTGGCTGCCTCGCCGCAGCCTGCGCTTTGCCGCCCGGCGATTTTCGGTGCACCAGTGCCATCAGCTCTCCGCCGTCGTCGCTCCTTCGTCCGCCATGACCACTGCTCTCACCGCCTATGGCGTTCGCTCCCCGATCGCGACCATCGCAACGGGCTTGTCGCTCACTCATTTCGTCGTGCAAACCGTTGGTGGAGAGTTTCGCAAGCGTCATGGCCTCCCAACACAGGGTCGACTGCTGCTGTTTGTAGGTCGCGCCGCATATGAGAAAAATATCGGCTTTCTGATCGATATGCTGCCTCAGGTGCGCCACCTGCACCCGGAGACTCACTTGGTGATCGTCGGCGAAGGCCCGGCACTCGCCTCACTGAAACAGCATGCCCAGCAAGCAGGCCTCTCCGATGCGGTTCACTTTTTAGGCTACCTTCCGCGGGATGGCGCACTTCAAGATGCCTACCGAGCAGCCGATGCCTTTGTGTTTGCCTCCCGCACCGAAACCCAAGGCTTAGTGCTGCTGGAAGCCATGGCGTTGGGCACTCCGGTCGTCTCAACCGCCATCATGGGCACTCAAGATGTATTGCAACAGGATGAGGGCTGCCTGATCGCGGAAGAGCACCCTGCCCGCTTTGCAGAACACGTCAGCCGACTGCTCTCTGATGACGCTCTTCGCACCACCCTCACCCACCGCGGCCAAGCCTACGCCCAGCGTTGGAATGAAGATACCAAAGCCGAAGCACTGGCAGCGCTGTATGAGAGCCAATGCCCTAAGGGGTTTGCTTCATCGCCTGCTTAACCATCCAGCGTGGTTACAACTTGCCCGGCAACTCCCACGATTCGCAATATGGGAGTCATGACTCTTACTCACGCGAGACGCCATCTCATCGGACTCGTTTGACGTAGTACTCCCTCAGCATCCCAATCATTCCAACCCGTAAAAGGAATGGGCTGTTCGCTACCAATAGACATCAGGCGAGATACCCACGTCTCTTTACAAGCCTCTAAGTGTCTCAGCATAGCGGCCTCTTCTTGGTAACGAATTCCTCCTCCTTGGATACCGTAGTTCACCTGCGGCGCTAGAACGCCGAAGCCGACGTAATACAAGGATGAATGAATTGGCCAAAGCCATTGAGCCATGTTACCTGCGCGGCCAAAGGGCTGAAATGCTTTCTCGGGTGATCCGGCAGTGACCGAAAGCATTGCCATTTTTCCTCGAAAATAGCCTCGATCATAACGCATCCGACTGGAGTAACGCCCTCCATACACCAGTACACGATCAAACCAGCCTTTCAAAATAGCAGGTTGGGCGTGCCACCATAATGGAAACTGGAAGATAACTAGATCCGCTCGTTCCAACCTTTCTAGCTCGCGCTGAACATCTTGCGGTAACGTGCCTTGCTGGTAGTGATCTCTTTGCTGGTTCAGCGGGTAAAAATAATCAGCGTCTACATCATGATGCGAATAGTGCTGAACACGTTCTACTGGATCAAACTGCTCACTATAGAGATCATTCACCTCTACAGAGTGACCAGCTTCCATAAGCTGTGTAACAGCCACATCTACAAGCCCCCCGTTAAATGATTTACGTTCTGGATGAGCCAAAACAATTAACACATGCATACTAAGCCTCACCTTTTGATTAGTTCACCATCAGGCTAACCTGTTTGCGTATGATCAAAAATTGGCAAAAAATGAGAATCAGGCTTGCATGAATGAACAACAAATAAGATGGGACGATCTGCAAATTGTGCTAGCAATTGCCGAGGCGGGTTCGCTCTCCGGTGCTAGCCGCACGTTGCGTATCAGCCATGCGACCGTCTTTAGACGTTTAAACGAACTGGAGCGGGGGCTGAGAGTGACCCTTTTTGAGCGCAGCCGCACAGGTTATACGCCAACCTTGGCAGGAGATGACTTGGCGGCCTCTGCTAAGCGGGTGCAAAGCGAAATCAACGGGGTGGAACGCCGGGTTATTGGGCAAAATTCAACCCTAACCGGCAGCCTGAGAATCACCACCACCGACACACTTTTCGCAGGTCTACTCTCGCCATTAATGGCAAGCTTTCGTCGATGCTACCCAGATATTACGTTGGAAGTCGTGATCTCTAATCAACTGCAAAGTTTGTCACGGCGCGAAGCGGATATAGCGGTTCGCCCAACTCGCAAACCACCCGAAACCCTGGTAGGCCGCAAGGTTATAGATATCACTCAAGCGGTTTATGGCCAAAAATCACTTTGGTTAAACACGTCTCTGCCGATGCAAACAAGCTCACTCCCATTAGAAAACTGGATAGGCCCGGATGTTCATCTGGGCGATGCTACGCTGGAAAAGTGGATGATGGATAAAAACGCCGCTTACCGGCTGGACAGTATGCTAGGCATGCAAACAGCGGTTCGCCACGGTGCAGGAATTGCGGTGCTGCCCTGCTACCTTGGCGATGCAGATAATGCCCTTATACGCCTAAGCGACCCTATTGAGGAGTTAACTACTCAACTCTGGCTGCTCACACATCCGGATTTGCGCCATGTGACCCGTGTTTGCACGTTTATGGATGTAATGACAGAGAGGATCCGAAGATAATAATTTCTCATCCACAATATTTGAATATTGTGGATGTTTTACCGTTACAGACTAGCTCACTACTGTTCAAACCCTATTAGAAACTGCTTAAGCAGGTCATCAAGCTGTATCTGTTGTTCTTTAGTCAGCCCACTTACCAGTTGTGCCTGTGTCTCCACGTGGGCAGTCACCGCTTCATCGATCAGATCAAATCCGCGTTGTGAAAGTGAGATCAGAAAACCACGCCCATCGGCAGGATTCTTAACTCGCTCGACCAGCCCTACCTTCTCCAACTGATTGATACGGTGAGTCATGGTGCCCGAGGTCACCATGGTGGATGCCATCAAATCCCCAGGCGATAGGGCATAGGGCACCCCCTCACGTCGCAGCGTTGCCAAAACATCAAAGCTCGCGTCAGTCAGCCCGTATTTCGCCCAGGTCTTCTCCATAGCACGCATTAACGCCTGATTGAGCCGTTTGATACGCCCTATAGTACCCATTGGTGCGACATCAAGATCAGGCCGTTCCTGTTGCCACTGCTTGAGAATGTTATCTACATGATCCATAGGAATAGTGTGCACCTAATTACCTTGACGTCAAGATTGATCGCACATACCTTGATATCAAGATATTAACAGAAACGTGCTGTCGAGAACTTCACTAATGCCGCCATCGAACACCACCCGCCTGCCTTCAACGCAACATGCCAAGCTCGCCCCGCTGCTGTACCTATTGTCAGGGGGTGCTTTGCTTGGCCTATCAACGAATTTAGCTAAATTTGCAAACGACGCGCAGCTATCAGCGCTTTCGTTTCTATATTGGTCTATTTCGGGCGCAGCGCTCATTCTGATGGCACTCGCAGTCTACCGACGCAATTTGCCACCAGTGACCATTCATACCGTCGAATATTACCTGATCTCTGCGCTACTAGGCGTGGCAGGTGCCAACTTGCTCTTTTTCTCAGCGATTCCCCACGTTGGCGCTGGGTTTGTCGCATTAATCATCACCCTGCCGCCGCTGCTCACTTACGTAGGTGCTTTAACGCTAAAAATGGAACGCTTTCGGCTCTTACGAGCGGCTGGGGTCCTATCAGCTCTGGCGGGAGCGTTCACCCTCGCGTTTCATAAGCTCTCTGCTCCTGATGCGGACTACCTCTGGATTTTTCTCGCCTTGGTCGGCCCAGTGCTGCTGGCCATCGGCAACCTCTACCGGACCCTGCGCTGGCCAGTGGGGGTATCTAGCGATGCACTGGCACCCGGGATGCTGATTGCCGCTTCTCTTATTCTGCTGGCAGTAGGTCAACTGCCCAATTTCTCGCTTCACGTACCCACAGACCGGTATCTGCCGATTGTTTTAATTACCGTGCAAGCAGTGGTGTTCGCTGGCCAATTTTTACTGCTCTTTCTACTGCAAAAAAGCGGTGGTCCGGTATTGCTGAGCCTATTGGGCTCCGTAGGTGCCGTGGTGGGTGTTCCAGTCGCTATCTTGCTGCAGGGTGAAACTGCTCCAGAGGGCTTGTTGCTCGGTATTCTTCTGATCGGCGCAGGTATTACGCTGCTTAATATTGGCAAAATAAAGCAATCGCCTAGTCAGCAGAGTGCTAACAAAAAGAGTCAACATCAGGGCAAAGCAATGACTTCCCACGTTCGACTCGGTAAGAAACGTTAACTCACTTTTATCACACAATACGCCGCTCCATGGCATGCACTGCGTCTTCGGTGTTCAGCACGCGAAACCCCATGCGTTCGTATAAAGCGATAGCGGGATTGGTACAAAAGACTCGCAGCCGCAATCGGTGAATCCCCGCTTGCCGGGCATGCGCTTCGGCGAAGTGGAGCGCCGCCGTTCCCAAGCTTTGGCGCTGCCACGGCGGGGCAATTTGCAGCTCTCGAATATGGTAGGCGTCACCTTCCTGATGGAGGCATAGCACGCCCACTGGGGTCGCATTGATGACTAACTCAAAGCTCTCTAACTCACGCCACTGCTGATGGAACAGGGCGGAGTCCCAGTGCCATCCTAGCTGCTGGTGGTAAGCCGCCATGTTGTGACGAATGGGCGTTTCGGCAAACGTTTTGTCGTTTGTCGGCCGGATCACAGGCGTCATCTTTTAACACCTGAACCATCCGGCCGTTGGTAAACACAAACTTGGCCATTCATTGCCTACCCCAACTGGAACGGATACACCGGCCCGATTTGTAGGAGCTGAGTCAGCTCGTCCAGCGCGGTGAGCACTTCGGTGGCGAGCTGTGGGTCTGCGAGGTCTTCACTAGTGAGGCGGTCGCGGTAGTGGCGGTTCACCCAGGCGGTGAGGTCGCTATAAAGTGCATCGTTGAGCAGTACGCGGCCGGTAAGGGCGGCGCGCTCGGCTTCCGTTAGCACCACCCGCAGGCGCAGGCAGGCGGGGCCGCCGCCGTTGCGCATGCTCTGCTTCACGTCTTTGACGATCACTTCGCCAATGGGGTTATTGCCCGCCAGGATGAAGTCCTGAATCGTGCGCCACACGGCTTCGCGCTCTTGGCATTCGCTGGGCACCACCAGGGTCATGGTGCCATCTGGGTTGGAGAGCAGTTGGGAGTTGAACAGGTACGACGCCACCGCGTCTTCCATGCTCACCGCTTCCACCGGCACCCGAACGGGAATCAGCGGCGTGCTCATCTTGGCGCGCAGCTCGTCCAGCGTATGCTCTTCATGGAGAAACGCCATTTCGTGGTAGAGCAACACCGGGCCGTTACCCACGGCAATCACATCGTTGTGGAACACCCCGGCATCGATGGCCTCCGGGTGCTGCTGGGCGAAGACGGTTTGCGCGTCGCTCAGCCCGTGCTGACGAGCCACCGCTTGGCTGGCTTCAAGAGTTTGCCGGGCGGGGTAACGCTTAGGTTCGCGCCCACTGCTACTCGCGTCGCTAAACGCTTGGCGACCGTAAACGAAGAGATGAACGCCCGGCTCGCCGTATTCGCCGCACAGACGGGTGTGGTTGGCCGCCCCTTCATCGGAAAATGCGGGCGTGGCGGGCAGCACCGGGTGATGGGCAAAGCGCTGCTCGTCGCGGAAAATCGCTTGTAGCACGCGGCCGGTAGTCTTCGGCTCTAGGTAGCGGTGGAAGCTGGATTGCAGGTTGGCGGGGGTGAAGTGCACCCGGCCATCCGGTGCATCGACGCTAGGCGTAATGGTGCCTGCGTTAGCCGTCCACATGCTGGAGGCTGAACATACTGCCCGCAGCAGCTGCGGCGCTTGCTTCGCGGCTTGAGCGAGGATCTCGCTGTTGCTGCCGCTAAAGCCTAACGCTCGCAGTGCGCCCAAATCCGGGCGCTGCTGAGGAGGCAGCACGCCTTGGGCATAGCCTGCATCCATCAGCGACTTCATCTTCGCCAGCCCCTGCAGCGCGCCCTCTTTAGGGTTGGAGACCAAGCCGCCGTGGCTCATGGAGGCCACATTGCCGTGGGCAAGCCCCGAGTAGTTGTGGGTAAGCCCTACCAAGCCATCGAAGTTGACTTCGCGAATGCTGTTGACGCTCATAAATTGACTCCCGGCGGCAGGGTTTCGGGCATTTCTAGGCTCTCGGCTTCCATGGAGGCGACCGGGTAGGCGCAGTAATCCGCCGCGTAGTAGGCGCTGGGGCGGTGGTTGCCGCTGTCGCCTACGCCGCCAAAGGGCGCATCGCCAGAGGCACCGGTGGTCTGGCGGTTCCAGTTAACAATGCCTGCGCGAATACGCAGCAGGAAATCGTCCCAATCCGCCTGCTCGCCACCGATCAACCCGGCAGAAAGGCCGTAGCGGGTGTCGTTGGCAAGGGCCAGCGCCTCATCCCAATCCGCGTAGCGATGGATTTTCAGCAGCGGGCCGAAGTGCTCCTCGTCGGGCACGTCCAGGCCCGTCACGTCGATCAGCGCGGGGCTGAGCAGGCTGGTGTTCTCTTTGAGGCGCTGCATACGGTTAATGACCGTGCCGCCCATGGCTTCCAGTTCATCTTGGGCGTAGAGGAGGCCATCGGCTGCAGCAACGCTTACCAAGCCGCCATAGAACGGCGCAGGCTCCTCGTCGAACTGCCCCGCTACGTGCAGCTTGGCGATAGCATCAGAAAGCGCATCGATGAGACGGTCGCCCACCTCGCCTTGAGGCACCATCAAGCGGCGGGCGCAGGTGCAGCGCTGGCCGCCGGAGAGAAACGCCGACTGTAGAATCGTCAGCACCGCCGCACGCTCGTCATCCACGTCCTTCACCACCAGCGGGTTATTGCCGCCTAATTCCAGCGCGAGGATTTTATCCAACTGCCCGGCGAACTGCTGCTGCAGCATTCCACCCACTTTGGCGCTGCCGGTAAACAGCAGGCCATCGATACCGGGATGGGCGGAGAGCGCCTGCCCGACCGGGACACCGCCCTGCACGAGGTTGATCACGCCGGCAGGCAATCCGGCTTCTAACCAGCACTGCAGGGTAAAATCCGCAGTGAGCGGGGTTTGGTCGCTGGGCTTGAATACCACGGTGTTACCTGCCAACAAGGCAGGCACCATATGGCCGTTGGGCAGGTGGCCGGGGAAGTTATAGGGGCCAAACACCGCCATCACGCCGTGGGGGCGGTGGCGCAGTACCGCTTTGGCGCTGCCCACTTCTTTCTCGCGCTCCCCGGTGCGCTCGTGGTACGCCTTGATGGAGAGCGCGACCTTGCCAATCATCGCGCCTGCTTCGGTGCGTGCTTCCCACAATGGCTTGCCGGTTTCCGAGGCGATGGCAATGGCCAAGTCCTCGCGGCGGTCGGTCAATACGTCGACAAACCGCTCCACCAGCGCCTGACGCTCTGCAAAGGGCGTGCGCGCCCAGACAGGAAACGCCGCACGGGCTGCTTCCACTGCCGTGCTTACCTGACGGCTAGAGGCAGCCGCCCCTTGCCATAGCAGCGTTCCCGCAACGGGGTCGTGCTTGGTAAAGGGCTCGGCGTCGCCGACGACCCAGGCGCCGTTGATCAGTTGCTGCTGCTGGGCGTGCATGTTCTGGGGGTGCATCGTGCTCTCCTTCACTGAGTTTTTGTCGTCTTGGCGCGGGCCGAGGGGGCGCTTAGATTGCCAATATTAGGTTTCCAGCAAACGAACGGCGTCGCCGGTGGAAACGCCTAGCCGCTCGGCCTCGTCGGGGGTGAGCACAATCGTGCTGCCATCTGCCGGGCCGCGGCCGATCCAGCTCGCGGTAAAGTTCAGCATCTGGGTAGACGCCGCTAGCCAGCGGCTAACGCTCTCTTGTGGCGCGTTAGAGGAGACTTCCACCTGATAAAGCTGCGAGTTGCGAATCGCCCGCACGTCATCGATGTAGGCCTCCACCGTGGGGCCACCATCGAAAATGTCGATGTAGCCTTCCCAGCGCAGCCCCTCTTTTTTAAGCATCTCCAGCGCTGGCCGGGTGTGCCGGTGCACCTGCCCGATACACGCCCGCGCCTCTTCCGACATGAAGGTGGTGTAGATCGGGAACTTGGGCATCAGCTCGCCGATGAAGCTCTTCTGGCCCAGGCCGGTCAAGCGGTCGGCTTCGTTGAAATCCATGGGGAAGAAGTGTTTCCCCAGGCTTTCCCAGAAGGGGCTAACGTTGTTCTCATCGAACACGCCGCGCATCTCGGCCAGCACTTTCTGCGGAAAGCGGTCGCGGAACTGGGCAATAAACAGCCAGCGCGCTTTGGAAAGCAGCGCCCCGTTACGCAGGTGTTTGTTGGCCTCGCCGCGATACTCCGGACGCAGAAACAGCGAACACACTTCGGCGTCGCCGGTGTGGTCGGAGCTTAAGAACAGCGTGTCGATGGTGCGATGCAGATCGAGCTGTACAGACGAGTGCGCCAGCGTGCCAAGCCGGTAGTTGTAGAACGGCACTTCACGCCCTACCTGGCCTTCGATGGCGCAACAGCCTGCTAGCTCGCCGTTGGTTTCATCTTCCAGCACGAAGAAGTAGAGACGGTCATCCACCGGCGTACGCTCTTCGAACGCGCGGGCGGCAGACTCAATCTTACCGGCTAAAAACTCGCGGTTATCCGGCAGCGAGGTAAAGCCAACACCGGCCTGCTGCGCAAGCGCCTGGAGCCCATCCAGATCATTACGGGCAATGGGTCGAATGCGCATTACATCTCTCCTTCATCAAGCGCATCGATGGCGCTTGGCAGGGTTAACGGTGCCGCCAGCACCGCCCGACCCTCTTCTACACCCAAACGCTCCGCGTGCTGCGGGGAGAGCATCAGCTGTCCCGTGGGCGATAGCGCGTAGCGCGCGACGATACAGCGGAAATCGCTCAGCGTTTGATTGGCGATCATCGCCGGTTCGGCATCCGGAAGCGCGTGCTCTGGGCGTATCCGTACCGGGTGCCAGGCCGCGCGGCGGCACGTTTCCAGGCGCTCGCGTTCGGCTTTGACGATGGGGCCTGCATCGAAAATATCCACATGCCGGGAGCGCACGAAGCCCTCGGCCAGCATTTCGGCCAGCGCCTCTTCGTGGGCCGGATGCTCGCGGCCAATCGCAGCGCGGGCCTGGGGCGTGAGTAGCGGCAAGTAGAGCGGAAACTGCGGCATCACTTCCGCAATAAAGCTTTTCGAACGAACGCCTGCCATGTGATTCATCTCTTGGAAGCTGCGGGCAAAAAAGTGGCGGCCCACGCTCTCCCAAAAGGGGGATTCGTTCTGGCTATCCAAATAGCCGGGAAAAGCCACCGCCAGAATCCGCGAGAAGCGCTCCGGGTACTGGGCGATAAACATCAGCCGCGCCCGGCGCAGCAGGCTCTCCGCGCTGGTGCCTTTGTAGCGCGGGTTGAGCGACAGCGCGCAAAGCAGCGTAGCATCCGAGGCCTCATGAGAAAGCGCCAGCGTTTGCACTTCACGGCGCACGTTAAGCTGCTGAGAGGCGTGAATCAGCGTCTCTTGGCGGTAGGTGTAGTAGGCCTCGGCGGCCCCCGCCTGGGCACGGATGGTGGCCGTGCCCAGCACGTCGTTGCGGCTATCGTCCGCCAGTACGAACATATAGTGCTCGTTACCGGGGAACTCGATCTCGCTGGCGAACGCTTCCTGGGAGCGCACAATGCGCTCCTCAAGGCGTTCACGGTTGGCGGGCAGGTTGGTCAGCCGTGGCACCGCGTGCTCTGCCAGTTGCTCCAAGGCGGGAAGGTCAGCCAGGGTGACCGGTCGGATTACCAACATGTTCAGCGCCCCCTCTTGTGTGACTTGCGCTCTACTCATGCGCTGGCGACAAGTCGCTCGATGGCACGTTCTAGGCGCGCCATGCCTTCGGCAATGTCTTCCTCGGGAATCACCAATGACGGCGCCATACGCAACACGTTGGGCCCCGCGATGAGCGCCATCACGCCCTCTTCAATCGCCAGCGGCAGAATATCCTTGGCGCGGCCTTCGAAGGCGTCCGACATCTGGGCCCCCATCAGCATGCCCATACCACGTATCTCTTTGAAAACGCCATGCTTGCGGTTGATGGTTTCCAGGTGCTCGCGGAACAGATCGTGGCGATGTTTGACACCTTGCAGTACCTCCGGCGTATCGATGAACTCGACCGCCGCTAGCGCTACCGCTGAGGCCAACGCGTTGCCACCGTAAGTAGAGCCGTGGGTACCGATGGCCAGCGATTTGGCGATAGCGTCGGTGGTCAGCGTGGCACCAATCGGGAAGCCGCCGCCCAGGGATTTGGCGCTGGTGAGAATGTCTGGCGTGATGCCGAAGTTCTTGTAGGCGTAGAGCTCACCGCTGCGGCCAACGCCGGTTTGCACTTCATCGAAAATCAGCAGCGCGTTGTGCTCGTCACACAAATCGCGCAGGCCCTGCAGGAATTCCTGAGTAGCGGGAACGATGCCGCCCTCGCCCTGCATCGGCTCGACCATGATGGCGCAGGTGTCGTCGCCCACGAGCTTACGCACGCTCTCCAGGTCGTTGAAGTTGGCGTGCAGAATGCCGCCCGGTACCGGGCCAAAGCCTTGAGAGTACTTGGGCTGGCCGCCTACGCTGACGGTAAAGAACGTGCGGCCATGGAACGACTGGTAAAACGAAATGATTTTGTCTTTATGCTCGCCGTAGTGGTCGACCGCCCAGCGGCGTGCGAGCTTCAGCGCGGCTTCGTTGGCTTCACCGCCGGAGGAGCATAAAAAGACCTTATCGGCGAAGGTTCGCTCGGTCAGGGTTTTGGCCAGTTTGAGCGCCGGTTCGTTGGTGAATACGTTGGAGAGATGCCAAAGCTTTTCGCCCTGCTCTTTCAGCGCATTGACCAGCACCGGATGGCAGTGACCCAGGGAGTTCACCGCAATACCGCCAGCGAAATCGATGTACTCGCGGCCTTCTTGGTCCCACAAGCGGCTCCCTTCACCACGTACCGGAATAATCTGCTGCGGCGCGTAGTTAGGCGCCATGTAGTGGTCGAAGTCTTGACGGTTCGGGGTGTGGCTCATGGGACAGTACCTCCAGTGGAGTAAGCGATTGAATCAGTATACGGGGGGCGTAGGACGCCCTGCTTTCAGTATTGGGACGGTAAATTATGAATAGAGACGTGTGCATTTACATCTAAGTACTGGCTCGCATCTCCTTGAAGAATGACTAAAGCGCCCCATTGTCATTAGTAGGGCATTCACTAGTGCCTTGTGGAGCGGCACGGACATTTTTGACCCAAGGAGCTGAACCATGAAGATCGATCTACGCGGCAAGCATGCCATTATCACCGGATCTACCGCCGGTATCGGCTATGCCATCGCAGAAGGACTGGCCAACGCGGGCGCAGAAATAGTCGTTACCGGGCGCACGCAGCAGCGGGTGGATGATGCCATCGCTGCCCTAAAAAAGCGCCTCCCCGAGGCCCGCGCGACCGGGGTAGCCGCCGATCTAGGCACTGCTGAAGGGTGTCAGGCTCTGATTGACCAGCAGCCCGAGACCGACATCCTTATCAACAACGTAGGCATCTTTGGCCCGCAAGACTTCTTCGACGTAGATGACGCCACTTGGCAACAATTCTTCGATGTTAACATCATGAGTGCGGTTCGTTTGTCGCGTCATTACGCCAAGGGCATGCGTGAGCGCGATTGGGGCCGTATCCAGTTCGTGTCCAGCGAATCCGGGATCAACATTCCCAGCGAAATGGTTCACTACGGCATGACAAAGTCTGCGCTACTGTCCATTTCACGAGGATTGGCAAAAGTATTGAGTGGCACCCAAGTCACGGTCAACGCTATTCTTCCAGGACCCACGCGCTCAGAGGGCGTGTTGAACATGCTCAGCGACATCGCTCAGAAAGAGGGTATCTCGCAGCAGGAAGTAGAAGCGCGTTTCGTCAAAGAGAACCGTCCGTCGTCGATCATTCAGCGCTTGGCGACGCCCGAAGAAGTCGCCCACATGAGCGTCTATGCAGCCTCGCCACAGGCCAGTGCCACTACCGGTGCCGCGCTTCGCGTAGAGGGCGGCATTGTGGATACGCTGACGTAAAGCGTTATCCGAGCCGTTCCTCTCTCGGCGTCATACCGAAATGGTGGCGATAGGCGGTTGAGAAGTGAGCCCCTGAAGAAAACCCAGTGGCAAAGGCAATATCACCGACGGCCCGGTCGCTCTCACGCAGCTGTTTGCGTGCTTCCTGCAAACGCAGGTCGAGGTAGTAGCGGCTGGGCACCGCCTGCAGGTACTTCTTGAATAATCGCTCCAACTGACGCCGGGAGATCCCCAAATGCTCGGCCAGTTCCAACGTCGAGAGCGGCTCTTCAATATTAGCTTCCATGAGAGTCACCGCATCTACCAAGCTCTGGGGCGCGTGGCCCAAACGGTTACGCAACGGCACGTGCTGGCGCTCATCGGCCAAGCGAATACGGTCGCAGACGAACTGCTCAGAGACCTGCTCGGCCAAGCGTGGGCCGTGATGCTTGCCAATTAGCGTGAGCATCATGTCCATTGCAGCGGTGCCGCCCGCGCAGGTCAGGCGGTCGCGATCAATTTCAAACAGCTGTTGGGAGAGCGTCACCTGGGGATAGGCTTGGGCAAACGCATCGAAGCGCTGCCAAGGCAAGGTAGCGCGGTAGCCTTCCAACAAACCACAGCGGGCGAGCACCTCGGTGCCTCCGGCCAAACCGCCGATAGCAACGCCACGGCCCTGATGGCTCCGCAGCCACTCGTTGAGCTTCGCGGGCAGCGCATAAGGCAGCGGCGTGGGCGCACAAACAAACAGCAGATCCAGCGGGCCAAGGGGCACCCCTAGTGCGTGCTGCGCGATGAGCGAAAGCTGCGCGCCGCTGCGCACGGGCTCTTCATCCAGGCTGAGGGTCAGGGTGTGATACAGCATCTGGCCGCTCAGCTGGTTGGCCATGTGCAGCGGCTCGATGGCACTGGCATGGGCCAACAGCGAAAATCCCGGCAGCAACACGAACGCCACCCGCCTGCGGTGGCTAGGGGGTGGCGTTAACGTACTGGAATGCATGTGAATTCGCTGTGCTGCCTGTCGCGCTGCATGAAAACCGCCGCTGGCTAACTGAGTCGTTGATGTGACCAACATCTTACCCAATTGTGCCACTGAAGGCAGCGCCTGCTGTCGCTATCTCAAAAAAGGCGTCGCAAGGCTATAGCGAGTGCGGGTTAGACATTCTCTTCGGCGTCTGAGAGCGTCGTTTGGTTATCGATAATCTGGTAATCGCTCTCGCGATACTCATCGGCAGACGCTTCGATCTCTTCGCTACCGTAGTCGGTATTGACGACGAGCCGATCCCCTTCGCGCTGCATCTCTTTCACGGGCAGCGCTACATCACTAGCACCGAAGCCCCAGATGCCGCCAATCGAGACAATCGCAAACAGCTCACCGCTCTCTTGATGACGGGCAATGTGCTGGATTTCACCTACGTCATCACCCTGCTGATTAGCGACGGTCATGCCTTCAAGATCCCGTGCGCGCTCCGCCATCAGCGAGTTGCCCTGGTCGCTTTGCTGAACGTCTTCCTGCACGACTTGCTGATTCTGCTGCTGCGCTGACGGCTGTTCTTGATCGCGCCCTTCGTTATCCCGGTTAACCTCTACCTCTGCAGTGTCAGCCTGCTCAATAGTCACCTCCGGTTCGCCGCGCTGCTCAACGGTGACGTTCGGCTCCGCCTCTTCCACCGTCACTTCCGGCTCGGGCTGTTCAATGGTCACGTCGGGCTTAGGCTGCTCGATGGTGACGTCAGGTTTTGACTGTTCGACCGTGATGTTGGGCGACTCCTGCTGCACCTGAACATCCGCAGGCGCTTGGTCAACCGTGACATCCATCGTCTCGTTGCCATCTGGGGTTTGGCTGTTTTGGCGCTGCTGTTCGGCCACTTCGTTCTGTCGCTGTTGCGACATGTCTCGGGTGGTCGAAGGATCGGTGTGATCATCGTTTTGCGCGAGGGCAATACCTGAGAGGCTAGCGCATACCGTGCCCATGGCGACTGCGAGTGCTGTCCGTTTCATGCTCGTTCTCCGTTTACTGACGTGCATCGTTTCTAAAGCACACTTTGTGCTGAAGTACACGTTGCACACTAGTTAAGCACGGCGCATCGAGGCAAGATGAAACGGCACACAACCACTACGTTGTACCTAGATTAACGGACGTTTAGCAGAAGATGGGCACAAAAGCTGACAAACATTAAACACAGGCACTCCTAGTGACCGCCATGGAACGTTCGCTACCAAAGGCCTGAAACGCATATCGCCGGGCCACAGGCCCGGCGATATGCGCTGCAACAACGACGTCTCAGCCGCCGCTATTGCCCATTCCCAGCATGACAATACCCGCCACGATGATCCCCATCACTATGATGATCAGCGGCAGCATGTTGTGCAGCCCGTTAGCGGATTTCTTCGCTTCTGGCTGCTGCTGAGGTTGCGAGGTTTCGAAATCTTCGGGTAAGCGCTCGCTCAATACGTGCTCTTTCTCTTCTTCCGGGGTTTTGCTCTCTCGGGTATCCATACGGCACCTCATCCAGTCCGGTCGATGATCAACAGCGCGGCGGCCAGCGTTACCCGTCGCGCGTCGCCTTATAACGTCACGACATCGAATTCCACGTCCGGGTTCACATCGGCGTCGTAATCCACGTCGTTACGCTCGAAGCCAAACAGCTTCAAAAACTCATGCTTGTAACCAGCATAGTCGGTAATGTCGAAGAGGTTGTCCGTCGTGACTTCCGGCCACAGGTCTTGGCAGGCTTTTTGAACGTCGTCGCGCAGTTCCCAGTCGTCCAGGCGCAGGCGGCCTTGGTCGTCGGTGACCATGTCGCCGGGCTCACCGGAGTAAAGCCTTTCGCCGAACAGGCGGTTCAGCTGATCGATGGTGCCTTCGTGCAGGCCCTGCTCTTTCATGATGCGGTAGACCATGGCGATATACAGCGGCATGACCGGAATCGCGGCGCTCGCCTGGGTCACCACGGATTTCAGCACGGCCACGTTGGCACCGCCGCCGCTCTCTTTGAGCTTGGCATCGATGGCGGACGCTGCGCGGTCCAGGTCCTCTTTGGCTTTACCCAGAGCACCGTGCCAGTAGATCGGCCAGGTAATTTCGGTGCCGATGTAGCTAAAGGCCACGCTGCGTGCGCCTTTGGCGAGCACGCCCGCGTCATCCAGAGCGCTCATCCACAGTTCCCAATCTTCGCCGCCCATCACGGTGATGGTGTCGTCGATTTCTTGCTGGGTGGCCGGTTCCACTTCGGCTTCGATGATGGCGTCTTTGTTGGTATCGATCGCCGTGGCGCGATAGGTTTCACCAATCGGCTTCAGGCTGGAGCGCTTCAGCTCACCGCTGTCAGGCAGTTTGCGCACGGGAGACGCCAGGGAGTAGACCACGAGATCAATCTCACCCATGTCCTGCTTGATCAGCTCGATGGCTTTTTCCCGCGCTTCGTGGGAGAACGCATCGCCGTTGATGGACTTGCTGTACAGACCTTCCTGCTTGGCAAATTTATCGAAGGCCGCGCTGTTGTACCAGCCCGCCGTGCCCGGCTTTTTCTCGGTGCCCGGCTTTTCGAAAAACACGCCCAAGGTGTCGGCGCCATAACCAAAGGCGGCGGTAATACGCGCTGCTAGGCCGTAACCGCTAGAGGCACCGATCACCAGCACTTTCTTCGGGCCTTGGCGTTTATCCAAACCACGGGCGCGGGTCGCTTCGATCTGCTCGAGAACGTTCTGCTCGCAGCCTTTCGGGTGGGTGGTGGTGCAGATAAAGCCACGCACTTTCGGTTTAATGATCACATTGGACCCCTTCATCAGATGAGTATTGCGTTCGGCACGGCAGTGCCGAGTTACCAATGAGGGGTATTCTAGCGGTCTCGGCGCGCCCTGTCCGCTCTTGAGCTTCTTCGCCATTCGCGGCAGGATAGCGGCCTGCCCACCACTTGCCGACGAGACCTTTGATGAATGCACAGCAGCTAGTCGATGAGCGAGGCGATCTGTGGCTTGCCCTGGCCCCGCTCTGGCTTGATCGCGAACCCAGCGAGCGCGACTACGCCCGTATGATCGAAGTGATCGAACAGCACCAGATGTCGCTCAAGGAGTTGGAGTGGATGCTGCGTCTAGAGCTGGCACCGGTCATGTCGCGCCACCAGCTCTCGGTCGCCAGCGAGTGGCGCAAGTTCGACGATTATAAACTGATGAAGCAACTCGTGAGCCACAACATGAAGCTGACCGGCTGGCGACGCAAAAGCTGGGCACTCTTTTCAGGGCTGACGACCATGATGGTGCGTCACCGTTGGAACGAGCTGATGCAGCGTCTGGTGGTCGCCCGAGGTGAGGTGTAGCGCGTCACGTCGTGAGGCTTACTCTTTGTCCAGAGCGGCCTCCAGGGCCAAGCGCAGCGTCAGCCCGCGATCTTTGGGGCCAAAACGAGCCACCACCTTGCCATCGCGCCCCACCAAGAACTTGGTGAAATTCCACTTCACGGCCTTGGTTCCCAAGATCCCCGGCGCCTCTTGCTTGAGCTGAACGAACAGCGGATGGGCATCGTTGCCGTTGACCTTCACTTTCTCCATGAGCGGAAAGCTCACGCCAAACTGCTGCTCGCCAAAGGCGCAAAACGCTTCGGCACTTTCAGGAGACTGACGGCCAAACTGGTTACAGGGGAACCCCAGCACGGTAAAGCCGCGATCTCGGTACCGCTGGTAAAGCCCTTCGAGCTCTTTCAACTGGGGGGTAAAACCGCACTGACTGGCCACATTGACCACCAGCAACACCTGTCCGCGCAGCGCGCGAAGGTTGAACGGCTTACCTTGGTGGGTATAACAATCCTGCTCGTAAATCGTCATCGCCAGGCCTCTAGAATGCCTTTACCAGCATGCGCCTTACCTTGCCACGGCAACGGTAACGACACCAGCATGGAGATTAAATGATGGGCCCTGCCACCACCCGCAGCGCCAGCGCGATCAGCAGCACACCGGTGAGGCGGTTAATCCAGTGGGCGCGGCGCTGCAGCCAGGGCAACACCCGCGAGTGAGACAACCCAACGGCCACCAACACGTACCAGCCACCATCAATCATAATAGCCGTGGCGACAATAATCGCCTTGGCCAGCAGACTCATGTCCGGCGTGACGAACTGGCTTAACAGCGCAACGAAAAAGATGATCAGCTTTGGGTTACCCAGTGCCACCAACACGGCCTCTTTGGCTGCCTGGCGCGGCGTGGTGACCACAGCGTTCGGCGACAGTGCGCCGCCTCGGCCCGCCCGTAACGCTTTGACTCCCAACCACGCCAAATAGGCCGCGCCACACCAGGTAATGATGTGAAACAGTTCGGGAAAGCGCACCATGACCGCGCCTAATCCCAAGACCGTCAGCAACGCGTAAACTCCGACACCCAGGGCATGGAAGATGGCTGCCGTTACGCCCGGCACACGGCCACCTCCCAAGGTGTGGCGCAGCACCAGCGCAAGGCTTGGTCCGGGCGACATGGCCCCCATCGCACAAATGGCAGCCAGCGAAAGCCAAAGGGTCAGCGGCATGGTGTCCTCCCTGAAACGTCATGGAACAAGCGTGCCAGTATACGCCAGCGCTGGCCTCTTCGGCGCTCGTCCTAACGTCGGGAGTGGCCGCAACACCTCGCAGCACCGCATTAACGTGTCAGACGCTTAAATAACGCTGTTAGCATGGTACGCTGTTGGGTAAAATTTTCCCCTTTTTGAACACGATGACGCCTGCCATGCAGGCGGTTCATGGCTAATAAAGGACTTCAATATGGGTAGGGCGTTTCAAAACCGTAAGGAATCCATGGCCAAAACGGCCGCTGCGAAAACCAAGGTGTACAGCAAGTATGGGCGTGAAATCTACGTCTGTGCCAAAGCTGGCGGTACGGACCCCAACGGTAACCTCGCGCTGCGTGGATTGATGGAGCGCGCCAAGAAAGATCAGGTGCCGTCCCACGTGATCGACAAGGCCCTGGACAAAGCCAGCGGCGCAGGCGGTGAAGATTTCTCCCCGGCGCGCTACGAAGGCTTTGGCCCCGGCAACGCCATGGTGATCGTCGACTGCCTGACCGATAACCCCAACCGCACCTTTGGCGACGTGCGCGGCTGCTTCACCAAAACCAAAAGCAAAATCGGCACGCCGGGCAGCGTGAGCCACATGTTCGACCACTGCGCGATCTTCTCTTTCGCTGGTAGCGATGAAGAAACCGTACTGGAAGCGCTGATGGAAGCCGACGTGGACGTGACCGATATCGAACAGGAAGAGGGTCGCATCACCGTCTTTGCGCCGCATACCGACTACGCCAAAGCCAAGCAGGCACTGTTGGATGCGCTGGGTGAGATCGACTTCGAGGTCGACGAAATCCAGTTCTTGCCACAAACCACCACGCCCATCGAAGGCGACGACGTGGCGATGTTTGAAAAGTTTCTGGGCATGCTCAACGAGCTGGACGACGTCCAGAACGTCTTCCATAACGCGGAACTGCCGGAAGACGAGGCTTGAGCCGCTAGTCGCTCAACGCATCCCTCGGCACGAAGATCCACCCTTCCGCCGCTGGCATCTCTGCCGGCGGCCACGCAATCTGCGCAGGCGCCTGCTCGAGACTCCAGGCAAGCAGGGCACAAAAGCAGGCGTCCTGGCTATCCTGCTGCTTCGGCGTTGGCTGATGCAGCAGGGTAACGACGGCCTCGGGTGCGCGAACCCTCTCTAGCAACGCGGCAAACGCTACCGAGCGTTTCGCCGGCGACGGATACCCCTCGACAGCCAACAGCTCCCCCTGCTCGCTCGTCCACTGGCCGCACTGCACGCGATGGGGCGCAAAGCGCGCCAGCACGTGCATGCCCTTGGTGGCCTGGCTACCAATCATGTCCTTGATCGGAGAGAGCGGCGTCACCCCACGAGCAAAGAGCCAACGCTCCGTTTGGCGATACAGGTAGGGATTGTCCTGCGAGCGGCCCAGGGCATCGACGGGCTGACCCTGAGCGAGGGCCAGCAGTGCTTGGGGAAACGCCAAGGGCGTGTCGATGGCCATGACGACCCGTTCTTGGCCACTGGCCGTGATTTGGCACAGCGCCAACAAGCGATTCAACAGGTCACGAGTCGAGCTCGCGTCGTTGAGCGTTTGGCGTAGATTGCCCCGCCAGGGCGTGCCCAGCAAGGTTAGCGACTCGTCCAGTACGACCAGCGCATCGCGGCTGGCGGGATTGTGGTCGCAGTTCCAGCCGCCCACATCCCATCCAAGATATAGGGTGGTCGTCGTCATTAGCTGGCCGCGCCTTTGGCATCGAGTGCCGCATCGGGCGGTAGCAGCGCGGGAGTGACGCCTGCCGCACTCAGTACCGCCTTGCCACGCACCGTCAAATCGGTAATGAAGAGAAACTGCTGACGCGGGTCTACCGGATACGCGCGAATACGGTAGTGAGTTCCCCAGGGTTTCTCTTCGGCGACCACGACAATCGGCTCGTCGAACTTCAAATAAGCGCTGGTCAGCGCGACATCGCGCAGCGCTTTGCGCACCCAACCCGCCTCGTGCTCGGGGTGTAGATAAAAACTCGCCACGCACTGAAGGCTGGTGCCACCGTTATTGGCGTTATAGATCGCCGAATCCCACAGCTTCAAGTGTGGTACGGCGACCAAGTCATCATCGGGAGTCTGCACTTCCACCGTGCGCATGCCAACGTGTTTCACCTCACCGTACGTGCCTTCGATATTGACCCAGTCGCCGGGGCGATAAGGCAGCTCCACCGCCGAGACGACCCCAGCGATAAGGCTGCTCACATAATCTTTCAGCGCAAAGCCAATGGCCAAGCCAATGGCACCCAGCAGAGTGACCATATTGCGTAGCGACGGCTCAATGATGATCGGGACGGCGATGGCCAGCGCAACGATCAGAATGATCAGCCGCGTCAGCGGTACCAGTGCAAAGACGCGGAAGCGCACTTGACCATGCAGCCGATTGGCCAGCCAGTTGAGACCACGCTGACTGGCAATGATCAACAAGATCGTACTACCTAAAATGATGCCCAGCGTGATCAGCGCTTGACTGTCCATCTCGTTAAACAGTTTGGCGTACTGCCCTTGATCGTCCATCTACGCTCCTTAAAGCGGGTCTACCAGATAATTACGCGACTCTAGCAGTTGCCGTACGCTGGCATAGCTCAACGGTGCGACCTGCCAACGCCCCTGCTGACGGCTGAGAATGCCACGCCGCGCCAGCGCAAAACGTGCGTTCAGCGCTTCGTGATCGGAAAACGGCAGCACGTGCTTCAGGGCTTGGTCTTCAAGCCCGCCGTGAATCAGCAGCGTGTGCAGTAGCAGCGTGGCTAAGTCGCCGGTATCTGCCGGAAGCTCGGCATCGGCTAGGGCATCGAGTAGCCATAGCTCTTGCGCGTTGCTGCGCGTCTCTGGCGCGTCGTCGGAGGTATTCGCCTCCGACGGCTCCCGCAGTCGCTCTCGCCAGTAGTGCCACGCAATTCCCAAATGTCCGCGGCAGTGCGCTGCCAGCCGCTGCAGTTCTTTGAAGACGGCCTTACTATCGCTTTCGCTCGATAGAATCGGTTTCCCGGTCCGCGTGCTATATACCGTCGGACATGCTCCCGCCGTTTGGGTCACGCGGTGGGAGAAGTAGTGGGCTAACTGCTCGCCTTCGAGCCCTTGCAGGGTCAATACCGGTACGCCCTCGAGGCCGACGGCGTGCTGCAAGTAGGCATACGTCCAGCTATCACAGCCGATCACGCTCATGCCCAGACGCCCGCTCAGAGCGCGTTCGACCAGTTCACGCACGCCCTGAAGGCCGTTGGTATGTCGCAGAAAGTGACGCTCCAGCGCTGGGATGGCCCAGCGTTTGAGTGGCGTGGCATGATCGACCCAGGCCAAGCGCCCGTCGACCAGCTCGGACAGCGTAGGAGCCGTGAGGCACTCGATACCTTGCTGCGCGGCCCAGTGGCTCACTACCGCTTCGTGCCCACCGTGGGGCGGTGAGATGAACAGCACGACGGGCGTTTCTTCATAGGCGCGTAGTGCCTGCTCCAAACGGTGGGCAGCAGGCGTCCAATCGATACTGGGTGCCCAGTGGGCCAGCTTGACCTCCGGCAGCGCGCGCAGTTCGCTCTCCTGCTTGGCTTGGCGCTCGGAGGCCTCGCGGCCGATCATCCAAGTCGTGGCTGCTCGCCAGCTACGCCGCCACTGGCTGGCCTGGGTGCGTTCGGGGGTGTGAAAGGTGTCCAGTGCCACCACGTTCCATGGCGATAACGCCGCGTTCGTTGAGCCTTGCGCCATCGTCTGCCTCGGTTCGGTAAAGTAGATTAAGGTTAGCATGCCTGAGGCGCTGCCCTCGGGGCTAGTCGAACTTATCGGCTAGAATAAAGTCGTTATAGCCAAGCAACTCCCCTTTGAGCGATGTGCAGGAGGCAACGATGAGCGTGGTGAATGTCACGATGGCGGAGCTTCACGAGAAGCTTGCAAAGTGCATTGCGGGCGAGCGGGTGCTCATTGAGCAGGAAGGGAATCGATTCAGCGGCCGTATCCAGCATGTCGGTGTGATGGGGGTAAAAGTCATTCCTGAAACCGTCATCAAAAACAGTACCGGTGACCCAGGGGATATGGATGGCGTGACCGTGCCCTACGACGATATTTGGGAGCTGGAAGTCAAAGGCGTGGTCTACAGCCGACTGGGGGAGTAACGTAGCCTCCCCCTCATGGCAAAAAAAGCGCGCCTGCTTTTGGCAGACGCGCCTTTGACTCGTTGCTTTTTTTACTCATTGTGCAAAGCGTCGCGCTTCGCTCAATAGGTCAGGCAGATCTTACCAAAGTGCTTGCCTGACTCTTGATGACGAAACGCATCGGCGATCTCGCTGAGCGGGAATTCACGGTCGATGATCGGTTTGAGCTTCGCCGCTTCGATCGCTTGGATCATCTCGATCTGATGACGACGGCTGCCTACGATAAGCCCCTGCAATTTAGCCTGTTTTGCCATCAGCTTAGCCGTCGGAATCTCACCTTCACGGCCGGTGAGCACACCAATCAGTGAGATATGCCCGCCAATCTTCACCGCATCGATGGATTGCGGCAGCGTGCCTGGGCCACCCACTTCAACCACGTGATCCACACCTTCGCCATGGGTGAGCGCTTGCACGGCTTTGCCCCACTCCGGGGTCTCACGGTAGTTGATGGTGTGATCCGCGCCTAGCGTGCGCAGGCGTTCCAGCTTTTCATTAGACGAAGACGTGCCGATCACCCGAGCGCCCATCAGTTTGGCAAACTGTAAGGCGAAGATAGACACACCGCCGGTGCCGAGTACCAGCACGGTATCGCCAGCCTTCAAGCCGCCGTCTACTACTAGCGCGCGCCAGGCGGTTAGGCCTGCGGTCGTCAACGTGGCGGACTCGGCATGGCTGTAGCCTTGCGGCTGGCGAGTAAACCACTCAGCCGGGCGAATCACCTGCTCGCGGGCATAGCCATCGACGCCATCGCCTGGGGTGGTGGTGAAGTCGCCTACGCGCGCCGGGCCTTCCAGCCAGTAAGGGAAGAAAGTCGAGACGACCGCATCGCCCACGGCAAACTCTTCCACACCTTCGCCAACGGCTTCCACCACGCCCGCACCGTCGGACATTGGGATGCGCTTATCATCGGTGGGAATCATCCCCGCCACGACCGCGTAGTCGTGGAAGTTCAGTGAGCTGGCGTGCAGGCGCACTTTGATCTCGCCGGGGCCTGGCTCCCCTGGGGCTGCCACGTCGACAACGTTCAATTTATCTAAACCGCCGGGTTGTTGAAGCTCAATCGCTTGCATCACTCTCTCCTGTTAACGCGCCCTTACTAGGCGACCGGTCTAGTCTCAGATGGGGGCGTTGTCATCAGGATCAAGGTCGTTGCCCAAAAAGCCGCCCGACTGACGCTGCCATAGGCCTGCGTAGATGCCGTTTCGGGCCAGCAATTCCTGATGAGTGCCGCTCTCCACCATGCGCCCTTCATCCACCACAATCAAACGGTCTAGCATGGCAATGGTAGAGAGCCGATGGGCGATGGCAATCACGGTTTTGCCCTCCATCAAGGCATCCAACTGCTCTTGAATCGCCGCTTCGACTTCGGAATCCAGCGCCGAGGTGGCTTCATCCAACACCAGGATGGGGGCGTCTTTGAGCAGCACCCGGGCGATGGCAATGCGCTGGCGCTGGCCGCCTGAGAGCTTCACACCCCGCTCACCCACATGAGCATCCAAACCTCGCCGCCCTTTGGGGTCGACTAGGTCGTTGATGAAGGTATCAGCATGGGCGCGGCACACCGCCTGCCAGACATCCGCATCGCTGGCATTCGGGCTGCCGTAGCGGATGTTGTCCCGCAGCGAGCGGTGCAGCAGCGAGGTATCTTGGGTCACCATGCCGATCTGGTGGCGCAGCGAGGTCTGGGTGACCTCGGCTATGTTTTGGCCGTCGATCAAAATGCGCCCGCCCTGCAAGTCGTAAAAGCGCAGCAGCAGGTTCGCCAGGGTCGATTTTCCCGCCCCGGAGCGGCCAATCAGGCCTATTTTCTCGCCGGGCTTGATGGTGAGGCTCAGCCCATCGAACACGTTTTTGCTCTCCCCTTTTGCTTGGGCATACTGGAAGCGCAGTGTGTCGAAGACGATCTCGCCGTTGGGCACGGTCAGCGCTTTGGCGTTGGGCGCGTCTTTCACCGTCGGCTCCTGGGCGATGGTGTTCATGCCATCCTGCACCGTGCCGATGTTTTCAAACAGCCCGGCCACTTCCCATAAAATCCAGTCGGACATGAAGCGGATCCGCATCACCAGGGCAATGGCGATGGCCAGCACACCCAGAGAGATCGCCTCCATGTACCACGCTGCAATCGCCATGCCTGCCGTGCCGACCAGCAGCAGCGTATTAAGCAGCGTCAAGCAGACGCTCATCACCGTGACCAAACGCATCTGGCGATGCACGGTGACCATAAAGCCCTCCATAGCATCTTTGGCGTAGCGCTCTTCGCGCTGAGTGTCGGCAAATAGCTTGATAGTCTGGATATTGCTGTAGCTATCCACCACGCGACCGGTCATTTGCGCGCGCGCATCCGCCTGGGCCATGGAAACATCCCGCAGGCGCGGTACGAAAAAGCGCATGATCCCCAAGTAACCGATCAGCCAAAGCCCTAGCGGCAGCAGCAGCCATGGATCGGCGCGGCCTAGCAAGATGGCCGCCCCTGTAAAATAGACGATGGCGTAGACCAGCAGATCCATCACTTTCGTGACGGTTTCCCGCACGGCCAGCGCAGTTTGCATCACTTTTTGCGATACCCGCCCGGCAAACTCATCCTGATAGAATGCCAGGCTCTGGCTGAGCATATGGCGATGAGAGAGCCAGCGGCCAATCATC
Source organism: Halomonas sp. CnH100-B (assembly GCF_024124605.1). Lineage (NCBI taxonomy): Bacteria > Pseudomonadati > Pseudomonadota > Gammaproteobacteria > Oceanospirillales > Halomonadaceae > Halomonas > Halomonas sp. CnH100-B. The sequence continues at coordinate 425,159 of NZ_JAMXRX010000003.1, read as the reverse complement.
GGGTAGTTACCAAAAATGCTCTGGTGAGTGACCAGCGACTGCAGCAGCACCAATAGCGGCAGGCCCACTACCACTAACAAACCAAGGCCCGCCAGCCACAGCCCGTGGTTGGCCCAAAAATCGGCGCGCTCAACGCCGCCCAGCCAATCCACCAAATCGCCCATATAGCTAAAGAACACCACCTCTGCAGCAGACACTACCGCCGTTATCAGCGACATCACTAACAGCCACGGCCATACCGGGCGGGAAAAGTGCCAAATGAAAGGCAACAGCCCTTTGGGCGGTGTGGTGACCTCACCCTCTGGATAAGGGTTGACGCGCTCCTCAAAGAAACGGAACAGCGGCGAGAGCAGACGTGACAGCATGGAAAGTCCTTACAAGACGCGATAAAAGGGAGTACAGCGTAGGAATGTTTACATAATGATCGCGATGTCAGGCGTCAGGATGATGACGCATTAACCAGCGGGCCCAGAAGGGAGCGACAATCATCAGGGTGACCATCCGCAGCAGGTGATGAAACGCCACGAACACGGGATCGATGTTGAGCGCGACGGCAAGTATCGCCATTTCGCCAATACCGCCAGGGGCCAGCGCCAAAAGCGCCACATCGCGCCCCACACCCACGGTTTGGTGGATCAGTTCGGCAAACACGGCCAGCACGATGAGGGCCAACAGCGTCGCCACTCCGGATTGCCAAAGATAGCGCCCCAAGAGCCGCCGCGTCATGCCTTGAAAGCGCGAACCAATGGCGCTGCCCAGCACCCAGAGCATCAGGTTCATACCCCAGCTTGGCAAGGCGAGGCTAGCAATATCCAGCCCGGAGAGTAGCGCGGTGGCTAACAAGGGAGCGAGCAGCGCGGGGCTTGGCAGGCGTAGCCATTTCCCTAGCGGCAGCAACAGTGGAATAGCCAGCAACAACCAGCCATCGGTAAGTGCTGACGCTGTCGGACCCAGCGTGCCTTCTCCCCCTTCGAATGCCCAAAACAGCGGCGGTAGAAAGAGGATCACCAGCACGATACGCAGCGACTGGGCAATGGCAATGCGCTGCGGGTCGCCGCCGCATCGTTCACCCAGTAGGATCATCGCGGTCATGGCGCCCGGCGAGGCACCAAACCAAGCGCTGACCGAGTCGAAACCGCAGCGGCGGTACCAGGCTGACGCCACGGCGGTTGACGCCGCGACCCCCGCCAACAGCAGTATGGCCGAAACGGGCCAATCCAGCACCCGGTGGGCCAGCTCAGGCGTGACTTGGCTGCCGAGGACCATGCCCATCACCGCTAAAAACACGCTGCGCAGCGATTCAGGCACTTCAACCTTCACGCCTTTGGCAGACACCAGCAGGTTCGCCACCAAGGGGCCAAGCATCCAGGCCAGCGGCAGCCCCATAATGTGAAACAGCACACCGCCTGCTGCACCAACACTGAGCGATAAGACAAGCGCTTTGGCTCTCCCTGCACTGAAACGGCTGCCCTTCACACTCCCCTCCGGTGATCTTTCGGCTATGCGGTATGGCAGAGTCGTTTCATCCAACTACTTACTCTGCTAAGCGTTGCCTCAGTTTATCACTATTGGGGTTAATCCTCGTCGTCGTCATCACGCATTCGCGCTTGGCGCTCGGCCTCTTCTTCTTTGGCGTCGTCGATGACTTCCATCAGCTCATCCACGTTGGCAATGTGGCTATCAAACTCGAAGTGGCCGGTGAGTTGGCTATCGGGGTGCAGCTCACCCGCTTCATAGAGCGCCCACATCTCCTTACCGTAGTGAGTAGTGAGCAGCTCGGGAGCAAAGCGACCAAAATAAGCGCGCATGTTATCGACATCGCGCTCCAGCATGGCGGCGGCGCTGTTATTACCGGCCGCATCGACCGCTTGGGGCAAGTCGATAATGACCGGGCCATCGGCATCGACGAGCACGTTGAACTCAGATAGGTCACCGTGAATCAGACCCGCGCAAAGCATTTTCACCACGTCTTGAATCACTTTGGCGTGATAGCGCAGCGCCTGCTCTTCGGTCAGGGTGACATCGTCCAAGCGCGGTGCCACGTCGCCTTCGGCATCGGTGATCATCTCCATCAGCAGCACGCCATCCACGAAACCGTACGGCTTAGGTACACGCACATCGGCGGCAGCTAGGCGGTACAGCGCGTCCACCTCGGCGGTGAGCCACGCCTGCTCCTGCTCTTTCTGGCCGTAGCGAGTTTTCTTGGCCATGGCACGGGCCCGGCGGCTGTTGCGCTCTTTACGCCCCTCTTGGTACTGCACCGCCTGTTTGAAACTGCGTTGCTTGGCCTCTTTGAAGACTTTGGCACAGCGCGTGTCGTCGCCGCAGCGCACCACATACACCTGCGCTTCCTTGCCGCTCATCAACTGCATCAGCACCTCATCGATCAGGCCATCATCGACCAAGGGCTGTAATCGTTTGGGTGTTTTCATAGCTTGCTGCGAAGGCTCCTTCTGGTAACGACCCCGTCGTGGGGGGCGTCAATGGCGAATGCGTCGCACGCGGAAAGCGCGCCCTTTGAGTTTATCCCGCTCCAGCTTGGCCTGAGCTTTCTGGACGACGCTGCGCTCGACCGCGACGTATGCACTTCGGGCCAGCACTTTGATTTTGCCCACCTGATCCCCGCGCAAGCCGCCTTCGCTGGTCAATGCTCCCAGAATATCGCCTGGGCGCAGCTTATCCTTTTTACCACCCGCCAACTGTAGCGTAGCCATGGGAGCCTCGAACGGTGTGCCGTTAGCCGCTGTCGGCAGCGGCTCGGTCGAAAGCGGCTCGCCCAGCAGCTCAGCGAGGCGTTCGAGTCGATAATCTTCCTGCGGTGTCACCAGGGTACAGGCGATACCGCTGGCCCCGGCGCGCCCCGTTCGGCCTACCCGATGAACGTGGACGTCCAGCTCGCGGGCGATTTGGTAATTGAAGACGGCGTCCAGCTGGGCAATGTCCAGCCCGCGGGCGGCGACATCGGTGGCGACCAAAATCGATGCGCTCTGGTTGGCAAACAGCACCAGCAGCCGGTCGCGGTCTTTCTGCTCGAGATCGCCGTGCAAAGCGACGGCGCTGAAGCCCGCGTCGACCAAACCATCGGCTACCGCCTGGGTTTCTCGCTTGGTGTTACAGAACACCACGCTGGTGGTAGGCCGCGTGGCGAGCAGCAGCTCGGTCAATGCAGCAAAACGGTCGTCGTCATGAGACACACGGTAAAAGTGCTGCTCGATGGTCGTCGCGTCATGGGTCTCTGCGACTTTAACGCTGACCGGATCGCGCATGACGCCACGCGTCATGGCTGCGAGACCGCCGGAGGCCTGCTCATCGGGGAATGTCGCGCTAAAAAGCAGCGTTTGGCGGTCGGCAGGCGTATCGGCAATGATATCGTCGATGGTGACCTGAAAACCCATGTCTAGCATGCGGTCCGCTTCATCCAGCACCAGCGTGGTGAGTGACCCAAGGGTGAGCGAACCCTTGCGCAGATGCTCATCCACCCGGCCCGGCGTGCCCACCACGATGTGGGCGCCGTGCTCCAGCGATGCGAGCTGCGGGCCAAACGGGGCGCCGCCGCAGAGTGTGAGCACTTTCACGTTGGGCATCCCACGGGCTAGACGGCGCAGCTCTTCCGCCACTTGGTCGGCCAGTTCACGGGTGGGACACAGGACCAAACCCTGGACGCTAAACGCCTCGAGGCGCAACTGGGAAAGAAGCGCCAAGCCAAAGGCGGCGGTCTTGCCTGACCCCGTTTTGGCCTGGGCCATCACATCGCGTCCCACCAGCATGGGTGGCAGGCTTTGTGCTTGAACGGGCGTCATCGCGTGATAGCCCAGGGAGTCGAGCGTGCTCAGCAGCGCGGGCGAGAGGGCAAGAGAGGCAAACGAGGTATCTGACACGAAAAATTCCTGAAGGGGGCGTGATGCCCAGCAAACCGATAATGTGAAGCACCATACCAGAAAGTGCCACCCCCTGCTTTGCCACGCGCTGATCCTGACGCGTCGTGCCTACGCAGAGAGCGCTGCGAATCGCCCTTGGCTGAGTGCGGCAAGGTCCTCCGGCGAGAGCTCGATTTCCAACCCACGCCGCCCGGCGCTCACGTATAGCGTCGACCACGCCTGCGCCGACGCATCTATAAAGGTAGGCAGGCGCTTTTTTTGGCCCAGCGGGCTCACACCGCCCAGCACGTAGCCGGTGGTACGCTCGACGACATCCGGTGCGGCCATCACGGCCTTTTTAGCGCCAGCGGCTTTGGCGATCAGCTTCAGCCCCAACTGGCTATTCACGGGGACGATACCAACGGCCAACTGCTTGCCATCCAAGCTAACGACGAGGGTTTTGAACACTTGCTCGGCCGTCACGCCAAGTTTGTCCGCCGCTTCCAGCCCGTAGGACGGGGCGGCGGCATCGTGCTGATACTCATGGAGTTGAAACGCAATACCTGCATGCCTTGCGCTGTTAATCGCCGGTGTCATGGAGTTCTCTTAAGTTAAACGCGTCAGCCTATCTGAAAACATCACTTCCCACTGCTAGGCTTAATAGCGTGAGGACCTCATGGAAGTCAACTGACAGGAGTCGTTAAATGAAAGCCACCTCTAAAGCACAGCAGAAAGCCGCTGGCGCGGCCCTTTCCGCCAAACGCGGTGAGACCAAGCCGAGCGAGCTATATGACGCTTCGAAAGAGATGTATGACTCGATGAGCGAAGAGGAGTTGGAAGAGATGGCGGGTACCCAGCGTAAGGGCAAACCGCAAAAGAAAGAGGACGATTGATCGATGCTGCGCCAGCGGCTTGCGCTGGCGCAGCTTGCGTGAACCTATGTCAGCCAATTATTGGCAAGGCACCACGCGGCGCAGCGTATCTTTCGCCCACAGCGTTTGGCCATCCGGCGTGCGGCCATGTTCGTTCCAACGCTCGGTGGTTTCCAGGCAGAACGAACCGGCGTTTTCGGTACGCGGGTCCGCGCTGATGGGGCGCTCTCCGCCGATCCGCATGACGTCCGGATTTTCAGTGGTGTAACGTGGGGCAATGGTAGAACTTGCGCAGCCAGCCACCAAAGCGGTGACCAGCAGCACGGGCAAACAGCGGCGCAGTGGCATGTTTTTGCAACCCTCAAAAGTGCAGTGTTAGGCCGACACCAGTTGTCGGTAGCGCTAAATATCACCACACCTTCGACAGCGTCAACACTTTTTCAATGCAAGCATTACGTGACCAGCGTAATGCTCGTCACCGGGCGCAAATTACGCAGCTTACAGTGCTGCTCGACGCTCTCGACGATCTCTTCTGCGTCATCGATCTGCTGCTTATCGAGCTGAATGTCGACCATCAAGAAGCTGCCTACCTGGGCAAGGCGCACATCGTCGTCGGCGATATCGAAATCCGCCACTTCTTGCACCACTTCTTGGCGGACGCTGCCTACCGGTTCGCCAAACATCAGCTCACGCAGCGCTCCTTTGACCATCCGAATGGGCATGGGCAGGAAGTAACCGGCAATGATCAGCACCATCACCGGGTCGGCAAAACGCGCCAAGTGCGCCCAGGGCGAGAGGGTTAACCCCCAAGTAAGGGCAAAGCCCAGCATGACGGCGGCACTTAGCCAGGTATCCATCTGCCACTGGCGAAGCTCTGCGGCCAGTAGCGAGGACTGCGCTACCTTGGCATAGCGGGTCAGCCACCACCAAGTGAGCAAACAACCGGTCACGTTGACCACGCCAAACATCAGCGCCAAGTCCAACGTGACCAGACGCCCTCCTTGCGCCAAACTCCAGATTGCTGAGACCAATGAAAACAAACACACCAGCCCAATCACCACGCCTTTGAGCAGCACGGCCAGCGGTTCGACCGTCAGCCGCCCAAAGGGGTAGTGATCATCCGCCGGTTTGCGGGCCTGCTGCAGCGCAAACAGAGAGAGCGATGCCAGCACTAAACTTAATAGCGAATAGCCACTATCGAAGAGTATCGTTATCGAGCCACTCGCAAGGCCCAAGGCAAGCCCGGTAAAGGCAAACAGGCTAGCGGAAATGGCGGAAAATCTCAGCGCACGGCGCTCGGCGACAAAGGGGGTCACGCGGGTTGCTCCAGTAAAGAGTGGTAAACGCAGGCCATCATAGTGAGTACACTGACGCTTCACCAGTCGCTCAGCGCCAACTATTTTGGCACTAAGCACGTTGATCAAGGGACCATCATGCGCGCAGAACAAGTCCAGGCGTTTATCGATGTCACGGAGCAAGGGTCGTTTGCCGCCGCCGCACGGCACACCGGCATGAAGCGCAGCACGCTAAGCGCCGCCGTCAATGCGCTGGAAGATAGCCTGGGCGTGGCACTCTTCGAGCGTTCGGGGAACAGCCTTCAGCTCACGGCCGTGGGGGAAAGCGTGCTGCCCGACTGCTATCGCCTGCTGACCAGTGCCAACCGCATCAATAAGCACTGCCAGCAACACTTACAAGGCGTGGAGAGTCAGCTTTGCATCGCGCGGGACGACGCGCTGCCCGAGGCATTTTGGCGACAGGTCATGCACGACCTGAAACAGCGCTACCCACTCACCGCTATTTCGGTGTACCTGCTGCCCCCCCAAGAGCACGCCCAGTTCGTGCTGCGTCAAACGGTGGATATCGCCTTTGGGCTGTATACCGCCGAAGGGGCGGCGGTGAATGCCAGCAACCTGGCGCCTGTGAGCATGAGCCTGGTCGCGGCGCCAAGCCATCCACTCAGCCGCCTGCCGAACGTCACCAAAGATGATTTGGCCCAGTACACCCAGGTATGCCTGACCTTCGATCAGGGCGACAAACTGGTGAGCGAAGCGCTGTTTTCCACCAACTATCTTGGCCTGACCATGTTCGAGGTGATTCGCGATGCAGTGATCAATGGCACCGGCTGGGCCCTGCTTCCCTACCCGCTCGTCAAAGAGGCATTGGCCAGCCACAGTCTGTGTGCGCTCAACCACGACCTGCTGCTGGAAAGTCACTACTACCGTTACGTGGAAGGCGAGAGTCTCGGCGTGGTCGCCACGGCGCTGCTAACCAACGTCATCCGTTTTTTAGGCACCACACGCTGAGCGCTCCTCTCAGTCGAAAAGCGGAGCACCGCGCATGAGCAGCGTTGAAATTTAGCAGTGGCGAAAAAAGCAATTGCCCGCCACGCTGTAAAAAAACAGGCCATTGAAGGAGCCCAAAGGACACGCTAGAGAACCGACACAGGCAAGTGTCATCTAAGCGTAAAGTGCATCTGCCAGTGTCGATGTTGCCGTCAACCAAGGAGTAGTTTCCGCGATGGTACGACTCGATAAGAAAGCGACTAGGCTGTACGTCCTAGACACGAATGTCCTGATCCACGACCCCGCCGCGCTCTACCATTTCGATGAGCATGATGTGGTCATCCCCATGACCGTGCTCGAAGAGCTGGACAAGCACAAGAACGGCATCCGCGAAATCGCCCGTACGGCACGGCAAATCAGCCGCACCCTGTCCGATCTCACCAGCCAAGTGACGTTCGACGAAATACAGCAAGGCATTCCCATCCCCCGCATCAGCGGAGAGTCCGGCCGCCTGCACTTTCTGTGCTACAACGACCTCAAGCCCTTCGACTCGTTAGACGATAGTCCCGACAACCGAATCCTGGCAGAAACCTGCCGTTTGCGTGACGAACGCCCGGATGCCTCGGTCATTCTGATTACGAAAGACATTAACCTGCGGGTCAAAGCCGCCGCGCTGAAAGTACCGGTAGAGGATTACCTCAACGACCGCGCCTTCTCCGATAGCGATGCGATGATCGAGGGCGCGCAGGTATACAGCCAGGCAGGGCATGACGGCGCTTCGCTATGGGAAGCGCTGAATGTCGACGTCACCGTCGAGCGCGTGGGCCATCACACTTTCTATCAGCTCAGTGGCCAAATGCCTCGCGACTGGCACGTGGGCATGCTGGTCTCCGATAGCGAGAACGGCGCCGAGTTCGAGGCCATCGTGCGGGAGCTGTCATCCTCTTCTGCGCGGCTGCAGCTACTCACCAACTATCGCCACCACGCAGGGGTGTGGGGCGTGCACGCCCACGACAGCCGTCAGAACTTTACCCTCAACCTGCTGATGGACCCTGAGATCGACCTCGTCACCATTGCCGGTAATGCGGGCACCGGTAAAACCTTCATGACCCTGGCGGCGGCTTTCCAGCAAACCCTGGACGCCAAGCGCTTCGAGCGTATCGTCTTCACCCGCGCGCCGATTCCCATGGGCGAGGACATTGGTTTCTTGCCAGGTACCGAGGAGGAGAAAATGTCACCGTGGATGGGCGCCTTCCACGACAACATGGATAACCTGCTGCGCAACGAAGAGGGAGAGTCGACGTGGGACAACGGTGCCACACGACAGCTAATTGGTTCACGGGTACAAATCCGCTCACCGAGCTTTATGCGCGGGCGCACCCTGAACGATACCTTCTTGATCATCGACGAGGCGCAAAACTTCACCCCTAAACAGCTAAAGTCGTTGGTCACTCGTGCAGGGCGCAATACCAAGATCGTTTGCTTGGGCAACGTCGGGCAGATCGATACGCCCTACCTCACCGCCAATACCTGCGGCATGGCCGCCGTGGTCGAGCGGTTCAGAGATTGGCCTCACGCCGGGCATATCACTTTGAAAAGCGTCGAGCGCTCCCGCTTGGCCCTGGCGGCCGAAGAGCTGCTGTAGCGCTCTTTGCGCTTCTCTCGTTACCCTTCTCTCGCTACTCTACCCCGCCCAGCTCGCTGGGCGGCTCTCCTTTGTCTTCAATCGCACGGCGGCTGCCGTTTTGCAGCATTGTCGCTGTTCCAGGGGTTCTCGACGCCGATGGTATCGGCAGCAAACGCCTCGCGATCACCTAGCGGGCGCGCTTCGCCCACGGTGGTGTCATGGCAGGTTTGGCGCTCCATTTCGCTATTGAGCTCCGCTCCGAACAGCACGACGAATGCCGAGAGCCAAAACCACAGCATCAGCGCCACGACCGCCCCTATCGAGCCGTACAGCTCGCTAAACGTCGAAAAGTAGCGCACATAGAGTGACAGCGCGCCAGAGCCTAGCAACCACATCAGCGTCGCAAACAGGGTGCCGTAACTCAGCCAGCGCCACTGCGGTGAGCGCCGATAAGGCGCGAAGCGGTAGAGCAGCGCGATCAGTAGGCTCATCAACACCAACAGGGCCGGCCAGCGCAGCCATTGCAGCACGCGATCCAAGGGGGGGTCGATCATGAGCCTATCCACCATGGCAGGCACGATAGCGATGAACCCCAACGAGACCAACGTCATGCCAATCAAGCCCAGGGTCAGCGACACCAGCACCACGCCCCGGTAGAGCAGCGAGCGCTTTTCCTGCTCGCCGTATACCGCATTGAGACCGATCACCAGCACCGAAACGGCTTTCGAGGCAATGAACATGGCAATGAGTAGCCCCGCCAACGCGGTCATGACGTTACCCGCTTCGGTGCTCTCGACCACTTCCTGCGCCTGTTGATCGATCAAATTGGCCGCATCCGGTGGCATGAAACGGCTGATCGTGTAGAGCTGACGCCCCGCCTCCACCGGATCGAACAGCAGCCCCCACACCGAGATCACCGCCGCAATGGTTGGAAACAGCGCCAGCAGCGCGTAAAACGCCACCCCTGCGGCAAACATGGTGATTCGATCCCGGCGAGCCGCACGCACAACGCGCCAGGCAATATCGTGCCAGCCCCGCCGCGGGATATCGCTGGGCACGTCGGCGGCACGACCTCGACGGTGGCTATCCATTTAGCCCAACCGCTCGCTCAGCCACTTGCCGATATCGTTGACCTGCTGCGGGCAGAGCGCATGGGCCATCGGGTACTGGCGATAGTTGACGTTATATCCCATGGCCTTCAAACGCTCGACGCCACTACGACCTAGGGTTTCGGGCACGATGGGGTCGAAGTTACCGTGATGAACGTCGATCGGCACCTGACGGTTCGCCTCAGCAGGCTCGATGCTGTCGGCGGTGGCAAAGTAGGTCGACATCGCCAACAGCCCACCCAGCGGCTGAGGAAACGACAGCGCGGCCTGATACGCCACTGCCCCGCCCTGGGAAAAACCCGCCACGATGATGCGCTGACTATCCATGCCTTGTTCGATCTGCTCTTGGATCAGCGCCTGAATACGCTCGGCGGATTTTTTCAGCTGCACCTCATCGACCCGACGCCCCAAGTCCATCGCCAGGATGTCGTACCAAGCGGGCATCACCATGCCGCCGTTGATGGTCACCGGTAGGCGCGGGGCATGGGGCATGATGAAGCGCACGTTGACGCTGTCCGGCAGCGCCAAGGCAGGCACTAGCGGCTCGAAATCGTGCCCATCGGCACCTAAGCCGTGAATGATGAACACACACGCATCGGCGGGTTGACCATTTTTCGGTTCAATAATCAGTTCGCCTGGGGCTGTCATGGGCTATGTCCTTGCTGATATGAAAAGCGCCACCCTAGCGTAAAGCAGCGCGGGGAGCGAGTCATTAGCGGCTTAGAACGGCCATACCCAAGGAATCAGGCTCACGGCAATCCCCCCCGTCAGCACGTTCAAGCCGCCGCCGACGCGGAGAAAATCAGTGATGCGATAACCACCGGGGCCGTGCACCATTAAGTTGGTTTGATAGCCAATCGGGGTAAGAAAGCTGGCCGACGCAGCAAACATCACCGCGACTACGTAAGGCATGGGGCTGACGCCGAGGCTTTCTGCGGCCGCCATAACCACCGGAAAGATGATCACCGCCGCCGCGTTGTTGGTCACTAACTCCGTAAGCAGCGCCACGACGCAGTAAGTTCCCACCAGCAGCAGCCACGGGCTGCCCGCCACCAGCGATAGCACGCTGCCTGCCATGGCATCCGCAGCACCTGACGACTGTAACGCTGCCCCCACCCCAAACGAAGCGGCGATGGTCAAAAGCACTTGGGTGTCTAGCCCGCGCTTGGCGGCGCCCACCGTACAACAGCCGGTCAACAGTGCCATGGCCGCGCCCAGCATGGCGGCATTGAGCATGCTCAGCACGCCCAACGCCGCCAGCAGCACCGCACCTATTAAAATTCCCCACGCCAGCGGCGCCTTTTCATGAATGGGCCGCGCCGAGCCGTTGAGTTCGCTGATCAATAAGAAATCTTTCGACTGCCGGTGGCGCTCGATGAACGGCGGGCGTGCCTCCAATAGCAATACATCGGCAGGCTGCAAGCGCACTTGGCCGAGGTTCCCTCTCACGCGCTCGCCGCCGCGACAAATCGCCAGCACGGCCGCGCCGTATAGCGTTCTAAATCGACCGTCACGAATCCGTTGACCAATAAACTGGCATTGATTGGAGACCACCGCCTCGACCAAACGGCGCTCTTTGAACTCTTTTTCTAAGCTAGAAGCGCCATCCCGAGAAGGGATCAGCCCACGGATCTGCTGAAGCTCCACAGCGGCATCCGAGGTACCCACGAACACCAAACGATCCCCGCCTTTGAGCTGCTCCCCTGGTCCAACTACACTGACCACGTTACCGGCACGCTCAATCTCTACAAGGAACAGTTCCTGCAAATGGCGCAGCCCCGCCTCTTCGACCGTGCGGTCTACCAGCACCCCTGCCGGGTCGACTTCCATTTCGATCGTGAACTCGCGTGGGTTGGCAAAGGCTTTAGCCGTGCCGCCACGGGCGGGCAATAAACGCGGGCCAAGGAAAATCAGGTATGCCAAGCCCGCGACCGCGACCGGAATGCCTACCCTCGCCAAGTCGAAAAGCCCCATGGCCAAATCAGGGTAGCGCTCGATCAGTAGCCCATGCACTACCAGGTTAGTGCTGGTACCAAATAGCGTGATAGTACCGCCTAAAATAGAGGCAAAGCTCAGCGGCATGAGCAAACGCTGTGGGGAAAGCCGCAAACGGCGGCTCCAACTCAAAACGGCGGGAATATAGGTCGCCACCACCGGGGTGTTATTGAGAAAGCCGCTGAGCGACGCTACGGGTAACAATAGACGTGTCAGCGCGCCGCGTTCACTCGATGGACGCCCCAACACGTAGCGAATGATCAGATCGATACCGCCAGTCTCACGAATACTAGCCACCAGCACGTACATGAACGCGACGGTAAACAGGCCGCTATTGGAAAATCCACCCAGCGCCTGTTGAGGATCGATGACGCCCAGTGTCATTAACACCACTACTGCGCCCATTAAAATGATGTCCGGACCGAGGCGAGAGAGCGCCATCAGCGGAAAAATCGTCAGCACGACCCCTATTGCAATCCAAGCATCCAGCGACATAACCCCACATCCTTTCTCAAGCCCACTCAACTGACATAACCGAACAATATGAAGGGCATTGTGCCGCCTAGCAGATATTCTAAAAAGTTATTTTTAGAAACACAGTCAGAACAAAAAAGAATATGCGTGTGAGGTGTGAGGTGTGAGGTGTGAGGTGTGAGGTGTGAGGTGTGAGGTGTGAGGTGTGAGGTGTGAGGTGTGAGTCAGATAATAATCCACAAACAAAAAACCCCGCGCAAGGCGGGGTTTTTCTAGCGCGCTAGCATCGAGTGCTAGCGGCAAACATCAAGCTGAATTAACCCAGAACTTTGATGTTGGAAGCCTGAAGGCCTTTTTTACCCTGAGTGACGTCGAAGGAAACCTTCTGGCCGTCTTGCAGAGTTTTGAAGCCGTCAGCTTGAATTTCGGAGAAGTGCGCGAACAGGTCGTCGCCGTTGTCGTCCGGAGAAATGAAGCCGAAGCCTTTAGTGTCGTTAAACCACTTAACGGTACCAGTTGCCATGATCGAAATCCTCGATTTAGCTTAATGTAGAGCCGGGTAATACCCGAGTTGCAGTGGGTAGAACAAGAAACTTTCACCAGACTCAACGCTAGAGCGTTTCGATACTGCTGACAACGTTCGACTTGCTAACCAACTGCATGCAGCATGCGCTTAACGACGCCGCACGTCAACACTATGATGGAAAAAAAAGTCAATGCAATGAATTTTCTTTCAAAATCCATCCCGCCGCCTTTTCGGCGATCATCAACGTCGGAGAATTGGTGTTTCCACTGGTGATGGTCGGCATCACGCCCGCGTCTGCGACCCGCAGTCCCACCACCCCACGCACCCGTAATTTTTCATCCACCACCGCCATTGGATCATCACGTTTGCCCATCCGCGTGGTGCCGACCGGGTGAAAAATCGTCGTACCAATATCTCCCGCTAGCCGCGTTAGCTCGTCATCCGTTTGATACTCAACGCCCGGCTTTACCTCTTCAGGTGAATACTTCGCAAAGGCAGGCTGTTCAGCGATACGCCGGGTTACCCGCAGCGAATCAGCCGCCACCTTGCGATCCTCCGCCGTGCTGAGATAGTTCGGCGAAATCGCCGGTGCCTGACGCGGGTCGGCGCTTTTCAAACGCACCGTTCCTCGGCTGGTAGGATTCAAGTTGCATACGCTCGCGGTAATGGCCGGATACGGATGCAGCGGCTGCCCAAAGGCCTCTAGGCTGAGCGGCTGCACGTGATACTGAATATTGGGGTACGGCTGATCGTCAGAACTGCGGGTAAATGCGCCAAGCTGCGAAGGCGCCATGCTCATCGGCCCGGTGCGCTTGGTCACGTACTCCCAGCCAATCCCCGCCTTGCCCCACAGCGTACTGGCAATAGCATTGAGCGTTTTGGCATGACTGACACGATACACCGAGCGAATCTGGAGATGATCTTGCAGGTTTTCACCTACCCCAGGCAGGTCGTGCACCACCTCAATGCCGTGTTCACGCAGATGCTCAGCAGGCCCAATGCCCGACAGCTGTAAAAGGTGGGGCGAGCCAATGGCCCCCGCACACAGCACCACCTCTTTTCGCGCCTGTACGCGCTGGATTTTGCCGCTGCGCACCACCTCTACCCCCGTACAACGAGGCGCTTGTGTATGATCGAAGCAGAGCCGATTTACCTGGGTGGAGTGCCAAAGCGTCAGGTTGTCCCGCTTTAGCGCGCTACGCAAAAATGCCTTGGCGGTATTCCAGCGCCAGCCGTCACGTTGGTTTACCTCAAAATAGGCAACCCCCTCATTACTCCCCCGGTTGAAGTCATCGGTGCGGGGGATACCCGCCTGCACCGCTGCTTCGGCAAAGTCATCCAACACTTCCCATTTCAGGCGCTGCTTCTCGACCCGCCACTCGCCGCCATGGCCATGAAAAGCGCGGTGAGTCTCATCACCGTCGCTGCCTTTATCCAGCCGGTAGTGGTTTTCGTGTTTAATAAAGTCGGGCAGGCAGTTCTCCCAACGCCACTCGTCGCTGCCGGTGACCTCTGCCCAGTGGTCGTAATCCCGGGCCTGACCTCGCATGTAGATCATGCCGTTGATGCTAGAACAGCCTCCCAAAGTTTTCCCTCGGGGGTAGATCAGCGAGCGGCCATTGAGCCCTTTGTCCGGCTCGGTGCGAAACAGCCAGTCGGTGCGCGGGTTATTGATGCAATAAAGGTAGCCCACCGGAATATGAATCCAGTGGTAGTTATCCCGACCGCCTGCCTCAATCAGTAGCACCCGATTATTGGGGTCGGCGCTCAGCCGATTGGCCATCAGGCACCCGGCGGTGCCTGCGCCAACCACGATATAATCAAAAGCTTCCGCGGTGGGATGAGTGGTTGTATTTGTTGGCATGGGCTTGGCTCCCGTAACGGTCAGGCGCTACTTCGCCGTCGGCATCACAAACTCTGCACCCGCGTCGATGGAGTCCGACCAGCGCTGCATGATCGACTTCTGCTTGGTGTAGAAGCGCACACCCTCTTCGCCATACGCGTGAGTATCGCCGAACAGCGAGCGCTTCCAGCCGCCAAAACCGTGCCACGCCATGGGCACCGGAATCGGTACGTTGATGCCGACCATGCCCACCTGAATACGGCGGCCAAATTCCCGGGCAACGCTGCCGCTTTCGGTAAAGCAGCTCACCCCGTTACCAAACTCATGGTCGTTGATCAGTTGAATGGCGGTCGCCACATCCCGCACGCGCACGCATACCAGCACCGGGCCAAAGATCTCCTCTTTATAAATAGTCATCTCCGGCGTGACGTGGTCGAACAGCGTACCGCCCATCCAGAAACCGTCAGCACAGCCCTCACCCGCTTGAGTGCTATCAAACTCGCGGCCATCGACGATAAGCTGCGCGCCTTCTGCCACGCCCTTTTCGATGTACTCGGTGATCCGCTGATGCGCTTGGCGAGTCACGATGGGCCCCATTTCTGCATCCAGCTGCATGCCATCTTTGACTTTCAGCGTCTTAGCCCGCTCGGTGAGCATCGGCACGACTTTATCGGCCACATCGCCGACCAGCACGGCCACGCTAATCGCCATGCAGCGCTCGCCCGCACTGCCGTAGGCTGCGCCAATTAACGCATCCACCGCTTTATCCAGATGGGCGTCCGGCATCACGACCATATGGTTTTTCGCCCCGCCCAGCGCCTGCACGCGTTTGCCGTGCTTAGCCCCGCGCTCGTAAATCAGGTTGGCAATCGGCGTAGAGCCGACGAACGACAGCGCTTTAACGTGTGGGTGGTCGATCAGCGCTTCAACGGAGTCTTTATCGCCCTGCACCACGTTGAACACGCCATCGGGCAGGCCTGCTTGTGTCAACAGATCCGCGATCATCAGCGAGGCGCTAGGGTCCAGCGGGCTGGGCTTGAGAATAAAAGTATTACCGGCGGCAATAGCGATGGGGAACATCCACATCGGCACCATCGCCGGGAAGTTAAACGGCGTAATACCGGCGACCACGCCCAGCGGCTGGCGCACGGTCCAGTTATCGATGCCGGTGCTAACCTGCTCGGTGTAATCACCCTTTAATAGCTGGGGAATACCGCAGGCAAACTCGACAATATCAATACCCCGTGCCACTTCGCCCTGGGCATCGGTAAATACCTTGCCGTGCTCTTTGGTGATTGCTTCGGCCAGGGCATCTTTATTGGCGTTCAGCAGCTCCAGGAATTTGAACATTACCCGAGCGCGGCGAATAGGCGGCGTATCGGCCCAGGCTGGAAATGCTGCGTGGGCGGCTTGCACGGCGGTATCCACATCGTCGGCCGAAGCCAGGGCAACGCGGCCGGTGACCTGCCCGGTGGCAGGGTTGAAGACATCCTGGGCGCTGCCGGAGGCGCCTTCGCTGCGTTGGCCGTTAATAAAATGATGGATGGCGTTGGTTGTCATTGTCGCTACCTTTATAACAAAAGCTTAAGTGATCGGAGGATGATCACTAGACTACCCCGCCTAACAGGCCAAGCAATTGAGTAATTTTTAACCCAGATATAAGCTTTGCTAATAACACAACAATGAAGGTTCACCACCATGCAGGAGTACGCCACGCTGCGGGCCTTTGTGGCCGTTGCCCATACCGGCAGCGTCTCAAAGGCGGCCGAGCAGCTCCACCTGACCCAGCCCGCCGTTAGCCTAAAGTTGAAGCAGCTACAGCAACATCTGGGACTAACGCTGTTTACCCGCCGCCCGCAAGGGTTAACGCTGACCGCCGATGGTTACGCCTTGCTACCGGCCGCTGAAAATGCCCTGGCCAGCGCGCTGGCCTTCGAGCAGAGCGCCAGCGCTTTACACAGCACCCTGCGGGGCAAGCTGCGCATTGGCACCATTGTTGACCCGGAATTTATTCGCTTGGGTGATTTTCTCAGCCGCTTGATGGCCCGCGCGCCACAGCTGGAAACCGAGCTTCACCACGGCATGAGCGGCAGCGTATTGGACAACGTCGAGCAGGGGGAGTTAGATGTGGGCTTTTTTCTCGCCCCGCCCGGCGAAGGCACTGGCAATCCTACGCTAGCATGGCGAGAGTTAACCCACTTTCACTACCACGTGGTGGCACCGCCGGGCTGGGAAGCCAAACTTGCCGACACCCGCTGGGAGGCGCTTGCGCAACTGCCCTGGATTGTGACCCCCGCTGTGTCAGCGCACTCCCGGCTACTCAAGCGAGCGCTAGCCGCAAGCGGCGCGACCCCGAACCGTGTTGCTCAGGTCGACCAAGAGGCGTGTATGCTGGATTTAGTCAGAGCAGGCGTGGGCCTGAGCCTAGCGCGAGACGCGCTGGCCATGGCCGAACGCCAAGAGAGCGGCTTGGCGGTGGCGGACAACGTTCGCCTGCCCTGCGCATTAAGCCTGATCTGGCGCAGCGACCGCGCCACCGAGCCTACGATTAAGGCGGCGCTGGACACCCTCGATACGGTATGGCCGCATCGTCTAAGGTCGCTGTAAGGAAGCGGAACCTCTCGACACTAATGGGCTCAATAACGAGCATTGATTCGTCACCGCCACCGGAGTGTTTACAATGATCCGATTTCCCTCTTTTCGCCCTTTAACCCTGTGCGTGATGGCCGCCGCCGGTCTGGCAAGCGCATCGCTTCACGCGCAGTCCAATAGCGAGGCGACCTTTGCTGGCGGCTGCTTCTGGTGCATGGAACCGCCTTACGACAAACAGCCGGGCGTGAGCGCCACCATATCCGGCTACATGGGCGGCGAGCTTGAGAATCCGACCTACGAGCAGATCTCCCGAGGCGGTACTGGCCATGCGGAAGTCGTGCAAATTGAGTATGACGACAGCCAAATCAGCTATGAACAGCTGCTGGAGATTTTCTGGCGGAACATAGACCCCTTCGCCGTCGACCGCCAGTTCTGCGATAGCGGTGATCAGTACCGGTCGGCGATCTTTTATCATAATGATGAGCAGCGGGCCTTGGCCGAAGCGTCGAAAGCCGAGATGGAAGCCCGTTTCGATCAAGAGATAGCGACTCAAATCGTTCCTGCCAGCGAGTTTTGGGCAGCCGAGGAGTATCACCAGGATTACTACGAAAAAAATCCGCTGCGCTACAAATTCTACCGCCTGAGCTGCGGTCGGGATGACCGTCTAGAAGAAGTGTGGGGCGAAGAA
Organism: Halomonas sp. CnH100-B; assembly: GCF_024124605.1. NCBI lineage: Bacteria > Pseudomonadati > Pseudomonadota > Gammaproteobacteria > Oceanospirillales > Halomonadaceae > Halomonas > Halomonas sp. CnH100-B. The sequence goes on along the minus strand of NZ_JAMXRX010000003.1, from coordinate 407,294 downwards.
GCGGGCGGCCCTACTGTCGAGTAATCTCACCCCGTTAGCCTCAAAACGCCAAGGCGGTTGATTCGCCTTGGCGTTTTTTATGGAACGATTCCCTATGCGCCCTGCCCTACTAGCAGGTTTATATGATGGCGACTCATTCATTTGGGCAAACCGCCATTTTTCTACTAAGGTAGAAAGTCAGCATTAATAGACCAGTCGGCTAAAGGGCTGCTCTATCTGATTAAACGCCCCGTTGATCTAAAGATAGGAGATCTTATGAGCAACACCATTACGACAGTGAACCCGACCACCGGCGAAACGCTTGAGACCTATGCGCTGATGGATGAAAGCCAGGCCAAGCAGGTAGTCGAGGCCAGTCATGAGGCGTTTCTGGATTGGCGGCTCAAACCGCTCGAGCACCGCGCCAAGGTGGTGAAAGCCATTGGCGAAGCAATGAATGCGCATAAAGAAGAGCTTGCCGACCTGATGGTCAAAGAGATGGGTAAGCTGCCCTCGCAAGCGCGCCAGGAAGTGGATCTTTGCGTCGGTATTTGTGATTACACCGCCGAACATGGCCCCACCAAGCTGGCCGATGAAGAGCGCAAACCCGGCAACGGCGAGCGCGGCATCGTCACCTACTCCCCCATGGGCGTGATTTACGGCATTCAGCCGTGGAACTTCCCTGCTTACCAAGTGGTGCGCTACTCCATCGCCAATATCATGGCGGGTAACAGCGTGCTGCTAAAACACGCTGAAAACGTGACGGGCAGCGGCCTGCTGCTGGAAAAAATCTACCGCGAAGCGGGCCTGCCGGAAAACGTTTTCCGCACACTGCTGATTTCACACGATGTGTCCGACACTGTCATCGCCCATAAAGCCGTGCGTGGCGTGACCTTGACCGGCAGCGACGGCGCTGGCCGCAAAGTGGCCGCTAAAGCCGCCGAGCATCTGAAAAAGACCGTACTGGAGCTAGGCTCCAACGATGCCTACTTGGTGTTGGACGATGCCGACCTGGACGTGGCGGTAGATACCTGTGTGTCTGGTCGCGTGTTTAACGGCGGCCAAACCTGTGTGGCGGCAAAACGCTTTGTGGTCACCGAGAAAAACTACGAAGCGTTCAAAGAGCGCTACGTGGCGCGCATGAAGGACTTGAAAGCGGGCGACCCGACCAAAGAAGATAGCGACCTAGGCCCGATGGCCCGTGTCGATCTTCGCGACGGCCTTCACGAGCAGGTGGAAGAGAGCGTGCGTAAAGGCGCGAAAATCCTCTGCGGCGGTGAGAAGCCGGAAGGCAAAGGGGCATTCTACCCGGTCACCGTGCTGGATAACGTCACCCCCGGCCAGCCCGCCTACGACGACGAGCTGTTTGGCCCGGTTGCCGCGTTGATTCGCGCCAAAGATGATGAAGACGCCATGCGCATCGCCAACGACAGCCGCTACGGCTTGGGCGGCGGCATCATCTCCAAAGACGTGAAGCGCGCCACCGAGCTTGCCAGCAAGTATTTCGATACCGGTATGGTATTTATCAATGGCTTTGGTGTGGCAACGCCTGAAATGCCGTTTGGCGGCGTGAAGGATTCAGGCTATGGCCGTGAGCACGGCGGCTTTGGTATGCACGAGTTCGTCAACGCTAAATCGGTGATTGTGGTGCAAAGCTAACATCGCCAAGCCCATCGGCTCACGATGGGCTAACCCATAAAAACGCCGCAGTGTCGTTTCACGACCTGCGGCGTTTTTGTAAGTGGCGCATTTTAAAAGTGGCGTTAGGCGAGTTTTTGCTGCCGACGCTGCCATAGCGTCACCAACAGTGCCACCACCAGCCAGCTTACCAGCGCGGCAATCACGTCATCCAACACAATGCCCAACCCGCCGTTAACGTATTCCGCTAAATGAATGGGGGGCGGCTTCAAACCATCGAAGAAGCGATAAACGCCAAACGCCAAGGCCAGTACTAGCGGATGGCGAGCGGCTGTTAGCCCCAGCACTACCAGCGGGAAGGCGACGTACTCATCGGCGACAATGCTACCGTGATCCAAACCATCGTAGTGCCACGCCGCGATATGACACACCGGCACCGCGGCCACCAGCATCAGCGCGATGATGGCAGCCTGCTGCCCGGTCGGGCGACCCAAGAGCCACCACGCCAACGGCAAGCCAATCAATGAACCAAAGGTGCCTGGCGCAACGGGCGCTAGCCCCAGCCCAAAGCCGGTAGCTAGCCAAAAATTAAACGTATCGAGCATTAGCCAGCCTGCTGTGCCTGACGTTCAAGCTCCGCCGCCATCTCTGGCGTTAGGTTTAGCGCGCTGGCGAGTTGATCCAACCATGCCCGCTCCATGGGGTTTTGGTCGTCAATCACTGCCACGCTGATCAGGTACATCTCGCGGGCCGCCTGGGGGGAATCCGCCTCACGGGCGAGTGCCTGGGCATCCAGCGGTGCTTTTAACTGCTGTTCCACCCAGCGGTGCATCTCCTGATCCGCGCCTAGGGCATCGATCTGATCGGTGATTAGCGCCTGCTCCTGCTCATCGATATGACCATCCGCCCGGGCGGCCATGATCATCGCCTGCAGCAGCTCCAGGCTGCGGCGCTCTTGATACTCACCGCTCAACACCTCGACACGCTCGCCTTCTGATGAGGATTGGGTCGCCGCTCCTTTCTTTTCCTGAGAGCTTTGCCATGCTTTCCACGCCAGCATGCCTACACCCGCAATCGCGCCATATTTCAACGCTTTGCCGCCCATGCTGCGGCCACGTTTTGAACCCACCAGCATGCCCATGGCACCGCCGCCCAGCAGGCTTTTCACATCAAAACCGCTGGAACCGCTGCTTTGACGCGTACCTTGGCTGCTATTACCGCCTAAATGGCGGGAGAGCCCATCAATCACGCCTTTGACATCCATGCCGCCGCTGCTGCCTTTGCTACCACTGGCCTGGCTCATCAGCTGCTGCAGAATTTTGCTTGCGTTCATCCTTGCACTCCTCAATAAACATTCGTTCGACGGATCGAACGCGGGTCGTTTAACCCTTGTTATAGCGCATGCTACATGAATGCAGCATGAATTAACCTCGCGTTAGCGCTCAGCTCAGCGTCCCTTTCACCGCGACCGAACTGCCATGACGGCTAGCGCTCACCTCAATACGAACCGGCATCTGCTCTTTGAGTTCGCTGACGTGGGAAATAATCCCAATCATGCGGCCGCTCATTTGCAGCTCGCTCAGCATGGCAATGGCTTGATCCAGGGCGTCTTGGTCCAGGCTGCCAAAGCCTTCATCAATAAAGAGCGTATCGAGCTGAATACCGCCCGCGTAGGCCTGCACCACATCGGAAAGCCCCAGCGCCAGCGACAGCGCCGCCATAAACGACTCCCCACCAGAGAGCGTGGCCACCGGGCGATTTTTTCCGGTGTAGGTATCAGCCACGTCTAGCTCTAGGCCAGACGCTTTATTGCCTTTGGAGGGGTCTTCCCGGCGCACCAACTGGTAACGCCCGCGGCTCATGCGCACCAAACGTTCAGACGCTTGAATCAACACATCATCCAGCAGCACGCCCAGCACGAAGCGCTGCAGGCTAATGCGATGGCCGGTGCGGCCATTGGCGACGTCGCTCAGCGTGCCCCACAGCTGGTATTGGGCTTCAAGCTCCGCCTGGGAGGCGTGGGCAGCCGCCAGCTTTTGGTGAATGTTTTGCAACGTGGTTAATCGCCCATCCAGTTGCCGCCAGGTCTCTAGCTGGCTGTTTTCTTGGGCCTGTGCACTTTCAGCCTGGGCAGTCAGTGCGGCGAGATCCGGCGGCGTTTTTTCCGCCAGCTGGGTTTGGTAATTCTCTAGCGCGCCCTCAAGCTCGGCCAAGCGGCGTTGATACGCCTCCACCCGATGCGTCAGCTCATGCCGCTGGGCATCATTCAGTTGGGCGGCCTGATATTCCGCTTCATCACCAAAGGGGCTAGCCTGCAGCGCGGCCTGCCACTCGATGTGGGCCTGCTGAAGCGACTGCTCGCTACGCTCGACCCGCTCGTTCGCTCCGCGTAACTGCTCTTCCGCCCGCGCCAGTTTGGTCTGGCTAGTCGAAAGTGCTTGTTGAGCGCTCTCCCAGGCCTTTTCAAGCTGGGCGATGTGCTGCTCCAGCTCAGCCAGGGTTTGGCGCATTGCCTCAGGATGCCGGGCGTCTTCCGGCAGCGACTGGCTCAGCTGATCACGCTGGCTCTCTAGGCGTAACGCGCTCTCTTTCGCCTTTTCCACCTCAGGACGCTGGGCTTTAAGCTGCTTATCCAGCGTGCCCCAATCACGTCGCAGCGACTCCCGGGCAGCGGTTTGCTGGCGAATCTCGGCCTCAACCTGCTCCCGGCGCTGTACCTGTTGGCGCAGGTCTTCATAGGCCTGTTGTAGTGCAAGCAGCGGCTGGCTAGCCCACTCCCCCAACTGCTGGGTAAGCCGCTGAGCCTGCTCGGTGTGGCTGTCGATGTGTTGAGCGAGCTGATGGTGGTGACGCTCTGCACGTTGCAGTGCCTGGCGCGCCTGTTCTTGCGCCGTTCTAGCGTCTTCCACCTGTGCCTGGGTGACCAACTCGGCGCGATTTATCGCTGGGGCGGGATGCTCCAGGCTGCCACATACCGGGCAGGGGGAATTCTGCTCAAGGGTCAGCGCTAACAACGCGGCCTGGCCCTGGTGCCAGCGCATCTCCTGCTCAGTGGCGTAGCGTTCGGCACGCTCGGTCTCGCCTTGTTGGTGGCTGAGCGCGTTTTTAGCCTGCTGCTGTTGCGTGGTTAACCCCTGGCGCCGCTGGGTGAGTTCATCCAGCTCTTGGCGCAGGGCTAGCAGGTGGTGATGGCGGCTTAGCTCAGCGGGGGCGCTCGCCAGTTGCTGAAACTCACTCTGCAAGCGTTCCAGGTGAACGCCAATGGCTTCGCCCTGCTGGCGAATGCCATCTAGCTGCTGCTCATCGCGCTTAAGCGCCTCATCGGCTTGTTGCCAGGCAGTCTGAGACGTTTGAAAGTGCCGCTGCAGCTCACTGAGCTGCTGGCTCTTTTGAATAAACTCTCCCAATTGACGGTGCCGCTCCCTTAGTTCAGGAAGCTCTACCTGACGCTGGCGCGCCGATTCTAACGCCTGCTGCGCCTGCTCAGCGCTAGTGCGCTGCGTCGTTAACGCGGCATTCGCCTGGTGCTGTTCCGCCTGAGCGGTGGCCAACGCCTGCTGCGCTTGGTCTAAAGCGGCTTTTTGGGGGCGCAGCGCTTGGGCATGGGCGCTTTGCGCTAACCGTAACTGGCTGTTTTCGACCTCGCCGCGCTGCTCAAAATGGCGAGCTTTATCGGCAGCCAGGGCGTCCCGAGCCTCGAATTGGCGCTGCAGCGCCAGGGCTTCATCGCGCTGCTGTTCCGCGCGGCGGCGTTGCTGCTGCGCCGTTTCAAAGCGCTCACGCGACAGGCCTACCTGAGGGGTAAGCGCCTCCAGCTCTTGCGCCAACGCGGCTTCGCTCTCAAGCTCCCCCCCGGCAAGAATGCCATTGATATGCTGGCGATGATCGCTCACCGCCCGCTCGATTTGATTGGCCCGAGTGCGCAGGCGCTCTTCAATACGCTGGAACACCTGGGTTTGAAACAGCTGGGAGAAAATGACTTCGCGCTCTTTGGAGCCTGCCAGCAGCAGTTCGCGGAACTTACCCTGAGGGAGCACCATCACCTGACGAAACTGATTGGCGTCTAGGCCTATTAGCGCTTGCAGCTCCGCCGTGGCGTCGGTGACCTTTCGCGCCACTAGGCACTCGTCCTCCTCACCTTCCGAAGTGAGTCGCCACAGCTGAGCTTCTGCGGTTTGTGTCGTTGTGCCTTCGCCGCTGGCCTTGGGGCGCTCCTGCAGAGGCACTCGGCGCACCCGATACATGGCATCACGCAGGCGAAACGTCAGGCTGACTTCGGTGAGCAGAGAGGCATCCGCCTGATCGCAGCGCATTTGAACGGCGTCCCGCTCGTTGCCGGTGGTCTGGCCGTACAAGGCAAAACAAATCGCATCAAGGATCGAGCTTTTACCCGCGCCGGTGGGGCCGTTAATCAGAAACAGCGGGCTTCTGCCCAGCGCGGTGAAGTCGATGGTTTCGCTACCGGCAAAGGGGCCAAAGGCCTGCATGGTCAGCGTTAATGGCGTCATGCTTGGCCCTCCTGCTCACGGCTCAGGGTAGTGATCAACTCGCCCATGGCACGGGCCTGGGCGTCGCTCATTGGCTCGCCGCTGGTTTGAGCGAAAAAGTCGCTGAACATATCCAGCGCGCTGAACGCAAGCCGCTCGCGGTCTAGCTGTTGGCGGCCTTTTGCTTCCAGCATGCCGGGCTTTTCCAGGTGCAGCACGTTGGGGTACACCGCCCGCAGTTTGCCCATGGGGTCGAGAATGGCGTGGCGGTCGGTGAGGCGCACCAGCAGATAGTCATCGGCGTGGGGGTCAGCGGCCCCTTGGGCCAGCAGCTGAGCCAGCTCACCTTCCAGCACGCGGACATCCCGGCGGGGCAGCAGCGGATGGTGGGCTATTTGGGTGACGCCTTCGCTGCCCACCTCAACAAGGGTGACGCCTTTGCGCTGGGTGGCTTCGGAAAAGCTGTACTTTAGCAGCGAGCCGCTATAGCGAATATGCTCGCCACCGCGAATCTGGGGGCCGTGAAGGTGGCCCAGCGCCACGTAGTCAAAGCCCTGCATGGGTTCCCACGCCACGCTTTCCGCCCCACCTAGGGTGAGCGGGCGTTCGGAGTCGCTGGCGGTCCCGCCATCCACAAAACAGTGGCTCATCAGTAGCGTCGGGCGTCCCGGCTGGCGCTGCGCCTCAATACGCTCCAGCAGGTAGCGGTGGGCGCTGTCGAAGTCGCGCACGTCTTCGCCAAATTCGCTGCGTACGTACTCCGGATCGGCGTAGGGGATGCCGAAGATATCCACCGTGTCATCGCCAATCGTGAGCGTGACCGGCTGGTCGCAGGTGGCTAGGTCGGTGAGAATATGCAGCCCGGCCTGGCGCAGGTGGCGGGCGCCAAACCCCAACCGCTCGGCACCGTCGTGATTACCGGAAATCATCACGACCGGCAGGCCGCGCTTCTCGCACAGCTCGCCCAAGACCTCATCCAACAGCGTGACCGCCGCTGCCGGGGGCACCGAGCGGTCGTAAATATCGCCCGCCACCAGCACGGCATCCACCTGCTCGCGGTCGATGATCTCCAGCAGCTGCTGCAACACATGACGCTGGTCTTCCAGCAGGGAAAGGTTGTGAAACAGCCGCCCTAAATGCCAATCGGCGGTATGAAGTAATCGCATGACAGGCTCGACACAGAAACGTTAGCTGCATCATAACAACCTGACACCGCGACGCTAGCGCTTAGGGAGTGATGGGCAGCCGCCGCTTGTGCGCCGAGCGCTGGTAGGTTTGGATAATGGTGGCACGGGCGCTCTCGCTTATTTGCTCGCCGGTAAGAAAGGCATCGATATCCGCATAGCTAACGCCCAGCGCTTCTTCGTCGGCGAGCTGTGGTTTGAGGGTTTCCAGGTCGGCGGTGGGCTGTTTTTCCACCAGCGCTTCCGGTGCCCCTAGCACGGCACCAAGCTGCCGCACCTGGGCTTTGGTCAACCCGGTGAGCGGCGCAATATCGCAGGCACCGTCGCCATACTTGGTAAAAAAGCCCATCAACGCTTCGGCCGCTTGGTCGGTGCCTACCACCAACCCTGCGTTGGCGCCTGCTACGGCGTACTGGGCCACCATCCGCTGGCGCGCTTTAATGTTACCCAGCACGAAATCCCGTTGATGGGCGTCGGTAAAGCCCAGCCCACCGGCTTCAAGCGAGGCCAACAGCGCATCGCTGGCCGCCTGAATATTGACCGTCAGTACGTTATCCGGCTGGATAAACGCTAGCGACTGCTGGGCGTCTTCTTCATCCTGCTGGGTGTCGTAGGGCAAACGCATAGCGTAGAAGTGCGCCTCGACTCCCTCTTGGCGGGCTTTTTCTACCGCCCGTTGCGCCAGCCGCCCGGCCACAGTGGAATCGACACCGCCACTAATCCCCAGTACTAGGCTCTTCTGCCCGGTGCTCACTAGCTGGCGATATAAAAATGTCACACGACGCTCCACTTCCTGCTGTGGGTCGATGGTGGGAGACACTTGCAGCGCTGTCTGGATATGGGCCTGATTGGCTTGATGGTTGATAGCACTCCCCTGCCCCTCTACCACGGCTGAGTGATGCTCCGGTAGGCGCTTCAGCGCGTAGTGGGCGGCAGCTAAACGCACCTCGTTGCGGTCACCGGAAAAGCGCCGCGTCTCGGATATCAGGTAGTACTGCTGCTCATGGTAAAACGCCCAGGCAAAACATACCGTACCTACTGGAATGCCGTCGTGGGGCTCTGGCCCGGCAATGCCGGTATTAGCCAGGGCCACGTTGGCATCGTTGTTGGTCAGCGCCCCCAGCGCCATCTCTTTGGAGGTGGCCTCGCTGGTTAATCCGCACGTCTCAATGGTATGGGCGCTCACGGAGAGATAGCGCTGCTTTGCGTCCGGGGAGTAGACGGCCAGGCCGCAATCTATTGATTGGCCGCTGCCGGGCACCCGCGCCAGTTCCGACACGATCAGCCCAGCCGTGCAGGACTCGGCGGTGGCGAGTTTCAAGGCGTGTTTTTGCAGATAGTCGCGGACATGTTCGAGCAGTTCCATTGCCATTTCCTTTTTTGGGGGTATGCCTGCGTGTTGAAATCCCTCAAGCCACTATAAGTAATCCCTGCCATTTGTCGAAAGGCGGCCAACCCACCCCGGCACGCCGTTTCGCGCTGAAAGCCGCATACAAAAAGCCCCCATCGCAGGATGGGGGCTGAAGACTTACCGGATAAATTTAATCTAGATTAGTCTCGAAACGCATCCGGATAGGTCGTTAAGTCAACGCCCCACAGCATCGGCAGCAGGAAGTAGACCGCGGCCACGATGAGGAACATCGCAATGATGTTCAGCCAGAAGCCGTTACGCACCATCTCGATGATTTTGATTTTGCCGGTGGCGAAAATGATCGCATTGGGCGGCGTGCCCACGGGCAGCATGAAGGCGCAGTTCGCCGCCATGGCCGCCGGTACCATCAGCACGAACGGGTGAATATTCAGCGCCAGCGCCAGCGACGCCAGTACCGGCAGGATCATGGTGGCCGTGGCCGTGTTGGAGGTGATTTCGGTCAGGAACAGCACCATACCGGTGGCCAGCAGAATCACTAGCAGGAAGTTCACGCCTTCCAGCACGCTCATTTGGCCGCCAATCCAGGAAGCCAGACCCGACGAGCCAAAGCCTGCAGCAATCGCCAAGCCGCCGCCGAACAGCAGCAAGATGCCCCACGGTACGTCTTTGGCCACGTCCCACCCCAGCAGGCAGCCGCCTTTGTTGGGGGAAGGAATGAGAAACAGCGCCACGGCAGCGGTAATCGCAATCATGGTGTCGTTAATGCCTGGGATGTTAAGGATCTGGCCTTGCCATAAAAACGACCGAGTGATCCAGAAGAACGCGGCGAACAGGAACACACCGAGTACCGCCTTCTCTTCGAAGGTGATCTTACCCAGCGCCTCTTTCTCTTTACGGATCAGCGCTCGACCGCCCGGCAGTTTGGCGAGCTTGATCGGGTAGATGAAGCGCGTCAGCATCACCCAGCCAATCACCAGCAGCGAAACGACCACCGGGAAAGCGAACATCAGCCACCCCGCGAAGGAAATCTCGACGCCAAACAGTTCATTGACGATGGCTGCCAGGATAATGTTCGGCGGCGTGCCAATCAGGGTGCCCAAACCGCCAATGGTGCCGCCATAGCCCACACCAAAAATCAGCGCTTTGCTGAATTTATCGATCTCGTCGCTGTGGTCCCCTTCGGTTTTGTTCAGCTCCTGGGTGACCTGGTAGACAATCGCGGTGCCAATGGGCAGCATCATCATGACGGCGGCGGTGTTGGATACCCACATGGACAAAAAGCCCGTTGCCGCCATGAAACCGAACACGATGCTGTTAATGCTGGTCCCGAGCACGGAGATGATCGACAGCGCAATACGCTTGTGCAGATCCCACTTCTCCATGGCCAAGGCAATCATGAAGCCGCCCAAGAACAGGAAGATGATCGGGTTACCGTAAGCCGCCGTGACGGCGCTACCCTCCAGCGCACCGGTAATGGGCAGCAGTATAATCGGCAGTAGCGAGGTCACGGGAATGGGAATGGCCTCGGTGATCCACCACACCGCCACCCATAAGGTGGTGGCCAACACCATGCGCCCTTCGAAGCTCAGATCGGCCGGGTGGAAAAACAGCACCACCAGTGCAAACAGCAGCGGGCCCAGCACCAGACCGATCGTCTGAGCCCGGTTGTAGGCAGGGGGTTTTGGTGGTTGGCCGCCGGGGCCGTGATCGTCTTGGGCGTCGTGTGACTCTCCGCGCGATGCAGCGCCACCCGCACTCGAGGTCGGCAACGCACACATCAGGAGGTTTTTGACTTGGTCGTGGGAGTGCCAGAGGTGGTCCCACAGCGTCATCGTGGCAGTTCTGCGCATTATAAATGTACCGCTCGCAGTCAGGGGGAACGAAAGGGCTCAGGAGGTGGCTGGCCCGATGGCATGTCTAACCAACGCCACTGGCGTTTTCGGTGCCCTTTATTCACTGCAATAGGCCATTAGTCCAGTCAATTGGCGACGATTACAACCAAAGTCTAACCACTTTAGTCGCAATGTTTAGTCACTACTAACATTAAACGGAACCACCTTTTACGGAGATATCATCGTGTTAGACCGCTTTACCATGCCGATGACCCAGCGCCCGCTTCGCTATCTGGCGCACGCCTTGCATCATCGACACATCACCCCGGATCAGGTCACGCTGGCAGCTTTTATCATTGGCATCTGCGCCCTGCCGCTGCTGGCGTTCGAACAGTATGGGTTGGCACTAACCGCCATCGTGCTCAATCGTCTAGGAGATGGGGTAGACGGCGCCTTGGCCCGCCTGAGCGGCCAGCAAAGCGATGCAGGGGGCTTTCTGGACATTGGGCTCGACTTTGTCTTTTACGCGGCGGTGGTGCTCGGTTTTGCACTGGCGGACTCGGCGCAAAATGCCCTCCCCGCCGCGCTACTGCTGTTTGCGTTCATTGGTACCGGCACCTCCTTTTTGGCCTTTGCTATTGCCGCCAAAGCCCGCCAAGTAGAGCGCCCCAATTTTCCTAAGAAAGCCTTTTATTATTTAGAGGGCTTGACCGAAGGCACTGAGACGGTTGCCGCCCTGGTACTGTTCTGCCTGTTTCCGAAGGCGTTTCCGCTGCTGGCCAGCCTGTTCGCCGCTGCCTGTCTAATCACCACGGTCACACGTCTATGGGGCGGCTACTGGACACTGCGCGCATGACCCGACGATGACACCATTGTTAACATTTTGTATAGCTTTTATGAACGCCTTTTCCGAGTCGCTGGTCTATTCTGTGAGTATGAGTCAGCCGTGCCTAAGGGGTCTGGAAGACGACACGGCTGCTCTCTTTGAGGGGGATCACCCACATTACCCGAATTGGGGAGGTCAGATGATCCGTCAACATATTTTCAAAGGCACTCAGCCTGGCAGCCGAGAACATCTTGAGAAATATCTTATGGAACAAAAACATAGTCGTGCAAAAGCAAAACAGTTAGACGTAGTGACCGTCGCGACCGTGTCGTTCTTCGCGGGATGCCTGGTCACTTTACTAGCCACCTTCACGTTCTAGCACCTACCGCTTCGTGCCCACAGACAGCGAAATCCCCACGTGAATCGTGGGGATTTTTTTGTCCTGCTTGATTCATGTGAATTTTTGCAGACAGCCGAAACGGGTGATTGATTCTCACCCACCCCTGTATTACTCTCGAAGAGTACAAGACGCGTATAAATAGCGTTTTGATATTTCTGTTGCTCTTGCCGAGCAGCCGTTGGCATTCACAAGGAGTCGTGGCATGCATACTCATTCTCTAGTCGATATCTCACAAGCGGGCTTGAAACTCGCCATTCAAGAAATCAAGGAAGAGATGTTCGATACCCCGCAGTGTGACTACACCATTGCTAAACTGCTGAGCCACTGTGGCCAGTTCGACGCCGCCGAGCGACACATCGACGACATGCTATTGAAGTGGGGAGCTTCCCCGGACGTCGTAGCCCTGACCGAACGCGCCTATGCCGACATGGCGAGCCTAAACGCGCAGCATGCCGCCAACGCGTCCGTGGCAATGTCTCAGCGCGCCTCAGCCTTGACCACTTCTAGCGCCGTTGCTTAAGCGTTCAAGCGACCGTGTAACTCCCTATCGCTATAAACGGCTTGCCTCTTTCCAAGTGGCAAGCCGTTTTTATGTTCAGTCCAAATGATCCAGCGTCACGACGATGTCCTGGGTGGAGACGTCTACGTTCCAAAAGGTGTAGCTGTCATCATCCTCGTCGACCAGGCGGATATCGAATAAGGGGCTCTTGTAGCCCGTCAACGTCACGCGCTGGGTATCCCCATCCATCAACACGTCGCTACCCAGCACGTCTTCCTCCCAGCTTTTCGAATCCGCCGGGCTTACGTACATGTAGTAAATGGTGTAGCCAGTGCGATTGGTGATATCGACGTAGTAGTCGGCAGCCATGACGAGCGACGAGCTACACAGCATCAGCAGTGCCGCTAACAACACTTTCATACGCATGGAACGTTCCTTCTTCTTTTTTTGAGATAGGCGGGGGTGGCACCAAGGCCACACTGCGGTGATGCCCCGCAGCAAGCGAAGTATAGTCGGGCGCTCACGTCCGCGATAGCGAGTGACGATTTTTGACACACCCACCCAAGAGGGGCTCGCAACTGATAGAATGCTGCCCCTTTCAGGCGCGGTTGCGGTTACCGCCGCATCGTTTCCCTCCCTCTACTACCTGAGAGTCGCGCAATGATTGCCACCGCTAATGCCGTTTTTCGGCCCTTGTTACGGCTGGGACTTATCCCTCAAATCGTGATCGGTATTGTCGCTGGGGTTCTGCTGGCCCTATTCGCCCCCGAGATGGCCAGCCATGTTGCGCTACTGGGCCAGCTATTCATTGCCGCGCTGCAGGCCGTGGCCCCTATCCTGGTCTTCGTACTGGTGGCAGCGGCCATTGCGGCCCACCAAACGGGCCAACCGACCCGTATTCGCTCGGTGCTCGTTCTGTACGTCGCGGGAACGCTGATTGCTGCGTTGATTGCCGTGGCAGCAAGCTTTGCGCTCCCCACGGAGCTGGCCTTGGATGCAGGACAAGTCGATGGCAACCCGCCTAGCGATATTCTGACCGTGCTGCGTGATCTGCTGCTCAACGCGGTCGCCAACCCCGTCACGGCCCTGATGGAAGCCAACTTCATCGCCATTCTGGCCTGGGCAATTGGTTTGGGGTTGACGCTGCGCCAGGCCAGCGACACGACTCGCCAAGCGCTGAGCGATTTATCCGCCGCTGTTACGCGCATTGTCACGCTGGTGATTCGCTTAGCCCCATTAGGTATTTTCGGCTTGGTGGCCGGTACGCTGGCGGAGTCTGGCGTTCAGGCACTGTTGAACTACGCTCAGCTACTGGGGGTAATCGTTGGCTGCATGCTATTTGTGGCGCTGGTGAGTAACCCGCTGCTGGTCTATTTAGCCACCCGCCAAAATCCTTATCCGCTGGTCTTCGCCTGCCTACGGGGCAGCGCCATTACGGCGTTTTTCACTCGAAGCTCGGCGGCCAACATCCCGGTCAACTTGGAACTTTGCCGCCGCTTGGACCTGGATGCCGACACCTATGCGATCTCCATTCCGCTGGGCGCCACCATCAATATGTGCGGCGCGGCGATCACGATTACCGTGATCACTCTGGCCACCACGCATACGCTGGGCATTAGCGTCGACTTCCCCACTGCGCTGCTGCTCTGCGTGGTGTCGGCCCTCGCGGCCTGCGGCGTTTCTGGCGTGGCGGGCGGTTCGTTGATGCTGATTCCCATGGCCGCTAGCCTGTTCGGCATTCCCACCGAAGTCGCCATGCAGGCCGTCGCTATTGGCTTCGTGATTAGCGTGATACAAGACTCCACCGAAACGGCGCTCAACTCCTCCACCGACGTGCTGTTTACCGCCGCTGCCTGCCGAGCGCGCAAGCCTACCTAATCACTTCTTTACTGCTTCTCGATTGACAGCCCATTGTTCCTTATATAGAACGTTCTATAAAAGGAACAACGGGCAATCACCATGGACGCGCACTCTCTTGTTACGCTAGGCCAACACCTTCAAACGCTTCGCAAAACCCAGGGTTTCTCGCTTTCACAGCTTGCCAGCGCGGCAGGCATCGCAAAATCCAATCTATGCCGCTTAGAACAGGGCAACGGTAACCCGACGCTGGACACCATTTGGCGGCTGGCCGTCCAACTCAACGTTCCGTTTGGCACCCTGGTGGCACCAATCAGCGTACCGCTCGGTGAGGATGGCGTGCAGGTGCAGTTGATCGACCAGGGCAAGGGCGTACCACAGGTGGATGCCTACTGGATGCGCTGCGCGCCCAATACGCTGCGCCACGCTGAGGCCCATACCCCAGGCACGCGGGAAACGCTGACGCTCATTAGCGGCTGGCTAGAAGTAGGCCCAGAGGGTGCTACTACGACGCTCACCGCTGGCGAAAGCGTCACGTTTCAGGCCGACCAGCCGCACCTGTACCGTACGCACACTGATGAAGCCACCCTGCTACTCACCGTTACCTACGGCCAAGAAGGCACCCCACCATGAGCCAGCCAGCCGATCACACGGTGCACGCCAACCACTCACCGCTGCGCTCTGCCTTACAGGGCGTGCGTGAAGCAATTCCGCTGTTAGGCGGCTATATTCCGGTCGCGCTCTCGTTTGGTTTGGTCGCGACCCAGGCCGGTTTTACCACTTGGGAAGCGGCCGCCATTTCAGCGCTGATTTACGCGGGTGCCTCGCAGTTTCTGTTCGTGGGCATGATTGCCGCTGGTGCGCCGCTCTGGCTGGTGGTGGCCATGACGCTACTCATCAACGTGCGCCACGTGGTGTACGGCCCCAATTTGGCCGCGCTGCTGCCCCGAAGCCGCCACTGGCCTTGGCTGATGCACGGCCTGACCGATCAAGTCTTTGCTTTGGCGCTCACACGGCTCCCCCAGCTACCGGAGGTCAAACGGTTTAGCTGGTTTGTTGGCGCCTCGCTGCTGGCGTGGGGGGTGTGGATTATCGGCACGGCAGTGGGTGCGACCGGCGGCGAAGCGGTCACCGCCCGCTGGCCGCTACTGGGTGAGATTATGCCCTTCGCCCTCCCCGCGCTGTTTCTCACCATGGTGGCACCGCGCTTTACCGACAAGCGCTGGGCCGCCGCCATGCTGTGTACCATTCTTGCCGCACTGGGGTTGAACCTGGCCGGGTGGAGCAATGTGGCCATTCCTCTCGCAGCCGCCTGCGGCGCGCTGTGCTTCTACACGGTCACGTTCCAACCACGGAGGAGCCGCCCATGAGCAGCGCCATGTGGATCGCCGTCATTATCTGCGCACTCGGCACGCTGCTTATGCGAGTGGTGCCCTTTTTATGGATGCAGCGGCGGTTGGGCAGCGCAACGGGAATGAACGCCATGCCCCAATGGCTGGTGATTCTGGGCCCCATGATGATTGCCGCCGTGTTGGGCGTCTCGATGGTGCCGGTCAACCCCAGCACTATCTCTTGGTTGGCCACCGCAATTGGCCTGAGCGTTACGCTGTTGGTGTGGCGTCGCCTGCGCTCACTGGGCTGGCCGGTAGCCGCCGGGGTGGCGGTGTTTGGAGCGGTGGAGGTAGCGGCCGCCCTCATTTAAAGAGCACGATCATCGCGCACGTCGATTCAACGGCCCAATCACAATTGATAACTATTTGCATTAATAAGCCTTAACATGGCATCATCACTTTCTGGGTGAGGCGTCATAGCAGCACGTCTGCTTTGCCATATCCCCATGACATCTCAGAAAGTGGGTCTCATGCCGAACGCGACTTCCAACGGCAAAAAAGTGCTGATTAGCGTGCTACTGGGCACCTTTACCGTCAGCCTCAATAACAGCGCTCTTAACCTAGCCGTCGCTGAACTCATGGTGACGTTTAACGCTAGTGCCACCCAAGTCAGTTGGGTGGTGACCATCTTTATGATTGCCATGGCGATGACAATGCCGCTGACGGGCTATTTGGCAGGCAGATGGGGGCGAAAAACGGTTTACCTCTTGGGCCTATGCGGGTTTTTGGCCGGCTCGGGGCTCGGTGCCTTAGCGCAACATCTCAATGGCATTATCGTGGCCCGAGGCGTCCAAGGGATCGCCGCTGGCTTGATGATTCCGCTGTCTCTGTCGTTGATTTTTTCTGCTTACCCCCACGAACAGCGGGGGCGTGCCAGCGGCGTGTGGGGCTTTGCTGTGATGATGGCGCCCGCCATAGGCCCGACGGTGGGAGGCCTGCTGTTGGAGATCAGCCACTGGCGAGCCCTGTTTTTGATGAATATGCCCTTCGCGATCGTAGGGTTGATATGCGGTTACCGTTATTTATCCGCCGACTCGCGGCCGCCTCAACGTCGGTTTGACCTAGCGGGCTTTTGTCTCATCACGTTGGGTAGCGGAGGCGTACTGCTGTCTCTCAATGGCGTGGAAACGCTGTCTGACCTGTTGCGCCCCGCTACCCTCTTGCCGCTTCTCCTGGGCGCCATCGCGTTAACGCTGTTCATACGTGTTGAACGACAGCAGGCCGAGCCGCTGCTTGATCTGTCCCTGTTTAACCATCATCGCTTTCGCTACAGCGTGCTGCTTGCCAGTTTGCAATCGATCATCCTGTTTGGATGCATCTTGTTAATCCCTCTGTGGATGCAAAACACGCTGGGCTTTAGCCCGCTGACGACAGGCCTCGTGTTTCTCGCCACCGCGCTTGCTGCCGCTGCCTGTTCGCCCATCGCAGGCCGTTGGATCGACCGGGCGCCCCCTCAGTGGTGTATCGGTTTAGGCCTGATCGCCACGGTCATCAGCTTGATAGGACTCGGCACGCTGAGCGCGGCAACGCCCGTTTGGATCATCGCGGCCTGGATGGGGCTTCGTGGGATGGGACTGGGGTTCGCTTACTTACCGGCGACCACGGTGGGCATGAAAGAGCTTCCTGAACAGCAGGTGGCCCAGGCCTCGGCCATGAACAACATGGCGCGTCGACTCGTCTCCTCACTCGGGGTGGTCGCCCTATCGGTCTACTACGACATGAGTGT
The DNA here is from genome assembly GCF_024124605.1 of Halomonas sp. CnH100-B. NCBI lineage: Bacteria > Pseudomonadati > Pseudomonadota > Gammaproteobacteria > Oceanospirillales > Halomonadaceae > Halomonas > Halomonas sp. CnH100-B. Next base: position 390,103 of record NZ_JAMXRX010000003.1, on the reverse strand, counting down.
TCGCGCCTCCCTGGAGCTGGGCATTGCCTACTCCGAAGCCAGTGCCTCTGCCCTGCATGTGGCCTTTTTTGTCTTGGCGGGTATCGCGCTGGCATGCCTCCCTCTGGCGTGGGTACTGGGTCGCGCCGGTGTCCCATCGGACATGGCGATGTCGTCCTCCTCGAACAGCCCGCCGCAAACGTCGCTTCAAGGAAGAGCCAAATGATCCCTTTTCGAACGCACCGAATGACATGGCGACCTTCATGGGGCAAAACGCTGCTGGGCGTTGCCTTCGTCGTGAGCTTGATAGGCGCTACCTGTGCCGCCCAACCCCATATGCGCCAAACACCCTCCGATGAACGCATCGTAACGCTTTACCAAGGAGCCACAGATAGCGCCGTCGCCTTGGGGATCACCCCCATTGGCGTGGTGGACTCATGGTTGGAAAAACCCATGTATCGCTACCTACGCGACGACTTAAACGACGTGCCGCACGTGGGCCTGGAAACACAGCCAAACTTGGAAAAAATCGCCTGGCTGAACCCCGATGTCATCGTGGCTACGGATTTTCGTCATCAGCGGATACAACCGTTACTGACGGCCATCGCCCCCACTACCACGGCCGATAACGTTTATGACTTCAAAGAGACGCTGACCCTGGTGGCCGATGCCACGGGTCGAGAGGAGGCAGCCAATGCGTTACTGCGCGATTGGGCAACGCGCGTCGACGACTTTCACCGGCAAATAGCAGACGCACTTGGAGACGCGTGGCCGCAAAAAGTCGCGGTGATCCGCTTCAAAAGTGATCACCTGCGCATCTACTCTGGCGGCTTTGCGGGTTATATTCTCGATGAGCTAGGGTTCGAGCAACCCGATATCCTGAACACGCACGGTTGGGGCATGAAGCTTTCCAGCACGGAGAACATCCCTACGTTGGATGCCGATGTCATTTTCGTGCTGCTGGAGCCAGACCCCGCCATTCTCGATAACTACCAGCACTGGTCATCCCACCCTTTGTGGCAGCAGCTAGAGGCCGTTAAACATCAGCGGGTATTTGAGGTCGACCCCGTCAACTGGATGATGGGCGGCGGTATACTCGCCGCCAATGCCATGCTCGATGACCTCTATCGCCACTATGGTCTTGAAGGCCTCGAGCAACGTGATGCGCTTGCAAGCCGCCAGGAGACGCAGGATGCTAGATAGCCACGTCGCTAAAAGTCTCGGTCTGCTGGTTGGGGTGGTGGTGACCTGCAGCGCATTGTTAACCAGCACGCTATCAGGAACGACCGATATTGCGTGGCACGCGCTGTGGTCAGCCTTACATCACTACGATCCCGGCAATGTCGCACACATCATTCTCATCACCGAGCGTCTTCCTCGAGCGATCATCGCAGCGTTAGTGGGTGCGAGCCTCGCCATTGCCGGAGCTCTGATGCAAACCATCACACGCAACCCGCTGGCCTCACCTAGCCTCTTAGGCATCAATGCGGGGGCCATGTTTTTTGTCGTGGTTGCCGTGTCGCTCCTGCCGCTATCAGCGCCTGCCCACTATGTCTGGGCTGCTCTTCTCGGTGCATCGGTGGCCGCGCTCTTGGTCATTCTGCTAAGTAGGGGGCGACACGGAGAGCTATCGCCGCTGCGTGTCGTACTGGCCGGGGTGGCCGTGACGGCCATGTTCGTCGCCTTGAGTCAGGGGCTACTGGTGATCGATCAGCAAAGCTTCGAAAGCGTGCTCTACTGGCTGGCAGGCTCGGTATCCGGACGAGAACTTGCGCTGGTGGTTCCTTTATTACCGTTATTTGGCGCGGCGCTACTGCTCTGCACCCTGCTGGTCCGACATGCCAATGCACTCTTGTTAGGCGACGACATGGCGACTGGCCTGGGGTTACAGGCCACCACGATCAAACTGCTGCTCGGACTCGTCGTGATCGTGCTGGCGGGCAGCTCCGTGGCCCTATCGGGGATGATCGGGTTCGTAGGGTTGATCGTACCTCACATGGCGAGGGGGCTGTTTGGTATCGATCACCGCTGGCTGTTGCCCGCTTGTGCGCTACTAGGCGCCAGCCTGCTACTGGTGGCAGATGTGGCATCGCGCTTTTTAATTCCTCCCCAGGAGATCCCCGTGGGCGTGATGACCGCTTTACTGGGGACGCCTTTCTTCGTTTATCTGGCGCGACGCAACATGGCTGGCCAATGACATCACATACTTCAAGCTCCTTTATCTCTTCTGAACAGCGCCATGATGATCGGTCGCTGCTCACAGTCGTCGGCTTGGCCATTCTGCTGTTTGCCAGCGCAGGCGTATCGCTGAGCTTGGGTAGCTTTCCTACCTCGTTCGCGGACGTTTTAAAGGCGTTAGCAGCGCCGCAGAGTAGCGACATTGCCTTTATCGTTTGGGAGTTGCGTCTACCGAGAATCGTATTGGCTATCTTGGTGGGTGGCGCCTTGGCGATGGCCGGCGCCATTTTGCAGGGTATCGTCCGCAATCCGCTGGCATCTCCTGATGTCATCGGCATGACTAGCGGCGCTGCACTGGCGGCAGTTTTATTTTTGGCGCTATTCAGCAGTACTTTGGGTATTCACTGGCTGCCACTCTTCGCCATGCTGGGTGCCCTGGTATCGGCCTTGCTGGTCTTTGTACTCGCTTGGAAAAGCGGGCTGCACCCGTCGCGTATGGTACTCGTGGGTATTGGTTTGGCCGCGGCCATGGGTGCAGGCACCACGCTATTGATCGTCATTAGCAGCGACGCTGCTGCCATGTCGGCCTACGTCTGGCTCACCGGCAGTCTCTATGCGGCACAGTGGCGGGACGTCAATGGCTTACTGCCGTGGCTGTTGGTGACTACGCCGGTATGCTTGGCCTTCGCTCGCCATGCAGATGCCATAGCGCTGGGGGATCAGGTGGCGGAAGGTCTAGGCGTGGCGGTGATGCGTAGCCGAGTCATCCTACTGGCCTGTGCCGTGGTTTTGGCAGGCGCTGCGGTGGCCTATGCAGGGGCCATCAGTTTCGTGGGCTTAATGGCACCTCATATCGCAGCGAAATGTGTGGGACGCCATATGGCACGTCTCATTCCTGCATCGGCGCTGGTCGGGGCGCTGATCGTCCTGTATGCCGATTTGCTGGGCCGGGTCGCTTTTCTTCCCAAAGATCTGCCCGCAGGTATTTTCGTCGCTGGCATCGGCGCGCCCTTCTTTGTTTATTTATTGCATCGTACGCGCTACCAGCGCGCTTGAGGGAATCAGGGAGAGTTCTATGTTTCATGTCCTTCCACGCAAGGAGAGCATCACCCCCCAGCAGAGGCAGCGATTCGAAGACATTGCCACCTCGACACTCGGACATTTTACCGATATCGGAGCCATCGCGACCCTTCTGCCAGTCAAGCGCCCGGTTCGGCTTTTAGGCACGGCCATCACGGTACGCATCCCCCATGTGGATGGCAGCATCATCCGTGAGGCGCTGACCATGGCACGCCCAGGCGACGTGCTGGTGATCGACGTCGGCAGTGATGTTCAGCGTGCCTGCTGGGGGGAGTTTCGTGCTTACGCCGCTTTACAAAAAAGCCTGGCGGGCGTGGTGACCAATGGATCGGTCACCGATTGGGCCCATCTTTCTCAGCTAACGCTACCCACGTTTGCGCGGGGAACAAGCCCGTTAACCACCCGAGCACTCTCGCTAGAGGGCGAGATCAATACGCCCATCACGATCGAGGGGTGTGCCGTAACCCCAGGGGATCTAATCATCGGAGATGACGACGGGCTCTTCGTTATACCTCCCCACCGTGCAGAGGCGCTAGCGAGTGCTGCAGAGAAAAAGCAGGCGCAGGAGAACGAAAAGCGACGTGCGCTGCGAGCAAAACATCCCGCTTGGTTTTGCTAGTTCGTCGCGTTGATTGAATAGCCGCCTAGCTGATCTACTAGGCGGCTTTTGCCTTAGTGTTCCGTTACCGCTTCCTTATGGTGCCGCTGCTGGGAAACGTCGACTCGGCGAAACGGATTACAGGTTGCGCTGGTACCGAAGGGCATGCTGCCTGGCCCCCCCGCTCGCTCGATGATCGGTGAAATTAGGCGTTTATAGGGCCACTGCTCCTGCTCGAACAACTGCTTCAGCAGCCTATCCCGGTCGTGTTGGTCAAAAGCAACCTCATCCATCTGTGCTCTCAACCGTATCGCCAACGTCTCCCATAGGATGTGCGCCGAGACTCCGTAGTAGCCTACCAGCGCGTCGATGATGGCGCGTAGATTGACTTGAATGGCAAGGGTTTGTAGCCAAAACAGCAGTGCTTCCAAGCTATGGTGGTAAAGGGTATTAGAGTGCCCTTGCTTGATCCGGTAGCACGGGTCCTTCATCCCCTGCTGCTCCAGCCGCTCAACACAGATACGCAGTGAGTCATGATCGCGTAACAGCACGCCGTGACACCGGCCTGATTTAAAGACCATGACCGCATTCTGCCCATGGACTTCTGCCAGCATACCCAACCGAAACAGGCGTAGGTTGATCTCGAAAAAGCAGTCGCACAGCTCGCCGAAGAGATCTGTCACGGATGATGCACTCGCTTGCCACTCCCGCTCGGCTAACCAGTCATCGAACACATGGTGCTCACAGCCCGGTAGTGGCGTTCCCAGCGTGGCCATCGGCACCAAACGCACGGTATCGTCTTCTAGTAACTCGGTGGGGTAGCTGCGCACCATGGCCGACAGGTGGCGAGGCGCTTCATCAAAGAGCGTTGCTCCTTGCGGCATATACGCCCACCACTTGCTTTCATCACATAGATAGAGGCCTTGAGCTAGCCGAGCGTCTCGTGCCTTGGCCTGCTGCAGCAAGCGGGCACTGAGATCGCCATTGATCATTTTCACGGCCGGTAGATAGCGAGAAGCCCCCAGAGAGTGAATGGCCATTGGCAGTTTGAGAAAGTGCGGGCTGGCCGTGGTGGGTGCAAGCGACCGTAGCGATGAGGTGGCTAGCCAGGGTTCCGTGACGGTCGTAAGCGACACGCAGACACCGGCTTCAAAGGCGTCTTGCAGCCAATGGGGCAAGGCATGCTCGTACTGCCACGGATGTACCGGAATGGCGGTATGCGTATGCGCCAGCCCTCGCTCGACCATCTCCTGTTCCAACCTCTCAGCGTTGGTCTTGCTGGCGAGCCAGCGCACTGGCAGCGGCGTTTCTTCGTTTACACCGTCACCGCTGAGCAAAGCGTTATTGTCGATGGCGACCCAACAGAGCTCGATGGGCCGATTGAACTCCGCCATATAGGCGTGATACTCCTGCTGACTCAACCCCTGCTTAGCTTTCGCCGTGGGGTGATAAGGGCGATCCAACAGCGATGCCCACTGCTCCATCACGGCAAAATGATCAGCCGTGGCAAGCGCTGGCAAGTCCGCCGTTTTCACCTGATGATTCACCGAGCTGGCCGCTTGCCAAAGCGTATCGGAGAGCGCCTTCAAAAACACCTCCTGCCCCTGCGTCAAGGCTGCGTCATCCCCGGCCCCTTTAGCAAAGAGGTAATGCATGAAAGCCTCCGGTGACAAAGAGTGATGCTGCTCTGCGGCGTGGTCGACCAGCATGACCGGCGTCTGAGGCACTTTCTCCCAAACCTGCGTTATGCCAGGCTGAAGCAGCATCGTGACATACCAACCCGGCTTTGCTGGCCAGCGCCAAAGACGCTGCGCGGGATCACGAGTAAAACGGCCAGACAAGGCAGTCAGTGCTTTCTCGTCATCACCGACGACGCTCCATTGCGCATCGAGCCCCTCTAGCAAGCCTTCTACCAAGCACCCATCTACCAAACATTGCAGAATCTGCTGTTGCGCATAGTGCTGAGCATTAACGGATGTCATGTGCCTAAACTCCAAAACAGTATCAGTAACGTGAAAAAATCGATCAGTGTGAGACGTCTTTAGCTTCGTGAAGGCTCTTTTGCAGAGCGCGAAACGCAATCCCTCGCTCATCTCCCAACATGAAGGTGTGAACGCCCCGTGCCCGCCATCGCGCTTTAGCTCGGGAGTGTCGGAGAAAGGCCCCGTAGGGGATACCAAATGCCTGAGCCGTCCGCTGAACATGCTCGAGCGACTGAACGACGTCTGGATGATCGGTTTGCCACGTCACCCCCAGGGACTGGGAAAGATCCGCTGCGCCTTCCAGCACCATATCCAAGCCAGGCACGGCACAAATCGCTTCTATCTGCTGCACACCTCGACAACTTTCAATCATGGCAATGACCATCGTTTCTTGGTTGGCTTGCCCCACGTACTCGGCGAGAGAGGACTTACCAAATCCACCAGGGCGACCGGCGTTGAGGCTTCTTGCTCCTTCAGGCGCGTATTTACAGGCAGCAACCGCGTTTGCTAACGACGCTGCCGACTCCACATTGGGCAATACGATGCCTTGCGCGCCGCCATCCAGCAGTCGGAGCAGCTGCTTGGGTTCCGTATCCGCCACTCGAACCAGCGGCGTCATCCCATAGCTTTCTGCGGTACGAATCATGTGTTCGACGGTTTCTGGATTGATCAGAACGTGCTCGGTATCGATGACCACGAAGTCAAAGCCTGCTTCTCCAATCAACTCAATCGAGGCAGCGGTCGGCATGGAGGCCATTACGCCGAAGACTTCCTTACCCTCTAACAGCGCACGCTTTAGCTGGTTCGTTCTCAACATGCGCGCTCTCCTACAGGCGCAAAGGCGGCCAGCGGATTGGGCACCTTTTTGACCTGGGGCTGTTTGTCTCCAAAGAGACGGCGACGCGTGAGCGCCTCCACTTCCCACTCCGGAGTAAACACGTCAAAACAGCGATAGCGCTCAGCGTGCTGGGGATGCTCGCGCTGGTACTCTTTGACGACCTCTGCCGTCATGGCCCAAAAATGAGCCTCCTCCAAGCCAAAGTGGCGCTTCAAAAAAATCGCCATGTCACCAAGCGCAATGAAGAAAAAGGCATCGCAGGAGTAGTCACGCACCGCCGCTAGATCATCGGTGACGATAAAGGAGTTGCGATTGAGTGCGGCATGACGGGGAGGGACCGGCTCGAGCTTAGGCGCCAGCTCGGGACGGGCGAGATGCGCCTTGCTAAAACGCACGCCGTCATGAAAATCTTTGAGGGCAACGCGCGTAGGCCAGCCATCACGATGGATGACGACGATATTTTGCCCGTGGGATTCCATCCCAATACCTTCCGCAAACAGCAGATGGATGATCGGTAGCGTCGTGACGTGAATCAGTTGGCGCGTCCACGCCGCTAGCCCGTAGCGCTCTACCCAAGGCGTGATAAATGGATCAGAGGGCTCCCCTTGCGACGTGCGTGTAAGCTGACTTAACCCGTTGAGCGGGGCAGCTTGCTCGCCCTCATGTAAATATTGGCGGACATTTTGTCGCCAAATGGCCCCGACCTTGCCATACACCTCTGCATAGCGCTTGGCAGCAAACGCGCGCTCATCCAAGGCTACGCCAGCGACCTCCCCTAACAGGACGAAGCCCGCAGAGGAAGCGGTATCATTCGTCTCGATCAGCCGCTGAAGCCACTGCGTGATGATGGGGGCGTTGGTGACGGTATGGCGCGCCAAGATGCGTGTGCTAGACGTATTCGTGATACTCATCGCCAGCTTGAGGTAGGGTCGATGACTCGTTACCGGGGCCAGGGTACGTATCGACTGCTGAGGGGTATAAACCGTTTCGCCCTCCCCCAGGAAAGCAATATCGCCACTGGCAAGCTCGGGATAGAGCACATCTACCAGAGCATTTTCCCACTGCCATGGATGCACGGGCATGAGCACGACCTCATCGCGCCGACGCTGCTGGCGTTCGAGATAGACCTCCAACCTCGCTAGCACCTCTGGCCCGACCTCCTCCATGGCCCGGCCCAGGCAGGTTTCACCGTCTACCGCACTTGCATGGGCTAACTGGTTGGGCACCGCTAGCCAAACAACGCGAAGCGGTTGAGCAAACTCGGGGCCATAGCGCTGGTTATCCTGTAAGGAGAACCCCAGCCGTGACTTGTAGCAAGGGTGGTAACTATGGGCATCCGTGAAATAGCGCTCTAATGCATCCGCCTCCAGCGTTTGAGGCGATGCGGTGTCACTCAGCGCCAACGCAGCCGACTGGGTGTCTTTGATGAGTGTCTGAATCAACTCGTTGACGAATCCTGGCTGAATGGCTCCCTCCCCCAACGTCTCTTCGAGATCCGTAATGAAGCACTGCAAACTGATGATGCCGGATTGGTTCGGCGCGCCACTCACCGACAGCGTGGCATGGTCAAGACGAATCAGGTGGAAGCTGTGGCAAACCCAACCCTCAACGCAATAGCAGCGGCTACCTAGCGTGATTGAAAATCGTGACGCCCCAACCCGCGTGGTGGCTGGGTTAGGCACGACGGTATAGCTCAGCACATCCTCATACAGTAGGGTTTGCAGCAACTGTCCAATGACACGCTGCTCAATACGCCGGTAGTGGCGCCAGCTATCCAAAGAAGAAAAAGGTGTGGAGACAGCGGAGTTCTCGATGACCGCCCGCGTGGGCAGCCAAGATGCTTGTGACGTCATGGAGTACCTTCACAACATAGAGACATGGATAACGATTAGCCTGAGTAACCTTCAGCCAACACGCGACGAAGCCCGGGGCGAGAATGCAGCGCTTCAGCAGTGTCCGTCACAAAGTGCTGAGATGGCCGGGGATGACAAAGGAAGTCCGCATGGGAAATGTTGTAGCCATAGGCACCTGCCAAAGGCAGCACCAATAAGTCCCCCACCCTGACGCCACGCAGCTCTTGGTGTCGGCTCAATACATCTTTTGGGGTGCAAAGCTGCCCCACGACCGTCCAAGCGCGTTGTTCGCCATTGCTCGACTGCTCTGGGTCGCGGGGTAAGTGAATAACCGGATGGTCGTGCCCCTGCGCCACAGGCAAGCGGAATTGATGCGTTCCCCCTCGACAGACTAAAAACCCTTCACCATGACTGACTTTGGCATCCAACACTTCCATGACGTAGTAGCCACAAAAGGCGGAGAGGTAGCGCCCAATCTCGAAACGAACGCGTGGCGGTTCGGATAGGGTGTCGAGCTGTTGCCCAAGGGCGTTGCAGAGACTAGCCCAGTCGAACTGATGGGAAGGCTGGCGATAATTCACCCCTATGCCGCCTCCCACGTTGAGCTGAGTCAGTTGCTCCGGGTAACGGGCCAGCGCTCGCCACGATGGCCAACGCTCCAGGTAGAACGCGAGTAACTGTTGATGGCGCTGCTCGCTTGTTTGATGCGACATGGCATGCACATGAAAGCCGCAGAGCTTTAGGTTTGACGCGTTATCAACGGCACTGACAGCCTGGGGGAGCTGTGCTTCATCTATACCAAACGGTGTCGCCGTGCCAGCCATGCGCAAACGGCTGGAAAACGATTCAGGTAACCAAGGGTTGATACGCAAAAGAACGGGCTGTGTATGCCTCAACGCTGCAGCGATGGACTGCAAACGCGCAATTTCTCCGAGACTTTCGACATGAAATGCCTCCACGCCCCGCTCGATGGCACTACGCATGTCCGCATCCAGCTTGCCAGGCCCCGATAACACCCATGGCCGTGGCGTGGCACTTCGGCACGCGCGCTCTATTTCTCCACCGGAAGATAACTCTAGGCCATCCACAATAGGGGACAAGGTATCGATGATGGCGGGTTCGCTGTTCGCCTTGATGGCGTAGTACAGTTCCACTCCCGGTGGCAGCGCCGCTTTCATGGCGTTAGCGTGGGCGGCCAAGGCAGGCAGGTCGTAGAAAAAGGCGGTCATAGGGTCGCTACACTGCTGTCGGTATCGCTCTATTGCTGAAAGGATCGAACGCGGCAGCTCATTAGGTTCAGCCATAGGCCACCTCCCGCCCCATAACCCGAGGAACGTGCCACGGGTTGGGCAACGACACATAGTGCGCCTGGCGGTCTGCCTGAGCCATGAGCCGTAATTTGAAGTTGGTCTTGCAGGGCAGCGCGCCGCCTTGTAACAGCGCATCGAGCTCTGGCGCGGCTACTTCCAGCTTGTTACGCACACGCTGCAACGCCGTCGACGTGTCTTGCCATAACGCATCCGCCAACGCTGGTCGTTGCCAGCTCAGCGCGAGAATAGCCTCCGCAATGTGGTTGACGAACAAGCAGTAGGCAATTCGGTTCCAACCTTGCTCCCGGCTATAGATCATGGAGGCTTCGACGCGAGGGTGAAGGACTTCACCCGCCAACCATGCGGCGCCCTTATCACGGGTCAACTTGACCCCCTCGAAGTCACGTAACAGCATTTTCTGGGGCGTTCCCGCCTCATGAATCAAGACGCAGTTTTGTAAGTGCGGCTCCATGACGATACCGTGCCGGAAGAACAGCCCCAGCACCGGTGCCAGCAGCGTCCGCAAATACGCCTGAAACCAAGCTCTCACCTGACTCTGTTCAGGCAAGGTGCTGGTACTGCGCGAGCCTTCATACCCCTGTGAAATGAAGGAGAGCACCATAGGCACCAGCGTCGTATCACGCGCAAATAGCGTGCCCGTGAGTAAGCAGGCTTGAGGAGAGAACCGTCGACAAAAATTTTCTCGCAAGATGATGCCTGTTTGTTCGCGGAACCAACGCTGCTGCTCCTCGTTGCCCTCGTTAGGCGTCCAATGCACCGTGGCGGGTTCCTCGGCAACGAGTAGCGTTGCCAGGGAAGGGTCTTCCAAGCGACCCAGTTGATGCATGATGCGATCAATCACCAGCGTGCTTTCCAGCTCGTACCACGCGTTTTTACGCACGCAGTTGGTGATGCGCACATTGAGCGATCCTTTGATGAACCAGGGATGCCCTTCGATATACCACGTGCGCATGGAGGCCGTTGGCACTGCGCTAAAACCACTTTGACCAAGATCTCTGATCACGTTGCGCTGAAGCAGTGCTTTGACGGCAGGCGCTTGTTTGAACATGGCCGCTTGCACCGGATGCATGCTCAGCACGACGCGTTCATCGCTCTCGGCGGCCGCTTGATCTGCCACGTAGGACAGTACGTCCTCTTCTTCAACGCGGTTGGCCTGAACGCGTACCCCGTCTGCGGGAAAGGAGAACTGATAGAGCGAGGTGGCGACGCCACCTTCCGGGGCGTAAGAAGGAGTGCCATCAGCCAAGCATTCATCAGGCCACTGGCGTGCTTTGGGCGTGGGATGATTCGGATGGCCAAACCATAACCCTTGCTCGCTGCTCGGATAGTCGGCTAACGGCTGCCGGTGAGGCTGCTTGGCAGCATGCCTGACAATCGCTGACATCACTTGACGACTTTGACGAACCTGCTGCGCCAGCTCCTGATTGATACCGGCATCGACACGCGGTAGATGTCTGAGCAGACGGCTGATGAGCATCTCGGCACCAGCGGCCGTCCACTCAGAGTCACCTTTGGCTTTTAAGTAAACATCGGAAAGATAATACTGGCTACCTATCGTCGACTGGCGGTCTACCATTACCCATAAGTGCAGTGAGGTTGACCACTCGATCAGAAGGGGTACTGCTGACAACGCCTCAGGTAACCCGCGACGATGACTCGGCCATTGAAACGCTAACCTTCGTTCAGGTATGGCGACTTCTTTGATAATACAGTTGAGTAACGCATGCACCGAGGCACGCTGACTGATATCGCTCGCTGAGCGATGCTCCTGTGCGTAGCTCATATAGCCCCCGCAGAATGTCATCCTTTTGAAAGGTTTACTTACCTATCGATAGGTAAACCCACGCATCCATGGCTAGTCACATCGCGCGGTTTTTATTGTGTTACTGCTTGAACGAAACACTCTCCTTCATGCACGTTCAGTTGGTTGACGGCTAGCCACCCCTTCCACCGAAGGAGTGGCCATGCATTAGACAGCACTAAAACAAGACGCCGGAACCTTAGAAATCCAGCTGATACCCCACCGTGAATGTGCGCCCACGACCGGTGAAGTAGTACTCATCGCTGATGCGAGCGGCTTGAGAGTAATAAGTGAGGTAGTCTTCGTCGGTCAGGTTCTCGATACCCAGCGATAGCTGCCCTGCGGGAAGCTGGTAAGCCAGCGAGGCATCCACCAACCCGTAGCCATCGAAGTCGAGCGCCGGGTTATCGACGCTGCGGTCGAAGTAATAGCTACCCTGTAGGCGCGTCGAGAGACGGTCGTTCCATACGGCGCTCCAGCCCAACTTGAGCGTATCGGGCGCGATGTTGATCCCGGTGAGCTTGGTGTCCACGCTGCCATCGCCGTCTTGGTCCGACTTGCCTTCGGTATGGGCATAGGAGAGCGACAGATCATGCTGGTCATTGACCTGCATGTTGCCGGTCACTTCCACCCCTTGGATTTCGGTTTTCTCCCGGCTGCCCACCCACGTACCGTTCTGTTCGGCCAAGCGCTGGCCAAAGTCAGAGTTCGATTCGTAGTAGCTGACTTCCAGGCCGTAACGCTCCCAGTCGAAACGCGCGCCAATTTCCTGGTTATCGGTGACGATGGGCTGCAATTGAAGCAGCGTATCCACATCCTGGCCCGGTTCGCTGATGCCCCGCAGCACACGGCCAACGTCCGGCATGCCAAAACCTTCCGAGTAGCTGGCATACAGCTGTGCCCACTCCGTGGCCTGGTACGTCAACCCCACGTTGTAGAGCGTTTCATCGAAACTGGGATTGCCGCCCCCTACCGCGACGTTGTCTTGAGTGACGTTGCTACGGTCAATCGTCTCGTAGGCATCCACCTCAAGATCGGCGTGCTCATGGCGAACGCCGGCATGCAGCGTGAGCGGGTCGGCGATCTTGAACTGACCCTGCAAGAACGGCGCAATGTTGCTGTAGCGGCTTTCCGGCACGTAGGTACGCCCGGTCTCTACCAGCATTTGGCGGGTTTCATCCTCGAGGATGTCTAACCCCACCGTCACACCGAGCCGGTCGTCCAGCATACCCTGTCGGTTCAGGGTGAACTTGGCGCCCTGCTTATCCGATTCGTTACGGGTTTGGTCGAACTGGGTATTACCGTTGCCATCCAGGTAAGGGAAGAACGGCGTGGTGGCAAAGCGCGCCCGGAAGCGCTGGCGATACACCTGGGCATCGACCGCGTTGCCGTACCAATCCGCGTGGGAGTACGCCAAGCGGGCGGTGGTGACTTCATTGAAGCCTGGCGCGCCGTCGGGTGTGCCCCGCTCGGCGCTGGTCGGGATGCCCGCATCGCGGTCGCCCACCACGGGCACGTAGTCGTCGCCCTCTTCCAAATCAAAATGATTGAGCGACAGCTCGATATTCTGATTGTCGTCGATCCAGTAGCCTAACTTGCCGAACAGGTCGTAACTTTCCGAGTTTTGCAGCTCGCCGGGATAGGCAATGCCCACGCGACGGTCGCCGCCATCGTAAAACACGCCCCGCTCTTGGCGAGTGGCCGCGGCTACAAAATCCCAGTCGCCCTGCTGGCCGCTAATGCGATAGTTGAGCTTGTTGCCCAAGCCTTCGGAGTGCAGGTCGTCGTCAATGGTGACGCTAATGCCCGCGCTTTGGCTAATACCGCCCCCTTCGGCCCGACGGGTGACGAAGTTGATCAAACCGCCGGTGGCTCCCAAACCATGCTCGGCGCTAGCCCCGTGAATCACTTCAATCCGCTCGACCATGGAGAGGTCGATGGTGTAACTGTCACGAGAGCTATCGCGCAGCGGATTGGACTGAGGCACGCCATCGATCAGGAACAGCGCATCGCGCCCGCGCAGCGTCTCTCCGGCGTTGGACAGTTTCTGACGGCTAGGTGAAAAGGAGGGAATCAAGTTGCTCAAGACCTGGCCAGGGTCGTCGGTGATGGCGAGCTGCTGTTCGATCTGCTCACGCGTGATCACTGTCACCCGCTGCGGGGTTTGGCCTTCTTCGCTGCGGCTACGCGTCGCCGTCACGACCATGGTGGGTGATGACTCGTTGAGCGCCTGCCCCACGTCAGTTGCCTCTTGCTGGGCATTGGCCTGAGTGGCTGCCACTAATCCTGCCAAGGTGACCGTTGGCCAGAAAGCGGCGTGTTTCATCGTTTGCATGTCTGCTCCCTTGCGTTGTGTGTAACGTCGTACGAATGAACCCTTGGTGAATTATCATTTTAGCGGCCGCTGAAATGCTAACGCGGATCTAAATGATAATGATTATATTATGCACAAAGAAACAGGCAGGTCTACCGTTGCGAACGCACCGTTCGAACGTCCGCAATGACACAGAACAGGCAGCCACAAGAACAACATTGAAAATGAGAATATTTTGCCTTAGGGTGCTGACTGCCCTAATTCTGTGACTGAGCTTGCCTGAGCCTACCTTATGCCCGCCTATTCCCACCCTGCATCACGACTCACCGCTGACGGCCTGCACGCTGGCTACGACACCAAGCGCATCCTGCAAGGGGTAGATATGGCTGTAGCGGAAGGCCAACTCACCGTGCTGCTAGGGCCCAATGGCAGCGGCAAATCGACCCTGCTGAAAACGCTGGCGCGCACGCTGACGCCTAACGGCGGGCATGTCTATCTCGATGGCAAGGACATTCATCGCAGCAACACCCGGGAGGTCGCCCAGCGGTTAGGCATTTTGCCGCAAGGCCCCATCGCCCCCGAGGGGTTGAGCGTAAAACAGCTGGTGGGGATGGGACGCTTTCCCCACCAAGGGTTTTGGAAAAAAGATCCGCAGCAGGATGCCAACGCCATCGCCGAAGCCATGGCCTATATGCACGTGACCGAGTTTGCCGACCGAGATGTGGAAGCGCTCTCTGGCGGCCAGCGCCAGCGCTGCTGGATCGCGATGGTGCTCGCCCAGCAGACCGATTTAATTTTGCTGGATGAACCCACCACCTTTTTAGATTTGAAGGTGCAGGTAGACCTGCTGGCACTGCTTTCTCGGCTGGCCCACGACCATGGCCGCACACTGCTGCTGGTACTGCACGACTTGAACCTCGCCGCCGCCTACGCCGACCATCTAGTGATGATGCGCGACGGACAAATCGTCACCAGCGGCGCGCCAAACGACGTGTTCACCGCGGCCAACCTAAAGCGCGTCTTCGACCTAGATGCGCATATTCTGCGCGACCCCGCTAGCGGCAGCCCAGTGTGCGTGCCCTTCACCTCGGCGACGTTACAGGCAGCTCTATGAACCATACCTTCTGCGCGGATTTAAGCCGTGAACAGCACGATCCGCTGGCCGGTAGCGCCGCCCATGCCGAGCGTAACTTACTGCTCAGCTGGCCACGCGCAAAGTGGCAGCGCAAACTGCGCCACGCCAGCGATATGAGCGATTCATTAAAGCAAACGCTAGATACGCTGGCTGACGATGGCCTGCGCATCAACCTGATCCAACAGCCGGGCATGGAAAAGTACCAACATCAGATCTTTCTGATGCCGGAGCGGCGTTGTTTTCGGGTAGCACGATGGGAGTTAGAGACGTTTTTCAGTGCGTTTCAAAGCGGTACCAGCCTTAGCCAGTGGGAGCAGCCGCCGCTGCTAGAGGACCTCGTGCTCTGCTGCACCCACGGCACTAAAGACAAATGCTGCGCCAAGTACGGTTATAAAACGTTCAAAGCGCTAGCCAGCACGGTGGCGGAGCACCCGCTGCCGTTCGAGGTATGGGAGAGCAGCCACCTCGGCGGCTGCCGACTCGCTGCCAGCGTGATCATACTGCCCAATGTACGCAAATATGGGCGTATCACGCCAGAACAGGCCCTGCCTTTCTTACAGGCGGAAGCCCACCAGCAGCGCTACTTACCCGGTTATCGCGGCGGCTCGCAATCAACCCCCGCACAACAAAGCGCTGAAATCGCTGCGTTAACACACCTCAGCACAGATACCGCACAACCAACGCTGGCTCTGATCAGCGATCAGGGCGATGACCAAGCGCGAGAGATACGCTTTCAGTGGCAGCTCGACCAGCAGCAGGGGGAACTAACCGTGCACTGCCAAGCCACCACGCTATGGCGGGTAGACACCTGTGCCGACCTTGAGCAAGGCCCCACCGAAAGCATCGTATGGCACGCGATGGTGAATGGGTAGTACATAGACGAACAACAACGCCCGGCTTAAAGCCGGGCGTTGTGGGTTAAAGCTGAGTGCGAGTGATCGCTCTTACCAGCGGTATTTCACGCTGCCGATGATGCTGCGAGATTCGCCGTAGTAGCACCAGTACTCACAGCTGGCCACATACTCTTCATCAGTCAGATTATTGACGTTTACCTGAGCCTGCCAGCCATCGGCAAACTCATAACCGACCATGGCATCCGCCACCATATAACTATCGACGGCGGTATTGTCCGCAACGCTCGTGTCCACCGTACTGCCCACGTAGCGTACACCAGCACCCAAACTCACGCCTTGCAAGGCCCCATTGGTAAAGGCGTAATCCAGCCAAGTAGACGCTTGATGGCGCGGAATTAATGGCGCGCGCTGATCATCTTCCAAGCGTGAATCCGTGTAGGTATAGGCAGCCGTCACTTTTAACGCATCGGTGAGGTAACCCACGCCCTCCAGCTCAAACCCTTGAGAAGTACGCTCGCCTTCCTGAACCTGGAACCCGGCAGGAGAACTCACGAGCGTATTGTTCTCTTTCAGGTCGAACACGGCAGCCGTCACGTAGCCATCCCAGCCAAACGGCGCGATTTTGATACCGGCTTCCCACTGCTCGCCTTCACGGGGCTCGTACAGATCGCCCGCGTCATCTACACGCCCCACCGGATCGAACGACTCGGTGTAGCTGATATACGGGTTGATCCCTTGGTCGCTCAGGTACATCGCGCCGCCCGACCAAGAGACTTGGTCATCATCGGAGCGCTGCGTGACACCGGATGTCAGGTTGCTGTTTTCGGTCTCGGCTTGGTCAACGCGCACGCCGCCAAGCAGCACCCAGCGGTCATCAATACGAAGTTGGTTTTGAGCATACAAACCGGTCTGCTCTTTATCGATCTCGCGGCTCAGCAAGTCATCCGCGCCCACCGGCGTAAAGTTGCCGTAGGTGGGGTCGAACACGTCGATAGGATCACCAAATGGGAACGGGTCGGCTTCTTGCCCACTCACCCCCAGGTTCTGATAATCGACACCCAGCAACAGCGTGTTTTCGGTGCGGTCCGTGTACCAGTTACCCACCATGCGGTTATCGACCGTCCAGCTGTCGATAGAACCATCGCGGTAGACATGGCCACGCGTTGCCCGACGGGCGTCCGACATGAAGAACGCATAGGTGCTGCGTAGCTCCAGGTCTAGCTCGCTGTAGCGTAAATCTTGTTCAAACCGCCACGTATCGTTGAGGTCATGGCGCAGCTCGTAACCCAGCGCCCACTGCGTGCGGTTATCACGGTCGTAGCCCGGCTCGCTGAGGTTGGTTTGCGGGTCGACTCGGCCAAACGGCGTATCCTGCACGGTGCCGTAGGGCAGCTTGAACGGGTTGACCGGCACGCCATTGTCTTTCTGCACGCTGGCCAAAAAAGTAACACTCGTATCGTCGCTCATATCGACGGCGAGGCTAGGCGCGAAGTAATAGCGCTCATTATCCGTGTGGTCAAGATCGCCATCGCGCTCTTTGTACACGCCCACCAACCGATAGCGAACGTCACCAGACTCACCCAACGGCCCGCTGGTATCGACCCCCACTTGGCGATGATTACGGTTGCCCAGTTGGAAATTCACCTCGCCCTGCGGCGTTTCCGTAGGACGTTTGCTCACCGCATTGATCAAACCACCGGGAGGCGCCTCGCCGTATAGAATCGAGGAAGGCCCTTTGAAGACTTCGACTTGCTCCAAGCCATACGGCTCAGGCAGCCACTGGTAAAAGCCTTCACGATAAATGCGCAACCCATCCTGATAAGTGGACTGGTCAAAACCACGCACCTTGAACCAATCCGTATTGTTATCACTTCCAAAATGGCCTGATAGCACACCGGCACGATAGCGGAAGGTTTCATCCAACTGCTGCACGTTACGGGTTTCCAACTCTTCCCGATCAACGCTAGAGACCGGGCGCGGCGTCTCCACCAACGGCGTATCGACCTTCAACGCGGTCGCGGTGACCACGGTGGTGCCGGTGTTAATGGTGTCTTCTTGGGCAAGCGCGGCCAGCGGCGCAACGCTCAGCATTCCACCCAACGACACCACCAGCGAACGGCGAACGGCAGCAGGCATCGGCGCGACGGAAAACGGTAGGGTTTTACGGAGCATGAGGAAGTCTCAACGGGTATGAGGAGAAGTATCGTTATAGTAAGGCGAATGATACGGATTTTTATTCACAACCACAATCACTCGGGTAGGGCAAGGGATTGGACTGGAACGGGGTGTTCGAGGGAATCGGCTAGAGAGTCAGCAGAAACAGGTGGGGATGAAAACGGAGAATATGGCAAAGAAGCCATTTACTGATGTTAGTCAGCGGCTTAAAGAAAAGGCGATCTAGGGGGAGAGAATAAGAAATGGTGGGCCCAGTAGGACTTGAACCTACGACCAAGGGATTATGAGTGCAACCAAACAAACTTTGGGATCGCGCCTGCAATGCGGAAACAAAGGTTTTTCAATTAGTTAAGTTTTCCATGGTTTACATTACTCACATGGTTTTCACCCTGTTAGCAGCCAAATGGCAACCGTATGACAACCAGTTGGCAACCAAACCACTGCCAGCCACAGCAAAATATAGGGTCGATAATTGATAACCAAAAATGTACTATGTACACTAAACGACGCATTGGCTAAAGGAAGTACCCTAACGTGAGTCATTCGATTGAATTTATCGCAACTCCGACTTTCACACGGCAGATCCAGGCCATTGCGACAGACGACGAACTAAAAGAACTGCAACGTACTCTGATTGCTCAACCCGACAAAGGTGACTTGATTCAAGGTACGGGAGGTCTGCGCAAAATACGCATGGCGTTGGGCAACCAAGGCAAGAGCGGCGGAGCCAGGGTTATCTACTTTTTGGCAACAGCAGATAGAGTCTATCTGATACTGGCCTACCCAAAGAGCGTGAAAGACAGTTTAACGCCCGCTGAAAAGGCCGCACTAAAAACGCTGACCCACCAATTGAAGGGGGAGGTTTCAAAATGAGCATTTTTGACGAACTGCAATCATCGCTGCAGGAAGCCGTTGAGATTAAACAAGGCAAAGCGCAGTCCAGCCGCATCACACGTCATGAGGTAGCCGACGTGAAGGCCATCCGCGCCAAGCTGCATGTCTCTCAGGCCGAGTTTGCTGAAGCGATGGGAACCAGCGTGGACACCATCAAAAGCTGGGAAACCAAGCGACGTAACCCTACAGGACTAGCTGCCAAGGTACTGGCGACGATTCAGGACAACCCAGCATTTTTCAACGAACTTGCTGCGCATTAGGGCTTTTTACAGGACGAATGTAGCGTCAATACCTACTTGATTTTCATGAAGAATATCGCTCGATACTCAAATAATGTTTGCCGTAGACAATCTGACGATGAAACGGGCCTTTGACTTTGACCACGACCCGCGCCGGAATTTGTGCGTGGCCAGCTTGATAAGCTTTTTCTGCACTGGCTGGCTCCCACTGCACCCCTAGTCGGCTTAATGCCTCTTTGGCAGCCTGGTCAAAGCCACCGGGCGCCGCAATCATCGGTTTGCCAGTGATACGGTTCATACGCGCTTTAGCGTATAGCCCCTTACCAATACGTACTAATCGTCCCTGCGCTTCCAATTTTCGAAGCACACGACCAACTTGGTCATAACCACCCAGTGCAGCGAAATCATCACGTAGAAATACCATTCGCCGACTTTTACGAATTTTCTCACGAATGCTGGACTCAAGCGTTTGAATGATCATGTAACACGTTTGGCAAGTTTGAGTTTTTTCCCACCGAATTCCTCTGTGTTCCGTCTCGTCTATAGCAACATAAGCCAGGCCCGCCATGGTGGCGGGGCCAAACAAGGAGGCTCTCATGGCCAAGCATGATGATGACAACCGCAGCCGACAGTTAGATCCAGTAAACGACGCATACTGGCAGTCTCGAGGAGAAGACGAACGTCCAGATGGTTGGGAAGACCTTATCTAATGATAAAACAGGCAGGGGCGGCTAGTTGTCGCCCCTCGCTTCGGCTATAGTCTGTGACGCTTTTTTATACTCTTTACCATACACAGAGAATATCTCTTCGATCATGGAGTCAGGTAACTTATACGCACTAAGATATGCTCTAAACTCCCTGCATGTTTCAAGAAAAACAAAAGCCATAGCATAGCCTATCGCCATGACATCCGTTTCATGATCGTTGTGTGAAGCTTGCCTATCAGCTACTGCTTCGGTAAAACCCTTGATGGAAGAATGCTCGGGACGTCCACTGCCTGTCCCTATCCAGTTTCTTAGTAGCCTTTTCTTCGAATCGATGTTTTCTCCCCGACCGCTCCCCTCGACGTCTTTCAAGTACTCATATTCTGCCCACAACTTGCCCAGAAAAGCGCTAGTTGTGCTACTAGGTGGGCAACCGGAATTGGCTGCGATGTAATCTAGGAAGGACGAGACTGGATTACTCCACTCACCTACTTGAGGGTAAAACTGCGGCAAGAACTTATCAAGCGGCACTCTCTCTTTGTGGCAACCAGTCAAGTATTCCCATTCGGCTGCTAGCCATGCAGCAAAGCGAAGCAACATAGACGAGAAAGCGCACAGACGAAAGCGAATCAACTCAGGATAAGCCTCAAAGCCCCCACTAGTTGGATCGATAGACAGTAAGCCTTCTACATCTTGTCGAGAAAGCAAGCAACCCGGCTCGGAGGCAAGGTCACACGCCAATAAAACCCGCAATTTATTATGAGCACCCAGCGTATTGAGTAATTCCTTGACCAAATCTCGCTCCGCATCGATTCGAGACTGCCAATACTCCTTGCTAACAGTTTCTTGAAGGCATTTGCTCGCAATCAAGGCAGACCATTCATGATAAGGCTGCCAAAAAAATTCAAGTTCTTGTGGGTCGAGGCGGAGCGCCTTCAACTCAGGCTTGTCGGCTACGATACGCTCTATTTTAGCCTGGGTGCTCGGCCTGATTTCTTTCTCATTGGAAAGATTCAAAAAATTTTTAAACGTTCGCCAGGTTAGCCAGCCAGGATTTCGTGCCTCTTCGTAGCCATGCCTAAGAGCCGTTGGGGCATTAAGCAATTCGCAAAGCTGTTGAGTTGGATAAAAAAACAAAAAACCTTCAACAACCAGTATTTTCTTTTCATTTTTTTCCAACACTTTCTTAGTCATATTGACATTGCCCTCTAACCCCAACTCATGGACAACATTAACCCGCCCCTTCTGCCATAGCGTTAGTAGCCATTTGCTTGAGCGGCTAGCACGTTACTTACCCTCAAATTCTGAACTGATGAACTTCAGCACGTTGCAGTTCTCCTTGATCGTCCGCTGAAGCGCCTCATCAAAGCCATCGGCACTCGATGCTTCAATCTCTACAGAGATCTTCACCTGTACGCCTGTGCGCAGAGTAAACTGCTCAACGATCTCATCAACCACGGTGGCAAAGTCCATTTTGGCCTTTACGGGATCAAGACTCACCGTACCGTAAAATTGCTTCTTGGCAATGTTAGTAGAAGCAGCCTCTGGACCAGCCGAACTACCGACGCTTTCTCCAGCGCCCATAGGATGAGCTATTCCACTGCCTCCTACGTCTGAACTACCACCTATTACCCCTTCATCGCTTTGGCCAGATGAGTTGTCTGTATTGCGATCAGCTAGCTCTCTGGCGCGCTGGGCAGCATCAGCTGCGAGCTTGTCTCGGTAGGCTTTAGCAGCCTCACGCTCGATAATGAGCGCCTCACCATCTAGCCCACCAATACTCCCTTGCCCAAAGGTAAAGCCAAGATAAGTATCGCCTTCTTTTCCTGAGGCGTAGCCAAAGAAATCCTCCGATGCGACACCTTGGTTCATGGCATTTTTAAATACCTGATCGTTCACCAGGCGAGGTAGGTAAAGGTAGTGGCAGCAGTCTTGCCATACTTTCAGGGCGCTAACCTCAGTAACACCATCCTTGAAGTACCATTGGTTGAGAATATTGCGCAGGAAAATTGGCGACCATTCGTAGATCAGCCACTCTTCTTCACGCAGCTTGTTCTCAATGGTATCTACTAAGTTCGGCGTCGTAGTCGAGACCTGAACCACTTCCCACTCTAGCGTTGGCTTGCCTTTTACAAACTCCTCTACTGGGGCCATCAGCCACTTATACGTCTCACGGATTAACTGCGACAGCGATGAATCTGCTGCGTCACGGCTTTGTTTGGCCTGCCGCAAGTGAGTCATATCGTGATTCAACGAACCGTTTTCAATGTCTTCTACAATCGACTTCCATGCCAAATAGGTGCGTCCCTGATCCTTCAAACGACTTACCACATCGAAATCGGCTGCCAGAAAAATCAACCGGTTCTGCTTTTGACGTGGTTGTTCCCCACGGTTGCGCAAGATGTCCTGCGCCGCCTGAAAGGCCTGATTACTCTCTGTGCGGCTATAAGCGTACTCTGTCGGCAGCACCACCAGACGAGGCCCGATGCCATATTCGTCCGGCACATCCCCTGACGCAGTGAAAACGTGGATGCCCGCAAAGTGATGTTGGCGTCCCATTAGACGGGTCGTGCGATCTTTGAGCAGCGGAATCAACGCATCCCGTTCATGGATGTTTTGTTTGCGACTTTCCATTTCCTTTCGGAGGTTAGGTTTCGTATCAAACCAGAAGCGATCCTGTTCGGAGTAGAGATAATGAAGACGGTCGCGCAAGCGCTTGAGCACGTCTTCAAAAATCCCAATAGACTGACCCGGTTGAACGGCACCCAGCAAGATGCGCTCCTGCTTGATACCTCGGGCCGCCTGGGTGCTGCTGGAAGCAGCACTACCCAAAAAGATAGTACGTGCAGCACGACGGGCTGCATGCACGCCACCAAAGAGTGCAACATCATTATCAAGCGTTTGAGCAGCCGAGCGAGGCCCATCTATCTCTCGCTCAATCACCGGCTGCCAACCTCCGGGTAGATAGTGAATGCTCTTATCGCGCACATGGCTGTCTTCTAACGGCAGCGACCCCGGCATGATTAAAGCGTCACGATTGCCCGACTCCCACAGTTTATGGATCACGAACGCCATGTACTGAAGCACCCCACGGGTGCGCTGGAATTTATCCAGCGTCGACCAATCTTCGTAAAGACGGTCGAATACTTCAGGGTGGATCGGATAAGAGCGGCAAAGTCGCTCAAAATAGTCGTTAGACTGCGTCTCGTTGGGAAACTGCGCGGCGTGCTGCCGGTAGAAGTCAGAAAACTGACGGCTGATGCCTTCTATTTCGGCACGCTCACCGGCATGTTCGAACAAGCGGCGGCGAACAATCTCGAATGCCTCTTCGGTAGCCACTGGCTTCCACACTGATTCTACACGACCAAAATACTTCTCAAGGGCTGTCAGCGTTTGCTGGCCCATGGTGCCGCCCACCTCAAGCTCAGACTCCGGCAACGAAGCAAGTAGGATGGCATTGGGTACCGCCTTCATTGCCTCAGTCAGCGCTTGAATGAAGCTGATATTGCTATCGTAGGTACCTGCAGAATAGGATTTTCCTAGCTCAAACTGACGAATGTAAGCTAACAGCTCGTCTACCAGCACTACACAAGGGGCAGCTCGCTGCAGCAAGTCTACTAATACCTGTTTACCAGGCGACGTGCCTTGCTCGTGGGATTCCTTTACCAACGCTAGGCCTTCATCACCCAGCAGCTGCCACGCTAACTCACCCCATAGCGTCGTGACTTTTTGCCCTTGTTTCTTCACCGACTGCTGGCTCGGGGCCATGTTGATACCGTCGATAACGGCTACACGAGCGTGGGGCAGCTCATGGATACCAGCCTCATCAAGAATAGGTGAAATGCCATGCAGCTTATCGGTAGACGTCTTGCGAGATGCGAGGTGATAGACCGCCAGCATCGTGTGGGTTTTGCCGCCACCGAACGCTGTCTGCAACTGAATGACGGGGTCGCCACCGTTGCCAGAGAGGCGCTGGGCCACCGAGATCAGCAGCAGTCGCATACCCTCGGTAATGTAAGTCCGCGAGAAAAACTTCTCTGCGTCCTGGTACTCTTCAGGCGCCGTGCCGGTTGCTACCTGGGTGATATCCGCAGCAAACTCCGATTGTTTGAACAGGCCTTTTTGAACATCCTTATGTGGCGTGGCGATATCTCTCCAGGCTTTCAATGACATTATGACGGCTCCACGTCTTCTTCTACGATGAATTCAAGGTCATCCACTGGTTGGCCAGTAGGTGAATCTAATAGGCATCGCCGCTGAACACGCACAGTTGAATGGCGCGTTTTCAGGGTCTTCCACTCAATAAATTTTTCCCAGCTGCTAATAAACTGCAACTCAGGCACCTGCTCCTGAAGCGCTACTTCCAAGCCCAGCCGGGTGATGAAATAACGCCCTGTACGATTACCCTTCATCTGGCCACCCGCCTTCAAGTTAGCGTGCTGTATCGAATCCAGATGATAGACATAGTAAGGCTGATCAGGCTTGCTTGGTTTCCACTGGGTGCCCGTCTGATGAAGTTCATTCCCTAGCAGCACTTCAATACTAACGACATTGGCCCAGCCTATAATTTTGCGCTCCAACTGATCATACAGCGCTACAGCTTTCACCTCATGCAGTGGATAGCGCGATGATTCAGGACACCGGGTATAAAATATCTGTTGTTCAAAATGATACTTAATCCTAGCATCTCGCTGCTTCTGGGGCACCAAGCCGACCATCACCATGTCTCGGTTAGACTGGCGGCGCTGCTGATAGGTACGATCATCGTAATGATAGAGCGACTCAGTGATGACCTCGCCCGGCTGCTCAAAAAGGCTATCCAGATACTCCTGAAACAGCCTGTTTTTGCGAGACTTGCCTGGCTGCAGCGGTATCGCGCCAATATTGACCTGCTCGATGCTTTGATAAAAAGGGTGCGCTACAAATTCCTGTTCGTCCTCCGGATAGGGAAACAGGATCACACCACCAATGCTCTTGTTGGCCATTTTGACGGTTTTCTGCTGTTCTTTCTTATCTTCCCACAAAATGGCGTCACGGTAGCGATGCAGCTGAGCGATGGTATCTAGTGGCGGCCCGTAGGGTGTGCCTTCAGAGCCGGTAGGATACCCCTTTGATCCACGGTCAAAGCGATACTTGGCATCCATGATCACTTTGAACGACTTTTTATCACGACTGCTGCCGAACCCACTGCGAGAGAACTCGATAAACTGATCTGGCTTCTGGTCGAAAGTGTAAGTGTAATCTTTCCTGGGAAACGTGCGGTTAAAATAGATCGCGATGTCATCACCCGTGCCCCGCTGCACGAAATTGACGGCCGATTTCTTGCCCTTCTTGAGGCTCACCTTAAAACGGTGATGTTCCAACTTAACAATATCGTTGCTAGCCAAATCGTATTTTGGGTTCTCCCGTAGCAGCTTCACGGTCTTCAAGAAGCACCAATACTCGTAAATGGTCGCGATGTCCTTATAATCCATCTTGAACAACGGGTGCTCGGCCATGGTCAGGCCTTTACGCAACAGCAGAAAGCGGTGATAGAACTCCTTGTACCCCGGCGCCATCGTCAGGGTAGTCGAGAAGAACATCTGATGATTAAAGGTACCCACTTCAGCGAGCACTGGGCTTCTGAGACGGCGCCGCAGGTGCGATTTGCTACGTTCAAGTGCTTTCACCTCTAGCTGAACCCGCTGGCTATCCAGGCCGCGACCTCTGTTTAAGTGGCGAACGGTACGCTGAATCTGACGCAGGATATCGGTGATTGCCCAAGCAACGAACCGGTTTTCTTGGGTGTCGTAACTTATGCGCTTATGCTGCTCGGTAAGATGCGAAAGCCGTACACCGGGCGCTACCGACAGGCCACCGCCACGACAATAACGGTCTGGGCGCTGTGTCGCCACCTTGATCGCTTGAGGTGTCGCTCGCTTCACTCGGTGAACAGGCTTCACCCTCGATTCTTTACGCAAATCTGATTTGGGTGAGCGAAGTAGCGTGTCCAAGCTCTGCTCTAAACTGTGGTAGAGCGCTTTGAACAGATTTAGCCACTCTGAAGTGAGCTGGTGGTAGGTCGAACGTGGACGCGTCGAGGCAAACGTCTTAGTAAACGCATCGAAGGCAAGTGAGTAGAGAATTTCAGTGATCTCATCCAGCATGGCCGGAAAGTCATCTTTGTAGTCCAGCTTCTGGGGAAACACCTCACTATCTAAGCCAAACAGCACCTTGCTATTTGCATCACGAATCTCAAAGCGCGTCAGCCCGACGCTATTTTCCAAGTTCGTGGTACCCGTCAAGCGTACCTGACCATGCAACAATCTCGACCGAACCCGTTTCTGGTACACCCCATTCACATAAAGCGCTAACGGAGGTTCGCACCGGCAACTTGGCCCAGGCTCAAACAGCCACTCCAGCTGCTGCCACTCGAAAAACAGTGGCGAACTCAGCGGCTGCTCTAGCGCTGACTCCTCCGTATTGAGTGACAAGCCGTGCACGTTAAAACGGGCGCGTGTCTCAATGTGTCGCTGGGCTTCAATGGAACGCGGCAATGTCACCTCGCTCACAGCGAGCTGGCAGATAGTACCGTCAGGGTGGTCAAAACAGAGCACGGTCATATCAAATTAGAGCCAAAACGACGTGAAGCCGTCATCATGGAAGCGTTGTAACATAAACAGCAGCTTCTTGACGCTTCTGGGGTAGCGGGTGTTCTGCGGGTTGACCTCCTTCTCAATAACACCGTACTCAGCGTCTTCCTCGAGCGGCGTGTTGGCCAGTAAGCTTAGTAGGCCTATCAGTACCTTGAGCACGCTTAGCGAGCTACCCTGGATACGAGGCAGCACTTTCTGCATCAGCTGGAAATCCATGGCGGCGTCGGTATCAAAGCCTTCCAGGCTTTCTAACGCCTCTTCCTGATGCAGAGTCAGGTAGAAAGCGACCTCGTCACGTACCCGATAGCCAAAATGCAGCCCAGCCGGTTCGAGAATACCGTTGACCTGCATTAGCATCTGCATAGAACTGGCAAGCGCTTTTTTATGGGCATCGCTAAGATCATTCGAATTGAGAAACGGTGCTCTAAGCGCATCAGCATAGACGCCAGAAATCGGCATCACATCACGCTCTGGGTTCACCCACGCCAAATCGATATCGTTCATTTCAATGGCATTGGCGCGGTCCAATACCTTACGACTGAAGGCATGGGTAGATTCGTCCATATTCACCGTGCCCACCACCATCAGATTCTGCGGCAGATAAACCGGGCGACCGCCATTCACATCGGCACGGCTGATCAGCGGCTCAGTGACGATAACGTCATCACTGTCACGCTCTCGCGTCTCGATAAAGCTCAAGAATTCTGAAAAGTAGTGCTCCACACGAGCCAGGTTCATCTCATCCAGAATCACGAAGTAAAGCTCATCAGGGTGCTCAATGGCGCGTGCCATCACATCCAACAACGGCTTAGTCTCGAACTTGCCCTGGATGTTGGCATAGCCGATGAGATCGGAGCTGTCGGCCCAGTCTGGGCGCACAGCGATTAGCACGCAGTGGTCAGAGTCACCATAGCCAATGGCTTTAGCAAACTGGCGCACTAGCTGAGTCTTGCCAGTACCTGAAATACCGGCCAGCATCGCTAGGGGCTTGGTACGCATACTGAGGTAAAAGTTAGCAACCTCTGCCAACGAATAATGAAAACCCTGACTAGCCATAAATGCTTTAACACGAGGCAGCCACACCCTAGCCGGGGTTTGGGTCTCTTCAATCGGCAGGCGGCGTTCCTGAGCTGCCTCATGAAAGCCTTGTTCGTCAGGTGTTTCCTCTAAATCCTCGAACAGCTCGTCTAAAATCGGCATCCAGCGTTGAATCTCTTCGGGCAATTCAACAGAGTGGCCGCCCAGAAGAATCGCTAGCGCCTCCCAGGTAAACTCAAAGAGATACCCCTGCTTTCCAGAACCATCTGTGCTGTAAGGTCCTCTTACATCACTTAGAGCTTTCTGTAGTTTCGACTTTTTCTGCCGTATGGCATCTAAGGTCACAGGATTTTTTAATTGAGTAATTACCTTTAGATCAACGCGCTGACCGTCACCACTCCTAACATCATGCAAATCATCAGGCTGTGATGTTACATATGGCATCGAAACTGCCTGAGAAAGAGCTTTAACCTCGCCTGCAGAATGATGGACGATGACATCACCAGGCCTGATCTCTCCTACTGCCAACCAATGATTTAATAAACGTCCATCTTTTCCCTCAAGCTTGGACAATAAGTAAGACAACCCCATCTCAGGGGTAAAACTTTTACCCTGCATGACATACCAAACGCGGGGTTCATGCTGCTGCTCTGGCTCTTCTTGATCGCCTACATGGGCGCGCAACGCCTGATAGCAAGTCTGCAGCTGCAAAGCGACCTCTTCTTCCCGCGCGAACACCTCGAGCAATAGGTTAACCCGCTCCAGGTTATTCTTGGCAGCATTGGCACCAACCTCCGGCCCAGAAATGTAGGAATGTTCACCACTACCAAACGTTTTCCACTGCCAGCCCGGCGGCGGGTGCTGCAGTGACCGGACTTCGATGCAGACGAACTCAGGATACTCACCGCTGACCTCAAAGGTCTCACCCTGATGGGTGAAGCGGCTAACATGACTTTTCTCATCGTATTCGGCACGGATCAGAGTATCTTGAATAAAGCCAAACAGCACACGAGCATCGCTGTTATTGACCACGAATACCGGGGCGCCGCGCTTCAGTTTGGCAAATTTCTCGCGGTTCCAGTAAAAGCGGTTCTGGTTGGCCGAGAACAGACGCTTGAAGTTTTCCTGTACCAAAGGCGGTTTCTTCACCTCATAAACCATCACCGTCAGGTTGGTATCACCGAGCTGACGCGGGTTACTAACCACCGCAAACTCACGTTCCTTAAGCGCTTCCACAAAGGGTTCATAAAGCGCCTGTTCTAGCTCTTCTTCATCAACCCGATACTGTTTAGTCGTTGCTAATGCCTCTGCAATTAATTGCTTAGGGTCAAAGCGACGACCCTTGTACAGGCAAGAAACGCGCTCACCAGGCGGTATTGGCTGCGTGCTTGCATCTATGGTGCGGATCACATCGGTGCGGGTTAGCTGCTGAATGGCCTGCTCAATGCTCATGCTTCGTTCCTTGTTACCTGGCAATGTAACCCAGCGTCGCCCGGGTTCTGCTCGTTCACGACAAACCCTTGGACTCCATAGGGCGCCAGAGCAGTCTCCAATTTTGACCGCAAACGAGTCGCCAAACGTTTGAAGTCTCGCTGATTCCAGGTCAGCAATAAAACCACCTTAAGCGTTGGCGCTTGTGGCCAAACGATGTGAAAACTTGCTAGCTCAGGATCACCTTCCCGCTGAGCGACGGTGAGCGCCGCCAGGGTGTCGCGGAGCTTTTCCTCGACTTCATCAACGATAAATGGCTTGCGACGTGCCACTTGAACCGTGGGCTTGAGCCCCTGTTGCTCAACCCACTGCCTGGCCTGGATGACTTCACCTGGGTCCGCCCCTGAGAGCCGCGGACGGTTTTCTGGCTCATAGCCTTCGCAGTCTTTGACTTCGACCCACCAGTGGGTGGGGCCACCATTGTGGGCCAGTATATCCACTCCCTTAAGGCGACTCTTCATCCGCTGGCGATACCAGGAACTGTCATCGTATTTAGCCAGTTGCCAGCCCTCGGGAAAGCGGAAGGTCAGTTGGCCCTCTGTCACTTCAGGCATTGACCAGCTCCATCTCACGGTCGTATTGGGCCAATTCTTCATCAAGACTTACCAGATGCTCTAGGCCACTGAGGCGGTCGGCCACCTCGATACGCTCAACTAACCCCTCGCCGCGAACCAGAGCAAAGTAACGCTGCGCCACTGCCTGCTGGCGAGTGAGGAGATCAAGCTCCTTGAGCAAGAAATAGCTGTGGGTGGCAATCACCACCTGAATGCCCTGCTGGCTGAGTGTTACGGCTGCCAAAGCCACCAACTTGATCAGCTTAGGGTTGAGATTGGCCTCGGGTTCATCCCAGAACAGGTAGCCCTTATCCAGCAACGAGCCGGTGGTGATCAAACGAGCGAGCATCGCTAGCTTACGCAGCCCTTCTGCCACCAATGGCATTTCCAGGTTGCCTTGCCCAGGAATACGCAGATAGAAGCGCCCGTTCTTGTCCAACACCACCTTGCCGCCCATCGCCTCTTCCAAGGGTGCCACCAGCTCGGCGACCGTCTTTTCGCGACTGCCCTTGACGGCAGGGGCCCCTAGCAGTTTGCAGAGATCGATATGGTGCTCTTCGATATCCACGTGACGGTTTTCGTAGAGCGGCAACAGCCAATGGTATTGGCTTAACAGTTCGCGTGTCGGCATAAAGACCGGCGCCTTCTCCTGCCAGGCGCTGGGTAAGCTGTCGATCTTAACCTCGGTCTGAGAGCGGGTACTGAAGCTGAAAGCGGTATCCAGCACGGACTGCTCAAAGGCGACGGAGACCCTGCAGGTCTGCGCCCCCTGGCGACGGCTCGCTAACCGGCCCAATGACTCAGGACGAAACACCTTGATCAGCTTGTCGGCAATGCCCTTCTGAAGCAGCGACTTGGTGGGGTCGGCTACGCTCGGCTCGTTAGCCTGCTCGTAGGCGTTAGCGATGACGCTGTAAGCCACCTTGAGCAGATGCGATTTACCGGTGCCATTTTCACCCACGATAACGTTTAGCCCCGGCGCGAAATCCAGCCGCGCCTTGGGAAAAAGCGTGAAGTTATCCAGTTCTAACCGCTTCAGCATGCTGCCTCCTAAATATCTAAGCCGCCCTGTTCGCCAGCATGCCCCGTTTCATGGGATGCCGCCACGATGGCATGCCAGGAGCCAATTAGCTCGTTGTAGGCGCGCGCCTCTTCGGCCCACTTCTTGCGCTCGCAGAGGGTATACAGGTGGTACGACAGCTGACGGATCGCCTCGCCCTTCTCCGGCATCTTGGCCAGCAGCTCACCGGCGGCAGATTCACCGTGATTTTGCAGGCGGCGGATCATCTGGTGGCAAGCTTCCCATACCGGCGTGCGCTTGTCGGTGGCCGGGTCCCACTCAGACTGATACTCGCTCCATTTCAGCAAACGTACCTTACCGCTACCGGATTCGATAACACCGGCCTCCTTCAAGCCAGCCTCACTGGTGCCCTTGGCCCGTGCAAGCGTATCCGCTTCACCGAAAGGCCCAGCGCTCCAAGCGTACTGGTCGAACCAGCTGGCACAGAACTGCGTATCGGCATCGAAGTTGCCGGAATCAGGATTCAAGAACTCGGTAATCGCCCGGTTAATCAGCACCAGGGCATCATGGACGCTCATCTTTGAGCCGTCCTGGTTTAGCACTGCTTCGTACTTGGAGTAGATGGCCATACCCGGTCCTATGGCCGCCTGGGCCAGATCAACCGGCGCGATAGGTGCCTGGCCGGTTACGCCACCAATCATGGTTTCCAGAGCTTCGGGCATTTCCTCGCGGAGCTGACGCTGGAAGTCGCGGCGGGAAATGGTTTCAGCGGTAATTAAGCGTTTGCGGCAGACAAGAACGATAGAGGATGCAAGCGCATTGGTACCCATTCCAATCATTCGATGGGTTTGCTCGCTTCGCATTGGCCAAGTGCCATCAATGGAAAAGCCCGCTTGAATTACTGCTTCAAGAAAGGTCACCCAGCCGGTGCTGGTAGTACTACCTTGCTTAGTTTCTGATTGCTTGAACGCATAGTAGATTGCTACCGGGAAACACGGGTGGGATTGGATAGCCAAGTTATGAATGGCGCGAGTCATGCCATCCATAAAGAAATTTTCAGCTTTTTCTTTGCTACCGTGTCGATAAGGAGTTGCCACCAGCTCTTCAGCTTTAGGTACTGCCATCGTACCAAATAGGGAAGGATAGATGTTACGCAGCGATCGACGCATCCATACATAGAAAAAGTCCGAGAGATCAGCGTAACCAATATTGTCGTAGTATGGCGGATCAGTAGAGATAACCTTAAGTTTGCTAATATCTTGGGTAGCAGCATCAAGCTGCAAGGCATTACCTTTTACAGCTGAAGTACCAAGTTTCAGTAAGCACTTGACTTGGTATTCAAGATTGGTGATGAACCCTCCAACTACATTTTCCATAATATTGGCTTCCCCAAAGTCCCAAGCCATTGGAATAGACTGACGGGCAAACAAATACATTATTTTCTCATTGCCTTGGCGCCATCCCGTCAATGAGTTATTGAAATCTGCGCAACGATCCACACAGAAAGTTAAGTAAACCGACACCGCCTCCCCATAAGCAGTAGAACCAGCCCCCCCTTGAGCTAGGCCTTGGCCGTCATCCGGCAGGCTAACTGCTTTAGCATCGGCAATCGCCTTTTTACGGGCCTCCTGAACTAGATCGGAGAAGGTGGTTAAGGCTACCAATTGGCGAGCAGTGAAGAGGTCACCATAGGTTTTCAGTCCGTAGGGAATAGTCCAAAAATTTCTTGGATCATTTGGTAGGCTGGTTTCTGGCTTCCACTCAGGCTGAGCACTCTTTGCGACTGCCTCTGCATCTTGCGTGGGCGATAAATAAACACGCCCGCGCTTGCCTTCAACCACGACGGCCATCAAGCGAGCACCTAAGCGTCCTGCTTCTCCCTCACTTTTGATATGCAAGCCCGATATCGGTGCACCAGACAACAAACAGGTAAAATTAGCCCCTCTTGCTGCTTTAGTTCCTAGCTTAGCGGCAACCGGAGGCTTTCCTACCTTGATCTCAAAACGATACTCATCACTCTCAACCACAGGTTCCACATAAGCTTCTTTACCCTTTTTACTAGACAATACAAAACTTGAAGCCAATGGCACATCAACATGGCTAAACGCCGGATTAGGACTTTTTACCGTTCTAGCCCACAACCATGCAATCACCGTCAGCTCTTCGCCTTCGTACTGCTTGAGATCGGGGCGCTCGGCAACCATCTCTGGTGTGATCTCCACCTTGGGATAGAGGTGGCCAATACGCTTGAATGCCTCCTCACGCATCCAGTGGCCGTAGCGGCGCACGTCTTCAGCTAACCCCTTGGCGCCTGACCAGTCCTCATGCATTTTCTGCTGCTTTTCGCCTTCGGGAATCGGCCCCATCGGCGGTTGACCAGCGAACTTGGGCGGAATCTCGATCATCGCCTTGTTGATCATCACCGCTACGGGGTTGAGA
The DNA here is from genome assembly GCF_024124605.1 of Halomonas sp. CnH100-B. Classification (NCBI taxonomy): domain Bacteria; kingdom Pseudomonadati; phylum Pseudomonadota; class Gammaproteobacteria; order Oceanospirillales; family Halomonadaceae; genus Halomonas; species Halomonas sp. CnH100-B. Next base: position 356,970 of record NZ_JAMXRX010000003.1, on the reverse strand, counting down.
TCAGAGGCATAGCTTTCCAGCCCCAGCCGTTGGGCTTCCAGCGGGATAGCCCCACCACCGGCAAATGGGTCATGAAAAGCGGGCAGCTTCTCAGGGTTGAATAGCTCAGCTGCCTCAGGATGGTTGCGGTTGAGATGGCAGGTTTCTCGCCAGCTCTCCCAAATCGCTACACGGGCACGGTTCAACACCTCTTCGTTGTTGGTGTTTTCCCACTTCACCAGGTCGCGGATAATATCGAACAGCTTCTCGCGCTTACGCTCCGCTTCCTGCTTATTCACCCCGTAGCCTAGTTCACGCTGATAGCCGGGGTCGTTGACCAACTGGGCAAACAGCACTGCCCGCGCCGCTGCCAATGGTCGCCGCGCCCACCAAAGATGTATGCCCCTAGGGTGTGGCCCAATGCCTGGCATTTTTTCATGTGCACACGCAGCATTGATATCATCCAGCGGCAGTGCCACTTCGATCAGCTTTTTGGGGGATTTAATAGGTGATGTCATAGTAATTCCGGGGCATCCTGTTGCAGCACTTGCTCGGCAATACGACCAAAAAACTTTCTTGTCAGGGTAAAAAATGGATTCAAACCTTGAGAGATAGGCAGAAGATAAATGGCTGCCAGACAGTCAATATCCATATCTTTATCCAAGTGCTCATCGAACAGCTGTTCGAGCTCATCCCACCACTTCTGACGCTCAACTTTTAAAAAGCCGCTATCTAAGTTGAGTAGATCTATCGTGTACCTAGCACGCTCCTGATCCCACTCATTGAGGTTCTCTGCTGGCACTATGCGTCCATCTGATAGGAAGGCGAAAAAACGAGCACAATCCTGCTGATGTGGCGAGATAAATCGCTGCATATCCACTGACTGTTGCTTACCCTGAGCATGGCCGCCAAAGAAGTCTCCAGGCAGATTCTCTTGAACCAGCCGGTCTTTAAAAGCTCTAAGCCGGTCACTGTCGAGTGCGCTGGCAGCCAAGTTGGTGTAATCAAAGGTGCGCTGCGGCGCTTGGCCTTTGTTCTCAATATGCTCGATGTGGTAGCCAAGCTCGTGATGGTCTGAGCGTAGTTCGCTGTAACAACAGAGTTGGTACTGCTCCTCCAGTAAGCTCTCCAACACTTTCTGTTTGTGATTAAAACTTCGCCACCGACTAGTGGCTTCTTGATTAGTTTGAGGCGGTCTTAGATGAGCTTTTTGCAAATGATGACCACCACTCCCCTGCTTGGTGATATGCCTCATCCCTGAAGTGCCTTTTGTCGTTTAATACTGCGTTGCAAGCGCTGCAGTTGAGGGTGTTGTTCACCAAGTGCTGCAGTTAGCCGTTGCGTCAGTTCCGTTGCTTCCTGCTGGTCGTAAAGGCCTTGATCAACCAGTTCTGTCAGACGCTGTAGGTCTTTCCTTTCAGCAACTGGCGGTTGGGGATCCACATCCATCACGCCGTGCATCACATTCCCACTAGGTTCACCATAAGTTCTAGCCAAGGGTTGATTGCTTCCATTGACTGAAAGTATGCGAATATTTTCTCGCCGCACTGTACTCAGTACTTGGGGACTATGGGTAGTGACAATGAACTGTACTTCTGGAAATGCCTCATGCAGCTGCTGCAGCACCACCTGTTGCCAACTCGGATGTAGGTGCATGTCCACTTCGTCAATCATTACGATACCAGTGGTTTTTCTGGCTGCGTTCTCACCCCAGTATGGGTTTAAGCGCACACAGCGATAAGCAATGTCAGCCGTCATCGCTATCATGCTCTTTAAACCGTCACTAAGTTGATCAACCTTAAGTGTGCCCAAATCATCATGGTTCATCACCAAGGTTTTCTGACTCGGGCTGTAGCTCAGGTGTTTCCATCCTAGTGCTCCAAGTACTTGATCTACAGGCCTTCTAATAGCTTGCATCAAGTCTGCATAGACAAACTTATCGTCCACCAACCCAGAAAACCCCTCTTCCTCCATTTCTTTTGTTTTCTGTTCAAAATCTGAGGCATAAAGATAAAAAAACCAATCTGCGAAGTGTTTGTAATCGGAGCCTGAGTCTAAGCAGCCAACGTATGCAGAAGTGCGAGAAAAAAAATCACTACTAGATTGATTTTTGAGCGTTAAGTAGCGCTGCTTCCATAAACGCCCTGTGCCGTAATAAGCAACGATAGGCAAAGGTGTCTCTAGTGAACTGTCATGCTCAGTATTATCTGCAGCCAGCATCCTGATTTTTTCTTGTAAACGAGCCCCTAATTCAGCGATAGGTTTAGCATCCTTGACCGTCGTTTTGGCACCTTTGCTTACTTTATCGCGCTGCCTTGCCCAACGAACAGGCTGCCCGTTGATCTTGGCTACTGCTTCGATTCGTGCAGGGAGCTGAGGCTCCATATTTCTATGTTTACCTCTAGCAAGGTGAACATCATCCACATCAATTCCTGAATTTGACATAGTGCTCGTTACAGCATCGAATGAGCTAACAAAGGGCCAAAGGCCAATGCGGATGGCATCCAGCACTGTCGACTTACCCTGACCATTTTCTGCTATGAACACTGTCAGTTTTTCATTGAGGTCAACCTCAACATCTTGAAAACAGCGGAAATTCTTGATGCGTAGTTTTGAGAGTTTCATTCGAGGACACCCACTGGCGCTGCTTTAGAAAGCAGCTCCTCCAGGTCATAGTTGATACTGGCCACGCCAAAGTCAGGTTCACTTGTAAAGGGCTTCTGCACGTAATAAGGCCCTTCTACGCTTTTCCCATCCACGATGACGATAGCCAGCCAGAATTTATCGGCTTGGTTAAGGCCGTAGATGATCTCGTTGCGAGAGACAGTAATGGTGCTCTGCCCTTTTGCACGCCCCTTCACCTCAATATGGCGGTCAGGCAGAATCGAGCCATCCGGGTTGGCTGGCGGGCGAGCCGTTACATCCCAACCACATTTCTGGTCAGAGACGTCAAACACTTGATTACCCATGGCACGCTCGGCGTCCATTACCGCCTGCATGGCAAACTGTTCGATGCGGGCACGGGCCTGAGCATCGACGCTGAACTGGGTCTCGCCTTGGCGCTGGGCCAGCAAGCCCTTAGGAATCATCAGGGCGCCGCCGATCACCACCGGCGTGCTGGAGACCACCTGCTTCATGGCATCGAGTTCACTGCGGCGCTGGTTGAGCCGCTCGGTCAGTTCATCCACCCGCCTGCGCGCCATCTCTGGCTGCATGCGCGGCTGCTTTCCGGCCTTCATATCGTCGGTGAGCTTTATGTAACGGTCAGACCAGTAATTGATCTCCTTGACCAACCGCTCATTGACGGCATTGAGCACCTTGTCGGCGTGGCGTTCGCGGCGCCCCTTCACCTCGCGGAAGTGCTTAGGCACTAGCGCCTGCACAGCGTGATTGAGCGCCAGGGCCTCTAGGTCGCCAGTGATCCATGGCGCTTTCAGCACATCCTGCATCAGATTGAGTTCATGATCATCGATGGGCTGCATGTCCAAATGCGGCGCCCAGCCCGCATGGGTCGCTCTGCCCTGCTCGTCGATTTCCACGAACTGTAGGCAGCGTGAAACAACCCTGGGTGAGCCGTTGATCTGTTTCTCAACTTCACGCACCGAGTGATCGACCATGAACAGCACTTTAGGCTCAGTGCTGTCGTCGTTGGGGTCTACCAGCACGGCGCCCTGCTTTAGCTTGGCTCTGTGGGCCTGCAGCACCAAATCGGTCGTGGCATGCATTAGCGGGTGCATGGGGTGAATCAAGTCCGCCATTGGCTTGCCAGGCAGGCGCACATGCTCCTTCTCGAAGCAGATACGCTCATATTTTCTCAGCACTGGCGTTCTACTTTCTCCAACGATGCGATCCCGCTCACGTATGGCGGCGGGAACGTGGCGTACTTCATAGCGCCCTTGCTCTCTTGGGCGCATTTCGCCTCGCAGCCCTTGAAATGCTTCAGTGAAAAAAGCGCGGATAAAGTAGGGCTGTAGCTTGCGTGCTTCGGCCTTTTCCATCTCCTCCTTCACCGCGTAGAGCTCTTCCAGGCCCATATGCTGTTCGACGAGGGCATTCCGGCGAATGATCTCGCGCAAGTGGTCGGTATCCAACGCACCTTCAATCACCTGCTCTAACCGCGACTTCACTTCGTCGGACTCGCCATAGCGAATGGCTTCTACTAACAGGTCTTTCAGCGAAGTATTCTCAAACGCCTCACCAAGAATATCGAAGACCTTGCCACCAAGCGCGCTCTTCTCCACCTCGAGCTTGTCGAAAAGCTTCTGAAATACGGCACCTTCACGCGTCTCATTAGCCACCAGGTTCCATAGGTGGCAGACCTCAGTCTGGCCGATGCGGTGAATGCGCCCGAAGCGCTGTTCCAAGCGATTAGGGTTCCAAGGCAAATCATAATTCGCCATCAAGTTGGCATTCTGTAGGTTAACGCCCTCACCGGCGGCATCGGTGGCCACTAATACCAGCACATCCGGGTCGTTGCGGAACTGCTCTTGGGCTTTACGGCGCTCATCACGGTTAGTGCCGCCATGGATGGTGATCACCGCCTCAGGGCAGCCCAACAGGCTGCGGATGCGATCGACCAGATAGTTGAGCGTATCCTTGTGCTCGGTGAAGATGATCAGCTTTCGGCGGCTGCCGCCGGACGTGTACATCTCAGGGCTGTCTTGTAGCAGGTGCGAAAGCTCTTCCCACTTGCGGTCGTTACCAGATGCGACCAGCTGCGAGGCCTGCTCCTCTAAGTCCTGAAGAATCAGTATCTCAGCCTCCAATTCGGACACAGTCTCCGCGGCGGTGGCCTGATCCACTACCTGTTCGGCGTAGAGCTCGTACTCCTCGGCGCTCAGTTCTTCATCTAGCTCGTCTAAATTATCTGGCAATTCAATCTGCTTCTGTACCGCATAAGTGCCCAGGGTGGAGGCGACTTTCCCTTCATGAATAGCCTGACCACGAGCCATGAGCTTCATCTCATTAAGGCGGTCTTCCAACTTGCGACGGCGCCGCTTGAGAGACTGGTAAATCGCTTCTGGGCTGGACGCCAACCGCCGCTGCAGCTGAGTTAGCGCGAAACCTACAGTGCCCTTTCGTTTACCAGAGAGCGCATCGGCTCGGTTCATTTCGTTGCGAACGTAGTCGGTCACTTGCTCGTAGAGCGAAGCCTCTGCGTCGGAGAGATCGTAATTAGCGGTGTAGGCGCGGCGTTCAGGGAAAAGTGGGGTGCCATCGAACTTGAGCAGTTCTTCCTTAACCCTACGCTGCATCATGTCGGAAACATCGACCTTGTGGGCACCTTCGCGGAACTTGCCGTAGAAGCGGTCGCTATCAATCAGCGATAGCCAAATCTGGAAGTCTTCTTCCTTGCCATTATGCGGGGTGGCCGTCATCAACAAAAAGTGGCGGGTAATCGAGCCTAGCAGCTCACCGAGTTGGAAGCGCTTGGTCTTGTTGATCTTATTGCCGAAGTAGTTGGCCGATAGCTTGTGGGCCTCATCGACAATGATCAGATCCCACTCCGTATTGGCGAGCTTCTGTTGATAAAGCTCGTTGCGCGAGAGCTGGTCCAAGCGGCAGATCAGTTGGTTTTGCTCGTCGAAGTAATTTCCAGAGGCGCACTGCTCCTGCTTCTCGCGACTGAATATTTCAAACTGCACGCCAAATTTCTCTAGCAGCTCATCCTGCCATTGGTCGGTCAGCCCGCCGGGCGACACGATGAGGATGCGCTTAGCATCGGCACGCATCAGCAGCTCGCGAATCAACAGGCCCGCCATGATGGTTTTACCAGCACCGGGATCATCAGCCAGTACAAAACGTAACGGCTGACGAGGTAGCATAGCCTCGTAGACAGCAGATATTTGGTGGGGTAAAGGCTCCACGTTGGAGGTATGAACCGCCATCATGGGATCAAACAGCGCCGCCTGGCTGATGCGGTAGGCCTCTAGGCCCAGCTTGAAGTCAGCGCCTGGGGCGTCAAAGGCCCAAGGACGCCCAGCCTGGGCCAGCGAGAGACTGGGCTCGTTGTCACGAAACAGCATCTGCTCATGAACCGCGCCCTGGCTATCCTTGAAGTAGATGGTCAGCGCATCGGCGCCCACTGGCACCACGGCTACAACTCGTACCACCTCATCAGGCTTGATGCCACGAACTTGGGCATCCTGTTTGATCTCTTCCAGCTTCAGCATGCAGCTCCCTCCGCAAGTCGGCTTTTGCCGTTTCTTCACTTATCGTCAATCTGGGCCAGCTGGAGTATTACCCCTCACCCCGGCCAATACTAACTGATACACTGCTGTTCTTCAGTGCATCCCATCCAAACTCTATCAAAGCTCGCCTGACCACTCGCCCAGAAACAGGAGATCTTATTTCGCACCTACAACGGCACAAACCCCAGGAGGTAGGAGCCTTGAACTGGCTATTGGGCTATGTTTACGCGAATGCAGCTTAACGAGACGCTCAATATGCAAAATGCCTTACCCACAAGGCACGGGGCTAAAGCCTTGGGTACAATTCAAGAAACTACTGCATTCTATAAACGAACTTGCCTCATACGAGTAACAATAAACTCAAGAGTGCCTAGCTACCTTTTACCAAGCGGATGAAAAAATAACGATAGAAACAACAAGCGGCGGGGAGCCAAGGACAAAGGGACTCATAATCCCCTGCTTTGAAGAAATATTTAGGAGAAGCATATAGAAATGGTGGGCCCAGTAGGACTTGAACCTACGACCAAGGGATTATGAGTCCCCTGCTCTAACCAACTGAGCTATAGGCCCGAAAAGCGTGCATATCATAGCGAATGTGGGGGGGCGAGGCTACCCCTTCGGGCGCTATCTTACGGCGTGATCGGCATTTTTTCGGCACTAATTACCGGCGCTGGGGTCTGGTGGTGAATGCTTCTATGGAGAACCGCTTTGAAAGCTTTGATGGCTCTTTTCCCGCTGCTGTTGGCGCTGCCGGTGCAGGCGGATTGGCAGCTCGATCCTGGCCAGTCCCGGGTGCAGGCGTCGATTACCCAACTGGATGGCGAGGCCCCGCAAACCCATCACCATCGGGTGAGCAATTTACAGGGCGATATTTCGGCCGATGGCACGCTGCGCCTGCCGCTGCGCTTGAGCCAAACCGACCTGCTCGACCGCTTTGGAGAGCTGCCGCCGTGGGTGGGCATGCTGGCGAACACCCCGCTGGTGACGCTGGTGGCGCAAATGCCGCCGGAGCGGTTAGACGGCTTGGATATTGGCGAGTCGATGGTGGAAACCCTCACCTTTCGGGTGCAAACCGATCTGATTAACCAGGAAGAGGCGGTGCCGCTGCGCTTTACCCGCGAGGGGTTGAACGAGGTGCGCGTGACCCACGCCGAACCCATGGCATTGGATGGCAACGCGCTGATGGCCAACAGCACGGTACGCACCGTGCTGTCGATGTTGGGCTACCAGCAGATCGATGAGCATGTACCCGTCACGCTGAATGCGCTGCTGGTGAACCGCTAACGTTGGCTTAGCCACTGATGAGCGCTTAGTGGCTAAGCGCTTCCACATCGCCTGCTTGGGCGGCCCCGGTTTGTACCCGCCACTGGGCGGCGTAGTGGCCGTTGGCGTCTAGCAGGCTGGCGTGGGTGCCGCGCTCGGCCACTTGGCCTTTCTCGATCACCACGATCTCGTCGGCGTGCACGATGGTGGAAAGCCGGTGGGCAATCATGATCACCGTGCGGCCATGGGCGATGCGCTTGAGCGAGCGCTGAATGGCCGCTTCGGTTTCGTTATCCACCGCGCTGGTGGCTTCATCCAGCACCAGAATCGGCGGGTCTTTTAATAGCGCCCGCGCCAGTGACAGCCGCTGGCGTTGGCCGCCGGAAAGGCGCACGCCCCGCTCGCCCACCGGCGTATCCAGCCCTTGGGGCAGTGTTTCGATAAAGCTCCAGGCTTCGGCGGTTTTAGCGGCGTCGATAATCGCGGCATCGCTGGCATCCGGCTGTCCGTAGGCGATGTTGTCGCGAATGCTGCCTTCGAATAGGTACACGTCCTGGCTGACAAGGCCAATCGCTTGGCGAAGTGAGTGCATACTGACGTCGGTGATCGGCTGGCCATCTACCAACACACGGCCGCTGGCGGGGTCGTAGAAACGCAGCAGCAGTTTGATCAACGTCGATTTACCCGAGCCGGTGGCCCCCACTAGCGCCAGTGTTCTGCCTGCGGGCACGTGAAGATCCACGCCGTTCACGCCTACTTGGCTAGCCTCATATTGAAAGCTGACCGCCTCGAAACGCACGTCGCCTTTTACCGGGGCGGCCAACGGCGTGGTGCTGTCGTCCTTCACGGTAATCGGCACTTCGAGCAAATCCAGAATCCGTTTGGTGCTGGCCATGGCGCGCTCGAACAGATCGATCACCTGAGCAAGGCCGGTAAGCGGCCACAGCAGGCGCTGGGTCAGGAACACCAGCACGCCGTAAGCGCCGACGTTGAGGCTGCCGTTCAGCGCCATCATGCCGCCCACGGTGAAGGTGGCAAGAAAGCCCGCCAGAATCGCCATGCGGATGACCGGAATGAACGCAGAACTGACTTTGATCGCGCGGCGGTTGGCGTCCACGTAGGCTTCGCTGGCCTCCCGCAGCCGCTCGGCTTCCCGCGCTTCGCTGGTGAAGCTTTTGATCGTGGCGATGCCGCTGAGGTTGTTGGAGAGACGGCTGGCCAGGTCGCCCACTTTTTCGCGCACGTCGCTGTATAGCGGCCCCGCTTTGCGCTGGAAGAAGAACGCGCCCCAAATGATCAGCGGAATCGGCGTGAATGCCAGCAGCGCGATCAGCGGAGAAAGCACGAAGAACACCGCACCCACGGCCACCACCGTTACCACCACTTGAATCAACGCGTTGGCACCGCCGTCCAAAAAGCGCTCTAGTTGGTTGACGTCGTCGTTCATGGTGGCCACTAGCTGGCCGGAGCTTTTCGATTCGAAAAACGCCATGTCGAGGCGCTGGGCGTGCTCATACGTGTCCTGGCGCATATCTGCTTGCAGCCGCTGGGCCAAGTTGCGCCAGAGGATCTGGAACAGGTACTCGAACAGCGACTCCCCCGCCCAAATAAAGAAGGTGAGCACCGCCAAAATGGTGATTTGTTCCTGGGGAGACTCGAACCCCAGCCGCGCCACGAAGCTGCTCTCCTGGTTCACTACCACGTCGATGGCGACACCGATCAAAATCTCTGGAGCGATATCGAACAGCTTGTTGATGATCGAGCAAATCGTCGCGGTAATGATTTGCCGCCGATAGCCTTTGGCGTAGCGCAGCAGGCGCATCAAGGCATGAAAGCTTTGATTGACGGACGCTTTGTCAGCGCGGGGTGGGGAAGAAGCCACATCGATTCCTTTTACGTCGTTATCTAGCATTGTTATAGAGCATTAGCCGCCTTTAAACGGGTGGCGCTGCTCGGCGCACGTTGGCCAGCAAAGGGCTGCCGGTATCGGGGTCGAGCAGCAGCGTGCACTCTACCTGATACAGCTCCCGCACTAGCGCTGGCGTAACCACTTCAGCGGGCGCCCCCTGGGAAACGATTTGCCCGTCGCGCATGGCAATCAGGTGGTCGGCGTAGCGGCAGGCACTGGCCAGGTCGTGCAGCACCATCACCACCGTGCGGCCGTGGCAGGCCAAGTCGCGCACCAGCTCGAACACCTCTATTTGGTGGCCTAAGTCTAACGCGGAGGTGGGCTCGTCGAGTAGTAAAAGCGGCGTTTGCTGGGCGATGGTCATAGCGATCCAGGCGCGCTGGCGCTGGCCGCCGGAAAGCGCCTCCAGCGGCCGGTCGGCCAGCGCTTCCAACCCGGCAGCGGCCAGCGCATGGTGCACCACCTGCTGATCTTCCGCTGACCACTGGCGCAGCCAGCCTTGGTGGGGCTGGCGACCAAAGCGAATCAGCTCGGTCACGGTCAGCCCTTCCGGCGCAACCGCCTCTTGGGGCAGTAGCGCTAGCTTAGTAGCCAATTTGCGGGCGGGCATCTGGGCGATGTCGTGGCCGTTAAGCAGCACGGCACCGCTATCGGGTTTGTGCAGGCGGGCAAGCCCAGAGAGCAGCGTGGATTTACCGCAGCCGTTGGGGCCAACGATGGCGGTTACTTGCCCGCTGGGCAGACTAACGCCGAGGTCGTGAATCACTTGGCGCTGGCCGTAGCTCATGCTGAGCGCATCGGTGGAAAGCGTGGGTAACGAGATCATGGGCGGCTCCGTTGCGGGCGCATTAGTATCCAGAGTAGCCAGGGGCCACCCACCACGGCGGTGACGATCCCCACGGGAATCTCGATGGGGGCAAACAGCGTGCGGCCCGCTAAATCGGCCAGCACCATCACCAGCGCCCCCACCAGCGTGGCGGCTAGAATGGGCACATGGCGGGCGCTGGAGAGCGAACGGGCAATTTCAGGGCCGATCAGCGCCACCAAGCCCACCGGCCCCGCCACGGCAACCGCCAGCGCAGTGAGCACCACTGACAGTAACAGCACCTGCAGCCGCCGCGCTTTCACCGCGGTGCCCAGGCCGCTGGCGGTCGCATCTTTAAAGCGCAGCAGCGTGAGCGAGCGGGCCAGCGCCAGCGCTGCCACCAGCCCAAGCGCTAAGCCAATACCCAATAGCTGTACCGCGCTTGCCGGGCGGGCATTGAGGGAACCGACGGTCCAGGGGTAGGCGGCGTTGGCGGTATCGATCGCTACCCGCGCCAGCATCAGCTGCGTGACCGCACCAAATACCGCGCCCACGCCGATGCCCGCCACGATAAAGCGGTAGCCCTGGGTGCCGCTGCCCGCCGCCAGGCCAAAGGTGAGTACCGCGGCGGTAGTCGCCCCCGCCAGCGCCATGGCGGGCGGGGCGATGCCGACGCCCAAGCCGACGATCGAGGCCACCGCAAAGGCGGTGGCACCGTTATCGATACCGATGATTCCGGGGGTCGCCAAGCGGTTGCGGGCCAGGGTCTGCATCAGCACGCCGGCCAGCGCAAAGGCGGCCCCGGTGAAACAGGCGGCGACCAAGCGCGGCAGGCGCAGTTGCTGAACCATGAACGTGGTCATGCCATCGCCCTGCCCTATCAAGGCAGCCACCACCGCACTGGGGGAAAGCGTCACGCTGCCCAGGCTCAGATAGAGCACGCTGGCGGCCAGCAGGGCGGCTCCCAGCCCGAAGCTCACCACCACGGCGCGCTTTTCGATCAGCACGCTCACCCCATAGCGGGGCAGCGCGGCGCGCCAATAGCCCTGCGGGGCAGCCACCGCCTGGGCACTCGCCTCTTCTTGATACGAGGGAGATGTGCGAGGAAGTGCCACGCCGCTCATCGACTGTTTTGCCGTGATTTTCATAGCATCAGATAACCAAAAAAGTGCGTTAGAGCATCGGCAGGCGCTTGGCCCGCACCACCGCGATCAGCACCGGCGCGCCGCATAGCGCGGTGAGCACGCCCAAGGGCAGCTCGGAGGGAGCAACGACGACGCGGGAGATGATATCGGCGGTAAGCACGATCAGCGGGCCAATGGGCAGGCAGAACCAGAGCGTGCGGCGAATATCCGGCCCGGCGATGGCACGGGCCACGAACGGTACCACTAGCCCCACGAAGGCAATCGGCCCGGCAATGGCGGTCGCCGCGCCGACCAGCAGCGCCACACAGCCTACCGCCAGCCAGCGAATCAGCCCAGGGCGGTGCCCTAGGCCGCTTGCGGCCCGCTCCCCTAGCGCCAGTGCGGCCAATGGCCGGGCAATCACGACAACGCCCGCTCCTGCTATCAACAGGCTTGGCAGCACGGCCCATAAATCGTCCAGTCGCCTTCCTGCCAAGCTGCCTACCACCCAAAAGCGAATTTCATCGGCGGCGCGCTGGTCGTAAAGCAGCATCAGGGCGCTGAGCGAACCGAGCAGCCCAGAAAACGCAGCCCCCGCTAACACTAAGCGCACCGGGTCGCTACCAACACCGCGCAGCCGCGCCACGCTGAGCACGCACACACAGCCGATCAGTGCGCCTAGCTGGGCCACGGGGATGCGTAAAGTGGCCGCGCTGGCCCCTAACACCAGCGCCAGGGAAACCGCAAATGCCGCGCCTGCGCTCACGCCCAACAAGCCTGGCTCGGCCAGCGGGTTGCGGGAAACCGCCTGCAGCAGCGCCCCCGCTACGCCCAGCGCCACGCCAACGGCAATGCCAATCAGCGTGCGGGGCGCGCGCAGCTCCCAGACGATAAAACGCGCTTCCGCGTGATCACTACCGCTCAACAGCCCTAACACTTGCCGGGGGCCAACGCTGCCTGCGCCTATCAATAAACTAACGACGCTCACCGCCACAAGGGCGGTGAGCAGAATAAGCATCCAAGCACGTGGCGAACAACGCCAGCCGCTCGCGAGGTGAGCAAAACGATTCACGGCACTCGTCACGGCAGCAGGGCGTTCTCGATATCATCCAGAATCGCCTGGGCCGCCAGCGGGCCGTTGGCACTGCTCCAGAGTTGGCCGTTCACCGGCACCACGCGCTCGTTCTGTACCACGTTCAAGCGATCGAAAGCGGCACTCTGTTTAGCGCTCTCCAGGGCGGCTTGGCCATCGTCGTTCAGCGTGGCCAGGAACAGCCAGTCGCCGTCTACCTGGGAGAGGTTTTCAAGGCTCAACACGTCGCTATGCACACCCCGCTCCCCAATCAGCTCGCCGCCTTGAACGTCCAGGCCAACGCGCTCCAACAGGCCAGTGGCAATCAGCTTTTCCGACATCACCATGGGGCCGCCGGGCATCCAGCGCACCAGATAGGCGTTGTCGCCTACATCGGCGTCAGCCACCGCCTCTGCCATCGCGTCGACCCGCTGATCGACGGCGCTGATCGCTTCGTCAATGGCCTCTTCCTGGTTCAAGGCCTGGCCGAACAGGCGCGCTTCGGCTTCCCAGTTATCGGCTGCCAGCGGCTGTGTGGGGGGCACCACGGTGGGGGCGATTTGCGATAGCAGCTGGTACTGCTCCTCCGGCAGTTGGGCCGCGGCCAGAATCAGATCCGGCTGCTGGGCCAACACGGCTTCGATATTGATTTCCCGCACGACGCCCACGATCTCGGGGTGCGCAAGCTCGTGGGCATTCAGGTAGTCAGTAACGTATTGCGCCACGTTATCACCGCCACGGGTGGTGACGGCCCCTATCGGCGTCACGCCCGCCGCCAGCGCGGCATCCAGCGCGCCTTCATACAGCGTGACGACACGCATCGGGTTATCAGCAACCTCCACGTCGCCGTAGGCCGTCTCCAAGATGCGCGCTTGGGCAGTACCCACCAGCAAACCGCCGATCAACATTCCCAGTAAACCGCGCTGCAGTAACGTGTGTCGCATATGACTCTCCGGTGAAACGCTATGCCTAAATGATCCTCGCCGCTGATAATAACGATTCTCAAAAACACTTGCACCTATATTCCAACGAATCTCCCGTTGCATGTCCTGCAACGCTGGGTGGAACGGCACATGGCGCTTCTAACTCCATGGGCAGCTCAGCGTCTCTCTGCCAGCGATCGTTCCACTACTAGCAACGCCTTGTTCGATAAAACCATCTCGCAAGTGGGAACTTTTCTTCTTAGAATCCGCAACTCATTTGATAATCAGTTTCATTAACAAACAAGATTCATATCAGGGGATCGCCATGCCACGCTTTACTCGCACCACCCTCGCGAGCGCCATCGCGCTTAGCGTTACTGCGGTGGCTCATGCCCAAGAAGCCACCCAAAGCAGCACACCGCTCAACAATATGGTGGTCACCGCCGCCGGTTATGAGCAAACGCTGAACAATGCCCCTGCGAGTATTGCCGTGATTACCCGTGAAGAGCTGGAGCAACAACAGTTCTCTAACATCGCCGAGGCGATTGCCGATGTGCCGGGGGTCGATGTGCGCGCCGGGACGGGCAAAACCGGCGGATTGAACATCTCCATCCGCGGCATGCCTAGCGACTACACGCTGATTTTGATCGATGGCCGCCGCCAGAACACCTCAGGTAGCGTCACGCCGAACGGCTTTGGCGAAACCTCCACCAGCTTCATGCCGCCGCTCTCTGCCATCGAGCGTATCGAGGTCATTCGTGGCCCGATGTCGACGCTGTATGGCTCGGACGCCATGGGCGGGGTCATCAACATCATTACGCGCCGCATTGGTGACGACTGGGCGGGCTCGGTGAGTGTCGAAAACACCTTCCAGGAAGATCGCGATGCGGGCAACCGCTCGGCCATCAATCTCTACAGTGCCGGGCCGCTGGTAGAGAACACGGTCGGCCTGCAAGTACGTGGCCGCCTGTTCGACCGCGACAGCTCCGAACGCATGATCGAGAACAGCGCTGGTCGCGACCCGCGCCCTTCTGAAGCGCGCATTTACTCCATCGGCGGGCGTTTGAACGTCACCCCGGATGAAGCCAACGAGTTGTGGCTGGATGCAGAGCGCGCTCGTCAGGTGTACTCCAACGACGATAACCGCCTGGGTACCCAGGATGGCACCGACCGTGCCGGTCAGCCTTCGCCGGGCCGGGTCAACGGCTATAGAGACGAGCTGCGCTTCAACCGCGACCAGATCGCTATTGGCCACACCGGCCACTACAGCGCAGGCACCTGGGAAAGCAGCGTAACGCGTAACTTCACCGAAACCCTCGGCCGCACGCTGCCAGCAGGCAGCGCCCCGGATTACGGCTATGAAGCCCAGGGCGGTGAAGATCGCCTGCTGGAAAACCGCGATATTATCGTCGACACCAAATTTGTAGCGCCTTTAGGTGACCACATGGCCACTATTGGCGGCCAGTACATCGATGCCGAGCTGCAGGACGGCACCGCAGGCGATATTACCTTCGAGCAAACCAGCTGGGCGCTGTTTGCCGAAGATGAATGGATGCTGCGCGACGACTTAGCGCTAACACTAGGTGGCCGCTATGAACACCACGATGCTTTCGGCGGCCACTTTAGCCCACGGGGTTACTTGGTGTGGAACACCACGCCCGAATGGACGCTGAAAGGCGGCGTGAGCCGTGGCTACAAAACGCCGAGCCTGAACGACCTGCATAGCGGTATAAACGGTTTTGGCGGCCAGGGCACTACGGTCAACATTGGCTCGCCGGACCTAGAACCCGAGAAGAGCACTAACTACGAAATTGGCGCTATTTACGATAACCAAAGCGGCTTCTCGGCAGGGGCGACGGTGTTCTACAACCGGTTCACCGACCGTATCGCCGATGCGGCCGACATTCCTAACTGCCAGTTTGTGGATGGTAATGGCAATACGCCCAACGCCGGGCTGGCGAACTGCCTGAGCGTCGGCAACTTTACTCAGCAGGAGAGCTTTGGCCAGCTGACCAATATCGACGAAGCCGAAACCCGTGGCGTCGAGCTGAATGCCAGCTACCAGCTAGCGCCGGCATGGCGGGTCAGCGGTGGCTACACCTTCACCGATTCCGAAATCACCTCGGGGGCCAATGAAGGCCAGGTGCTGACCAACACGCCTGATCACAAGCTGACCGCTGATCTCACCTGGGCGATCAACGACCGCTGGAGCACTACGCTGGAAGGTGAGTACTACTCTTCCCGCGAGCGTTTCGTGGGCGAGGTAAGCGGTGAATCCGCCTCGCTGGTAGAGCAGTTGGGCAACAAGCTGGATGGTTACGAGCTGTTCAACCTGCGCAGCTCCTACCGCTTCAGCGACAACGTGCGCCTGACCGGCACCATCTACAACCTGTTCGATAAAGACTTCACCGGCGCGGATACCTTCGTGCACAACGGCGACACGCTGCTGGCTTACCGCTTTACCCAAACCGGCCGTTCCACCGACGGCGTAGCGCTGGATGGCCGCAGCGTCTGGGTCTCTGCCACTTACGACTTCTAACGCTTGAGGTTTCACTTACTGTTTCAATGCTGACTTGCTGCCCCGGCTACGCGCCGGGGCTTTTTTATGACGTGCTGTTCGTGACGTGCTTTGCGTGAAGCGCCACTACTGTAGCTTTCCTCTATGGCGATCATTCATGGTTTTAATCTATGTCAACGCATGCGCTTGGGTAGTATGGGCAAGGAACGTGACTTGCGCGCCTACGCCTTGACCACCCTTCACCTAAGTGAGGATACGACCTGTTATGACGGTGCCTATACTTGCCCGCCCGCTTCCATTAGCTCGCTTAGTGCTGCTACTGGCTTTTTCACTCGTTGCTGGCGACGCGCTGGCCCAATCGGCCCCACGGGTCGAACTGGCGAGTGTCCACCGTGAGCCCATTTATCAAGAGCTCAACCTAGTCGGCACGGTGAACTCCCTGGAGGATGCGCTGCTCTCCTCGTCGGTGGCCGGGCTGGTCGCGGCGATTAACGTAAACCCGGGCGACCGAGTCGATGCAGGCGACACGCTGGTGGCTCTTGATGATGATTTGGCACGCTACGAGCTCGCTGGGGCAGAAGCAGCGGCGGAAGAAGCGCGGGCCGCGCTTAGCGAAGCGCAGCGCCTGCTGCGCGAGGCGGAATCGGTCGGGGCGGGACGCAACATCGCCGCCACCGAAGTGAGCGCTCGGCGCAGCGCGGTAAGCGTCGCCAACGCCGCACTTTCCCGCCTGAACGCCGAACGATCACGGCTCGAGGCGCTACTGGAGCGCCACATCCTGACGGCACCGTTCAGCGGCGTGGTCAGCGAGCGAAGCGTCAATCTGGGCGAGTGGGTCACGCCAGGCGACAGCGTCGCCCGGTTGGTCAACCTAGACGCTCTGCGCGCTGATTTTCAGGTGCCCGAGGCGTTCTATACCGCCTTGGAGGAGAACGCCACACTCACATTGTCTGCGGGCGAGCAGAGCGCCGACGCCCGCATCGCCACCCTGGTGCCAGTCAGCGCCAGCGGTGCGCGCACGTTCCTGCTACGCGCCGAGGTGCCCGAAGCGCTGCCGTTCTACCCTGGCAATGCGGTCGACGCCGTGGTGCACGCCGCCACCGGGCGCGATGGGCTCACCGTCGCTCGGGATGCGCTGAGTCGCTACCCGGATGGCCGCGTAACGGTGTGGGTCGCCGTGCCTGATGACACCGGCACGTACCAAGTGCGCGAACAGCGGGTCGAGGTCGGCATTAACTTTGCTGAGCGCGTCGAAATCACCAGCGGGCTTTCCGGCAACGAGCAGGTGGTGATACGCGGCAATGAAGCCTTGGTGGAAGGCGTAAACGTCGAAGCCGTCTCGGAGGGTAGCGAATGATGTTTGCTGCCCTGCTGCGCCAGCAAACGCTGGTGACCGTGATTGCGCTGATTTTCCTGCTGCTGGGCATCGCCGCGACGCTGCGCATTCCGGTGCAGATGATTCCGGATATCGAAGCGCGCACCATCACCGTGGAGACGCGCTGGGCGGGCGCGACGCCCCAGGATATCGAAAAAGAGATATTGATCGAGCAGGAGCAGTATCTGCGCAACGTCCCCAATCTCACCCGCATGACGGCGGTGGCGGAAAGCGGCAGCGCCGAGATCGAGCTGGAGTTTCCATTTAGCGTGGACATGACCGCCGCGTTGATTCAAGTGAACAACGCGTTGAGCCAAGTCTCCTCCTACCCCAATAACGTCGACCAGCCCCGGGTGGTGTCGGCGGCGTTCTCCACCGATGCGTTTTTGCGTTTTCACGTTGGCACCCTGCCCGGCAACCCCAAGGCGCTGGATATCCAGCTGATGAGCGACTTCATCGAAGACCGCGTGCGCCCGCGTTTAGAGAGCATCGAAGGGGTCTCGGAAGTCGGTGTGAACGGCGGCGCCCAGCGCCAGCTACAAGTGTTGGTCGACCCCGCCGCCCTGGCCCAGCGCGGCGTCTCGCTGCTGGAGCTGCGCGAGGCGATCACCCAGCGCAATCGGGATATCTCCGGCGGCGAGCTGGACGCGGGCAAGCGGCGTTACCTGGTGCGCACGCTGGGCCGGTTCGATAGCGCCGAGGCCCTGGCGCAGCTGGTGGTGACGCGTGAAGGCGATAGCATCGTGCGGCTGGCCGACGTGGCGGAGGTTCGCCAAGGGCAGTCGCGGCTCAACCAGCTGTCGTTCTTCAATGGCGAGGCGGGGATCGGGATGGACCTGCGCCGGGAGAGCGGCGCCAATGTCATCGACATCAAATACGCAGTACAAGAAGAACTGGCAGCGATCAACGAGACCGTGCTCCGCCCTGCCGGTATGGAGATCGTCCTCACCGCCGATGACGTGCGCTACGTAGAAGCCTCGGTGAGCAACGTATGGAGCAACCTGCTGCTCGGGGCCGCCTTCGCGACCCTGGTAATGTACCTGTTCTTGCGCTCGGCCCGCGCCACCTTCATCGGCGTAATTGGCATTCCGTTCTGCACCATTGCAGCCTTCGTCGGCCTGATGCTGACCAGCCGCACCATCAACGTGATCTCCATGGCGGGCATTGCCTTTGCCATCGGCATGAGCGTGGATAACAGCATCGTGGTGCTGGAGAACATCGAGCGCTACCGCCGCCAGGGGCTGGACCGCATCGAATCGGCGTTGCGCGGCGTGCAGGAAGTGTGGCCCGCCACGCTCGCCTCCACCGCCACCACCATATTGGTATTCCTACCCATTCTGTTCATCGAAGAAGAGGCCGGGCAGCTCTACTCCGATGTGGCCATTGCGGTATCGGCGGCAATTTTTGCCTCCATGCTGGTGGCGGTCACCTTGGTGCCTTCGCTCTGCTCTCGTTTCAATTTTTCGATGCATCACGCCTCTAAACTCGACGGCGCTCTAGCGTCCGGCGACGAGCGACCTTCACGGCTGGGCGCACTACTTGAGCGGCTGATGGCGACCCCGCTGCGCCGCGGGGTGACCCTAGTGCTGACGCTGCTGATGAGTGGCTGGACGATACTCGTTCTGACACCACCCGCCGAGTACCTGCCCGAAGGCGAAGAGCCCAAAACCTTTGCCCGCATGAGCCCGCCTCCTGGCTACAGCCTGCAGGAGATGGCTGGTATTGCCGAGCAGGTTGAAGCGTACTTTCTACCCCATGTGCAGGCGGAGCCGGATGCCTTTTTAGCGGGCGATACCGAGGTGCCGCCGCTGGCTTACATGAACATGCGTGTGGCCCCCACGCAGCTTTTCATTGTTGCCGAAGCGGTCGACTCTTCGCATATCGAAGCATTGATGGAGGCACTCACGAACTACTACGAGCGCTTCCCCGGCATGCGCGCCTTTGCCTCGAAAGGCTCGATTATTTCCAGCAACGATGGCGGCACGCGCAGCATCAACCTGGATGTGGCGGGCCCGGACCTAGCCACGGTGTACGGCGCTGCCAATACGCTTTACCGGGAAGCCCAAACGCAGTTTGGCAATCCGCGTATTCAAAGCCAGCCTTCGTCGCTGTCGCTCGACCAGCCCTTGATTCAAATTCGCCCTAACTGGGCCAGGGTCGCGGAGCTGGGAATTTCCGCCGAGGCGGTGGGTTTTTCGGTCTCTGCTCTGGGGGAAGGGGCGTATGTGGATGACTTCTTTTTAGACGATGAGAAGATCGATATTTACCTCTATGGCCCGCAGGCGTCGCTGCCGTTAGACCAACTGCCAAACCTGCCGCTGCATACTCCCGATGGCTATACGCTGCCGCTATCGGCGGTGGCGCGTATCGATGAAACCATGGATACCAGCGTGATTCGCCGGGTAGACGGCAGCCGCACGGTAACGCTGAACGTGATTCCGCCTGCCAGCATTGCATTAGAGGCAGGCGTCGAGCAGGCCGAGGCGATGCTGGAGCGGCTGCGCCAGGAAGGCGTGTTGCCCTCGACGGTGGATGTTTCGATTTCCGGCGCCAGCGACCAGCTAAACGCCACCCGTGAGGCGCTTACCGGCAACTTCCTGATCGCTATCGTGATCGTTTACCTGCTGCTGGTGGCGATCTTCTCCCATTGGGGCTATCCGCTGCTGATTCTGACGTCGATACCGCTGGGCGTGGTGGGCGGCATCATGGGGCTGGCCGCCATGAACGGCGTGGGCAGCCTACTGCCATTGATCGGCGTAGCACCGCTCAGCCAGCCCTTCGATATGATTACCATGCTGGGCTTTTTGATTCTGATGGGCACGGTGGTCAACAACCCGATTTTGGTGGTCGACCAAGCCAGACGGCGCTTGCATGACAAAACGCTCAGCGTTCAGGAAGCGGTGTCTCAG
Organism: Halomonas sp. CnH100-B; assembly: GCF_024124605.1. Lineage (NCBI taxonomy): Bacteria > Pseudomonadati > Pseudomonadota > Gammaproteobacteria > Oceanospirillales > Halomonadaceae > Halomonas > Halomonas sp. CnH100-B. The sequence goes on along the minus strand of NZ_JAMXRX010000003.1, from coordinate 336,902 downwards.
GCGGTACAGACCCGACTGCGTCCCATCGCCATCACCACGCTGACCACCCTGTGCGGGCTGTCACCGCTGGTCTTTCTACCCGGCGAGGGCACCGAGCTGTACCGCGGCGTGGGGGCCATCGTGCTGTTTGGCCTGTTAGGCACGGCCATCGTCACAGTGACGTTCCTCCCTGCGTTGATGATCAGCGTGCTCAATATCACCGAGCGCTGCTCTGCTCGCTCGCAGGCATGAAAAAACGCGGCCACTTGGCGGTGGCCGCGTCCATTGACGACTTGCAGGATGATGAACGACGTTCGCGTTATTTAGAAAGCGACGTTCAGGCCCAACCATACCCGGCGGCCGTCATCCACGTAGCCATACTCATCGTAGGTGATGCGCTCGTCGAACAGGTTGTAGATTCCGGCATTCACCGTGGTGCTATCGTTGAGCTGATAGCCGATACCGGCATCCACGAAGGTGTAAGACGGCGCGACGATGGCGCTTTGCGAGGGCCCGGTGGTGGGCTGGCTCTCTTCTCCCCGGTAGGTCACTTTGGTCCACTGGCTAAGCCGTGCGTTCACGTCCCAATCCAGCGAGGCCGACACCTGATGGCGGGGCAGCTGGGTCAGCGGCTCACCGGCGTACTCGCCGCTTTTCTGTTCGGAATCGGTGAACGTGTAGCTGGCGGTCAGCGCCAGCGTATCGCTCAACGGTGCGCTCAGGCTGGCCTCGACCCCTTGGGTCACTGCGTCATCGATGTTGACGCGATACGTCGGGTCGCTGCCAAACTGATTCGCTCCATCGCGGCAAATATCGGTCGGGCAGGCAATGCGAGTGATTTTGTCTTCGAAGTCGTTGTGGAACAGCGTCAGGCTGCCGTTCAGGCCTGCGTCGTTACCGTAAAGCAGCGCGATCTCTTTGTTGAGCGAGGTTTCCGGCTCGAGATCCGGGTTGCCGTAAATATTACCGCCACGGCTGATTTGCCCCCAGTCCGGGGTAATTTCCCGCAGGTTGGGGGAACGGTAGCCGGTGGATACGCCGCCTTTCAGCGTCCATTCCGGTGTCATGTTCCATACGCTGTAAAGGCGCGGGCTCAGGTGGCTGCCGTAGTTGTCGTCATCGTCCAAGCGCAGCCCGCCGGTCAGTGCCCAGGCGTCGGTCAGCATCCACTCGTCTTCCACGAACAGCGCCCACTGGCTGTTTTCAATTGTCTGCCGGTCGGAGATTTGGTTGGTCGAGCTATCGTCCAGCGACTCCTCTTCCCAGCTCGCGCCGACGCTGAGCATGTGCATACCCAAGGGAATCAGGGCGCTGGTTTTCGCGGTGGTGTTGGTAATCTCGATATCCCGAGACTGGTTTTCGCTGCGCTCGCGCTGCACGAAGGTTTCGCTGGTGCCCCAATCGAAGCGTCCGCTGTGGGTCACCGCCACGTGGGTGTTGGTGTACTCGCCGATGCTGTCGGTGCAGCCACCACGGCAGCCGTCCACCGGCCCGGAGCGCCCCACCAGCGAGCGGCGGTCTTGCTCGGTAATGCCCGCTTCGGCGGTAAAGTCGTGATTGTCGCTAGCGGCCAGGCTTAGCCGTGCGGTCAGGCTTTGCAGGCTTTTTTCTTCGTAGCCGTACTCGATGTCGTCTTCGTCGCGCTCGGAGGTGCGGCCATAGAGCTGTAGCCCCAAGCGCTCGCCCACCAGCGGCCCGCTGAGGTAGAAGTTCGCTTGTCGGCTGTCGCCGGAGGCGCTGTCTTCCTGCAGCACCGTATCGAGCTGGATATTGCCGTGCCACGTATCCGCGACCTTGCGGGTAATCACGTTGATCACCCCGCCGATGGCATCGGAGCCGTATAGCGTTGACATCGGCCCGCGCACCACCTCGATACGCTCGATGGCCTGCAGCGGCGGCAGCCAATCCTGTTCAAAGCCCGCATCCCCATTGGGACGCGACTCTCGTGAGCTTTGCGGGCGTCCATCGACCAGAATCAGCGTGTATTGTGACGGCATGCCGCGAATGGAAATATCGTTGCCGTTATCGCCACGCCCGCCGCCAGTGACGACCACGCCCGGTACGTCGCGCAGTGCATCGGTGACGTTTTGGTAGTGACCACGCTCCAGCTCTTCACGGGAGATCACGCTGATCGAGGCGGGGGCGCTACTGATCTGCTGCTCGAAGCCGGAGGCCGTCACCACGATATCGTTAAGTTGGGGCGTTTCTTGAGCCACGGCTGCCCCGCAGGCGAGAGATGAAATAGCGCTGGCCAGCAGCGTACGGCGCAAACGAGAAGACATAGCGGGTTCCTTTGATATAAAGAGCACTTGCTTACAAATACGAATTATTAGCATTTATATTTTTGCATACTCTTTGCACAAAGGGGCGGGACGGTGCGTTCAACCAAGCGGAACACAAATGGCAATTATTTTCATTCAGCAAATTCGATGGCACAATAGCGTGACTCCGTTTCGCCAGTGGTCCCGACTATGTACGATTTTGATGAACTCGCCGCTTTTGCCGATGTGATGACCACCGGCAGCCTGACACGCAGCGCACAGAAGCTCGGGCTGGCAAAATCGACGTTGAGTCGCCGAATCAGCCAGCTAGAAGCCCGGCTAAACCAACCGCTGCTGCGTCGTCAGGCGAACCGTTTGATTCCCACCGAAGCGGGCCTGCTGTTTCATCAGTACTGCACCGAGCTGCTGGCCATGGCCGCCCACAGCCAAGAGGCGCTGGCGGAGCTGCGCGAGGAGATCAGTGGTAAAGTCACGCTCGAAGTACACGGCGCGCTGGCACGAGGCTGGATGGCAGGCGTCATGGATGCGTTCTTGACCCGCTACCCCAAGGTCGAGCTAACCCTGCATACCCGGGAGACGCCGCCCACCAAGATGCACAGCAACAGCGTGCACATTTGGCTAGGCGCCACCCATGAGTGCGGGCTGAATCAGGAGCGTTTGGGCCACCTCACCCGAGGCCTCTACGCCAACCCGCACTATTTAGCCCACGCAGGAACGCCGCAGCACCCTCAAGAGCTGGATGCGCATGCCTGGATCGACTTGTTGGATACTGCATCCAGCGGCCTACTGCTGCACCACGCCGAACACGCCGACTACCTGTTCAACGCACCCCGCTCGCGGCTCCGGGTGGATCTTACAGCGCTGCACATCGATGCCATCGCCTATGGCCAAGGGATCGGCCTGCTGCCCCACTGGGTGGTCGAGAAACGCGAGCGCCACCACCCTGGTGATCTGGTCAACTGCCTGCCCGGCTGGGAACCTGCTCCCCTACCCGTGACGCTGCTGTATGCCTACGGGCACCACTCCCGCCGGGTCAACGCGCTGCTGGACTTTCTGCGTGATCAGGTGCCCACCGCATGGCAAACCCGCACTGGCGCCGTGCGCACGCACTAGCGATTCACCTTGCCAGTTAGCCGCCTAATTACCCACAATAGGCGGCCGATGATCGTCAAGGAACGTTAATGCTCGCTGAACTCTTCGCCGTCATGGCCCCTGTATTGGCCGGTGCCGGGCTAGGCTTTCTATGGGTTCGCCTCGGCCAACCCTACCCCGTCGACTTTGTGACACGCCTCGTTTTCAATATTGGTACGCCCGCGCTGGTGCTGGCGTCGCTGTCTGGGGCAACGATCGATGCCAGCACGTTCGGTCAAGTCATGCTGGCTGCCGCCCTGGTGATCGTCGGCATGGGGGCCGCTAGTTTTGCCGTTGCCAAGGTGCTGCGCCGAGATTGGCGAGTGCTCATCGCGCCGATGATGTACCCCAACACGGGCAATATGGGGCTGCCGGTGGTGCTGTACGCCTTTGGCAGCGCGGGCTTTGCTTACGGCATTACGGTGATGGTGACGGTTTCGTTGTTTCAGTTCACCTTGGGGGCGGTGCTCAGTAGCCAGGGCAACCCGGTTAAAACTCTGCTCAAAACCCCGACGGTGTACGCCATCGCCATCTCCATGGCGCTGCTGCTGACCGATACCCCGCTGCCCCTATGGATGGCCAACACGGTCGATCTCATGTCGGGCTTCACCGTACCGCTCATGCTCATCACCCTCGGCGTATCGCTGGCTAGCATTCAGGTGAAAAGCCTGCGCTCTGGGGTTGGCTTTAGTCTCATCCGTATTCCGCTGGCCGCGGCGGCTGCGTGGCTCATCGCTGGCTGGCTAGGTCTGCCACCGCTGGCGCAGAACATTCTGGTGGTACAGATGTGCATGCCGGTGGCGGTCTTCAACTATTTATTCGCCCAACGTGCCCAGCGCGAACCGGCCTATGTGGCCAGCCTCGTGTTCTGTTCGACCTTGATGGCGCTGTTCTATTTACCGGCCTTGCTGGCGCTGCTGATGTAGCGCCGGGAACCCCCGCCCGTCGTTGGCAGTCACTGCTAGACTACTACTGACGTTGCGCCACTCGAGGACATACAATGCCAATGCGACACTCCCTGCCCGTTCGACCGCAAACGCCACACCCCCGCTCGCTCTGCCATCGCGCCGTTCGCTGGGTGGCCCCTTGCGTCACGGGGCTTCTGCTCGCCAGCGCAGCTCATGCGGACGTCGTTCACCAAGCATTAGACACCGAGCATCTAGCCCTCACCATCGAGCGCGTGGCCGACGGCCTCGACAACCCTTGGGCGGTGGCATTCTTGCCCGATGGCCGCTATCTGGTCAGCGAGCGCAGCGGGGGGTTGAACCTCGTCGACGCCGAGGGACGCATCGAGGCGTTGAGTGGCCTGCCCCGAGTCAGCCAAAACGGTCAGGGGGGCCTGCTCGATGTGGCGCTGCACCCTGAGTTCGGCGACGGCGAACACGATTGGATTTACTTCACCTGGAGCAAGCCAGAAGGCAGTCAAAGCCGCTCGGCGCTCTCGCGCGTCAAGTGGCAAGACGACGCTTTGGGCGAGGTCGAGCATTTGTTCGAGCAGGATCGCGCCTCCTCTCCCGGCCGGCATTACGGTTCACGCTTGGCGTGGCTCAAAGATGGCACGCTACTCATGAGCATTGGCGACCGCGGCGTCGACCCTTCCCGCGCCCAAGCCCGCGAGGACCACGCAGGCTCTACGCTGCGGCTCACCGAGACCGGCGACGTGCCAGATGACAACCCCTTCGTGGATGACGACGATACGCTGGATGAGATTTACACCCTAGGCAACCGCAATATTCAGGGCATGACCGTGCTAAGCAATGGCGAGCCCTGGGCCACCGAGCACGGCCCGCGCACCGGCGATGAGTTGAACCAGATCGTGCCTGGCAACAACTACGGCTGGCCGGAGGTGAGCCTGGGCAACGATTACGCCACCAACGAACCCATTGGCGTGGAATCCAAACCCGGCATGGAAGACCCGGTCTATCGCTTCGATGGGCGCTTTGCCCCTTCGGGCTTGGCCGAAGTGACCAGCGATGCCTTTGAGCCCTGGCAAGGAAGCCTGCTGGCGGGTGGCCTTGGCAGCCAAAAGCTGCTGCGCCTCACCCTCGACGAGGGCCAAGTGGCCGACGAAGAGCTGATTCTGGATGGCGAGATTGGCCGCATCCGCGACGTTCGCCAAGGGCCCGATGAGGCGATTTACTTGCTAACCGACGGCAGCCAAGGCAGCCTTTACCGCCTGACACCGACCCAGCGCTAATCTCGAGCCACCACCAGGAAGTACGATGCGACTACGTAACCTCATCATTTTAACGGTCATCGTACCGCTGTTCGTAATTCTGGTGGTGTTTAGTCTAGTGGCGATCAAATCGCTGGAAGACAACGTGCGCTCCAAGCTGCAAACCGAAGTCGAGATCATCACCCGCGCACTCAGCACCTCTCTGAGCTACGCAGTGGCCCGCGACAGCGCCACGCCGTTGGAAGAAGCGCTGCAATCGGCGTTTTCGTTTCACCGCATTTATGGCGCTTACGTATTCGACCCCCAAGGCCGAGAAATATACGGCCTGGGCCTGGGGAAAGATCTGTTCACGCCAGAAGAGATCCAACAGGTCATCGCCACCGACGACATGCACAGCAGCTACCGTCAGCAAGAGGGCTGGACCTACTACTCCGCGCTGACGCCCCTGCGCACCCAAGATGGCACCGTGCAGGGCGTGCTGCAGGTGAACCGCCTCAATACCGGCATCGAGAACTACACCGGGTTTATTAGCATCGTGGCCGTACTGGTCTTCGTGATTGGGGCAGCGGGCATCGTGTTCAGCATTTGGTGGGGATTTCGCCACTATATCGAGCGGCCGCTCAACCGCCTGCTGCGCGTCATGCTGCTGGTCGAAGATGGCGACCGCAGCCAGCGGGCCACGGCAGATGGCCCCACGGAGTATCGCCGCCTTGCGTCGGGCTTGAACGGCATGCTGGACGCCATGGCCGAAAAAGATCGCGACATCGATGCGCGACAGCGGCGCGAAATCGAGCTGGAAAAGCGTCTACGCAAGTCCAAAAAGCTCGCCGAACTGGGCGTGCTCGCCGCTGGGGTCGCCCACGAGATCGGCGCCCCTTTGACGGTCATCAATGGCCAAGCTCAGCGCTTGGCTCGCCGTCATACGATTGGCGACGATGAGCGGGCACGGCTTGGCCGCATTCGTGGCGAAGTGGAACGCATCGTCGAGATCGTCCGTCAGCTGATGGAACTTGGCCGACAACATAACGTGGAGAAAGGACACCAAGCGCTCGATCAGCTTATCATCAGTGCCAGTGAGCTGGTCGAAGAGGAGTTGGAACCACGAAATATCCATCTGGATATTGATCTTCCTACTCCGACCCCCCATTTATTGGTCAATGGTCAGCAAATCGTTCAAGTGCTGACCAATTTATTACGCAACGCCGCCCAAGCTCCCCAGGTCAGCCATATCCGTGTGCGCGCGCAGGCACACAGTGAAGAGTTGACCCTTTGGGTTGAAGACGACGGGCCCGGCATACCTGCATCGCACCATCATCAAGTGTTCGATCCATTTTTCACCACCAAGCCGGTGGGCCAAGGCAGCGGATTGGGATTATCGATGGTGCACCGCATTATTAACGACCACGGCGGGACGATTGGCGTATTTGACAGCGCGCTTGGCGGCGCTGGCTTTGAAATTACGCTGCCCCTTAGTGAAACCGCATCCGCTTGAGGACGACGTTTGTGACCCATCAGGAACACCTTTTACCGTTATTGGTGGTGGAAGATGACGCCGCTATCCGTGAGTTATTAGAGGAAGAGCTCAACGACGCGGGCTACGACACACTGGGTGTCCCCAGCGCAGAAGAGGCCATTGCTCTGCTGAGCCATACGCCGGTGGCCATGATGATTACCGATGTACGGCTACCGGGCATGACCGGCATTCAGTTACTTCAACAGCTCCGCCAGAGCGGCAGCGAGCTTGGCATCATCGTGATTACCGCATTTGGCACCATTGACCAAGCGGTTGAGGCCCTCAAGTTAGGGGCGGACGACTTTTTGACCAAACCTCTGGATTTAGACGCTATCCGCGAGGCCGTTTTTCGCGTACTGGAGCGCCAGCGTTTGTCCCTTTCCCATGATACGGAACTTAGCCATTTTCACGGCATCGTGGGCAAGAGCCCGGCCATGCAGTCGCTGTTTCACGATGCGTCGCGGTTGGCGAAAAGCGATGCGCCTATTTTGATTTTGGGTGAAAGCGGTACCGGGAAAGAGCTGCTGGCCCGAGCGATTCATCAGGAGAGCAGCCGCCACGATGCTCCGTTCGTGCCCGTGAACTGCGCCAGCATTCCTGCCGACCTGATGGAGAGCGAATTTTTTGGCCACGTGAAAGGCGCCTTTACCGGCGCTAACGAGGCCCGTAAAGGCCTGTTTCACAGCGCCCAGGGCGGCAGCCTGTTTCTCGATGAGATTGGCGAAATGCCGATCAATCTGCAGGCCAAGCTGCTGCGCGCCCTGCAAGAGAAAACCGTTCGCCCAGTGGGGGGCGAGCGCGAGGAGCCGGTGGACGTGCGCATCATTGCCGCCACTCACCGCCACTTGGAAAAAGAGATCGAGCAGGAGAACTTCCGAAGCGATCTGTTTTACCGCCTGGAAACGTTCTCACTGCGCATTCCACCGCTACGCGAGCGCGGCACGGATATCGAACACCTAGTCTTTGCGTTGATCGACAAACACGCGGAAGCCCAGGACAAACAGATCGAGCAGATCGAGCCGGAGGCCCTCAACAGCCTGTTGAACTACAGCTACCCAGGCAACGTACGCGAACTGGAGAATGCAATCATGCGCGCGGTCACACTAAGCGAAGCGGGCGTGCTGCAGCATCAGGACCTGCCCGAACGCCTACGCGAACAATCCAGCCAGCAAAAGAGCAGTGCCGACACCACGCCTACGCTCAGCGGTGAGGTGCTGCCCGGCACCCAGATCCCGGCACCCGCACCGGCCCGCTGGCCGAGCCTAGAAGAGGTCGAGAAGCGCTATATTCGCAAGGTGTTGGAAGCCACAGGTGGGAATAAACGGCGCACGGCCGAAGTGCTGGGGATTGCCCGCCGCACGCTCTACCGGCGGTTAGAAGATAGCGAAGAGTAATCCCATGCCGGTCGCCGTTCGACGACCGGCTTTTTAACGCCTACTCCGTGACGCCCTCACCGGGCGACTCCCGTGTCGCCTGGCCATCGTTCGCCATGGGCCCGGTATCCATGGGCTCTTGAGGTTCGTCTGCCGGTGCTTCTGAATCGGTGGTCGGTGCCTCTGAATCGCCGCACCCCGTCAGCACGCCTGCCATGAGCAGTGCGCTCAGCAGTAACGCCAACCCACGCGCGTTGCGTAATCGTGACATCATGTCGTTCTCCTTCCTTGATCATGGGCAAACAGCCGCCAAGGCAGCGACTGCTCCCCTAACCTTAGCGGCTGTCCGCGATCTTGCAAAACCGAGCGCCACCCGGCATGCACCGCCCGAAGGCAAAAAAAAGCCCCCGCGGGCGCGGGGGCGAAAAGGATGGTAAACCGCGTGGAGCAGCCGCAGGGAACAGACAGCTGGGTCGGCCTACCATCGTAGGGAGCGTTGACGACTATTGGCCGTTAGTCATGTCTTCCTCTTCATCGCCACTAGGGGCGTCATCGGTACCCGCTTCATCGGCACCGGGCATGGGGTCGGTACCTTCACCGAAACCAGGATTCTCTTCAGGATCGTTTGCGGACGCCGCCGATGTATTTTCTTCCGGCATGGGCGCCTGCTCATCAGGCATCGGCTCTTGCGCTGCTGCCGGGTCGTCACCCAGACCGGGGTCTTCGTTCATCGGCTCGTCTGCCATGGCAGGCTCGTTCTCAGCAGCAGGAGCGGTAGAGGTGGTGGCATCCTGCTCCAGCGTGTCGGGCTGCTGTGCCGGGGGCATCTCCTCGTCGCCATTACCACAGCCAGCCAAGGCTAGGGTGCTGACGGTTGCCGCTAACATACACAGCGTCAGTACACGTGGACGCTTACGCGGTTGGCTCACTTGCTTGTCCATAAGGGTTGCCTCCATTGACGACTAACGTGCTTGCGTCACTTGCCAAGCGTTTCTAAAACGATACTTTCACACTTCGTGCCAACATCCGCATAAAATAAATTTTAACTTTAAAAACAATATCTTAAAAACAAAACCAGGATGCCATCCGCTGTCATGACAGGGTCATAGGCGGGGGTTCAAAATGGCACATGTGGCGTAAATTGACGGGATGGACGGGAGCGTTGTGGCACATCCCGCTCACTTATGTATAATAATTTGTAATAATTTATCAAATATAATCTTAACTTCTACTTATGAACCGTTTTGTGTCGCTGCTTGCAGGAAGCACGTAAAGGCCGCAGGTAAGCGCATTGAGTAACGACACAAGGCTGCTCATTCAATCAAAAGGCACCGCTGATGGACGAGACACGCCCTGTCAAAATTCAGGTACGCGGCTTGAGCAAGGTATTTGGCAAGCAGCCCAAAAAAGCACTTGAGCTACGCGACCAAGGCCTCAAGCGCCCTGAAATTCTTGAAAAAACGGGCCAAACCCTGGGCCTTTCCAATATCTCCTTCGACGTTTACGAAGGCGAGCTACTGGTCATCATGGGCCTATCGGGTTCGGGTAAATCGACCCTGATTCGCTGCTTGAACCGCCTCATCGACACCACCGAAGGTGAGATCGTCATTGATGGCGAAAACATCCCAACGCTGGGCGAAAAGGCCCTGCTGGAGTGCCGCCGTCGCCACTTCTCGATGGTGTTTCAAAACTTCGCGCTCTTTCCTCACCGCACGGTTCAGCAGAACGCCGAGTTCGGCCTGGAAATTCGCGGCGTCGAAAAATCGGAGCGCCAGTCGATTGCTCATAACGCGCTGAAGCAAGTGGGCTTGGAAGGCTGGGAGGACGCCTACCCAAACCAGCTGTCGGGCGGCATGCAGCAGCGCGTCGGGCTTGCCCGCGCCTTGGCGAACGATGCCAGCGTTCTGCTGATGGACGAGGCCTTCTCGGCCCTCGACCCGCTGATCCGGAAAGATATGCAGCAAGAGCTTCTGCAGCTGCAAACCAAAATGCAGAAAACCACCGTCTTCATTACCCACGATTTAGATGAAGCACTCAATATCGGCGACCGCATCGTGCTGCTAAAAGATGGTGAAGTCGTACAAATCGGCACGCCGGAAGAAATCCTCACCAAGCCTGCCGATGACTACGTCCGCCGCTTTATCGAGGGGGTCGACCGCTCGCGCATTTTGACCGCCGAGAGCGCCATGCGCCCGGTGCGCACCACGGCACGGGACAGCGACGGCCCGCGAACGGCGCTGCACCGTATGCGCGATCACAGTATCGATTCCATTTACGTGACCGACCGTGACCGCCAACTGCTCGGGCTACTCGAAGCCGATGCGGCTAGCCGTGCCATCGAGGAAAAAGCCGAGACCATTACCCATCACCTGACTCAGGACTTCCGCAAAGTGCCGCCAGACGAGCCGCTGCAAAACCTCTTCGCCATGTTTAGCGAAAAGAGCTACCCGATTGCGGTGGTGGATGAGCAGCAGCGCCTGCTGGGCGTTGTGGTGAAAGGCGCGGTACTGGATGAACTGGCACGAGCAGGAGAGCAGTAATGGAGATCGCACGTATTCCTTTAGGTAGCTGGATCGAAAGCGGCCTGACGTGGCTGACCAGCGAATACTCCGTCGTGACGCGCGGCATTTCCCGCGTGACGCAAACAGGGATCAACAGCCTCAACGATGGCCTGATGTGGCTACCCGAGTGGGCACTGCTGGCGATCATTGCGCTGCTGTGCTGGAAACTCGCCAGCACTCGCTTGGCCATTGGTGCAGTTGCCGGGCTGGCGTTGATCTGGAATCTAGGGCTTTGGAACCCGATGATCGAGACGCTGACGCTGGTGGTGATTGCCACGCTAGTGGCGGTGGTCATTGCCTTGCCCGTGGGGATTGCCGCGGCGCTTTCCGAGCGGCTCTACCGACTGATCATGCCCGTGCTGGACTTCATGCAGACCATGCCCGCGTTCGTGTACCTGATTCCTGCCATTCCGTTCTTCGGGATTGGCTCGGTCTCGGCGATTTTCGCCACGGTCATCTTCTCCATGCCTCCTGCGATTCGTTTTACCACGCTGGGCATTCGTCAAGTGCCGACCGAGCTCATCGAAGCTGCCGACGCCTACGGTGCCACGCGGGGCCAAAAACTGTTCAAAGTACAGCTACCGCTTTCGCTGCCCACGGTGATGGCAGGCATCAACCAGACCATCATGCTGGCGCTGTCGATGGTGGTGATTGCGGCCATGATCGGTGCCGATGGCTTGGGTAGCGAAGTGTGGCGCGCCATTCAGCGTCTACGCCCGGGCGACGGCTTCGAAGCAGGGATCGCCGTGGTGATCCTGGCCATGCTGCTAGACCGCCTGACGCAATCGCTGCGCAAATCGCGCCGCTCATCATAGCGCTCGACGCTGCGTTGACCCGGGCACTTGAACCACCGGTCATGAGTGACCATGCTGAACGGGTCAACCGATCACTTAGGTTAAGACAAGAAAGACCTCTTCATACCGCAGTGGTGAGTGCCACTGCCCATCAACAGGGAGCAAGTGAATGAAAACGCATACGTTGAATCACCGCATCCGCCTCGCCTCTATGGCCCTGGTCGCCGGTACTGGCCTCGCCGCTGGCAGCCTGGCCCACGCACAGGACCAGGGCACGATCAACCTGGCCTACGTGGAGTGGTCGTCTGAAGTCGCCTCCACCAACGTCATGGCGGCGGTACTCGAGCAAGCAGGCTTCGAAGTGGAGCTGACGTCTCTGTCCGCGGCAGCAATGTTCCAAGCGCTCTCCACGGGCGATGCCGATGCCATCGTGGCCGCTTGGCTGCCCACCACCCACGCGGACTACATGGAGCGCGTCGGTGGCAATACCGAAGACCTGGGCCCCAACCTGGATGGCACCAAACTCGGCTTGGTCGTACCTGAGTACACCGATGTGGACTCCATTGCCGATCTGAACGACAACGCCGACAGCTTCAACGGCGAGATCATCGGTATTGACCCTGGTGCAGGCCTAATGGCACTCACCGAAGAGGTTGTGGATACCTATGACCTTGGGCTGGACCTGCGCAGCGGCAGCGGCGCCACCATGACAGCGGCCCTGGCCAGCGCCATCCAAAACGAAGAGGACGTGGTCGTCACCGGCTGGACTCCGCACTGGATGTTTGCTCGTTTCGATCTGAAATACCTCGAAGACCCGGAAAACGTCTACGGCGGTGCCGAGCAGATCCATACCGTGGTTCGTAGCGGCCTGGAAGAGGACATGCCCGACGCGTATGCCATCCTGGATGCCTTCGAGTGGACGCCCGAGCAGATGGGCGAAGTCATGCTGATGAACCAGGAAGAAGGCAGCGACCCCTACGACAATGCCAAACAGTGGGTAGAAGAGAACCAAGACGTGGTCGAGCAGTGGCTCAATAGCTAACGCCCTCTCACAAGCGTTTAATGACAGGGGGCTACGGCCCTCTGTTGTCGTTATAGTTATGTCGCTTTTTCGTGGTAATGTGCCCGCGCGTTGAATAAAGATTAAGCAACGTTTGCTACTGTTACTGATGTAATGCACGCCTGCTACCGCACCCATGGATGACCAGAGGGAAACCGCTGGTCCACCAACGTGCGTTTAGCGGTTTCTGTCCGACATGGAGAGGCTCCCGTGGATAATCCTGACTCTAAGCGTCCCGCTGATGAGCCGGTATCAGAAGGCATCCCCGCCCCTGATGGTCCGGCCAACCTGATCGATACCGATTACGTGATCGGTCAAGACAACATCACGACGAGTGCAATGGGCTTCAACCTTGACCTGCACGGCAAGGTATTCACCATTTCTGCGCTCATCGTGCTGCTGTTTGTGGTACTGACTCTTGCTCTGCAAGACATGATTGCACCGGTTTATGATGCCATCTTTGGCTTTTTGACCGGCAACCTGGCCTGGTTCTTCATTCTGGCCGCCAATATCTTCGTCATCCTCTGCCTGGGTTTGATCGTATCGCCCCTGGGTAAAATCCGAATTGGCGGGGCAGATGCCAAACCGGACTTTACCTACACCGGCTGGTTCTCGATGCTGTTTGCGGCCGGTATGGGCATCGGGCTGATGTTCTTTGGCGTCAACGAACCGCTGACGCACTTTGGCACCTCACTCGACGGTGGCGATTGGGCACCGTTGGCTGGCGCTGAAGGCGATACGGCGGGTGCGGCGGCACTCGGCATGGCGGCGACGATCTTCCACTGGGGTCTGCACCCGTGGGCGATTTATGCCGTCGTAGCGCTGTCACTGGCGCTATTCTCGTTCAACAAAGGCTTGCCGCTCTCCATGCGCTCGGTGTTCTACCCGCTGCTGGGTGAGCGCGTGTGGGGCTGGCCGGGGCACTTGATCGATATCCTGGCGGTCTTTGCCACGCTGTTTGGTCTGGCCACGTCGCTGGGCTTGGGCGCCACCCAAGCCGCTGCCGGTTTGACCTACCTGTTTGGCGCGCCGGAAAGCGACATCACGATGATTCTGTTGATCATCGGCATCACCATGATCGCGATCTGCTCGATCGTGGCCGGGGTCGATAAAGGCGTACAGCTGCTATCGAAAATCAACATTGCCATGGCCGCCGCGCTGCTGTTCTTCGTGATCGGTGTCGGCCCCACGCTGCTGATTGCCACTGGCTTCTTCGAGAACTTGGTGAACTACGTGGTTCACCTGCCGGCGCTATCGAACCCGTTTGGCCGTGAAGACGCGAACTTCAGCCAAGGCTGGACAGCCTTCTACTGGGCGTGGTGGATCTCCTGGTCTCCGTACGTCGGTATGTTCATCGCGCGGGTATCCCGTGGCCGTACCGTTCGTGAATTCCTGATCTCCGTACTGATCGTACCGTCGGTCGTTTCGGTTCTGTGGATGACGACGTTCGGTGGCACCGCCATCGACCAGTACGTCAGCCAAGGCATAGAAGCCGTGCGCGATGCGGGCGTGGATCTGCAGCTGTTTATCATGCTGGAGCAACTGCCGCTCTCGCAGATCACCTCGTTCATTGCCATCGTGCTGGTCATCGTCTTCTTTGTGACCTCGTCGGATTCCGGGTCGCTGGTGATCGACTCCATCACCGCAGGCGGCAAGGTGGATGCCCCGAAACCGCAGCGCGTGTTCTGGGCGATCATCGAAGGTGCGATTGCCATTGCGCTGCTGCTGGGCGGTGGTTTGACCGCACTGCAGACCATGGCCGTCTCTACCGGGTTCCCGTTCACCATCATTCTGCTGGTGGCGTGTTACGCCATCATCAAAGGCTTGATGAGCGAGCCCAAAGCGGTCTAACGATCTGCTTTACCTAGGTAAGACGCAAACGGGCAGCCCATGGGCTGCCCGTTTGCCTATCAGGGTGGAGAGATTCAAGCGTTAACACCACAGCGCTTTTAAGGGCGTGTCTGGCGTATAGCGATTGGCGATTTGCGCCTGCAAAAGCTCCGCGGTGGCCAGCGCGTCGACCAGCGCATGGTGCCCTTGATAGGCAGGCAAACCGTAGCGCTCACGACTGGCGTTGAGGCGAATCGATACCGGCGGCCGACCTAACCAACGGCGGAAACGAGCCCACAGAGTTTGACGATGCAGTCGCGCTTCCAGCGACATGGTATCGATCATTGGAAACAGCACCCCTTCGCCCCGGCGCGCCTTCACTGCCGCATCGAGAAAGGGGCGTTCGATGTTTCGAAAGTGAACCACCACGATACGCCCTGCCAGCACCGTCAACAGTTCATCCAACACGTCATCAAGGTCTGGCGCATCGGCGATCTCCGAGTGCGTGATGTGGTGATAAGCAATCGACGTCTCGTCCAGCGGCCGGGATGGCTTCACGACCCAGTAACGGCGTTGGGCCATGGGAATACGCCCCAACGTAAATGGTACGACGCCAATACTGACAATCGCATGGCGGCGCTCGTCGAGCCCAGTGGTTTCCATGTCCAGCGCCACCATGGGCACTTCCGACAAGGGGGTATCCGGGTGGGGTATGGGCGTGTGGAAAAAACGCTTCAACATCTCGTCTTGGGCCCGCTCGGCCCGGGCGGCCATATAGCTCTGCCAGTCGGCCTGGGTGACTTTTTGGCGCGGTCGTATGCCGTGCATATCAGCGCCCCTGCCGTTGGGTGGGAACGGGGTAGCGGAACTTCAAAAACTTCTGGGCATTGCTCAACACCTGAAACGCGTCTTTCAGGGTATGGCGTTCGCTATCTTCCACGTTCTCGGGCTCGATGTTGTTATCCGGCTCGCGCTCTTCCTGCAGGTCGATCATTTGATGGCGTATCCGCGACATGCACAAAAACTCGAACGCATAGTTCAGCTTGTCGCTGACACCCGTCGCCAGCAGCTGGGTTTTGCTGATGTCGTCCAGACGCTGGAAGGAGTTTTGCGCTTTGGAACCGCAGGCCAGTGCATGCACGCGAATCAAATCCACCATCGGTGCCGTACCGCGCCGCTTGAGATTGATGGAGTTATTGTGCTTGCCATCTTTCTCCATCACGAAGGTGCGGAAAAAGCCGAGGGGTGGGGTTCGATTGAGCGCATTGCGCGCCATGGCCGCCAGGAACAGCGGCGACTTGGGAGCGGTTTGGGCAATCAAATCCTGGAGCGTTTCGACGAACAAATCTTCCCCATAGATGCTATCCAGATCGAAAAAGATTGAGCTGTGCAGCAGTTTCTCGGGGGTTGGGTTCGCCATCCAGTCCTGAAAATAGCGCTTCCATACCGCCAGCGGCTGACGCCACTGGCGGTTGGTCGCCATCACGTCGCCCTTACAGTAGGTGTAGCCACAGGCGGCCAGACCATCGCTCACAAACGCCGCTAAGGCATGGAAGTACTCGTCATGCTCTTCGGGGACGAAGTCGTCAGAAAGAATCAGCGCATTATCCTGGTCGGTGACGATGCTCTGCTCATTACGCGCCATGGAGCCATTGACCATGTAGCAGTACGGCACCGGCGGCGGCCCGAGGGTATCTTCGGCCAGCTCTAGCAGTCGACGGGTGAAGCTGCGGCCGATGGTAGAGAGCGCGCTGCCCACCATTTGCGAGTTCGCACCCTCCTGCACCATGCGTACGAATGCCGCTCGAACGTCCGGTGCCAGCTTGGCCAGCCCCTGGGCGCTGGACTGGTTGAAGATATTGCTCACCAGATAAAGGCCGCTATGGGTTTCGTAGCGAATGATATCCGATAGGTGCACCACGCCTACCGGGCGCTGGCGATACAGCACGGGCAGGTGATGAACGTTGCTACGCAGCATGGTCAGCATCGCTTCATAGACCGAGGCATCGGACTGGATGGTAATGAGTCGTTCCGAAATCACCTCTCCGATGGGGGTCGTGGGCGATAGACCTTCGGCCACGACGCGCGTGCGAAAGTCGCTGTCAGTGAGAATGCCGCACATCTGCCAAGTTTTGCCCTCGCTATCCTGGAAGCTATAGCGGGGGTTATCGCTCCCCTCATTGATGACCAGCACCGCAGACGCTTGGGCGTCGATAATCTGTCGAGCTGCCTGCTGTACGCTGGTGGTGGATTCGACCATCACCGGGTAGCGAGTGACCAGTTTGCGAATGCGGGTCACCATCATGTCGTTCGACTTCTTCTGCTGCTCGGCGGCGGTCTCTAGCCGTGGACGCTCTAGCTCGACGAAATCGGCGAAGTCGTCATCCTCTTCGCATAGACGTTGAAACACTGCGTCGGGGATAAAGTAAATCAGCGTGTCTTCGATAGCCTTGGCGGGAAAACGCACCTTGTGGTTACGCAACAGGCTGAAGTGGCCAAAGATATCGCCCTCACCTAGGCGGTTATAGAGCTCGCCCTGGCGGCGATACACCTCAACCGCACCGCTGCGAATGTAGCAAAGCTCATTCAGCGTATCGTTCAGCGTCAGAATATCGCTATCCGTTTTGAAATAGCTGACTTCTACCTGCTCAGCAATGGCGTCCAGCAGCTCATCCGACAAACCATCAAACGGGGGAAATTGCCCCATGTGTTGGCGTATTTCTAATAACTCGACGTCCATACGCTCTCCTGCTGGGCGCTGACTCTATTGAACGGGCGGTGCTTTGACGAGAGTGGTGTCGTCAAGGGCTAAGTTTGTCGTGAACACTCGCCATGGACAACCCTTTGAAGGTGAAACGAAAGAGCGGGACGGACGGCCCGACACGAAAAAGCCCAGCGCACGAGCGCTGGGCTTTGGTCGACTTGCGGTGTGGCGGATACTTCGCACGTTAAGGAAAATCTGGCACTATCCGCATAGCCTTGGATGAAACATTCAACTCATGGCGTTTACGACTGGCTCGCCATTTCTTGAACGCGCTGCATCATTTCCGGATCTTGCTGGATGGATTGACCGATGGCGTTGAAGGTATCGACATCCAAGCCGCTGTCCTCGACGACTTCGATCATGCGGTCATTGGCTTCAGCGCGAACTTCCTGCTGTGCGGTTTCGTCTTCTGCTTCCTGCAGACGCTGTGTGTACTCTTGTGAGATCACGGCGATTTCTTGAGAAGCATCGGCGAACTGCTGTAGCTGCTGATCAGAAAAATCCTGAGCCGGGGCTTGCTGAGTGGCCATTGGATCTTGCGCTTGACCTTCAGCTTGTTGGGCGTGAGCGGTGCCCGCCATCAGACCCGTGGCGAGAAGTGCAGCAGAGAACAAAGCAGTCATACGTTGCATGGTAAGAAACCTCATTGGCGCGTTATGAATGTGCCCAGTGTGACGCGTCGTTTGGGCGCTGGTTCAATCTTTTATGTAAAACTCAGTAACAAAAAGAACAAAGCGTAAGTTATCTACCCCATGAATCATGCTATCCCAGGAGCACTATGTCTATTAATTTCAAAATGTTAGGAGAGAAAGACGCCGCCTCCCTTGGGCTGGCCGCCATGCCAGGGCTTTTCGTTCTGCTCTGGAGCACCGGCTTTATCGGCGCGAAGTTTGGCCTGCCCTACGCCGAACCTTTCACCTTTTTGTTCATCCGTTTCGTGCTCACACTGCTGCTGTTGCTGCCATTGACGTGGCTGATGCGCATTGCCTGGCCTTCATCACCTACGTTATGGAAACATATTGCGGTATCGGGTTTGCTGGTCCACGGCACCTATCTGGGCGGCGTGTTTTACGGCATTTATTTAGGCATGCCCGCCGGCTTGGCCGCCCTACTGGTTGGCCTACAGCCACTGCTCACGGCGGCCTGCGCGGGACCGTTGCTAGGCGAGCGGCTGACCAAACGACAGTGGTGTGGTCTGCTCTTGGGCTTACTCGGCATCAGTTTGGTACTGGGTAGCAAGCTGGAACTCGGCAGTACGCTTTTTAGCGGGTTCGGGGTTGGGGCGCTGGTGAGCGTGATGGCCGCCCTGATGGGTATTTCGCTGGGCACGCTGTACCAAAAGCGTTACTGCACCAGCATGCCGCTGCTATCGGGCGCGGTCATCCAGTACATGGCGGCGGGCGCACTGCTGGGGGTAGGTGCCCTGCTGTTCGAAAGCCGCGAGGTGGAGTGGAGCACGACGTTCATACTGACGCTTGGTTGGCTCGTGCTGATTCTGTCGATTGCCGCTATCCTGCTACTGATGGCCTTGATAAAGAAGGGGGAGGCTTCCCGCGTGGCGAGTCTCTTTTATCTCGTGCCACCGGTCACTGCGCTACAGGCGTGGTGGCTATTCGATGAGCGTTTGCCGCTGCTTGGCTTGGCAGGCATGGTCATCGCCATTATGGGCGTGGTCATGGTCGTGCGCCCCTCGACGACATAACCAATACGAAAAAAGACGAATCTTCCAGGGCTTGGAAAAATGACTGCACAACCTCACTGCGCCAGGGTCAACGGCGTCTGCAACCGGTGCGATACGCCGGTTCCCTTCGCCTTTACGATGGCCTTTCAACCCATCGTCGATGTCGCTCAGCGACAAGTGGTGTACTACGAAGCACTGGTTCGCGGCGTGAACGGTGAATCGGCGTTTTCGATCCTGGATCAAGTGACCGATGAACTCATGTATCGCTTCGATCAAGCCTGCCGCGTCAAGGCGATCGAATTGGCCAGCGAGCTGGGCATGAACGCGCGGCTGTCGATCAACTTTCTACCGAATGCCGTGTACGAACCAGAAGCCTGCATTCAGTCCACGCTCGAAACATCACACCGCGTGGGCTGGCCAGCCGAAAGACTCAATTTTGAAATTACCGAGACCGAGCGCGTGGTCGACCGCGCGCACATGCGTTCGATCATCGACTGCTACCGGCGAATGGGCTTCACCACATCGCTGGACGACTTTGGCAACGGCTACGCTAACCTGGATTTATTGACCGATCTTCGCCCCGATACGCTCAAAATCGACCGAGAATTGGTCATGGATTGCGACAGCAACGTGCGCCGTCAGGCCATCCTCAAAAGCATGGTGTCACTGGCTCGTACCTTGGGAACGCAACTTGTGGCCGAAGGCGTCGAGACCCGAGAAGAGTCTCGCTGCCTTCTGGCACTGGGTATTTCGGTGCAGCAGGGGTACTATTTTGCCCGCCCTCAAGTGGGCGAGCTCCCCACCGTGGCGCTAGAAAGATACGAGTAGCGCGGCGCTATAACCGTTCGAGGTAGGCAGTGCCGCCCAGGTTGCGCATCTGCTGACGAATCCACTGACTGCGACGCTCGACCTGGGCGTCGGGACGGGAGGCACTGCGGGTGCGCGGACTCGGTAGAATGGCAGCCAACAGGCTCGCCTGACGTTCGGTCAGCGCACTGCCTGAGGCACCGAAGTAGTGGCTGGCGGCCGCCTCCAGACCGAACACGCCGGTATCCCACTCGGCGACGTTGAGGTAGACCTCTAAGATCCGCTGTTTACCCCATAGCGTTTCGATCAGCAGCGTGAACCACGCCTCCAGCCCTTTGCGTATCCAGCTACGTCCACTCCACAAGAACACGTTTTTAGCGGTTTGCTGGCTCAAGGTACTGGCGCCACGCAGCCGCTCGCCGTCTCGGCTCGCTTCCCAGGCACGACGCATCTCGACGAAATCGAACCCGCGATGCTGGGGAAAACGCTGATCCTCGGCGGAGATCACCGCCAGCTTGGCATTGCTGGACAACTGCTCCCAACCACGCCACTGGCGCTGAATATCGATGGGCTCGCTGTTGATCCAGCTCTGCACTTTACGCTCGACCATCACCATGGAGCCAGGCGGGGGCACGAAGCGAAATAGCAGCACCAGGGCAACGGAGAGCACCACGAAGCCAAGCGCACCACGCCAGAGAAGACGCCATAACAGACGAAGAAAGCGGCGCAGCGCGCGATTGAGCATCTCGGAATCCTTAGCGTTTCATGAGGTGTTCCGCATGATAGCGCAAATGATCCTCGATGAACGAGGCGATGAAGAAGTAGCTATGATCGTACCCCGGCTGGCGACGCAGCGTCAGCGGATGGTCGTGCTCGTCACACACGGCTTCCAGGCGCTCCGGCATGAGCTGCTCTTCCAAGAACTGATCCGCTTCGCCCTGGTCGATGAACAGACGCTGGCGGGACGCCCCGTTGGCCACTAACTCGCAGGCATCGTACTGGCGCCAGCGCGACTGGTCGTCGCCCAAGTAGCTGGTAAAGGCTTTTTGGCCCCAAGGGCAATTCATCGGGTTCACGATAGGCGCAAAGGCGGAGACCGAGCGGAACCGGCCCGGATGGCGCAGGGCAAGAATGAGCGCGCCGTGACCGCCCATGGAGTGGCCGCTGATCGATTCGCGCCCGTTGACGGGAAAATGCTGGCGCACGACCGAGGGCAGTTCTTCGATCACGTAGTCGTACATACGGTAGTGCGACTTCCACGGCGCCTGGGTGGCATTCACGTAGAAGCCCGCCCCAGAGCCGAGATCGTAACTATCGTGCTCGCCGGGGAGATCGGTGCCACGCGGGCTGGTATCCGGACAGACAATCGCCACGCCTAATTCGGCGGCAATTCGGTGCGCGCCGGCCTTCTGCATGAAGTTTTCGTCGTTGCAGGTCAGGCCCGATAGCCACCACAGCAGCGGCACGCGCTCGTTTTCCGCTTGCGGCGGCAGGTACACGGCGAACACCATGTCGCAGTCCAGCGCCCGGGAGTAGTGGCGGTAGCGCTTGTGCCAGCCACCGCAGCTGCGGTTGGCCGACACCAGTTCTAAAGTTTCACTCATGCTCATGGGGCAGGCTCCTTAGAAGATGAAAACGCGGCGGGTCTCCCCTACCGCGTTCGTTTACCCGGTTTCTTAAGCTCGATGATACTCAGTAATGCAGCACGGTACGAATGCTCTTGCCCGCGTGCAGCAGGTCGAAGGCTTCGTTGATCTTCTCGAACGGCATATCGTGGGTAATGAAGTCGTCGATGTTGAGCTCGCCGTTCATGTAGCGCTCCACGTAGCCCGGCAGCTCGCTGCGGCCCTTCACGCCGCCAAAGGCGGAGCCTTTCCACACGCGGCCAGTAACTAGCTGGAACGGACGTGTGGAGATCTCTTCGCCAGCGCCTGCTACGCCGATGATGATCGATTCCCCCCAGCCCTTGTGGCAGCACTCTAGCGCCGAGCGCATGACGTTGACGTTACCGATACACTCGAAGGAGTAGTCGACGCCGCCATCGGTCATATCGACGATAACCTGCTGGATCGGGTCGCTGTAATCTTTCGGGTTGACGAAGTCCGTCGCGCCAAACTGCTTGGCCAGGGCGAATTTATCCGGATTGACGTCGATCGCGATGATCTTGGACGCTTTAGCCATCACTGCGCCCTGAATGACCGCCAACCCAATGGCGCCCAACCCAAACACGGCAATGGTCGACCCCGGCTCTACTTTGGCGGTGTTCAAGACGGCACCGATACCGGTGGTCACGCCGCAGCCCAGCAGACAGATTTTGTCCATGGGTGCTTCTTTGGACACCACCGCCAGCGACACCTCCGGCAGCACCGTGTACTCGCTGAACGTCGAGGTGCCCATGTAGTGATGCAGCATCTTGCCGTCTAGCGAGAAGCGCGACGTGCCGTCTGGCATGACGCCTTTACCCTGTGTGGCACGTACGCTGCCACACAGGTTGGTTTTACCCGAGAGGCAGAATTTACACTTGCCACACTCGGCGGTGTAGAGCGGGATGACGTGGTCACCCGGCTTTACGCTGGTAACGCCTTCCCCCACTTCTTGAACGACACCCGCGCCTTCATGGCCGAGTACCGCTGGGAAGTTACCTTCTGGGTCAGCGCCGGAGAGCGTATAGGCATCGGTGTGGCACACGCTGGTGGCGGCCATTTTGACCAGCACTTCTCCAGCCTTCGGACCTTCTACATCGATCTCCACCAGCTCGAGTGGCTTACCCGCTTCGAGCGCAACTGCCGCACGTGATTTCATGGTCACTCCTATGGATTCGCAGTGGGCGAGCACGCGGCGACGTGCTCGTCTAAAAAAGGGGGGGTGAGTTACTCGCTATCGCCAGAGACCGGCCCAAACTCGATGGGCAGCCAGCGGTAGCCTTCCTCGTCTTCGACGATATGACCAATGCCCGGGAACGGCATGTGAGCACCGGCCACCCAGTGCTTCTCATCGACCGCACTCTCTAGCACGGCTTCACGGGTGCGCACCGCCTGCTCAGGGTCGGAATCGAACTCGATGGCAACGCTGGGGTCGGCAAACTGCACGCCGTAGCTGTGGACGACATCGCCCCAGACCAACATGGCGTCGTCGTCACTGTTGAGCATAAAGCTCGCATGGCCCGGCGTATGACCGTGCGTATCCTGCGCGACGATACCCATCAGCAGCTCATCGCCCGGTGCAAAGGGGCTGAACTGGCCAGCCTCTTGATAGGGCGCCACGGCCTCTTGTGCCATGGTAAAGAAGGCACGCTCCTCCTCTGGAAGCGCTTGGGAGCGCTCTTCGTCCAACCAGAAGTCAGCGTCGCCTTGGCTGGCGCGCAGCTCGGCATTGGGGTAGACCGCCTCACCGTTCTCATCCACCAAACCGCACACATGGTCGGGGTGCAGGTGGGTCATCAAGATCGTATCGACCTGCTCCGGTGCATAGCCCGACGCGCGTAAATTCTGCTCGACTTGGCCCAGAGTGGGACCAAAGCACGCCGCCGACCCGGCATCCACCAGCACCAAGTTCTCACCGGTATGAAGCAAAAAGGCGTTCACGGCGGTTTGCATGCCGCTTTCGGCATCGATGAACAGCGCGTTGAGATGGCGCAGGATCTCATCCTGCTCCATGCCTTTCAGCAGCGACGTGTCCAGCGTGGTGTGGCCATCGTACAAAGCTGTCACCTCGACATCGCCCACCATCATACGGAACCAGCCCGGCGCCTGCTCTTGCTGCTGGGCAGGCACCTCGGCCTGAGCGGCAGCGACCCAGGCGGTGCCGATAGCAGCCACCAAAGCACGACGAGACCAGCGTGACGAGATCATCGACATAAGCAAGACACTCCATGGATACGCGAAAGAGACTAGCAGTGTAGGTCAGCTAGGCGAGAGGGATAAAGCGGGATACACTCACAAGATTATTGCTGCTGAGCAACAATCCATCCACTGAAGGGCGACGCATGCAGCGCTGGGATCGTATCGAAGCTTTCGTCGAGGTCGTCAGGCTGGGCACCTTTTCCGCCGCCGCTCGGCATCTGAAAGTCTCAACCTCGCACATCAGCCGTTTGGTGAGCCAACTCGAAAACCAGCTGGGTGTGCAGCTGCTCTACCGCACCACGCGGCAAATTCGTCTGACCGATGCAGGCGCGCTCTACGTGGAGCACTGCCGCCATCTATTCGATGGGCTGCGAGATGCCGAGCAGGCTATTAGCGAGCTTCAGGCCAGCCCCCACGGGCTGTTGAAACTCACCTCGGCCACGACCTTCGGCGAGCGCTACATCGCACCGCTGGTGAATGACTTTCAGCGCCTGCACCCCCAGTTGGAAGTGCATATGCACTTCACCAACCGGCCGGTCGAGCTGATCGAGGAGGGGTACGACATTGCCATCCGCATGGGTGTCCTCAAAGACTCTAGCCTGATTGCTCGGCGGCTCTGCGAGCGGCGGGAGTACGTGGTGGGGTCGAGCGCCTACTTTCGTCAGGCTCCCCGACCGCATACCCTTTCCGAACTGAGCCAACACCGCTGTCTGATCGGCTCTCGCCCTAATTGGCTCTTCGAAGTCAACGGCCAGCGTCGGGAAGTCAAGGTAGAAGGGTGTTGGAGCGGAAACTCCGGGCCTGCCCTTCTGGATGCGGCGCTAAAGGGGCTGGGGCTCGCTCAACTGCCGGATTACTACGTGGCACCTTACCTTGCCAGCGGCGAGTTGGTATCGGTGCTGGAACCGTTTCAGCACAACGATACGGCGGTTTGGGCGGTGTATCCTCGCCACCGCCATTTATCGCCTAAAATCCGCCAGCTGGTGGACTATTTGGTCGCCCGTATCACCACCCTTCTGCCGGCTACCTAACACTCGATGGCGTTGACTGCGAGGCCGCCTTTCGAGGTCTCTTTGTACTTATCCTGCATGTCACGGCCGGTATCGCGCATGGTGCGAATCACTTTATCCAATGAGACGAAGTGGTCCCCGTCGCCGTGCAGTGCCATGCGCGCGGCGTTGATCGCCTTCACCGAGGCAATCGCATTGCGCTCGATACAGGGAACCTGCACGAGCCCTGCCACCGGGTCACAGGTCAGCCCCAAGTTATGCTCCAGGCCAATCTCGGCGGCGTTCTCCACCTGCTTGGGCGTACCGCCCAACACTTCGGCGAGGCCCGCGGCGGCCATGGCACAGGCAGAGCCCACCTCCCCTTGGCAGCCCACTTCTGCGCCAGAAATGGAGGCGTTCTTTTTGCACAAAATGCCCATCGCGCCTGCCGCCAACAGAAAGTCCACGACATCGTCGTCGCAGGCGTCGGGCTCGAACTTTAGGTAATAGGCAAGGACGGCGGGCACGATGCCCGCTGCACCGTTGGTGGGCGCGGTCACCATGCGTTTACCAGCGGCGTTCTCCTCGTTCACTGCCAGGGCAAACAGGTTGACCCAATCCATGACCGTAAAGCTGGTCACAATGAGGCGCTGATGGTCGGGCGGAGTGAGCAGTTGCTGGTGCAGCGAGTGAGCGCGACGGCGGACGTTCAAACCACCCGGAAGCCGCCCAGTGGCCTTCAAGCCGTTATCGATACTCTGGCGCATGGCGTGCCAAATCGTTAATAGCGTTTGGCGAATCGTGGCTTCACTACGCCAAGCCTTCTCGTTTTCCAGCATTAGCGCGCTAATTCGCAGGCCGTGCCGCTGGCACAGCGCGAGCAGCTCATTGGCCGATTCGAACGGATACGGCAGCGCCGTTTTGTCCTCATCCAGCCCACCCCGGTCAGCGCAGGCCTGGTCCACGTAAAACCCGCCGCCAAGCGAATAATAGGTGTTCGTGCTGATCAGCGTATCGCCATGATACGCCGCCAGCACCATAGCGTTGGGGTGAAACGGCAAACAGGTGTCGTCCCACTCGATATCCCGCGCACGCTGAAACGTCAGCGACTGGCCGTGAGGCAGCGTCAGCGGCGTACCGTCATCCAGCGCGGTCAGCCGTGCGGCGATGGTATCCGGGTCGATCGCTTCCGGCGTTTCCCCCATCAACCCCATGACCACCGCGTTATCGGTACCGTGCCCCACCCCGGTAGCGGCCAGTGAGCCATGCAGCCTGACGACGAGACGAGTGATGTCCGGCGCAGTCAGCGCCATCACGAAATCCCTGGCTGCCCGCATGGGCCCCACGGTATGCGAACTGGATGGGCCGATACCAATCCGAAACAGATCAAACACGCTAATTGCCATAACGGTGCCCGCCCCTCAACGGTCCTACTGGGATAAACAGCGACCTGATACGTCGTCGCTTTGCATTTTCTCTCTTACCCCCACTTTGCAGCGTTATCGTCTGCCCGTCGAGCCATCGACAGAAGGTTAGACGTGCGAGCACAGAAAAGTGACGATATAATGAACATTCATTCCTGAATGTTTACTCCCGTCGCTTCCCCCCCGATAAGGATGTTGGTATGTCATCGTCTCCCCCCTGGGCGATCAGTTTTCGCACCGCCCTGCTTCGTGCCACGCTCTATACGCTCGCCATTGGCGGTATTGCCCAAGGTGGCTACCTCGAAGTGCTTTACCTGCCAGACGTGCGCTATACCGAGCTTGGCTTTACCGAGTTCACGCAAACGATGGTGCTGGCGAGCTGCTGTGCGCTGCTGGTCTATATCCGCCAAGTATTGAACGTATGGCCTACGGTGACGCTGCTATTACTAGCGTTTATCGCAGCCTCCCTGGTGCGCGAGCAGGACTACTTTTTGGATCACTATGTCGCCGAAAACACCTGGAAGTACCTCGTGGCACTGATCGTGTTACCCAGCCTTGCCTGGGTCATCCGGCATCGTCAGCGATTCCTGGATGAGTTTCGTTACTACAGCAATACGTTCGCTTTTGGCCTGTTTACGGCAGGTGTTCTGGTCACCTATATCTTTTCTCGTCTGTACGGTCGCCAAGAATTCTGGCGCGCCGTGCTAGCCGAACACTATATCCGTGACTTCAAAGATATCGCCGAAGAGGCCATCGAGCTACTTGGCTACAGTTTGATTCTGTTCGCCACCATCGAGCTTCTCTTTCTAGCACGACGCTTGCATCGCGCACGACTAACCCCCTAACCCTCGCTTCTTTATCGTTACTCAACGCCGCTGACTGACCGAGTCAGCGGCGTTTCATTTTTTACATCTCGCTATACGTAAAGCCATTTGCGCCTACTGCCCCATCAACGTAGTGTCGCGCGTAACACCTTAACAGGCATTTTTTGCTGAAAAATAACCTACCAACGATATAAACCTTATGACAAACCCACAAAATCGTGAAGAAAACCTGAAGCGCGGCGCATTTACCCGCTTCCTCGATAGCGTCGAGTGGCTGGGTAATCTACTCCCGCACCCGGTGACGCTGTTTGCCATTCTCTGTGTGTTAGTAGTGGTGGCTAGTGGCATCGCTGCTGCTCTGGGTGTTTCCGTGGCCGACCCACGCCCGGCTAACGAGGGCGAGTGGATCGCAGTGAACTCGCTCTTGAACGCGGAGGGGTTGCGCCGTCTCGTCACCGAGATGGTGACTAACTTCACCAGTTTTGCGCCCTTGGGCACGGTACTAGTCGCCATGCTAGGGGTAGGCGTTGCCGAACACTCTGGCTTACTCTCCGCCAGCATGCGCGCACTGGTGCTCAACCGCTCTCCCCGCATCGTGACCTATGCCGTGGTATTTGCGGGCATCATGTCGAACATGGCTGCCGAGCTTGGCTATGTCGTGCTCATTCCACTGGCGGCAATGATTTTCCACTCACTCGATCGTCACCCGCTAGCGGGCTTGGCAGCGGCGTTTTGCGGCGTCTCTGGTGGTTACAGCGCGAACCTGCTGATCGGTACAGTCGACCCGCTGCTCTCGGGTATCACCCAGGAGGCTGCACGCCTGCTCGACCCTACCTACTCCGTTGGGGCTGAAGCCAACTGGTTCTTCATGTTTGCCAGCACGTTCTTCGTCACACTGATTGGCGGCTTGGTCACCGAGCGGATCGTCGAACCCAAGCTGGGTAAGTTCGATTCTGCCTACGCCGATAGCGATATCGATCAGAACCGGATGGAGGGCCTGAGCGCGACCGAAAAACGGGCGCTGAAGGGTACCGGCCTAGCCACGCTAGCGCTGATAGCGCTGGTCGCCGTGATGGTCGTGCCGGAGAGCGGCATTCTACGCAATCCAGAGACAGGGCTAGTAAGCGGCTCCCCCTTCCTGCATGGTATTGTGGTCATCGTGGCGATTGCCTTCACCGTGCTGGGCTTTGTCTATGGCCGACTCGCGGGCACCATGCAAAACGATCGCGACATCGTCGATGCCATGGCCAAAAGCATGAGCAGCCTGGGGCTCTATATCGTGCTGGTGTTCTTTGCCGCTCAGTTCGTGGCGCTGTTCAACTGGAGCAACTTCGGCACCGTGACCGCCGTGGCGGGCGCTGACCTGCTGGACTCCCTTGGCTTGCGCGGCCCAGGCCTGTTTGCGCTGTTCATCCTCATGTGTGCCTTCGTCAACCTCTCGCTGGGCAGTGCCTCGGCGCAGTGGGCGGTCACTGCCCCCATCTTCGTGCCCATGCTGATGCTGATGGGCTACGCTCCCGAGGTCATTCAGGCGGCGTATAGGATCGGCGACTCCGTCACCAACTTGATTACACCGATGATGAGCTACTTTGGCCTGATTCTCGCGGTGGCGACCCGTTACCGTAACGACATGGGCATTGGCACGCTGGTGGCGCTCATGCTGCCTTATACGCTGTTCATGCTGATCGGTTGGAGTGTGCTGTTCTTTATCTGGGTGTTTATTCTTGGCCTGCCGGTTGGTCCAGGTTCTGCCACTTACTACACGCTCTAAGCTTTAAACGGCATAACATAAAAAGCCCGCCGTTCAGAGAACGGCGGGCTTTTCGATCTTCGTGGCGACTCTATTCACCACTCACTCTTCACTACTCGTGGCTTTACTCGTCCAGGAACGAACGCAACGGCTCTGAGCGGCTGGGGTGGCGCAGCTTGCGCAGCGCTTTGGCTTCGATCTGACGAATCCGCTCGCGGGTGACGTCGAACTGTTTGCCCACCTCTTCCAGCGTGTGGTCGGTATTCATGTCGATACCGAAACGCATCCGCAGGACTTTCGCTTCGCGGGCAGTCAAACCGCCCAGCACGTTGCGAGTCGCTTCGATCAAGCCTTCGCCGGTGGCCATATCGATCGGCAGCAGCATGGTGCCGTCTTCGATGAAGTCACCCAGGTGCGAATCGTCGTCATCACCAATCGGCGTCTCCATGGAGATCGGCTCTTTGGCGATCTTGAGCACCTTACGCACTTTGTCTTCCGGCATTTCCAGACGCTCGCCCAGCTCTTCCGGTGTCGGCTCGCGACCCATTTCCTGCAGCATCTGACGGGAGACGCGGTTGAGCTTGTTGATCGTCTCGATCATGTGGACCGGGATACGAATGGTCCGCGCCTGATCCGCGATCGAGCGAGTAATAGCCTGACGAATCCACCACGTCGCGTAGGTCGAGAACTTGTAGCCACGACGGTATTCGAACTTGTCTACCGCCTTCA
The DNA here is from genome assembly GCF_024124605.1 of Halomonas sp. CnH100-B. Classification (NCBI taxonomy): domain Bacteria; kingdom Pseudomonadati; phylum Pseudomonadota; class Gammaproteobacteria; order Oceanospirillales; family Halomonadaceae; genus Halomonas; species Halomonas sp. CnH100-B. The sequence continues at coordinate 307,393 of NZ_JAMXRX010000003.1, read as the reverse complement.
TCAAGCCGATGTTGCCTTCCTGGATCAGATCGAGGAACTGCAGGCCACGGTTGGTGTACTTCTTGGCAATCGAGATTACCAAGCGCAAGTTCGCCTCGACCATCTCTTTCTTGGCGCGACGAGCTTTTGCTTCACCAATCGACAGCTTGCGATTCACTTCTTTGAGGTCAGCCACCGAGAGCTGCACCATGTCCTCTTCGAAGGCAATCTTACGCTGAGAGCGGGCGATATCGGCACGCAGCGGCTCTAGGCGGTCAGCGTACTTGGGCTGCGCTTCTTGGAAGGCGTCCAGCCATGTCTGATCCGATTCGTGGCCCGGGAACGACTTGATAAACGTCTTGCGCGGCACCTTGGCTTTCTTGACGCACAGCTGCATGACCGCTTTTTCTTGGGCACGCACCTGTTCGACACTGATCCGCACTTGGCCAACCAGACGCTCGAAGTGTTTCGGCACCAGCTTGATCGGCGAAAACAGCTCGGCAAGACGCTCCTGCTCGAACTTCAGCTCGGCGCTGCCACGACCGTGTTTGGCCAGCGCGGCTTCCACCGCCGCATTTTGCTCGCGAATCTGTTCGAAGCGAGCCTTGGCCTCTTCAGGATCTGGGCCGCCTTCGCTAGCGGTGGTGTCGTCCTCATCGTCGTCCGCGTCGCTGTCGATATCGTCATCATCGCTCAGCTCGGTGTCGACTTCGGGCTCAGGCACCTCTGCTTCGGCAACCCCAGGAATACCTTCGTCAGGGTCGATAAAGCCAGAAAACAGATCCGATAGGCGCCCAGGGGCTTCTTCGTCCTGGGTGGCGTCGTAGGCTTCGAGGATCGAGGCCACCGCACCGGGCAGATACGCCAGTGCGGACATCACTTCCCGCGTGCCCTCTTCGATCCGTTTGGCGATCTCGATTTCGCCTTCACGGGTCAAAAGCTCTACCGTCCCCATTTCACGCATGTACATGCGTACGGGGTCGGTGGTGCGACCGACGTCGCTTTCCACGGCGGCGAGTGCCGCAACGGCCTCTTCCGCAGCGGACTCGTCCGTGGAGTGATCCGACATCATCAAAGTGTCTTCATCTGGCGCTTCTTCAACGACACTGATACCCATGTCGTTGATCATGCCAATGATGTCTTCCACTTGATCCGGGTCGGCGATATCCTCGGGTAGATGGTCGTTGACCTCGGCATAGGTCAGGTAGCCCTGTTCCTTGCCGCGCGCGATCAACTCCTTCAGACGTGACTGCTGCTGCGCATTTCCAGCCATAGAAACCCTATCTCGACGAAGAAGAATGAAACACCTGGGGCGCTGAATCGATTAAACTCAACAAGCCGAACAGTATAGCGTAAATAGCTGGATTTTTTCCAGCGAAACGTATTTGCGCGGTCATTCAGGTGTGTTAGGTTGTTCGGTTAGGCCAGCGCCTGGCGACTAACCCTGTATGTGGTGCTGAAGCGTGGTAATTCAACCCCGTAGTGCGAATTGCTTTGGCTAACGGCCGTCATGTGCGCTGAATCAGCTCCATCATCAGGCTCGCCAACCGCTGCCGCTGCGCCTTATCCAGCTTCTGCCCCGAGCGCTCCAGCGCCAATAGCGCATCGTACTCTTCCTGGGGTGAGCGCTTACGCTGCTTCTCTATCAAGTGTTCAACCAAACCGCTGAGTTCTGCTTCCCGAGTGCTTTTGGGAATCAGCAGCTCGCGCTGGGCCAGTTCGGCCAATACCTGCCCTTCATGGCTGCCCTGGAAGTGCGCCAGCACCACCTGTGGACTGCGATAGCGTCCGGCACGCAGTAGTGCAATCAACTCGCGGCACAGCGGGGCCTCTTCACTACTATCTGGCAGCCAATCCAGCGTCTCGGGCAGCGCCGTTACCAAACGCGGCTCATGCAGCAGTAGCTGCACGATCCGGCCCACCGTTGATAGCGTTTGCAGCGTTGTCCCTTGGCGACGGCCGCGAGCAGCCGGGCGGGAGGAGGCTTGCTCTGCCAGCATGGGCTCAGGCGCTGTCTCGTCCACTGGCGCCCATTGGGGGCTCGCCTGAGCGGCAGCCGTGCGTTTCTCCAACAGTGTTTGGAGCTGCGACTGCGCCAGCCCGCTGCGTTTGGCCAGCGACTCGAGCAGCAGCGATTTCAGCATGCCGTCTGGCACTTTGTTTAGCGCCTCCAACACCTGACTGGCAAAGCGCTCGCGCCCTTCCACCGTATTCAAATCGCGCCCTTGGGCGGCCTGCTCGAAGAGGAACTCCGACAGCGGCATCGCGCAGGTAACGCGATCTTGAAACGCCTCGCTCCCCTCTCGCCGTACCAGCGAATCTGGATCGTCCCCGTCAGGCAGAAATAGAAAACGCGCCTCACGACCGTCGATCATTTGCGGCAGAGCGGTCTCCAGAGCGCGGCTTGCCGCCTGACGACCCGCCCGGTCACCGTCGAAGCAGAACACCACTCGGCTCACCAGACGAAACAGGCGGCTCAAGTGATCTTCCGTGGTCGCGGTGCCCAAGGTAGCGACGGCGTTATGAATGCCGAATTGGGCCAGCGCCACCACATCCATATAGCCTTCGACCATCACCAGCTGCTCAAGTTTGCTGGACGCCTGGCGCGCCTCGTATAAACCGTATAGCTCTCGCCCCTTATGAAAGACAGGCGTTTCCGGTGAATTGAGGTATTTGGGCTGCTCATCGCCCATGACTCGGCCACCAAAGCCTAGCGTACGGCCACGCAAGTCGCGGATGGGAAACATTACCCGATCACGAAAGCGGTCATAGGTGCGCCCGGTATCTTCTCGATGGATCAGCAGCCCGTACTCGACTTGTACCGGCTCACCGATACCTTTTGCCGACAGGTGCTGTTTGAGCGCTTCCCAGCCACCCGGCGCATAACCGATACCGTAGGTGTCGATCACCTCCGGCGATAGACCGCGACCCTGCAGATAGCGCTGGGCACTCTGGCCCTCCTGCATTTTCAGCCGTTCACGATAGAAGCTGGCGGCCACTTCCAGCAGATTGACGCCCTCTTTACGCTTCTTCTCGCGCTGCTGGGCACGCGGGTCATCCGCTCCCTCACGGGGTACGTCGAGCCCTAGGCGTCCGGCCAACTGCTCTACCGCTTCGGGGAACGGCAGCTTGTCGTACTCCATCAAAAAGCGCAGCGCGTTGCCGTGAGCGCCACAGCCAAAACAGTGATAAAACTGCTTGTCGGCACTCACCGTAAACGACGGCGTTTTTTCTTGATGGAAAGGACACAAACCGGAGAAGTTACGGCCCGCTTTTTTGAGCTGCACGCGCTCACCGACCACTTCCACCACGTCAACGCGGCCAAGCAGGTCGTCAATGAAACGCTGTGGAATTTGGCCTGCCATGAACTGCGGGCATCCTCGCGCGAAGCGCTTATGGGCGGGTCTAACGTCATCAGGCAACGCGCCTGATCACCTTAAACCGCGCAAAACACACATCACAGAACGAAAAACAAACGGCCACCTAGTGGCGGCCGCTTGGCATCCCTCTTGAGATAACCGGCTAACAGCGCAGGCTATCCCCAGGTACGGATCAATAGAGCCGTTCGAAACGCTTACGCTCACGCTGCAATTTCTTAGCGTGACGTTTTACGGCAGCTGCCGCTTTGCGCTTGCGCTCAGCAGTCGGCTTCTCGTAGTGCTCGCGACGACGTACTTCAGAGAGAACGCCAGCTTTTTCGCAAGAACGCTTGAAGCGACGCAGGGCGACGTCAAACGGCTCGTTATCACGTACTTTTACAGAAGGCATTAAGCACTCACCTACCTTAAGGAGTCTTGAGTTCGGATAGTACGCACACCGAACACGACGGTGTACGACCCAGTTTTACAGCGCACAGTAGTCTAGTCGTGGTTGGCGATCTTTGCAAATGCTTACGCCCCTTCACTGCCATAATGCTAAACTAGACGGTTTCAAGCTTCTGCCTTACCACCTATACGAGTTCTTTTGCTATGCGCGTACTGGGCATTGAAACGTCTTGCGACGAAACCGGCGTCGCCATTTACGATACCGCGTGTACCGGTGGGCGCGGCCTGCTGGCCGATGCGCTGTATAGCCAAATCGCCATGCATGCGGAGTACGGCGGCGTCGTGCCGGAGCTGGCCTCCCGAGATCACACCCGCAAGTTGCTGCCGTTGATCGAGCAAGTACTAAAAGACGCCCAGCTCACCCGCCAAGACCTGGACGGTATCGCTTACACTGCCGGACCGGGCCTCGTCGGCGCCCTGATGGTGGGTGCCAGCACTGCCCACGGCATGGCCAAAGCGCTGAACATACCGGTGCTGGGCGTTCACCACATGGAGGGCCACCTGCTGGCCCCCATGCTGGAAGACGATGCCCCCGAGTTCCCGTTCGTCGCTCTTCTGGTCTCGGGCGGTCATACCCAGTTGGTGGAGGTACAAGGATTAGGGCATTACCAACTGCTGGGTGAATCGGTGGATGACGCGGCAGGAGAAGCCTTCGACAAAGCCGCCAAGATGCTTGGCCTTGCCTATCCTGGCGGCCCGCTGGTGGCCAAACTCGCCGAACAGGGCGACCCGAAACGGTTTCGTTTTCCGCGCCCGATGACCGACCGTCCGGGCTTGGACTTCAGTTTCTCTGGTCTCAAAACCCATACGCTAACGGCGATTCGCCAGCTAGAAGCCGCAGGTGAGCTGGATGAACAGTCGAAAGCCGATATTGCACGGGCCTTTGAAGAGGCCGTGGTGGATACGCTGGTGATCAAATGTCGCCGTGCGCTCGATCAAACCGGCCTAAAGCGCATCGTGATGGCAGGTGGCGTGAGCGCCAACACCCGCCTGCGTGAACGGCTAGCGTTGGAGACTCAAAAGCGCCAAGCCCGCGCTTATTACCCTCGCGGGCGTTTTTGTACCGACAACGGCGCCATGATTGCCTATGTCGGGGCGCAGCGCTTGGCGGCAGGCGAGCGGGATGACAACGGCGTGATGCAGGCCACGCCCCGATGGCCGTTGGATACCTTGAACGCCCCCGATTAATCGCCGCGCCTACCCACGCAGGTGCGGCTCGTCCCCTCGGCGCAAGCGGCGAATATTGAGGCCGTGTCGAGCCAGCACCAGTAGGCTAAAGCCCCCTACGACACTCACGTAACCGGGAGCCAGCCAGAGGCACAGCAGCGGCGCCAGCAGCGCACAGGCAAGCGATGCCGCTGCGGCAGTGCGCAGCCGCCACGCAAGCAGCGTCCAACCGAGCGCCGTCAGCAGCGCCACGCTGGGCACCAGCACCAGCAGCACGCCAAACGCACTGGACACCGACTTTCCCCCGCGAAAGCCATACCAAAGGGGGTAGCTATGCCCCAGCAGCACGGCGAGCCCCACGACTCCCTGGAGCCATACCGGCAGCGTTAGCCACTTGGCCGCCAGCACTGCGGGCACGCCTTTTAGCGCATCCAGCAGCAGCGTGGCGGCGGCCAGTCGCGGGCCATACAGGCGCAGTACGTTGGAAAACCCTGGGTTGTAGGAGCCACAAAACCGAGGATCGTCGACACCTGCCCAGCGGCACACGCTCACTGCCGCCAGCCAACTGCCGCTCAAGTAGCCGATCACTATCCATATCATGGCCTGCCCACCCTGGCATTGGCGGCCAACGCCGCTGCCTTACTGTCGTTTCTGGTCATCCTCAAGTACAATCGCCCGCTTGTTGACCCTGGGGGAAGGCCTGTGGACCGCATTTTGATCGAAGCACTCACCGTAGACACCGTCATCGGTGTGTACGACTGGGAACGCACGATAACGCAATCGCTGAGCCTGGATCTATCGCTGGCAACGGACATTCGGCCCGCAGCCGCCACGGATGATTTACGCTTGACGCTGGATTATGCCGCGATCTGCCAACGAATCCAGCAGTTCGCCGACGAGCATCAGTTTGCCCTGGTGGAAACCTTCGCGGAGCGTCTCGCGGCCTGCTTGCAACATGAATTCCCGATTCGCTGGCTGCGCATGACCGTCCGCAAGCCCGGTGCCGTCCCTCAAGCGGCCAGCGTCGGTCTGGAAATCACCCGCGGCACGCTGCCGGAGGCCACGTAGGACACGACGTTATGAATCTGGTGACCCTGAGCCTGGGCAGCAACATCAACCCCGACACCCATATCCGGCTCTGTCTGGATGCCCTGGAAGAGACGTTTGGCCCGCTGCAGATTTCGCGAATTTTTGAAAGCGAGCCGGTAGGCTTTAAAGATAGCCGTAACTTCTACAACCTGGTGGTCGCATTTTACAGTGATTGGTCGGTGAGCGACCTCCAAGCGTGGTCCAAAGCGCTCGAAATTGCCCACGGCCGAACGCCAGACATGAAGAAGTGCAGCCCCCGCGCGCTGGATATCGATTTACTGACCGTCGGCGATGCCTGCGGGATCATCGATGATGTCACCCTGCCCCGCGGGGAGATCACCCGCAATGCCTTCGTGCTTCAGCCACTGGCCGAGCTACTACCCAACACGCGTCACCCCGCCTGCCACACCTCCTATGCCACGCTTTGGAAACGCTTCACGTTGGGCGACCAGCGCCTTTGGCCCATTGATTTTCACTGGCGGGGCCGCTGGATTTCCCAAGCCGACCCGCAGCTTCGTGCGGCCATAGCGCGCTAACGCGACGCCCTTTCGCCTAGCGCACCTGCCACCGCCCTCTGGCGATACTGGCGCAGCGCGTCTCCCAAAGCGGCACCACGGTACCCTTCACCGAGCAGCGCCTGGGGGCTCACTGCCTGAGCTGCCTGCCATGCCGCCTCCAGCAGGGCTTGGTACTCAGGAGCCAAACGGCCGACGAGCTGCAACTGCGCAGCGACCTGCGCAGGTTTGCGCCAGCCATCCAAGCGCTCCAACCAGTGCAGCACTCGCTCATCGTTGAGCGGTACATCGAGTAGCGCTGTTGTCAGCGCGGTATGGCGGGCCAACTGCGCCACCGCGTTGGGTAGCCTCAGCCTGCCCGCTAACGCGTCGCGCTGCTCGTCACTGAGCACCGAGACCAGCAGCGCATAGCGCCAGTGGGCAAGCGCGGGTGAAGAGGTCTCAGGCGCGCTGGCTAGCGCGTCGAGGGCAGCGGCCAAGGTGTCGTCATCGTCAAGTTCCGGCCACCAAGTGGCGAGCGCCTGGCACTCGTTTAGCGTCGTGAAATAGCGCTCTGGATTGGTTTCTCCCAGCGCTTTTTCGGTCTCTACCCACACCCGCTCTGCGGCTAGGTGGCCAAGTTCGCCGCTGCCGCTGACGTGGCGCATCAGCGCGTGGGTGTCTGGGGCAATGGTAAAGCCCAGATGCGCATAGCGGGCTAAAAAGCGCGCAGTGCGCAGCACCCGCAACGGATCTTCGCTGAAGGCAGGCGATACGTGGCGTAAAAGTCGCTGCCGGATATCCTGCTGGCCGTGAAACGGGTCCGTCAGTTCCCCCTCGGGCCCCTGGGCAATGGCATTGATCGTCAAGTCACGCCGGGAGAGATCCTCCTCCAGCGTTACATCTGGGCTGGCATACACCTCGAACCCCCCGTAGCCGTGCCCGGATTTCCGCTCGGTGCGCGCCAGCGCATACTCTTCTGACGTATGGGGATGCAAAAAAACTGGAAAGTCGCGACCTACGGGCTTGAAGCCCCGCTGGCGCATGTCGTCCGGCGTTGCTCCCACCACGACCCAGTCGTGATCGACCACCGGCCAGCCCAGCAGCGCATCCCGCACCGCGCCGCCTACGCGGTATACCGACAACCCTTGGGTGAGCGCATCCTGTTGAAACACTTAACGACCTCCTTGCTGGCTAGGGACGCGGGTGCGCTCGCCGGTCTCCAGGTTCATCGCCGTCAAGGCCCCGCCCCATACGCAGCCGGTATCCAATCCCTCGACGTTGACCTTGGCGTGGGGAGTGCGCCCTTTCAGCGCGGCCCAGTGGCCAAACAGAAGGCGCAGATCATCCTGGCGTGGAAACTGAAACCAGGGAGCGAACCCTTCAGGGGCGCTATCGAGACCCTCTTTGGCCGCAAAATCGAGGCGCTCCTCGGCGTCGATGAAGCGCATCCGGGTCAACACATTGACGATACAGCGCAGGCGATCCATACCTTCCAAGTCGTCCCGAAAACGGTCCGGCTGATTGCCGAAAAGCTGGCTTAAAAATGCGCCTGAGTGCTCGCTTTGCAGCGCCGACTGCACTTCACCGCTTAGCGTCAGCGTCTGTTCGGCACTCCAACTGGGCAGCAGTCCGGCGTGGGCCATAAGCGTATTACCCTCATGCACGACCAGGGGCTGGCTCTGCAGCCAATCCAGCAGCGACTCCCGCTGGGAGGAGGCCAGAATATCGTCCAAGGTATCGTTCTTTTTCAACTTGCCGCCCCCACGAGCCACCACCAGCAGGTGAAAATCGTGGTTCCCCAGCACGCAGCGCACGGCGCTACCGAGGGCCTGAGCTTCTTGCAAGCAGGCAAGCGAACCGGGGCCTCGATTGATCACATCGCCCACCAGCCAGAGCGTGTCGTGGGTGGGGCTGAAATTCACAGCGTCCAGCAAGCGAACAAACTCGGCATGGCAGCCGTGCAGGTCGCCAATGACATAGGTACTCATGGGCATTCCCGACTAACAGAGTTCAGTGCAGTTGACGCGGCACCGCTAAACGAAACGGCGCAATGGGCACATCGAAGGCGCGCTGCGTGTAAGTATTGAGCAGCGTATAGGCACCTTCCATCACCCCGACCGGCGTTTGCAGAATCGCCCGACTGGTGTAGCGAAAACGCTGACCTGGGCCAATCAGCGGCTGCTGGCCCACCACGCCTTTGCCACGCACCTCTTGGCTATCGCCGCTGCCTTGAGTGATCTTCCAGTAACGCGCCATTAGCTGCACGCTGTGCGGGCTTTGGTTATGGACCGTTACGGTGTAGCTAAACACGTAGCGGGATTCGCTGTCGTTCGACTCTGCGTCACGAAACTCGGGCGTGACGCTGACCTCGATCTCCAAGCCACTCACGCCTCGTCGCCCCCCTGGCTGCCGTCGTCCGCAGTGGCCGCCTCGTTGGCCGCGACCTGATTGGCGATGGTGACGTACTCCGCCACCGTCAGAGTTTGCGGGCGTCGCGCCGGGTCGATGCCCAACGCTTCCAGCGTCTCGGCGCTGACTCGCCCTTTCAGGTTATTGCGCAGGGTCTTACGCCGCTGCCCAAAGGCCAGCTTGACCAGTTCGAACAGCAGGGCCGGGTCATCGGCGGTGTGGGGCAGGTGTTCATGGGGCGTGAGACGCACGATCGCGGAGTCCACCTTCGGGCGCGGCACGAAGGCCTCCGGTGGCACGATGAACAGCTGGTCCACTTGGCAGTAGTACTGCGCCATCACCGACAGGCGACCCCAGTCGGTGCTACCCGGCTCGGCGGCCAGGCGCTCCACCACCTCTTTTTGCAGCATGAAGTGCATATCGGCAATGGCGTTACCCATGCTCAGAAGGTGCACGATCAGCGGTGTCGAGATGTTGTAAGGCAGGTTGCCCACCACCCTCAGCGCCGGGCCATCGCCCTTGAGCTCGGCAAAATCGAACTTCAGCGCGTCGCCTTCATGAATCACGAACTCAGGGTAGTTAAAAAACTGCACCCGCAGGCCTGGAATCAGATCACGGTCCAGCTCGATCACCTCCAGCTTCCCCGCCGCTTCCAGCAGCGGCGCCGTCAGTGCACCTTGCCCGGGGCCAATTTCGACGAGACGGTCGCCTTCGCGTGGCCCGATGGCGCGGACGATACGCGAAATGATGCCGAGGTCACGCAGAAAGTTTTGACCGAAGCGTTTACGAGCACGGTGCTGCTGAGGCACTTGAGACATCTAACAGTGTTCCTTGGAGGGTTGATTCATGAAGCGGCCAGGGAGCTGGCACGCTGAGCAGCAAGGCGCTGCGCTAGGGCAAGCGCGACGCCCAGACTATTGGGGTCGGCAGTACCATGGCCCGCCAAATCCAGCGCGGTGCCGTGGTCCACCGAGGTACGCACCAGCGGCAGCCCCAGGGTAATGTTCGCGGCCTGACCAAAGCCGGCGTATTTTAGCACTGCCAAGCCCTGGTCGTGGTACATCGCCAGCACCGCATCGACTCCGGCTAGGCGACGCGGGGTGAACAGCGTATCGGCAGGCAGCGGCCCTTGGATATCCAGCCCGTCGGCACGCAACGCGTCGAGGGCAGGAATAATAATATCCAGCTCTTCGCGCCCCAAATGCCCCTCTTCCCCCGCATGGGGGTTGAGGCCGCATACCGCAATGCACGGATGCGAGATGCCGAATTGGCGCCGCAGGTCAGCGGCCAGTAAGCGGCTGATCTGGGTGACCCGCTCGAACGTGATGGCATCGGCCACGTCACGCAGCGGCAGGTGAGTCGTCACCAGCGCCACGCGCAAATCGCCGCTGCCTTGCCACAGCGGGTTCTTGGCATGCAGCGCGGCATCGGTCGCCAGCAGCATCACTACGTCATCCACGCCGCAGGCATCGCGCAGCCACTCGGTATGGCCGGTGAAGTGGGGAAAGCCCCCTTCGATGATGACCCCTTTATGTAGCGGCGCGGTGACCATCGCCGCGGCCTGCCCTGCTTGGCAGGCGTCTACGGCGATTTGCAGTGTCTCCAACACGTAGCTGGCATTGGCAGGATTGAGCACCCCAGGCGTGGAAGGCGCGCGCAGTGCGGCGGGCCACACCACCAAACGCCCTGGAGAGGATATATCCAAGCTACCCGGCGCGGCCTCGACGACCTCTACGGCCAGCCCGAGCAGCTCGGCGCGCTGGCGCAGCATCTGCGGGTCACCCACCGCCACCGTGTTGGCTAATTGCCCACGAGCGGCCAGCATCAGCGTCAGCTCTGGCCCGATGCCCGCAGGTTCACCGGTGGTTAACAGCAGCGGCCGCGTCATTAGAGACGAATATCCACGAAGGCCTGTTCGCGAATTTCACGCTGCCAGGTTTGCAGCTCTTCGTTGGCACGACGCTGGAAAATCGCTTGGCGCACCTGCTCACGACGGCTCTCTTCGGTCACGTCCTGGCGGCGACGCTCCAGCACTTCGATGACGTGATAGCCGAACTGAGAGCGTACTGGCTCGGAGAGCTGGTTCGGACTGAGAGACGTCATGGCTTCTTCGAACGCAGGCACCGTTTGGCCAGGGCGCACCCAGCCCAGGTCGCCGCCGTTCATGGCGCTACCACGGTCGTCACTGTACTCACGGGCCACCGACGCGAAGTCTGCGCCCTGCTGCAAACGCTGGCGAGCCTCTTCCGCGCGGGCGCGGGCTTGGTTCTCGTTACGCGTAGGCGTCAGCTCCACCAGCACGTGGCGGGCACGGGTCTCTTCGATAAACGCCTGCCCCTGCTGTTGGCTTGGCTGCTGGCTCAGGAAACGCTCCACATCGCGGTCGGAAACCGTGACGCGCTGGCTAATCTGGCGCTGCTGTACCTGGCGCATCAGCATTTCGCGGCGTACGTCTTCGCGCACGTCGGCCAGGGTAATGCCGTCGGCTTCTACCGCATCGGCAAACTGGTCCAACGTCATGTTGTTGGATTCGGCAATGCTGCGCAGCTGGCGGTTAAGTTCGGTGTCATCCACGCTCAGGTTGGCTTGGCGGGCCATCTGCAGCTGGATTTCATCCATGACCATGCGCTCCAGCACCTGCTGGGCCAGCTGATTACGCGGCGGCAAATTGCCGCCCTGAGCCGCTGCTTGCTGCTCCACCTGGGCAATGCGGTCATCCAACTCACTGCGCATGATGACGCCATCATTGACGACTGCGACGACGCTATCCAACTGCTGACGCTGGGCCGACTCGAAATTTTGCGCATGAACGGTCAGCGGAACCAGCGCCGCACCCGTGCCCAGGCAGAGCACCATCAGGCTGCCTGCGGACAGCTGGGTGGCTCGTTTCTTCAGCGCGCAGCTCAGCAAGGTCTTTCTGATCATCATAAAAAGTCTCTTTCAGTCGCTATTTTAAAGTGGTCGTTCATAGGGGCGTAGGGCGGTAGCCGGGAATCGCCTGTTCAAAGTAGCCGTCGGCCTCTTGACCCACGCCACCTAGACCACGAAACACGAAGCGCAAAAATAGCCCGCGGTCGTTGAAGTCATCGCCAACCCGCGCCGTATCGTTGTCGTCGATCCATTCACGCCATACCAGCTGTACCCCGTAGCAGCAGTCGTTCCACTGTAGGCCCGCGAGCTGTTCCAGGGGACGGTTGTTGGTTTGATCGTGCAGGTAGCGGCCAATCAAATCAATCCTTGGGCTCGCTTTCCACGCCAGCGAGAGATCCCACTCTTCGCGGCTGTAGTCGCGGAAACCGTCGTCGCCCGGCACCACGCTCGGATCGAACCCTTCGATCTCCCAACGGTAGCCAAGGTTCACTACGTGCCCTTCCGGGTGACGGTAGCGAACGTCCACGCTAGAGCGCTCGGTCTGCTCGCGTTCGTCATCGTAGAGCCATTCGTAGCCCGTACTCCAGCGATCCGATATTTGCCAATCCAGGCGAGTGACCAGCGGGGAGCGGTCGCGGGTGGCCTGATAGCGGCTTTCCGGATTCACCGAAGGGTCTTCACTGGGGCGCGCTGGCAGCGTGTCCGGGTCGCCTTCGCTATCGATGCGCCGCTCGGAGAAGTAGTAGCTCTGGCCGACGCCAAAGGTCAGACGATCACGCCCGGCACTATCTTCGATCAACCGTGATTCGACACCGAGCGATACGCGATTGAGATCCCCCACGCGGTCAGCCCCCGAGAAACGGTGCGGCGACCAGAGCTGATCCCATGAAAACGCCCGTTCACGGCTATCGAAATCGGGCAGCTGAGTCTGGTCGGTGCGCGGTACGTAGGCGTAGTTCACGCGGGGTTCGAGGGTTTGGCGATAATCGCGCCCGCCAAGCTCCAGTTCACGCTCGAAGACAAGGCCGCTGTCGATTGAGGTGATCGCGACGCTGCGCGAAGGCGATGTGGTGCGATCGGTCACTCGGTCGCCGTAATCCAGCTCGTAAGCCGTGTGCCAAAGCTCGGTGCGGGGTTCGATATAGCCCCAGGGCTGCTCGTAACGCCAGCCCACCGCCGGCGTGAGGTGCAGGCGCGACCCAATGGCCGCCTCACGTTCCGGCACCCGCCGCTCGTCCACGTCGCGCCAAAAATAGGTAGCGTTGGAGCGCCACTGCGTATAGAGGCCGTTGCCTAGCTGCCAATCGGAGTTGGCGGTCAGGCTGGGCAGGCGGTAAAACGGGCGATCGGTGTCGCTGAGCGGGTCTTCCAGGCGCTGAAAGCCCTGGGCCCGCGCATCGAGCTGCCAGCGTTCGCCGCGGTAATCGACCTGGGCCAGACGCTCCATACTGACCCGGTCGCTGTTGCCGAACTCGCCACCAAAGTCATCGAAGTAGCGCCCGTCGCTGGCCGCGCCGTAGCGCAGCCGGTAGTCGCTGCGCGGCGTGAGCCGTCCTGCATGCTGGGCGTCGATGTACCAGCGGTCGTCTCCCTCGAAGCGGTTATCACCGTTATTGGTGCCGCCGTCGCTATCGAGGTAGCCGCCCTCCACCAAGCCCTGACTCTCTTCGAGCAGGTAGCGGTATTCCCCATTGAGCAGCAGCCCCCGGTCCGACATCCAGCGCGGGGTAATGGTGGCATCCTGGTTCGGCGAAATGTTCCAGTAAAACGGCTGCGTATAATCGAAGCCATCGCTTGAGAAACTTACTGACGGCGAGAGCAGCCCCGTATGACGGCGATCATCGATGGGGAAACGCAGCCACGGCCAGTAAAATACCGGGACGTCTTTGACTTCCAGCCGCGCGTGGCGGGCAGTGCCGAATCCTGCCGCCTGATCGAGACGAATGTCGCTACCTACCAACTGCCAACTGTTAGCACCGGGGTCGCAGGTCGTGAAGGTGGCTTCCTGCAGACGGTACTGCTCCTCTCCGGTCTGTTGCAGCTCACGCGCCTGCCCACGCAGGTGCTGCTCGTAGAGCACATAGTGGCTGTTACGTAGCGAGGCGCGATCTTCGTTCAACATCAACGTGGCGTGTTCGCCGCGCACGAGGGCTTGACCATCGCGAATGGCGAGGTTGCCCTCGGCATCTACCCGCTGGCGATCTGCCGGGAGAAAGACACGTTCGGCCTCTAGCTCGGTATTGCCCCGGCGCAGTACCACATCGCCACGCAGCAGGGCTTCGCCGTCAGCGGCGTAGTCCACCTCTTCGGTTTCGACCGAAAGCGTTTCCGGGTTCTGTTCCGCTGGCAAGCGGTAGCCGGGCATCACATAGCGCCCCCGGCATAGCTGTTGCGGCGCTTCGTCTTGGCTCCAGGCCTGCCAGTCCAGCGCCTCTGCGGGCAGGGTTCGGTCCTGCGCCACCGCTGAAAACGAGGCGCCAGCGAGCAAACTGCCCAGCAGCGTATGCGCAACCGGTACGGTGCGCGAGATTCGCTTGCCCATGTTCGTTATCCTTGGCATCCAGAATCGGTATTATACAGCCCGCATGATGCCCGACCAGCAAGGAGCTTGCATGTCCTCTTCTCGGATCGACGCCCTCACTCAGTGGGCGGCGCAACAACACGGCCTTGATCACGCCACTCTTCGCCTCTCTGCTGCGGGCGGTGACGCCAGTTTTAGGCGCTATTTTCGACTAACGCTGCCGGATGGCAACACGCAAATCGTCATGGATGCACCGCCGGATCAGGAGGATTCCACGCCGTTTGTGGCCATAGGCCAGCGCTGGCATGCCGCCGGACTGCCGGTGCCCGCCATTCACGCCAGTGATCTGGACGCCGGCTTTTTGCTGCTGGATGATCTGGGCGATACGCCCCTGCAAGCCACCTTTACCGACCCGGCGCGCACGGAGGAGCACCACCACGCTGCGCTGTCGCTGATTGCCGAATTGCAAAACCGCGCCAACCCAGCCGCCCTGCCCGCCTACGACGCCGCCCTACTTGGCCGGGAGCTGGATCTTTTTCCCGAATGGTGCCTGGGCCGCTGGCTGTCGCTGCCGGTTCCGGATAGCTGGGAGGCGCTCCGCGGCACATTGATCGAGCGCGCCCTGGAACAACCGGTGGTGAGCGTTCATCGTGATTTCGATGCGATGAACCTGATGCTCCACCAGCAAACGCTTTACATGATCGATTTTCAGGACGCCGTGGCAGGTCCGCTCAGCTACGACGTTATTTCGCTACTGCGAGGCCGCTACTGCCGTTTCAGCCCTGACCAGTTTGCCACGTTTGTGAGCACCTTCTATCAGCAAGCCCGGCAAGAGGGTCGTTTGACCCGCTCGGTGAGCGAGGCCGCCTTTTTGGCCCAGTGCCACGCAATGGCCGCTCAGCGCTCGCTGAAAGTGCTGGGCATTTTTTGCCGGTTAACCCTGCGTGACAGCAAACAGGGCTACCTGGCCCGCCTGCCACACTTTTTAACCCACTTGGACGATAGCTTGGCAGCCCTACCCGAGCACGGTGACTTTGCCGACTGGGTCCGCGGGGTACTGCGCCCGGCCATTCTCCAGCGACTGGAGGCATCAGCGCCATGAAAGCGATGATCCTGGCGGCGGGCTTGGGCAAACGGATGCGCCCACTCACCGACCACTGCCCGAAACCGCTGCTGCCCGTGGCAGACAAGCCGCTGATCGTCCATCATCTGGAGCGCTTGAAGCGTGCGGGTATCGAGGAGGTGGTGATCAACGTGAGCTACCGCGCCGAGCAGATCATGGCCGCGCTAGGCGACGGCTCTGCCCACCAACTGCGCATTCACTGGAGCCAGGAGGCTAGCCCGCTCGAGACCGGCGGCGGCATTCAGAAAGCGCTGCCTCTGCTGGGCGAAGCGCCGTTTCTACTGATCAATGGCGATGTATGGTGCGACTACCTACCCAGTGCTGCCACGCTGGCAGAGGGCGACCTCGCCCACTTGATCCTCGTGGATAACCCTAACCACCACCCTGGCGGCGATTTTGCGCTCGACCGGGGCCGCGTTACGCAGACGGGCGAGTCACGCCTGACCTACTCGGGTATTAGCGTTCTGCGCCCTGACCTCGTCGCAAAAGAGCCACCAGGAGCGTTTGCACTGGCTCCGCTACTGAAGCGCGCCATGGCCGAACAGCGCGTCAGCGGTGAACATTACTGCGGCCACTGGGTCGATGTTGGCACCCCAGAACGGCTCACCGAACTGGAGCAGCACTTGGCTCAGGCTTGACCGCCATGACCAGCGCACGATGAAGCCGTGCGCTGTCGCCTAGAAATGTTATGCTGCGCGACTTACCTTTCGTCGCCAAGATGAGGAGAGCAACGTGAAAGCACGGGTAAAATGGACCGATGGTCGTCAGTTCGTCGCAGAATCGGGTAGCGGACACAGCGTTGTGATCGATGGCCCGCCCGACCACGGCGGTCGTAACACTGGCCCACGGCCGATGGAAATGCTGTTGATGGGCATGGGTAGCTGCACCGCCTTCGATATCTTGAACATCCTCGACAAAGCCCGCGCCGATGTCACCGACTGCGTGGCAGAGCTGGACGCCGAGCGCGCCGATGAGGTGCCGTCCGTGTTCACCAAGATCCACGTGCACTTCGTGGTGACGGGGCGTGGCTTGAAAGAGAAGCAGGTACAGCGGGCTGTGGAGCTCTCGGCAGAGAAGTACTGCAGCGCCTCGATCATGCTCGTCAACGGCGGCGTTGAGATTACCCACTCTTTCGAGATCGTCGACGCTTGAGCCCCACGCTGCGACACTTTCGCTCAGGTTCAAAAAAAGTAGTGTGGCCGGATGCAACCCGCGCCACGGGCGGGCATAATACGCCCGCTTGTTTTTCCCCCTACTGCGTAGTGCGGGGCCGCTCCATGCACAGCGGCTGCGTCAGCACGGTAACAAGTGTTTATCGGTTCCGGCGCTGGATCGTCGGGGTGTCTTCATCTGCCATAGGGAGGTTCGGACGTGTCAGATAATCTCCGACTCCACGGGTTCAACAACCTGACAAGCTCGTTGAGCTTCAATATTTACGACATCTGTTACGCCAAAACCGAGGAGCAGCGTGCGGCTTATATCGACTATATCGATGAGCTCTACAACGCCGAACGTTTGACGCAGATTCTCAAGGACGTGACCAATATCATCGGCGCCCACGTGCTGAATATTTCACGCCAGGATTACGAGCCGCACGGTGCGAGCGTCACCATCCTGATCGCCGAGCACGAGCTGGATGACCCCACGCCGGGTCAAACCGAGCCAGGCCCGGGCCCGCTGCCTGAAACCGTCGTGGCGCACCTGGACAAGAGCCACGTCACGGTGCACAGCTATCCAGAATCCCACCCGGACAACGGCATCAGCACCTTCCGATTGGATATCGACGTGTCGACCTGTGGTCATATCAGCCCGCTGAAAGCGCTGAACTACCTGATCCATAGCTTCGACTCCGACATCGTGACCATGGATTACCGCGTGCGCGGCTTCACGCGGGATGTGGACGGCAAAAAACTGTTCATCGACCACGACATCACTTCGATTCAGGACTACTTGGCAGAAGACACCAAGCAGGCCTACCAGATGATCGACGTGAACGTGTATCAAGAGAACATGTTCCACACCAAGATGCTGCTCAAGGACTTCGAACTGGATAACTACCTGTTCGGCACCTCGCGCCGCGACATCACCTTCGAAGAAGCGCGCGACATCGAAAGTCGTCTGCGCAAAGAGATGCTGGAGATTTTCTACTCCCGTAACTTCGACTGAGGCACGGCCTGCAGCCGCGTCGATGCCAATGAAAAGCTGCCCACGGGCAGCTTTTTTCTTACCTATACGGGCTAACGCTAGTAAACGCCCTCTTCACCCTCCGGGCGGGTCTTGAACCGTCGATGCAGCCACAGATACTGCTCTGGGTGCTTACGAATCGCCCGCTCGATAAAGGCATTCACCCGCGTGGCATCGGCCATTTCATCACCACTGGGGAAATCTTCGAAGGCAGGCAAACACTCGATGGTGTAGGTGTGATTATCCGGGTTGCGGTGGAACATCAGCGGCACCACAGGAGCGCCCGTCATGCGGGCGATTTTCGAGGTGAGACGAATCGTCGCCGCCTGCTGACCAAACAGCGGCGCAAAGACGCTGACATCGCGACCAAAATCCTGATCAGGTGAGTACCACACGATATGCCCCGCTTTGATGCGGCGTACCACGCCGCGCAAGTCATGGCGATCGATGGCTTGGCCAAAGATGCGTGAACGCGCACGGGTCATGAAGCGCTCGAACAGCGGGTTGTTATGGGGGCGGTAAACCACATCCGCCGGGAAAAACAGCGAGTGTAACGCCCCGCCTAGGTCCAGCGTCGAGAAGTGGATACCCACCACCAGCACGCCTTTGCCCTGGGCTTTGGCGCGTGCAAGGTGCTCTTGGCCGTGATAGGCCACTCGATGACGCAGCCCTTCGGCATCCCGACACCAGCCGGTTGCGGTTTCGACCAAACCAATCCCGTTGGCAATGAAGGTCTCTTTGACCAGTTGGCGCTGCTCATCGGCACTTTTTTCTGGAAAGCAGAGCGCGATGTTCGTGGCGGTGATGTGCCGACGACGCTTTACGAAGCGCCACGCCAGCAGGCCAATCGCTTTCCCCACCCAGAGCTTCACGCGCCAGGGGAGCCATGCGGCCACGTACATCAGGCCAATCGCCAGCCATGTCGGCCAGTAACGAGGGTGCGCAAAGGAGCGCGGATAAGACGCTTTAGACATACCGATAACCGTTTAAACGTGAGCCCCATGATAACGCCGTGGGGCTCTAGGCAGCACCCCCGTCAGCAGCGTATAGCTGATGGTATCGCAGTAGCGAGCCACTTCATCCACGGGCAACACGGCACCGTTGCTGGCCGCTCCCCATAGCACCACGTCACTGCCAATGGCCGCGTCAGGGACGTCGGTCACGTCCACCGTCAGCATGTCCATGGAGACCTTACCGGCAATCGGGCAGCGCTGGCCGTTGACCAGTACCGGCGTGCCATCGATGGCATGACGGTCATAGCCATCGCCATAGCCTGCGGCAACCACTGCAATGCGCGATGGGCGTGCTGCTTTCCAGCGCCCGCCGTACCCCACCTGTTCGCCGGTATCGAGTTCGCGCAGCGCGATGATCTCTGAGCGTAGCGACATGACCGGACGTAGCTGGCGGGTGATGTCGTTGGCCACTTCCAACGGGTCGCTGCCATAGAGCATCACGCCGGGACGGTTCCAATCCCCATGAGCGGCTGGCCACGCCAGCGTTGCCGGGGAGTTGGCCAAACAGAGCGGCGCTTTCAGCTCGGCCGCCAGTCCTTGCAGCACGCGCATCTGGCGGTTGAAGTAGCTGGGATCTTGCGCATCGGCATTGGCAAAGTGACTCATCAGATGCAGCGCCGTCACTTGAGGCGCATCGACCAGCCGCTGCCACACGCTGGGCGCTTGCTCCGGCGAGAACCCCAGCCGGTGCATACCGGAATCCACTTTCAGCCACACGGGAATTGGCTGCCGAGACGAATAGGCCAGCAGCGCCTCCACCTGCCAGACGCTATGGACGCTGATCCAGAGGCGGTGCTGGTCGACCAGCGCCAGCTCTTCAGCGCTGAAGATACCCTCGAGCAGTACGATGGGCGCTTGGATACCGCCTTCTCGCAGGCTCAGCGCCTCTTCGATGCAAGCCACGGCAAAGGCCGGCACGTCGGCTTCAAGCGCGCGAGCGCAGGCCAGCGCACCGTGACCGTAAGCATCGGCTTTGATCACGGCCACTGAGCGGCTTTGCGGGGCGCAGCGGCACGCCAGCTGATAGTTGTGACGCAGCGCGTCCAAATCAATATGGGCCACTAGCGGGCGCATAGCGTTCTCACTCTCCAATTGACTGTTTCATTGACTCTTTTCGTCACTCTGTCCGTCACGCGTTCATTCACTCAGGCTCCGATGGGCTGTGGCTCAGCAGGCTCGCCACATTGGGACGGTCAGCGGCCCAACAGCGGGGGGTGAAAAACCGTCTGCCCAAAAACAGCGCACCGAGTGGATAACTCGGTGCGCTATGGGTGTTGCCTTTGTTAACGTCGCTGAGCTCGGCCAGAATGGCTGACGTACCGCACGACCCTGGATTAACTCTCGAAAATCGCGTCGAGGGAGAGTCCCTGTTTTTCCAGCGAGCGGCGCAGCTTCTTTAACGCTTCTACCTGAATTTGGCGCACCCGCTCACGGGTTAGACCAATCTCCGCGCCAACCTCTTCCAGCGTCGCGGCTTCGTGGCCGCGTAGACCAAAGCGGCGTACCACGACCTCGCGCTGTTTTTCGCTCAGTTCATCCAGCCAATGGTCCACGTGCTCACGCACGTCGCCATCCACCAAACACGCTTCCGGACCGAGGACTTCGTCGTCAGTGAGCGTATCGATCAACGGCTTGTCGCTGTCACCGCCCATGGGGTAATCCACCGACGACACTCGTTCGTTGAGCCCCAGCATCTTCTTGACCGTCTCGACCGGCTTGTCGAGATGCTCGGCGATCTCCTCGGCGGTCGCTTCGTGATCCAGCTTTTGCGTCAGCTCACGAGCAGCGCGCAGATAGATATTGAGCTCTTTTACCACGTGAATGGGCAGGCGAATGGTACGCGTCTGATTCATTAGCGCACGCTCGATGGTCTGGCGAATCCACCAGGTGGCATACGTAGAGAAGCGAAACCCCCGCTCGGGGTCGAACTTCTCGACGGCACGGATCAAACCAAGATTCCCCTCCTCGATCAAATCGAGCAGCGTTAAGCCTCGGTTCAGGTAGCGCCTGGCAATCTTGACCACCAGGCGCAGGTTAGATTCGATCATCCTGGAGCGACCAAGCGCATCGCCCTTGCGTGCCAGGCGGCCGTAATACACTTCTTCTTCCGGCGTCAGCAGCGGAGAAAAGCCGATCTCGTTAAGGTAGATCTGTGTCGCATCCAAGCTTTGAGTCGATTGACGGTCTTCACGGCCCAGCGCTTTTTCAAACGCATCCTCCTCGGCCGTAACGTCGTCGTCGGCGTCGTCCAACGCCTCCTCAACTTCATCCAGGTCAATCTCCTGTAGGTCCTTCTCCAGCATACTCATGGTCATACCCCCGTGGTCTCGCCTATCCGCCATGTAAAAAAGTAAGGGTGGTCGCACTCCCTGTGCGCGTGCACCTTATTGTTATATGACGCCCTGGTTCAGCTATTCGGGTACTCCTAGCAGGCATCACTCTACACCTGCCAAGGGATGGCTAGCGAGATGGCAGATAGTCCAACGGATCTTGCGGCTGGCCATCGCGGCGCACCTCAAAATGCAGTTTGACGGCATCTGCATCGCTATCGCCCATCGTGGCAATGACTTCTCCTGCCTCGACGACATCATTCTCTTTGACGTTCAAGCTATCATTATGTGCATAAGCACTGAGAAACTGATCGTTATGTTTCAGTAGTATTAGGTTACCGTAGCCGCGCACGCCGCTACCGGCGTAGACCACGATGCCCGGGCCTGCAGCACGAACAGGTTGCCCCTTTTGCCCGGCGATATCAATCCCGGCGGTGATGCTGCCTCCTTGCCCAAATTCACCGGTCACTTGGCCATCGGTGGGCCAACGCCAGTCGATGTTTTCGGCCGGCGTGAAGGTCCGTGACGAACGATCGGTGCGGGCCGTCTGCGTAGGCTCAGCGGCAGGCGCTGGTGCGGCGGCCGGGGTCGGCTCAGGTTCCGGCTCTGGGGTAGGCTCGGGCGCGGGTTCTTGTTCCGGCTGAACGCTTGGCGTTTGAGGAGCTGCCTCCTCAGACGGCTCGGCAGCGGCAGCGACTTGTTGAGACGCCTCGACCGCCGTGCGCTCGGCACGCTCTGCCGTCAACCGCTGGTTGCGCTCGATGGCGCTCTCGTCCGGCAGCAGCCAGTCGAGCTCTTGGTCATTGCTCGCCACGGCGGTGGCTTGGGGCTGTAGCCCCGTGGCTACGGCACCGCTGGTGGCAGCGGGGGACCCGTTGCCGCCAGATGACGCCGCCATGCCTCCCGCGCCTTCCCGCAGCGCGATGGTTTGGCCGGGGTAAATTTGGTAGGGCGCATCGATATTGTTGATGGCGGCGAGCTGGCGATAGTCCAGATTGTGCTGCCATGCGATGCCGTAGAGCGTATCGCCCGCTTTCACCGTGTACTGCGGCGCGTTCTCCACCGCGCGCCGGGCGTCGCTCAAGTCGCGCACCTGGGGGGTGTTGGACTGCTGACTGGCACAGCCACTCACCGCCAGTGCGAGTACCGTCATCATGAAAACCTTACGCATGCAAACCCTACTCCTGTTCAACGCCGTGCTAGCGATCAATGGAATGACTGTCTGTTGAGTGATGCTGGGCATGAGTGGTCGCGCGACGGTTGAGTGCTACGACGAGTAGCGCGCCGACGACCATCAACGTTATCACGCCAGTTACCTGCGCCGACGCCCCTGTCAGCACGGCGTAATCGCTGGGTAACAAATAGCGGTAAGCCAGCGGAATCATCTGCCCATCAGGACCTAACTGGTAGCGTAACAGCTCCCGCCAGGGCCAGAGAACCGGCAGCGAGCCAATAATGAAGCCCAGCAGTAGCTGCAGCGTTGCGCCATGATACCGCCGTAGCAGCCATGACAGCAGACGCGACGAGAGCGCCAACCCCACCACACAGCCCATTCCAAACAGCATGATAATACCGATATCGAAGCTGCGAATAGCCCCCATGATGGTGCCGTAGAGCCCCATGGTCAGCAGTAAGAAGCTGCCCGACACCCCAGGCAGCAGCATGGCGCTGATCGCTATGGCCCCCGCCACGATGACGACCAGCGACTCGTTCCCCACCATCAGCACTAGCGGCATCATTCCCGGCAGCAGCTTTGCCAGCATCAAACCAATGAGCAGCGGCAGCAAGTACCACATTTTCCACCGCTCACCGGCTTGACCGACGACCAGTGCCGACGCGGCAACCAGCCCAAAAAAGAAGCCCTCCAGCAGCAGCGGATAGGCCTCCATCAGCCACAGCGCGAGATGGGCTACGCTGACCAAGCTCACCGCCACGCCCGACAGCAGGGGGATCAAGAACGCTACGTTCAGATGCCGTGCCAGCCCTGTCCAGCCGCCGCTGCGCCAGGCACCGAGAGCGCTGGGACCAAACTGCTTGATGGTATTGATGAGTTCTTCATAAATACCGGTGATAAAGGCAATCGTGCCTCCCGATACGCCGGGAACTGCATCGGCAGCGCCCATCCCGGCGCCTCTTAAAAACAGTCCTAGGGGTCGACGCTTCAATCCACCACTCCTTGCAATAAAGGTACGAAGCGCACGGGTTCTAGTCGGCGCTTTTCAAAGGCGGAGCCAATCCGCTTGATTTGCGTCAGCCACTGGCTACCGTCTGACGCTTCTAACGGTGCGATCATCACACCATCGGGACGTAACTGCTCGAGCAGCGCTTCCGGCAGCGTTTGCGCACAGGCGGTGAGCAGAATGACATCGAAAGGCGCCGCCTCCGGCCACCCCTCACCGCCATCCGCCACGGCCAGGGTGGCCGGTGCCTGCAGTCGCCACAACCGTTCGGCCGCGCGCTCGTGCAGCGTATAGATTCGCTCCAGGGAGTAAAGCGTTTCTACCAAACGCGATAGGATCAGGGTTTGATAACCTGAGCCGGTTCCCACCTCCAGCACGCGACGTGGCGAGGCGCGCAGCACCAATTCCGTCATTCGCGCCACCGTCAGGGGCTGCGAGAGCGTTTGACCGAAGCCGATGGGCAGCGCGGTGTCTTCATAGGCGCGGTGGGCAAGCGCTTCATCGACGAACAGATGACGCGGCTCGCTGGCCATGACGTCCAGCACACGCGGGTCGCTCACGCCCTGCTGCACAAGGCGCTCGATCATACGATCTCGGGTGCGCTGAGACGTCATACCACTACCGCGCAGCTCCCCAGGGGACAGATCAGGCAAAGGCATCCAACCAATCCTGCACATCGCGACGAGCCGGGTGGCGCGTTAAATCGGTTTGCAGCGGCGTGATCGATACATAGCCTGCTTCGATGGCGGCAAAATCGGTATCCTCGCCGTCATCCGCATTGGCGGCGACCGGCGCAATCCAGTAGCGCGTCCGCCCACGGGGATCCTGTACGGGTATCGGCTTTTCTGCTGGCCCGCGGTAGCCCAGGCGAGTGACCTTCACACCTTTGATCGCTTCCCACGGCACGTCCGGCACGTTCACGTTCAGGAGCGTGCGCGGCGGCAGCGAGAGCTGGTCGGCAGCGCCGATCAAGCTCGCGGCGAATTTGGCCGCCGTAGCAAAGTGCTGGGTGCCGCATAGCGACATGGCAATGGCCGTCATGCCGAGGTTACGCCCTTCCATTGCGGCGGCTACCGTGCCCGAGTAGAGTACGTCATCACCCAGATTGCTGCCGTGATTAATACCCGACATGACCAGATCCGGCCGCTCGTCCCACACGCCGTTGACACCCAGGTAGACACAGTCCGCGGGCGTGCCATCGACACTGTAAAAGCCGTTTTCTAAGGCGCTCAGCGACAGCGGACGCGACAGCGTGAGCGAATTGCTCGCGCCGCTGCGGTCTCGATCCGGGGCGACCACGCGAAGATGGGCGTGGGGCAAGAGCGCATCATACAGCGCGCGCAGGCCGGGAGCGTGAACACCGTCATCGTTGGAAAGCAGCAGTCGCCGCATCAGAATCTCCTTACCTCAGCATCATGCCGTATCGGGATGATGAATTAGTTCGCCAATCACCGCCGTGGCAAAGCTACCACGGGGCAGCGCGAATGAGAGTAGCACGGCCTCTTGCTCGAACGTGGCCTGGGGCGCGATCAGCCGGGCACGCAGCGCACGTTGGCCGCGTTTGACGCCACTCTGTTCGAGCCCAGCGCACAGCGCAGGGTGCTGGGCCGCCAGTTGCGCTTCGTAGCGGCCAGCGTCACCGCCGGCCGCCTCCCCCACGCCCCATAAGACGCCCGTGGGGTGAACATCCAGCGCGGCGGCACGCGCCACTAGGCTCTCCTCGACGTCATCGATGGTAAAGACGCTTTGGGTGCCGTCGAGCATGAGCGTATCGCCTGCAATGGGCTGGCACCAATTGTCATCCGCCAGCCGAGCGCTCAGCAGTTCGTTGAATAGAAAGCTGCGTGCCGTGGAAAGCATCATCCCCTGGCGGTCGTCCCGTTTACGCCAACCTTTGGCCAGCACGGCAGCGGCGCGCTGCAAGTTGCGCGCCCCGGCGCCGAAACGCTGGTGGCCAAAATAGTTGGGCACCCCCTGGGCACAGAGTGCTTCCCAGCGCGGGAGTAAGGCGTCTGGCCGAACCGCTTCACCGCTCAGGCGCAGCGTGAAATGGTTCGTACGGTGCACGCCCCGCTTCAATTTACGCGGATGGCGCGCCTTGGCCAGCACCGTGATGCCCGCCGCGCCGAGGGCGACGGATAAGTTCTCAGGCGCTTCGCGACCAGGCAAGTGAACGCTCAGCCACTGGCGCGCCACCGCCACGCGATCTTTCATGCCGGAGTAGCCGATATCGCGCGGGGTGACACCGCACAAACGGCTGAGCAGTTTCACCACATCTAACGTGGTTTGATTGCGCTTTTCAAGACGTAGCCACAGGTGCTCACCGTGGGCTTCCGGGGTGAAATCGAGCTGCTCATCGACGATGAAGTCTTCCGGCTGCGCGCGATACTGGCCGGGGGCGGGCGCGCCCAACGTGGGCGTCAAGCTGCGCTGCCACGCGGGGAGGTTAAGCATTCGACGCCTCTTGCGTGGCCAGCAGCACCACCGCTTCGGCGGCGATTCCTTCCCCTCGTCCGGTAAAACCAAGACGCTCGGTCGTGGTGGCTTTGACGTTGACCTGCCCCAGCGTCACGCCCAGTGTCTCGGCAATCGCGGTGCGCATGGCCTCGATATGCGGCGCCATTTTGGGGGCTTGTGCCATGATCGTGGCGTCCAGATTCACGACCTCGAACCCTTCGCCCCGCACCAGCGCGACCACATGACGAAGCAGGCCGCGACTGTCCGCGCCCTTCCATGCCGGGTCGGTATCGGGAAAGTGGCGGCCAATATCGCCTAGCGCGCAGGCACCGAGCAGCGCGTCGCTAATGGCGTGAAGCAGGACATCGCCATCGGAGTGGGCAACGAACCCATGGTCGAACGGCAGCTTGACGCCGCCGATGATCAAATGATCACCCGGCCCAAAGCGGTGTACATCGAAGCCGTGGCCAATTCGCATTAGAAACTCCTGTTACTCGTGCTGCGCTGGGCAGCCATGATGGCAGCGGCCAGCGCTAAATCGTCAGGGTGGGTGACCTTCATGTTGTCGCGCCGCCCACTGACGAGCTTGGGGGCCTCCCCCAGCGCCTCGACGGCGGAGGCTTCGTCCGTGACCACGGTGCCCTGCTGCTGGGCCTGGGTCAGCGCGTGATGCAGCAGCGCATAGCGAAACCCCTGTGGCGTCAGCGCGTGCCACAGGCCATCGCGCGGCTCGGTAGCGTGGCTCAAATGATCGCCCCGGTCGCGCTTCATGGTGTCAGCGACCGGCATGGCCAACAAAGCCCCACCCCGGTGGGCCTGGGCCGCATGATACAGAGCGCGAAGATCGTCGCGGGTGATGCAGGGCCGTGCGACGTCATGGACCATGACCAGATCGTCGTCATCGGCGGCCATGGCCTGCAGGGCGTTCACGACGCTGTGCATGCGCTCTTCGCCCCCAGGCACCCGCTGCCACTGGGCAAACGGCACCCAGTCTGGCTGAAACCAGCGATCCTCGGGATCCAAACAGAGCACTAAACGCGCCTGCGGAAAGGCGTCATGCAAACGCGCCAAGGTATGTGCCAAAATCGGTTGGCCCTCCAGATGGAGGTACTGCTTGGGCTTGTCGGCCCCCATGCGCTTACCCTGCCCGGCAGCGGGCACGACGAGCCAGAGTCGCGACGTCATGGGTGCACGTCCTCACCTTCGTCTGGCGGGATGACCCCAGGCTGAGCCACGAGCCCGGCATGGATGCCGACCAGCTCATTTTCGATGGCCACGCCCGGCACCCAGAAAAACTGCTCGTCGGTACGCACCATGCCCATATCGCTGCGGGCCCGCTCTTCGATGGCATCCAGCCCGGTTTTCAAGTCGGTGACCTCCGCCGCCAGCCGCGCATTGCGCTCACGCAGCGGGTCATTGGCAGCTTCCTGAATGGCGACCCGCCGCTCTACCTGCTGCAGGTCCTGCCAGCCGCCGTTTCCCAGCCAAAGCTGGTACTGCAGCAACCCCAGCACGGCCAGCAGCAGGCCTACGAGCCATTTGTGCATCACGGACATCCTTTGTGAAAGCGGAAACGGCGCGCATTATGCCATTAAGGGCTGAGTCCAGCGAGCCGCGACGCGGTGGGAGTTACTTAAACGGTAACGCCTCTTCGGCGGCGTGGCGATAGGCCATGATATGGACACCCTCTTGCTGACAAAACTGCGCCACGCCAGCGGCCAGCCCCGGGTGTGCCACATAGTGCAGCGAACGCACCCGTTGGGGGGCAAAGCCTCGCACGAGCTTATGTTCGCCCTGGGTGCCAGGGTCGAACAGCGTCAATCCTTTGGCCAAGCAGGCGTCGATGCCCTGGTAGTAACAGGCTTCGAAGTGCAGGCAATCGGCCACGACTTCGCTTCCCCAATAACGGCCATAGAGCGTGCTCCCTCCCTGAAAATAGAGCGCTGCAGCGACGGGGCGCCCCTCCAGCCGAGCCTGCACCAGCATCAGCGCCTCGGGCATCATTTGGCGCAACCGTTCGAAGAAGGCGTGATTGAGATAGGGCGGACGTCCGCGTTCGTGGTAAGTGATGGTGTAGCAGCGGTAAAAATGCGCCATGTCCACTTCGCTGATCTCCGCGCCTTCCAAGCGGTGCAGGGTAATCCCCTGGTCGGCCACTAAACGCCGCTCGCGCTTGATCATTTTCCGCCGTTTGGCGGTGAGGCTGGCAAGAAAACCGTCGAAATCACCGAAACCGCGATCCCGCCACTGAAACTGTACGCCTTCCCGAGCGATCAAGTCCGGACAGTGGCGCTGCCACGCCTCGACCTCCGGCTCGTCGGCAAACAGCAGATGCCAACTCGACAGCGCCATGGCGTCACACTGCTCCCGCCAGCCCATCGCCAACTGCGCTCGAACAGCGTCGGCATCGGCCTCGGGAG
The DNA here is from genome assembly GCF_024124605.1 of Halomonas sp. CnH100-B. NCBI lineage: Bacteria > Pseudomonadati > Pseudomonadota > Gammaproteobacteria > Oceanospirillales > Halomonadaceae > Halomonas > Halomonas sp. CnH100-B. Next base: position 279,329 of record NZ_JAMXRX010000003.1, on the reverse strand, counting down.
CGATCAAGGTGCGCGGACCTGGCACTGGCGTGAAGGGAATGGCGCTCAGTGCTTTCGGATAATACTTCCCACCCGCACGCTCCAGCGCCTCGGCCCACCCCCAGTCGAACACGTACTCTCCGTAGGAGTGATGCTTACGATACATTGGCAGCGCACCGACCAGCGTCTCGCCCTGCCAAACACATAGATGACAAGGCTCCCAGCCGGTCGCCGCGCTGACAGAGCCGCTAACCTCCAGCGCATGCAAAAAATCGTGACGCAGGAAAGGCTGATCGTCACGCACGAGCGCATCCCACTGACTTGCCGCAACGGCCTCAATGGCAGGTAGAATGGAGAAGGAGAGCGGACGTAGAGGCATAACATCTCCCGGGCACACTGGCACAAATGGCGGATGGCTTACTGTACCACTCCGGCCGCCTATGCGTATGAACCGCCTTCATTTATCAACCAGCGGGGATGCTGGGCAGAAGTGCGCCAACGCCGCTCACAAGCACGCTGTACCGACACCCGTGACTACAAGGAGAGGCCATGACTCGCGACTTGACGGATAGTTTACAGGCGCAGCGCCAAGCAGCCGGCCCCGCGCCTTTTCCAACGCTGGCCGTTCGTCGTGAACGTTTGGCACGCCTCGCCAGTATGACGAAACGCCACCAGCAGGCGATCGTACGGGCCATCCAGCGCGATTTTGGTCAACGCAGCGAGACCGAGATCCACCTGGCCGAGATCATTCCGATACTCCACGCAGCGCGCCACGCCCGCCGACACCTTTGGCACTGGATGCGACCTCGCCGCGCGGGCGTTCCTCTGCGGCTCTGGCCCGCTCGCGCCCACATTGCCCCGCAGCCGCTAGGCGTCGTGGGCGTGATGTCTCCCTGGAACTACCCATGGAGCCTCAGCTTGATGCCGGTCATCGATGCGTTGGCAGCGGGCAACACGGTCATGCTCAAACCCAGCGAGTTGACGCCCCACACCAGCGCGCTGCTCGCCAAGCTGGTGCCTCAACACTTCACGCCAGAGGAGTTCTGCGTGATTCAGGGCGGAATCGAGGTGGCCAGAGCGTTCAGCGCGTTACCGTTTGATCATTTGGTGTTTACGGGTTCGACCCACGTGGGCCGTCAGGTGGCGATGGCCGCCGCTGCGAACCTTACCCCCGTCACCTTGGAGCTGGGCGGTAAGTCACCGGTACTGGTGGCCAGCGATGCGGATCTCGACAGCGCCGCCGACGCGATTATCTTCGGTAAGGGTTTCAACGGCGGACAAACCTGTATCGCGCCGGATTACGTGATCGTGGAGAGCCGCCGCTTGGATGCGCTGACCCATGCCCTGGAGCGTGCCATTCGCCGCCAGCGACCCACAGACATCGAGGCGACCGGCTACGTCAGTGAGGCCCACCGGGTGCGGATCGACGCATTACTGAACGACGCCCGTGACCACGGCTGCCGCGTGATCGAGCATGGCGACCATGCACCGGCCCTCGTGATCGATCCGCACCAGCGCCTGCCATTGATGCAAGAAGAGATTTTTGGACGTGCGCTGCCTGTCATCAGCGTCAAGCGAATTGACGACGCCGTGCGGCTGATCAATCAACGTCCCCACCCTTTGGTGCTGTATGCCTTTACACACCAGACGACGCTGCAGGAAACCCTGCGCCGCGGCACCCGCTCCGGCGCGCTGGTATTCAATGACACCCTGATCCACCACGCCGTCCCTTCGCTCCCCTTTGGCGGCGTGGGCGAGAGCGGCAGCGGCGCGTATCACGGTCGACACGGCTTCGAACGGTTTAGCCATCTTCGCAGCATGTTTTACCAGTCCAAGCGCCCTAGCAGCCGCTGGCTACGACCGCCTTATCATCGCTGGCTGCTAAAATTACTTCGCCTTGGCTAAAGCTAGCGGGCTAATGTCCGATACTTCTCTAATACGTTTTTTTCATAAGCCCCTCACGTTTAGGAAACGCCATGCAAGCCGCCGAGCGACCGGAGAATGAATCACAGCGCCTGACAGCCTTGCATGCGTTACGCATCCTCGATACGCCCATCGACGACGCTTTCGAGCAGCTGACCCAGCTTGCCTGCGATCTCTTCGACGTTCCGACCGCGCTGGTGTCGCTCGTGGACGAGGAGCGTCAGTGGTTCAAATCGCATCATGGGCTTGATGCCTGCGAAACCCGTCGCGAGATCTCCTTTTGTGCCCATGCGGTCGCTGCCAATACGCCGTTGGTCATCGAGGATACCGGCGATGATCCACGCTTTGCCGACAATCCGCTTGTGCAAGGGATGCCCCATATCCGCTTTTACGCCGGGCATCCGCTCAGACCCACCGGCGAGCTGGCCGTGGGCACCCTGTGCTTGATCAGTGACCGGCCTCGCACTTTCTCGGCGCGAGACAGGCAGATACTGGCTCGCCTGGCAGGACAAGTGGACGAGCTGCTGCGCCAGCACCAAATGCGTCATACCCTCTCGCAGGTCACCCGGCGTTACGAGGCGTTGTTCAATGAGAGCGCAACCGGCATCGTGCGTATCGACCGCGAAGGCAAAGTGCTGGGCATCAACCCCTATGCACTCACGATGCTGGGCTATACCAAACAGGAGGTCGTTGGCCGTAACGTCTCGATGCTAACACCGCCCGCGATTCGCGCGGAGCACGACCACTTTATCGCGCGCTTTCTGACGGACAGCGACCCCAAGGTGATCGGTCGAGGCCGGGAAGTGGAGGCGCTGCATAAAGAGGGGCGTCTCGTCCCCGTTCATCTTGCGGTCAACGCCATTCACAACGAACAGGACGAGGTGGTGGAGTTTCTCGGCATTCTCACCAACCTGAGCGATGTGTACGACGCCAACCACCGAATGCATAAAGAGCAGAGCCTGTTGAAGGTGCTGCACCAGGGAATTACCGACTACCAAGCCTTGATGTCCGGCGAGCAGCTGTGGTCCTTCCTCATGGAAGCGCTGCGTGAGCTGACCGACAGCGATTATGCGCTGATTGGCGAAGTGCTGCCGACGAGCACCACGAACGCCCTCAAAATTCACGCCATCACTGATCTCTCCTGGAGCGATGAATCGCGCCATTTGATGGAGCAGCTACGCAGCGGGGATATGAGGTTGACCAACCCCGACTCGTTGCTGGGACGCGTATTCGCCCACGGCGACGTGGTGATCACCGACGACGTGTATCACCACGCCCAGCGTGGCGGCTTCCCTCCCGGCCATCCGCGAATCGACAACTACTTGGGTGCGCCGATTTTCAGCGGTGATAAGCTGATTGGCATGTTCGCCATTGCCAACAGCCAGCAAACGCTCAGCCAGACGCTGTTGGATTGGCTGCAGCCGTTTACCGACACCTGTGCCCTGCTGATCAATTTGTACCGGCAGATGGCCGAGCGTGAGCAGGTCACCCGGGATCTTGCTGCCGCTAGAGATCAGGCCGAACAGGCCAATAAGGCGAAAAGCGAGTTCCTGTCGTCCATGAGCCACGAGCTGCGCACACCGCTCAACGCCATCCTCGGGTTTGCGCAGCTATTGGGCAAAGGGCGCCGCGACCCGCTCAGCGAGAAGCAGCAGCGCCAGGTCAATCAAATCGAAAAGAGCGGGCAGCACCTGCTGAGCTTGATCAACGAAGTGCTTGATTTGGCCAAAATCGAGTCAGGCCACATGACGCTCTCCATCGAGCCCATTGCAATGGAGGGCGTGATCGACGACGCCTGCAGCACGCTGGAAGCCAGTATCGATGCCGCCGGGCTGACGCTTCAGCGCCCGCCGCTGGCCAAGCCATGGCAGGTGGCCGCTGACTACACCCGTACCAAGCAGGTGCTGCTCAACCTGCTCTCCAACGCCATCAAATACAATCGCCCGCAAGGTTCGATACGGATGACCGTCGAACAGCAGGGCAGCGAGCTGTGCGTTCGCGTGACCGATTCTGGGTATGGCATCGCGCCGGAGCGCCAACACGAACTCTTCGAACCGTTCAATCGGCTCGATGCCGAGCATGGCACCATCGAAGGCACCGGTATTGGGCTGGCGATCACCCGTGAGCTGGTGGAGCGCATGCAGGGGCAGATCGGTGTGACGAGCACGCCTGGGCAGGGCGCCACCTTCTGGTTCACGCTTCCGCTCACCAAGGCCAGCCCCCCGAATGAATCATCGGTGGCGAGAACGCTATCCAACGCCGCGGCGAACCCACGTCGCCTACACCTGCTGTATATCGAAGACAACCCCACTAACCAGCGTTTGATGGAAGAGATCATGGAGGATTTTGATCAAGTGCGGCTGCAGACCGTCACCAGTGCCGAGTTGGGGCTCGACATCATGCGCCATTCTCCCCCCGATTTGGTGCTGATGGACATTCATTTGCCCGGCATGAACGGCTATCAAGCGCTGGATGCGATTCAGCACGATCCGCGATTGCAGCATATTCCGGTGGTGGCACTCTCCGCGAACGCCATGGAGCGCGACCGAGCGCACGGTTTAGCCGCTGGGTTTGCCGACTATCTCACCAAGCCGATTGATATCGACCAACTCTCCTCGACACTGAGTCGCTACGTATCGGCAGCCTCTGTCACAGAAACACCAAGGAAGGCGCCATGACGTTTATGAACAAGCATCTACTGGTAGTGGATGACAACAGCATCAACGTCGAGTTACTGCTGGACCTGCTGGACGACCAGGGATTCGACAATGTGCACGGCCTCAGCGACCCGCGGCTTGTGCTGGCGCACTGCCAAGCGGCACTCCCCGACCTGATCTTGCTCGACATTCGTATGCCCTACCTCGATGGCTACGGCGTCATGGAGCAGCTGCAGTCAACGTTTGCCGAACATACGCCGCCGGTTATCGTGCTGACCGCACAAATCGATGACGAAACGCGTCACCGAGCGTTAAGCATGGGAGTGCGCGACTTTCTGACCAAACCCTTCAAGCATGACGAAGTGCTGCAGCGGATACGCAACACCCTAAGCGTGGAGCATCGCTATCAGGTGCGCGACAAGCAGGCCGAAACACTTGAGCAAATGGTCGCCAAACGCACCGAAGAGCTGGACCGCCAGTCGCGTACCGACCCCATCACCCAACTCCCCAACCGGCGGGCGCTAACGCAGTACCTGGCCGACGCGGCGCGACAGGGCCGCCCCACGGGGTTGTTGTTCATCGCGCTGGATCACCTCGATGATGTCGTCCGTTTACATGGCTACGGCATTGCCGACCAGCTCATGGTGCATATCAGCCATCGGCTCGACGATCAGTTGGAAGCGAGCAGCACGCTCGGGCTGTGGGGCGGCAGCGAACTCTTGGTGATCACCCCAACGGCCGAGCTGAGCGAGCTGCGCCAGTTGGCCTCGCGACTGTTGAGCTGCTTCGAGCACGATCAAACCTTGGGCGACCTGCTGCTACCGCTGAACGCCCGCATCGGCATCAGCTGGTCTCAAGGCCATTTCAAGACCGAGCGCTTGGTGCACATGGCCGCCCTGGCGCTGCCGCAAAGCGGCTCACTCAGGTTGCAAAGCTACAACGAAACCCTGGAAAACCAGCAGCGCCATCGGCTGCATCTGCAGCAGGCCATTCGTGGCGCGACCCAGCGCGGGGAAATGTCGCTCGCCTTTCAGCCCAAGCTCTCGCTCGAGACCCAGCGCGTGATCGGGGCTGAGGCGCTGCTACGCTGGCATCACCCAGAGCTGGGCCACGTCTCTCCCGGCGATTTCATTCCGCTGGCAGAGGCGAGCGGTGATATCCTCTCGATTGGCGAATGGGTGCTGGAAGAAGCCATGCGCTATATTGCCGACTGGCGGGCCAAGGGGCTACTGGACGACAATTTCCATATTGCCGTGAACGTGGCGGCGCGCCAGCTGGCGCGTAAGGACTTTGCCGAAAACCTGCTTGCTCGCTTGGCCAAGCACGGCATACCGGAGCGGTTTTTCGCCCTGGAAGTCACCGAGTCGGGCCTGCTTAGTGATATGCACAATGCGCGCATTCAGCTAGCGCAACTGGCCGAGGTGAACATAGCCGTGGCCATCGATGACTTTGGTACCGGGCACTCGTCGCTGGCATATGTCAAAACGCTGCCGTTCTCGACGTTGAAAATCGACCGTGCCTTCGTCATGGACATCGAAAAAGATCCAATCGACCGGCATCTAGCGCTCACCATCACCCAGCTTGCCCATGCCGTGGGCTGCGACGTGGTGGCCGAAGGCATCGAAACCGCCGCCCAGGCCGACTACTTACGTTCAATTGGTTGCGAAGCTGCACAAGGGTATTACTATGCTCGTCCGCTGCCCGCCGATGAGTTCTATCACTGGTGCAGGGAGTGGACACCCCATTCACATCTAACGCTTGCCACGGAGTCAGTTAATGGCGCATGACCTGCTAGACCGCTTACGGGAACGCTTGGAAGAATTGAACCGCTCTGAGCGTAAAGTCGCGAACGTCATCTTGGAAGATCCCGCAGCGGCCACCAGCCTGAGCATCGCCAGCCTCGCCCAAGCGGCGAGCGTCAGTGAGCCTACCGTCAACCGGTTCTGCCGTAATTTCGGCGCCAAGGGCTATCCCGATTTCAAAATCAAACTGGCCCAAAGCCTAGCAGGCGGCACGCCTTATGTAACCCGCGCCGTCGAACCCGGCGATACCGCCACGCAGTACACCCATAAAATCTTTGGGGCGACCATTGCCGCGCTTGATGAAGCTCAGCGGGAAGTGGACATGGCGGCCGTCGAGCGGATGGTGGATTATCTGACGCAAGCCAAGCAGATTCACTTTTTTGGGTTGGGGGCATCAGGCGCCGTCGCGCAGGACGCCCAGCATAAATTCTTCCGCTTCAACCTGCCGGTCATGGCGTACGTCGACGTGCTGATGCAGCGCATGGTGGCAGCGGCCTGCCATACCGGCGATGTGGTGGTGATCATCTCCTACACCGGGCGCACGCGTGAGCTGGTCGACATTGCCAAGGTAGCCAGAGAGGCTGGCGCCGTGGTGTTGGGGATTACCGCGCCAGACTCTCCGCTCTCGCAGGAGTGCACGGCCACGCTGGAAGTCGCCACTCCCGAAGATACCGACCACTACATGCCGATGACTTCTCGGGTCATTCAACTTACGCTGATCGATGCTCTCGCCACTGGGGTGACGCTTAGGCGCGGCGAAGATTTCTTGCCGCACCTAAAAAAGATCAAGGACAGCCTGCGCGATACTCGGTTTCCAGTGGAAAAACCCACCAAATAAGCGTCGCTAGGGTTACGCGTCCACCGCCGTCGTCACGGTAATCTCGACTTTCAACTCGTCGGCAGGCATTGGCGCGCATACGCAGGTGCGTGCCGGTGCATGACCTTCCGGTACCCAGGCATCCCATACCGCGTTCATGGCGGCAAAATCACCGCCATCTTTCAGGTAAATCGTGGCGCTCAGCAGCTGCTCACGGCTGGAGCCGATCTCTGTCAGCAGTGCATCGACCCGCGCCAGCATGCTCTCGGTCTGGGCGGTGATATCGCCATGGCGCGCGTCGGGGCCCGCCACCTGGCCGCACAAATAGGCCACGCCCTGATGAATCACCGCACGGCTCATGCGGGCTTTTGTATCATGACGCTGAATGCTCATGGTTCGTTCTCCTAGGTCGATGCAAAAAGGCAGTGTAAACCGCTACCCAGCCGCTGCCTATGCTTCGTTAGCCAGCGAGCATTAGGTCGGCACGGGGCGATGCTCGAACACACGGCGCAGTACGAAGCTCGTGTGGGCCCCGGTGACTCCTTCGATACGGTTGATCACGTGGAGGAGCAGGTGTTGGTAATCATCCATGTCCTTCACCAGAATTTTGAGCTGAAAATCCGCCGCTTGCCCGGTAATGATCAAACACTCCACCACGTTGGGAATGTTACGGATATGGCGTTCGAAGTTATCGAAGCGCTCGGGCGTGTGCTGGTCCATCGAGATATGCAAAAGCGCCATGAGCTGATACCCGAGCGGGCGCGCATCCACCACTGCCCGATATTGGGTAATCAGCCCATGCTCCTCCAAGGCCCGCACGCGCCGTAAACAGGGCGAAGGCGATAGCCCGATGCGCTCGGCAAGCTCCTGATTGCTGATGCGTCCCTCCTGCTGCAGGACCTCCAGAATACGGCGGTCGAAACGGTCGAGCGTCAAAGGCGTGGTAGCCATGCCGGTAACTCCTGCCAATTTAAAAATAGTTATTGATATATTCTGCCATTAAATCCTGTAAAAGCCATATTTTCGCAATAACCTGTCGCGACCCATGCCTTAGACTGTGTTGACTGCCACAAGCGGTCCTCGATTGACGCCTTACCCAGGCGTCCCCCAAGGCTCTTCTTACCCTGACAGAGCACGCTCGAGCGGCTTGCGCCACAAGCGGCCGCCCCCAACAACTCACCGTTTTCAGGAAACTCACCATGCCTGCTTTTGATCATCGCAAATATCGTCCTGCTCCACGGGTGCCCACGTTTGACCGTCAGTGGCCCGACCGGGAGCTGACCCAAGCGCCCATCTGGGTGAGCGAAGACCTACGCGATGGCAATCAGGCCCTGCTCGAGCCGATGACGGTCGAACAGAAACAGCGCTTCTGGCATCAGATCATCAAAGTCGGTATCAAGGAAGTGATGGTCGGCTTTCCCTCCGCTAGCCAGCCGGATTACGATTTCGTGCGCTGGTTGATCGAAGAGGATCAAATTCCTGACGACGTGACCATCGCCGTGCTCGTGCAGTGCCGGGAACACCTGATCGAAAAAACGTTCGCGTCATTGGTGGGCGTCAAGCGCGCCATCATCCACCTGTACAACTCCACGTCCACGATCCAACGAGAGCGGGTGTTCGAGATGGACCGCGACGGTATCACCGATATCGCCGTTCAGGGGGCGACGTGGGTGAAGACGTATGCCGAACAGTATCCCGAGGTTGACTGGCGCTTTCAGTACTCGCCGGAGAGCTTCTCCAGCACCGAAATCGATTTCTCGCTGGCCATCTGCGAAGCGGTGATGGATGTTTGGCAGCCCACCCCAGACAACAAGTGCATTCTCAATTTGCCCACCACCGTGGAAGTGGCAGGCCCCCACCATCACGCTGATCAGATCGAGTACTTCTGCCAGCATATTAGCCGCCGCGACAGCGTGATCATTTCGGTGCATACCCATAATGACCGGGGCGGTGCCGTGGCGTCCGCGGAGCTGGCGCTGCTGGCGGGGGCCGACCGGGTCGAGGGTACCTTGTTGGGTAACGGTGAACGCACCGGCAACATGGACATCGTTACGCTGGCCATGAACCTCTATAGCCAGGGTATCGACCCTGAGCTGGATCTTTCCAATCCCGACGAGATCATTCAAGTAGTGCACGAGTGCACCGGGATTGCGATGCACCCCCGCCACCCCTGGGTGGGTGAGATGGTGTATACCGCTTTTTCTGGCAGCCACCAGGATGCGATTCGTAAGTCGCTCAAACATCAAAAACCCGACGAACCGTGGCAAGTGGCCTATCTGCCCATCGACCCTCACGACATTAGCCGGGATTATCAGGCCGTCATTCGGGTGAACAGCCAGTCGGGTAAAGGCGGCATGGCCTTTCTGCTGGAGCGCGACTACGGCATCAACCTGCCTCGTTGGATGATGCTCGCGCTGGCTCCCTACGTGCAAAAAGAGAGCGAACGCCGTAATAGCGAGCTTTCCAGCGAGATGATTCGCCAAGTGATGTTCGATCATTTCTCCCATGGTGCGCCGCTCGCGCTGGCCGACTATCGGCTGTCGAAGGGGCAGCAGGAGGGGATCGACATCACGCTGTGGCAAGGTGCCGACACGCTACGTTTATCCGGCACGGGGAATGGCGCAATGTCCTCCTTCACCGACGCTTGGAAACGCCATACCGGCAGCCACGTCGCCATACTCGATTACAGCGAGCACTCGCTGGGCGGCGATAGTGAGGCCAACGCCATCGCGTTTGTGCAGCTCAACATCGATGGTCAGCGCGTATGCGCCGTCGCGGAAGATAGCGACACGGTGAGCGCGTCACTCAAAGCCGTGCTTTCTGGGATCAATGCGGCACAGCCTGCTCATGCTGCCCAGCAAGTGGCGACCAGCCTCGCTTGAATCGCACCGTTGGCCGCCGCCCGACGGCGCAGCGGCCAACGCCATGCGGCCCTCATGGCTCAGCGTAAAATCAAGACCGGCAAGTGGGCGTGACGCAGCATCGCCGTGGTGGTGCTGCCCACTAGCAAATGACGAATGCGCGAGTGGCCGTATGCGCCCATCACGAGAAGATCGATTCCCTGCTCCTCTTTATAGGCACGTAGTGCTTCTTCGACCTCCCCCGCACGAATCGCCCCCTCGGCTTGGTGCCCCGCAGAGCGAAGGGTCTCGGTAGCCCACTCAAGCTGGGAGCGGTTCTCTGCGGTGTCCGCCCCGACAATCACCACGTGACACTCTGCACCGTCAAAGAGCGGGCTTTTGGCCAGCATGTTCACCCCTTTGCGGGCCGTATTGCTACCATCGAAGGCCATGAGAATGCGCTTGGGCGGGGTGAACGCTTTGGTCACCATCAAAATGGGCCGATGAAGCTCGCGAACGACACGCTCGAGGTTAGACCCAAGGTGGCCGTTGGCCTGATGCGCCGTTTCTCCTCGCTTACCAAGCACCAGCAGTCGGATCTCTTTCTCATGTTCCGCCAGAATATCCACGAGGGTGCCGTTGCGCTGCATGCAGGGAGGTTCTGAAAAGCCGGCCGCCTCGCTTCGCTCCCTCGCGGCATTCAACATTAACCGCCCCTGTTCGCGGGCCAGTTTTCCGCGCTGCTCTTCGATGTCCGAGAGCTGTTCCAACAGGTGCTCCCGGGTGCCTAGGCCGAGATGGCCCGTCAGGTCAGGCTCTGCGACCTGGGCGTGATTGTCGACGGTGTGCAGAAAACGCAGCGGGGCTGAGAGTGCCGTGGCGGCCCACACCGCATAGTCACACACACTTTCTGAGTAGTGAGAACCGTCGATGGCTGCTAACACGTAATCAGACATAAGGGCGTCTCCTTGCGCGGGTGCATGAAAAGTTATCGTTATTCTGACTCTTTTGTACACGAAGAGGCGGATCGGCAACACCGTAGCGCCTGCTTTTTTGCTCGACTGCCGCTGTCTGCGCGCGCTCCCTTGCGGTGTTACACTTAGCCGCCTAGCGATTTTCACCAACACAGCGCGAGGCGTCATATGGGACATGGCATCACCAACGTCGTACTTGTCGGCTTGGGCGGCGCACTGGGCGGGATGGCACGCTTTGCCGTCTCCAATGCCATGGCCCATTTACTGGGTAAAGTCTTCCCGTGGGGCACGCTGCTTGTAAATGCCAGCGGTGCATTTCTTGCTGGAGGGCTGCTAGGCATTTACGGCGTGCCTAACGCACAGCCGTTTTGGCTATTTGCGATAGCGGGCCTGCTCGGTGGCTATACCACGGTGTCATCGTTTAGCTTACAGACCCTTGAGCTGTGGCAACGCGGCCAGGCGATGCGTGCCGCGCTCAACATGGTCGCTACGCTACTGCTGGGCATCACCATGGCAGCATTGGGCTGGTGGCTGGCCCAGGGTTGAAGAGGAGCCCTCGATGAACGTTAACGCCTATCTCGCCGTCGGCCTTGGCAGCGCTCTGGGGAGCGTGCTGCGCTATGGCGTCTCGCTGGTGTCGATGGCCGTGCTAGGTAGCCACTTCCCTTGGGGGACGCTGCTGGTCAACGTGTTGGGGTCCTGCCTCATCGGCTGGATAGCCGCGACGACGTCCCGCCTGCCTCGAGGCGCGCTGGCACGACAGCAACCGCTGCTGATAGCAGGATTTTGCGGCGGCTTCACTACCTTTTCGCTCTTTAGCCTAGAAACGCTGCACCTGACGCAGCAGAGCCACCTAGGGCTGGCGCTGCTTTACGGCGTAGGCAGCTTACCACTGTGCGTCGCCGCCGCCTGGGTGGGCGAGCGCCTGGCCTTTTTGAAAGCAACCGTGACCTAATCTCTTGAAACGCGAACAGCTCGAACAGCAGCAGTCATGGATCTATCTAGCGTTTATCGCGCTTGGGCTCTGCCTGGGCCTGCTGGAGCCAGAAGCGATGGCAGCGTTTGGGCAGGCGCTATGGCCGCTGCTCGGTTTCCTGCTCTTTGCCACCTTCACCCAAATCCCGCTGCTGCAAATAACGCAGAGTCTTCAAGATACGCGCTTCATGACGGCGCTGTTGGTAGGCAACTTTGTTGTGATTCCTGCGCTGCTGGGCGTGTTAGTGGTGTGGCTTCCCCTCCCGCCACCCGTGCTGGCGGGCATCCTATTGGTGCTACTGATGCCTTGCACCGACTGGTTTGTTACCTTTGCGCATTTAGGTAAAGGCGACGCTGCCCGGGCCATTGCCGCGACGCCCCTGTTGCTGCTCGTGCAGATGGCGGCACTACCGGCCTATCTATGGCTATTGCTAGGCAGCGAATGGTTGCGATTGACACTCTCCCCTGCGCTACTGAGCGCCTTTTTGAGCTTGATGGTGCTACCCCTGCTGCTCGCCTGGCTCACCGAGCGCGCAGCGCAGAAATTCGTCACCATCGAGCGGGCTACCCGTGCACTGGGTTGGATGCCGGTACCACTCTTGGCATGCGTGGTGCTGATCATTGCGGCTACTCAAGTCGCTCAAGTGTTGGCCTTGCGTCAGCTTCTCTGGCAGGCAGTGTTGATCTTCGTAGGCTTCTTGATCGTTGCAGCGTGGCTGGGCAAAGCGCTTGGTCACCTCTTTAACCTGCCGCCCACCAGCACTCGCACCCTGGTGTTTAGCTTCGGCACCCGTAATTCCTTCGTCATGTTGCCCATTGCGCTCACCCTGCCCAACGGTTGGCAAGCCGCGGTGGTCATCATCGTATGCCAATCGCTGGTCGAGCTGCTGGGTATGGTCGCGTACCTTCGCTGGGTGCCGAAGCGGCTAATTCCCAGCTCAGGCCACAAAAAAGCCGACGCTTACGGCAAGTAAGCGTCGGCGATGACAGGGTGCCCGTGAGGGTTAGTGGCCGCCCATCAGTTTATCGACTGCGACCGGGTCGTTATGAACGGCATAGCGGTCTACTACGGTAGCGCTGGCTTCGTTCAGGCCTATCAGCTCTACCTCGGTTCCTTCACGGCGGAACTTGATCACCACGCGATCCAGCGCCTGAACGGCGGTGACATCCCAAAAGTGCGCCTTGGAGAGATTGATGGTCACCTTATCGATGCTCTCTTTGAAATCGAACGCCGCCATAAAGCGCTCGGACGAGGCAAAGAACACCTGCCCTACCACTTGATACTCGCGCTGTGTGCCGGCCTCTATCTCTTTCGACCCCACGTACATGATGTTGCCGACTTTGTTGGCAAAGAACAGTGCTGCCAGCAGCACGCCCACGAAGACCCCGATGGCGAGGTTATGCGTTCCCACCGTGACCGCGACGGTCGCCAGCATGACGATATTGGTACTCATCGGATGCTTTTTCAGATCGCGAATGGAGGCCCAGCTAAAGGTGCCAATCGAGACCATGATCATCACCGCCACCAGTGCCGCCATGGGGATTTGCGATACCCAATCGGCCAAGAACACTACCATCAGCAACAGCACCACGCCCGCAATCAGCGTCGATAAACGCGTACGCCCCCCCGATTTGATGTTGATCACCGACTGTCCGATCATTGCGCAGCCAGCCATACCACCCATTAAACCCGCACCAATGTTGGCGACGCCCTGACCTTTACACTCGCGGTTCTTGTCGCTGGGCGTGTCGGTCAGATCGTCCACGATCGTGGCGGTCATCATCGATTCCAACAGGCCCACGACTGCCAGCATGATCGCATAAGGGAAGATGATCATCAGCGTTTCGAGAGTCAGCGGCACGTTCGGCCACAGGAAAACCGGCAGCGTGTCGGGCAGTTCGCCCATGTCGCCCACGGTGCGAATATCCATACCGCTCACCATATACACCACCGTCAGCACCACGATGCATACCAGCGGGGAAGGCACCGATTTACCAATCATCGGCAAATAAGGGAATAGATAGATAATCCCCAGGCCTGCCAGCGTCATGGCATACACGTGCCACGTCACGTTGGTCAGCTCCGGCAGTTGCGCCATGAAAATCAGGATCGCCAGCGCATTCACGAACCCAGTGACCACCGAGCGAGAGACAAAACGCATCAGCTCCGCCAGCCGCAGGTAACCCGCAATGATTTGTAGCACGCCGGTCAGCAGCGTGGCGGCCAGCAAATACTCGAGCCCGTGCTCTTTCACCAGTGTCACCATCAGCAGCGCCATCGCCCCGGTGGCCGCAGAGATCATGCCGGGGCGGCCACCGGTAAAGGCGATAACGACCGCAATACAGAACGAGGCATACAGCCCCACTTTCGGGTCCACGCCCGCGATAATGGAAAAGGCGATCGCTTCAGGAATTAGCGCCAGCGCGACGACAATACCTGAGAGCGTGTCGCCCTTAATGTTAGAGAACCACTCATGCTTACTGAAAAGTGCCATTCAGGGAGTCCATGGTTAGGGGGTTAAAGACATTGCGCGCCGCAGCCGCACACAAAGGCAGCACAAGAGCGCACGTTAGGAATAGATTGTCGGATGAATGCTACCAATCGAAGACGCACATGCGCCGATAGCTAAATAGCGGCAACGGGGTGCCATAGCACCGATATAACGCGAAGAGCGTTATGGCGCTGATAAGGAGGGGAAAACCTAGGGTGGAGTCATCAGCCCTGGTGTCGGCAGAGCAACGGCTGCCATGACATTGTTCATTACAGATAAACCTTGCTGTTCTATCATCGTTATTCAGGCGAGGAGCGGCAGCCAAGTGCGCTCCAGTCGTCTTGAGCGCGGTATTCTACCAGCAAACAGGCCCGTTCGCACCCGTCGCCCTAGACGTTTAGACGATGACCTTTCCCCCAAGCTTGGCTTACCATGGCACCCACACGGCGATACTACCGTCGCCTTCTCGACATCTTGATCTTCCCCACGCTACCGAACGAGAGGACCCGCACATGAGCCAGACAGTCGCAGTGATCAAAGGTGACGGCATCGGCCCTGAGATCATGGACGCCACCCTGCAAGTGCTCGACGCACTCGAGTGCGGGTTGACCTACGAATTCATCGATGCGGGCTTGGTCGCACTCGACAAGCACGGCACGCTGATTCCCCAAGCCTCGTTGGATGCCATCGAAAAGCACGGCATTGCCCTGAAAGGCCCGCTCACCACGCCGATTGGTAAGGGCTTTTCATCGATTAACGTGCAGCTACGCCGCCACTTTGACCTCTATGCCAACGTGCGCCCCGCCATCAGCTTTCCGGGCACCCGCTCCCGCTACGATGATATCGACATGATCACCGTGCGGGAAAACACTGAAGGGGCTTACCTCTCCGACGGTCAAGAAATGATCGATGACGGCAATACCGGCATCTCGGTGATCAAAGTGACCCGCCAAGGCTCCGAGCGCATCGTGCGCTACGCCTTCGAGCTGGCCAAGCAGAATGGCCGCAAGAAAGTCACCGCCGTTCACAAAGCCAACATTATCAAAACCAGCTCCGGCCTTTTTTTAGACGTAGCCCGCGACATCGCCAGCGAGTATCCCGAAATCGAATTCCAAGAGATGATCGTGGATAACGCCTGCATGCAGCTGGTCATGAACCCTCATCAGTTCGATGTAGTCGTCACCACCAACCTGTTCGGCGATATTCTTTCTGACCTGTGCGCTGGACTCGTGGGCGGCTTGGGCCTCGCCCCAGGGGCAAACATCGGTGAGAAAGCGGCGATTTTCGAAGCGGTACACGGCTCGGCGCCGGACATTGCAGGCAAGAAAATTGCCAATCCCTGCGCCCTGCTGCTTGCCGCCGCCCAGATGCTCGACCACCTCGGCATGACCGCCAAGGGGGATGCCATTCGTCAGGGGATTCGCGCCGTGCTAGAGAATCGCCGCGATATGGTCACGCCCGATATGGGCGGCACCGGCACCACCGATACCTTTGCCCAGGCGCTGGTGGAGCACTTAAAAGGCTGAGCCTAGCCCAGCCACACATCGAGAAACAGCATGATCACCAAGCCCATCGCTAGGCCAAACGTCGCTTTCTTCTGGTGGCCGCAGCGGTGGGTTTCGGGAATGATCTCATGGCTGATCACGTAGAGCATGGCCCCTGCCGCAAACGCCAACCCCCAAGGCAGCAGCACTTGAGACACGGTGACGACGCTGGCGCCAAACAGCCCGCCAATCGGCTCGATGAGCCCGGTCAGCGCCGCGATCGACCAGGAGCGCCACTTGGAGTAGCCTTCCCCCATTAGCGCGACGGCCACCGCTAACCCTTCCGGCATGTTCTGCAAGCCAATGCCAAGCGCCAGCGGCATCCCCCCCTCTAAGCCATTGGCACCGAAACCCACGCCGACCGCCAGCCCTTCCGGTAGGTTATGAATCGCAATGGCAAACACAAACAGCCATACGCGACGCAGCGAAGCGGCTTCCGGCCCCTCTCTCCCCTGCTGGAAGTGTTCGTGCGGCAAACCTTCGTTGAGCAGCGCAATGGCCCCCATGCCGAGCAAAATCGCAGTGCATACCAGCGCTGCGGGCACCGGCCCGCCGGCGTAATAGATTTCTGCGGCCTCCAGGGCAGGAATGATCAGGGAAAAAAACGAAGCCGCCAGCATCACCCCGGCCGCAAAGCCCAGCGCTAAATCACGAAACCCCCGACTTGGCGTTTTGCCCAGCAGCACGGGCAACGCCCCCACGGCGGTCAATAGCCCAGCCACCAAACTGCCTAAAAATCCTAATAACAGCGTATTTTCCATGAATATCGTAAACTCGATGTGCGATGAGAAGGAATGAACAACGACAAGGGGACACCGTGACCATCACCGCTTCGCTGGCCGCTACGCACTTCAGCCACATGCGCCCTCGCCTAGTCGCCTTTGCGCGCTTGCAGCTCAGAGATGCCGCCGCCGCTGAAGATGCCGTCCAGGAAACGCTGCTGACTGCCTTCGAAAAAAGCGCCACCTTCGAGGGCCGCTCAGAGTTCGAAACCTGGGTATTCGGCATTTTGAAATTCAAAATTCTCGATCAGCTGCGCCATCAAAAAAAGCAGGGGCGCTGGCAGCCGCTGAACGAGGATCTCGATGACGATACCTTAGACCGCCTGTTCGAAGCCAATGGGCATTGGCAACCCAACGCGCGACCCAACGACTGGGGGCAGCCTGAGCATGTGCTAGACAATCAACGCTTTTGGCAAGTGTTCGACGCCTGCATGCTCGCCCTCCCCGAGAACATTGCCCGTATCTTCAGCCTGCGGGAATTGATGGGGCTCTCCACTGACGATATCTGTAAGGAAACCGGCGTCTCCGAAACCAACTGTTGGGTTATTTTACACCGGGCTCGGCTGCGCCTTCGAGAGTGCTTAGAGCGCGGTTGGATTCGCGAGCAGGAGTAAATCCGTATGCTGATGTGCCGAGAAGCGACGCGCTTGATGTCGCTCAAGTTGGATAGAAAGCTGACCTTCAAAGAGCGCACGGCGCTGCGTGTACACCTCTCCATTTGTAGCGCCTGCCGAGCTTGCGCGCGCCAGTTCGATCTCATGCACGACCTAGGACACCGCCACCCTGCGGCCCCCGCCGGAGATGACCGCCATGACGCGTAGCCAAAGACCGAACCACACGCTGTCCTATGCGGCTTGGCAACGCTTGGTCATGGGCCTGGGCGTCAGCAGCGTCATCGCGCATGCGGCCTTGGCACAGGAGGTGCGCTTTACACCGGAGCGAATGATGACATGGCCAACGCGTAGCTTCGCTGGAGAAACGCAGTACCGGGTGGTGGAAAAATCCGGCCAGCGCGTGCTTCAAGCAGATGCCTTGGGGCAAGCCTCCGCTCGCTATCTTGAGCGAACCATCGACCTAAACGCCACACCGTATCTGCACTGGTGCTGGCAAGTGAGCGGTATCTACCCAGGATTGGACGAAACCACCCAAGCGGGCGACGACTATCCGGCGAGGGTGTACGTCGCCCGGAAAACCGGCCTGCTGCCTTGGCAAGTCGAATCCGTAAACTACGTCTGGGCGTCCCAACAGCCGCAAGGCACTCATTGGCCCAACGCATTCACCGACCGCGCCCATCTTCTGGCCCTACAAAGTGGCGAACACAACGTCGGCCAGTGGCAGGCAGAAGTCCGTGATGTGCGCGCCGACTACCGAACGCTGTTTGGCAGTGCGCCCGACGAGATTCACGGCATCGCCTTGATGAGCGACGGGGACAACGCAGGCGGCAGCGCCAGCGCCTGGTTTACTCATCTCGGGTTTTCCGCCACGGCGACCCCACCTACCTGCCCCTAATCGTTAACTTACGTTAAAACAGATACTTAACCTTACCATTGTGACATTTTGTGCCACACCGATACAAAACAGTGTTTTCTATAAGAAACTGGTCTATTCTAAGCGCATTTACAATACTGCGTTTGAGAGTCTGCCCCCATGTTCAGCCCCTTTTCCTCTGGAAATTTACGTGGCGCCCTGGCCCAGCACACGGCCTGTATCTACTTCTCTGTCGAGGGCATCATTCAGGATGCTAGCCCGCTATTTCTAGAAACGGTGGGCTACTCTCTGGACGAGATCAAAGGGCAGCATCACCGTATGTTCTGCTATCCAGAAGACACCCAGAGCGCAGCGTATACCTCCTTCTGGAAAGCGCTGGCCGCAGGAGAGGGTCAGCAAGGACGTTTTCGCCGTATCAATGCCTACGGTGAAGAGGTTTGGCTAGAGGCCACCTACGTTCCTATCAAAAATCGCCGAGGCAACGTCGTGCAGGTGTTCAAAGTGGCCAGCAACGTCACCGAGAAGCATCAGCGCGCCGCTCGTGAACGTGCCATCTTACAGGCGCTGGATAGCTCGATGGCGGTCATCGAGTTCACCCCCGATGGCTACATTCTGGACGCCAACCGCAACTTCGAGCAGGCCATGGGCTATTCGCTACATGACATCCGTGGCGAGCATCATCGTATGTTCTGCACGAAGGAGTTCTACCAGCAGCGCCCAGACTTCTGGAAGCAGCTCGCCAAGGGTGAGTTCAAGCAAGGCAAGTTCATGCGCTTGAATGCAAAGGGCCGCGTGGTATGGCTGGAAGCCACGTACAACCCCATCGTGGACGATGATGGCAAGGTGGTGAAGGTGGTGAAATTCGCCACGGACATTACCCGCGCCATGGAAGCATCCGAAGCCGCTCGCGCCACCGTGGGCAGCGCTCGTACCTCTTCCAATCAGACCGAGCGCATTGCACAAGAGGGGCTTGAGCATCTGCGTAAAGTCATCACTCACTTTCAGCATGCCAGCAGCACGCTGGGAGACGCGCAGCGCTTGATTAGCGATCTCAATACACAGGCAGAGCAGATCAATAAAACGGCCAACACGATTGCTCAAATTGCCAGCCAAACCAACTTGCTCTCTCTCAATGCGGCGGTGGAAGCCGCCCGGGCGGGCGAGCAGGGGCGCGGCTTTGCAGTCGTGGCTAACGAGGTGCGTCAGCTCGCCCGAGGCTCTAGCGATGCCGTCAACGAGATCACCCGAGTGCTCAAGGAGAATAGCGCCTTGGTGTTGCGCACCACTGAGGCGATGCAGCAGGTAGTGGAACAGGGACAAACCAGCCAGACCAGCGTGCAGGAGATCGAGTCGATCGTGAACGAAATTCTTCAAGGGGCACAGAGCGTTTCTCACTCCATTGAACGTCTGACGCTCGAACCTGCCTAACGGTGACGCCCTAGGAACACGAAAGCCCCGCCAGCTTGTGCTGACGGGGCTTTTTTAACGCGTACTATCTTTAACGCGTACTATCGGCGTGCTTAACGCAGCTTGGTCTTGCGCAGATAAGGCAGTACGGCATCAAACTCACCGAATTTCTGCTTGGCGTCTTCGTCTGAGACGCTGGGCGGGATGATGACATCCTGGCCAACCGTCCAATCCGCCGGAGTGGCAATGCCATGCTTTGCCGTGGTTTGCAGCGCGTCCAACGCGCGCAAAATTTCCGCAAAGTTACGGCCAACGGTCATCGGGTAGGTCATGGAAAGCTTGAGCTGCTTGTCTGGACCGATGATGAAGACCGAACGCACCGTAGCGCTGTCGGCGGGGGTGCGGCCATCGGGCAGGTAAGCATCTTCCGGCAGCATATCGAACAGCTTGGAGACCTTGAGACTCTCATCCGCAATGATCGGGAAGCCGACGCTGCTGCCGCTCACGGTTTCGATGTCGCCAGCCCAGCGCTTGTGATCCTCTACACCATCGACGGACACACCGATGACCTTGGTGCCACGCTTCTCCCACTCGGCACTCAGCGTTGCGACGGCGCCGAACTCCGTGGTGCATACCGGCGTGAAATCTTTTGGGTGTGAGAACAGAATCGCCCAGCTGTCGCCGATCCAATCGTGAAAACGGATCGGACCGTGGCTCGTCTCTGCTTCGAAATCAGGCACGACTGCATTGATACGTAATGACATCGTTGCTCCTCGTTAACGTGAAGTGGTTCTCATACCTTATATGACTTTCAACGCCTTCACTATAGAACGTTTAGCGCTAAAGACAATGAGATGACGGCGGCGTTCACTCTGCCGGTTTCACGTCTTTCTCTTCGCGTTTAATCCGCTTAACCCAGCGCTGTTTCGCGTAGTGGCGCAGGTTCGCCACGCTGTCGGTTTCATCGACGATATCTTGACCCAAGATAGTCTCGATAATGTCCTCCAGCGTGATCAGCCCCACGAAGGTGCCGTGCTCATCGTAGACCACTCGCATATGAAGGTGATCTTTCAACATGGAGGTGAAGACCTGCTCCACATTATTGGAGACGTCGACGCTGCCAATGGGATGCATCAACTCACGCATCGTTTTGGTGTCGTCGGCGTGGTACATATCGGCCTTATGCACATACCCAAACGCCTGCTCGCCGTTGTCCATCACCGGGAAACGGGTGAACGGTGCTTTCCCGTACTGCTCGTCGAATTCGCTGACGGTCATGTTCGGTGGCACGGTTTCGCACACGGTGCGCGGCGTCATGGCCTTGTTCACCAGAATATCGTGCAGGTTGAGCATGTTGATGATGGTGCGTGATTCGTCAGCATCCAGCACCTCCTCTTCGAGACCCACTCGCGCGAGCACTTTGATTTCGTCACGCAGGTCCACATCGTGCTCAGATTTGCCTAGGCGACGCGTAATTTGCTCCGACATCCAGATGAAGGGCAGCAGCCCAATGATCATCGGGTTCAAAAGCTTCGGCAACAGCGGAGCCAGGCCGCGCCAGTAGGTGGCGCCGATCGTTTTGGGGATGATCTCTGACAGGACCAGAATCAGCATGGTCATGACGGCAGAGACGATCGCGATGGAAGACTCGCCGAATACGACCGCCGCCTGGGCACCAACGGCCGTTGCACCAACCGTGTGGGCAATGGTGTTGAGGGTCAAAATCGCGGCTAACGGCCGGTCAATATTGGTTTTCAGCTTGGTCAGCGCTGTATGCAGCTTTGGATTGTCTTCTTTTTGCTTGGCAATGTAGCTCGGCGTAATCGACAGCAGCGCTGCTTCTAGAATAGAACACAGAAAGGAGAACGCGATTGAGAACGTAGCAATCGTGATGAGGAGGAACATGGAAGCTCTAGGTAGTGGGTGAAATAGCGTTATAGAGACTCGATCATCAGGTGTCAATCACTAGCCTAGGCAACTCACCGCTGCGCCGCCAGCCCACCTATGTAAAACTGGTCTCCTTACTCGGCATATGCCATCGAACGCGATTACGTCCCTCTTTCTTGGCGCGATACAGTGCCATATCGGCACGGCGAAGGTCTTCCTCCCAGTGCTCCGCGCTGCCTCTCGGCTTCACTTGGCAGGCACCAATGCTTACCGTGACATGTACTGCGCCTTCGCTGGTCAAGATGGGGGTCTCGGCGATCGCTCGGCGAAGTAGCTCCAACGTCGGGGCATCGTGGGTATCGTATAAACAGATACCAAACTCTTCGCCCCCAAGCCGCGCGACCAAGTCATCGGAGCGCAGCGAGTGACTTAAGCGGAACGCTACCTCTTGAAGCACTTCATCACCGACCTGATGTCCGTACTGGTCGTTAATCGATTTAAAATAGTCGATATCAATAACTGCAATAGAAAAAGTAAATTTAAGCTGAGAATAAAACGCCGATGTGCGCTCTATAAAAGCACGCCGATTGGGTAATTTCGTTAATACATCCGTTTCAGCAAGATAGCGCAACTGCTGTTCTGCATGGTGACGTGACTTTTCGACGTCCAAAGCATAAAACAGCGCACCCAATGTATCTAAAAGGGGCTGTAAAAACAGCGCATCCTCTTCGGTATAATCTTCTTCTTTATTGGCAAGCCCAATCATCCCAACGGTTTCATCGGCAATTTTGATCGGTAAACCCAAAAATCGCAGCAAGGGAGGGTGGCCTGCGGGTGTCCCGCGAGACGCATGATGCTGGCGAGGGCGATTGGCTAACACGACATGGCCACTGGTCACCACATGGCCAAACAGATTGTCTAGGTTGTTGAAAAATAGCTCGCCCCGTTGGTAGGCACGGTACTGCTCATTGGTCTCCTCGCTCCAGCTGATGTTCGAAAGCGCGTGGATGAACAGGGACTTCTCTCCGTCGCTTCGCACTTGCACCTGGCCGATCAGCCCAAACTGGCTCTCTGCGAGATGTAATAGCTCGTCGAAGATCAGCTCGCAGGAGTGGCGGATGTCTTTTTCGTGAAGAAAAACGCTCTGGGCGCGGTTCATGAAGTTGAGTAACTGCACCTGCTTTCGCTCACGCAGCTCGGCGCTCTTTTTGTCCGAAATATCCCGAGTCACGCAGGTTAAACGCAGTGGTCGCCCTGCGCTGTCGTTGGCGACCACTCGGCCGTAGGTGTTCACCCAGAGCCAATGGCCTTCGGCATGACGCATCCGATACTCGACGTTCAATACCTCGTCTTCCTGCGCCAAGTGCCGCCGAATGGCGTTGTTGACCGACGTAAAGTCGTCGGAATGAATCAAACTTTTCCAGAAGCTAGAGCGGCTCTCTACCTCATCGCTCTCCAGACCCAGCATCTCACACCAACGCTGGTTGAACACGTTGTGGTCGTTGGATATCTCCCAGTCCCAAACGCCTACGTCTGCGGACTCGATCATCATGGCGAAATCGCCATCGCTGATTCCCGCCCGTTGTTTATCAATCAGATGGATATAGTCGCTTATGAAATAGCTTAGCGACTCCAAAAAGCGCAAATCTTTGTCGGAGAGCGTATTAGGACGGCTGTCGATCAAGCACACGGCCCCCACTTCACGCCCACCTGCGGTCAGCGGAACACCCGCATAGAAGCGAATATGCGGAGCGGCTAGCACGAGCGGGTTATCACGAAAATCAGGATGCTGGCTGGCGTCCTCAATGACCAGCGGTGCCCTTAAGGCAACCACATGGCGACAAAACGCGTCCTCTAACGACGTGAAGTCCACGTCCAACCCCGACTTGGCGATGAACCACTGTTTCTGGCCGAGAACGGACACCAGCGCAATGGGGAACTCAAAAAAATCGGCGACCGACGCAATGAGCCTGTCCAATGCATCGTTATCGACGTCAGGGGATAATTTGTATTGACTGATGTGTTGCCAGCGTTTGTTGAGCATCACGTTATACCCTGGTGGCGCAGACTTCATTGCCCACATCATGAGCTTAGGTTTACTTTATCACGCGATGCAAGCAGCAGTGTCAATCCGTAAAAACCACTGCTTTTTCGGGGGCTATTAGTATCAATCACTTGAGTAAGAAAGTTTGCATTTTTTCACATTTTCCATGGGCCGATGCTTTAATTAAAACGTCTATAGTGGATAAAGGCTCGGCTTGAAAAAACATCGCGCACGGCTAATAAAAATTACCTTTCCAAGAAAAACCATGCCATGTTTATCTTAGGTGCCTCCCCTTGCGCCTCCTCCTGTATGGAACACTGAAAATAGAGAAGGCAACAATGCATACTCCTTTTTTAAATGCATCTCTTTATCAAGCGCTGCTTACTCACACTGCCTGTATCTTCTTTACACCGCAGGGAGTGATCAAACACGCCAGCCAGCCGTTTCTGGACGTCATGGACTGTCGGTTACAGGATATTAAGGGGCAGCACCACCGCATTTTTTGCGATGCCGCCGAAGCGCAACGACCAGAGTATCAGCAGTTTTGGCAAAAGCTTGCCAGAGGTGAAAGTCATCACGGCCGCTTTCGCCGTTTCAAAGAGAATGGTGACGAGGTATGGCTGGAAGCTACCTATCTACCGATTTGCTCGCGCTCTGGCAAAGTTACGGAAATTTTTAAAGTTGCCAATGAGGTCACCAGCAGCCACCAGGAAGCGCGACATCAAGATGCCTTGCTTCACGCCCTGCACCGCTCTATGGCGGTGATTGAGTTCTCTCCCGAAGGCTACATACTGGACGTCAACAAGAACTTTGAAAACGTCATGGGGTATCGTCGCGATACGCTGATTGGACAGCACCATAAGATGTTCTGCCGACCCGACTTTTACCGTCAACAGCCGAATTTTTGGCAACGCTTGGCTAAGGGGGAATTCAATAAAGGGCGGTTCGAGCGAGTAGATGCCCATGGTAAGACGGTCTGGCTGGAAGCAACCTATAACCCGGTGACGGATGCTGATGGCAATGTCGTCGAAGTCGTCAAGTTCGCCAGCGACATCACGCCACTGGTCGAAAAAGCCAATGCCACATCAGGCACCATCAGTTCGGCCCAGAGCAGCACCTCGCAAATCGAACGCACCGCCAAGGATAGCCTGGACCACTTGGATGAAATGGTGAAAGGCTCCGAGCAAGCTGCCCAAACCCTGGCAAAGGCGCAAGAGCTAATCGATGCACTGCATAAGCAGTCGCAAAGCATCAACACGATCACGGAGTCGATTGCCAAGATCGCTAGCCAAACCAATCTTCTGTCGTTGAACGCTGCCGTAGAAGCCGCTCGCGCGGGAGAGCAAGGTCGCGGCTTTGCGGTGGTCGCCAACGAGGTCCGCCAACTGGCGAAAGGGGCTACTGAAGCCGTCGACCAAATTACCCGCGTGCTCAAAGACAATAGCAGCCTAGTCGAACGCACCACGCAAGCCATGCAGCAGGTCATTCAGCAAGGCAAAGCCAGTCAGTCCAGCGTCAGCGAAATCGACGCCATTGTGAACAAGATTCTGCAAGACGCCAGAAGCGTCGCCCACTCCATCGAGCAGTTGGCGGCGGATACGCATATTTAGAGCGACCGATTTTCATGCACAGGGACGTGCACCCTTACACCAAAACGCCCCCATAAGGGGGCGTTTTGCATTCTGAATCGACGCAAGGCTGCTTACGCAAACACTTCCGTCCACTCACTGCGCTTGGCCAGCAGGCCTTTGGCGAGTTCTTGGGCGCCTTCCAGGCTGTGACTGGCGGCCCAGCCGCACTGCATTTCATTGCAGGCGGGTACTTCGGTAGCGGTGAGTACGTCGTTGAGGGTTTGCTCAATGATCGACAATACATCGTCGTAATCGTCGTGGTTGATTAGCGCGATGTAGAAGCCGGTCTGGCAGCCCATCGGGCTGATATCGACGACTTTATCGGTATGGTTGCGGGACATTTCCGCCATCAAGTGCTCCAGGGAGTGCAGCGCGGGCATCTCCATGTGCTCTTTGTTGGGCTGGCAGATCCGCAGGTCGTACTTATGGATACGATCGCCGTGTTGGCCCTCTTTGATGTCGGCCAAACGTACGTAGGGGGCTTTCACCTTGGTGTGATCCAGGTTAAAGCTTTCGACGTTCATCTTCTTTTCGGTCATGTTGGCTCCGTAGTCGCTCTCTTTCATTCGCCTATTCTACACGCTGAGCGTGAGTTACACCTTGGGAGCGTCGAAATTCCACGGCTCGTCGGTGTAAACGCACACGTTGGCGTCTTCGATATCGCCTTCTGGCGACTCGACATGCTTGGCGAAGAAGTCCTGAATTTCCTTACGCTGGCAGTGGGCTTCGAACTCTTCGCGACTGGCCCAAATCTCGTGGAACACGATCGGGTAGCTCGTGCCCTGGGCAAACGGGTTATCGATTTGGCGAGTCACCGTGTAGTGCAGACAGGCATCTTCGCGATGCGTATTGGGCTCCAGGGTCTGCAGCGCTTTGAAAACGGCTTCTTCTTTACCGGCTTTGGGTTTGAAGCTCGCGATGCAGTAGATTTTTTTCGACATGTCGTCTTCCAAGTTAAGAGTAAGGCTCACTTCCATTATGGGGCCGGTAGCGCGAGATACCAACCTAGCGCATCATCCGGTCTGCCAAGGTTTCAAGCTCGGGTACCGTCATATCGGGTTCAATCCCCCATGGATCGAACGGTGCATCGGAGTGGCGGCGTATCCAAGCACTGCGCAGGCCCGCGTGGGTGGCCCCAATCACATCGAACGGATTACTGGATACTAACCATGTTGCTTCCGGTCGCGTCTCCAGCCGCGTGCGGAGATAGGCGTAAACGGCCGGGTCGGGCTTGAAGCGCTTGATGGCATCGACACTCACCACGGCGTCCATATGGCTCTTCACCCCAGCGCGCGTCAGTAGCTGATTGACGGCCTCTTCGGTGCCGTTCGAGAACGCCACGCAGCGAATACCGGCATCGCGTAATCGATCCAGCGCTGGCACCACATCGGGGAAAGCGGGCAGCTCAGCATAAACCGCCATCAAATGGTCACGATCGTTATCGGACAGGCCGGTTTGTAGCGCGCGGTCCGTAAAGACCAGCGCTTCTCGTGTGCACTCGGCAAAAGGCACATACGCACCCATCAGGCTGTGCCGGAAGCTGTACTCCAACTGCTTTTCTCGCCAGCGCTTGGCGAACTCACCTGCCTTGCTGGCATCGCTCAGGCGGCGCTCCAGCTCGATGGTGACCCCCAGGGTGTCGATTAGCGTACCGTATACATCAAAAGCGAGTACCGGTTGCATAACGGGCTCCTTCTCAACGTTGATGGCTCCATGGAGTTAAGCGTAGCGGGCCGAGCGAAAACCTCCATTCATGTCGCGCGCCTCGCGTCTCCTCTTGCTAATAAGAATGTAAACAATCATTATTATCATTCACTGGCAAAATGCGTTTTCCAATTCCTCATGTCTGCCCCACAGCATCTTTTATTGATCGACGATGATCCCATCCTCGGCGAACAGCTGACCCATTTACTTAGCCAGCGGGAGTATCGTGTCACCCACTGCCTCGATGCCAACAGCGGCTTTCAACGCGCGCTAGAGGGCGACATTCACCTGCTGCTGTTGGACGTTCGGCTGCCCGGCATGAGCGGCTTAGAGCTGCTGTCAGCGCTGCGCAAAAATACCACGCTACCGGTGTTGATGCTGAGTGCCTGCGGTGCCGAAGAAGCGCGTATTCGTGGACTTCAGCATGGAGCGGATGACTACCTAGCCAAGCCGTTTCACCCACTGGAGCTGGTACTACGGATCGAAGCGTTGCTGCGCCGCACGGGGCTGCAGTCTGCCAACCTCACACACTGCTTGCAGGTGGATAGCCTCTCTTTCGACCCTGCACGGGTGGAACTCAAGGTATCAGGAACGCCCGTCGAACTCACTCCGCTACAGTTCCGTTTACTGTGGCTGCTGGCGCACCATCGAGGCCAAACGCTGAGTAAAACGTACCTGTATCATCGTTTATTTCAGCGCGATTACAGCCCGTATGACCGCAGTTTGGACATGCATGTGAGCCGTATTCGTCGCAAGCTCAGCGGCGCCGGTTTCGATGCGCTGAGACTGCAAACGCAACACGGGAAAGGCTACTGCTTACAATGAAACGGCGTTTGCTCTGGAAGGTGTGCGGCATCGTAGCGACCGGCGGCCTTGCCTTGGTGATCTCGACGTCGCTACTCGAAAAATGGGCAGAACGGCAAATGAGCGTGATTGCCCCGCATCATCAGCGCACCTTGGCCGACTGGGGAGCCACGGCCGAAGCGCTTTACCGCGCGGGCGATGACGCCGCATTGGCCGCTTGGTTAGAGGCTTTGCAAGCGCAAGAGAACACCTGGGCAGCGGTGGTGACCTCCAGCGTGACACCGGTGGCGGGGGGCACGCTGTCCGCCCAGTTCGAGGAGGGGTATCGGTTGGGCCGGTTGATCGAATGGCCAATCCACCTCTATTTTCCCGATAACCCCATCATGGACATTACCTTCGCAGGTGGCCACCGCCACTTCTTGATCACCCTACCCCAGCGTATGCGCCCCGGTAGCCATCTCAAGAGCATGATTTGGCTCGTCAATGGACTAATTCCTCTGTTGACGCTACTCGCTATTGGCTGGCTGCTATATCGACATATCAGCGGACCACTGCGCTACCTGCAGGATGCCACGACGGCCATTGCCGAGGGTCAGCCCCATGCCAACCGAAACCTACCGCCCCGGCATGACGAGTTAGGCGAACTGATGCTCCGGTTCGATGGCATGGCGAGCAAAACCCAAGCGACCATTACCGCCCAGCGGCAGCTGTTGGCCGACCTTTCCCATGAAATTCGTGCGCCGCTGACCCGTCTTAGCTTGGCGATTGAGCAAATGAAAGCGGGCGCTACCTCACCGGCATCGCTTGCCCGCCTAGAGCAGGAGAGCCAGCAGATGCGTCAGTTGGTCAACGACGCGCTGACGCTGGCCTGGCTCACCCACGAGACACCGGCGGTGGGCAACGACACGTTTGATTTGGTCGATTTGCTGGATGCTCTGCTGGATGACGTGCGCTTTGAGTATCCCGATCACCGCTGGTGCGTGTCGCTGCCCGAGAGTGCTCTGCTAATGCACTCCAACCAGCGAGCGCTGGGCCAGGCGCTGGAAAACCTTTTGCGCAACGCCTGTCACTATTCATCTGCGCCGCACGAGGTCGCCAAACCGCCGACGGTGACACTCACCTTAAGCGCCGGGCCACATAGCTATCAGTTAACGCTACGCGATAACGGCCCGGGGGTAGAGGCGTCGAAGCTTCCACACGTGTTTACGCCCTTCTACCGCACGGCGGAGGCGCGGCAATCGCGCCCAGAGGGTACCGGGCTGGGACTAGCGCTGGCACTGCGTCATATCCAGGCAGTGCAGGGGGGTATCAGTACGCGTAACCATCCCCAGGGCGGTTTGGAACACGTCATCACGCTGCCAAAGAACGCTGCCCAGCCGCACGTTGCATTCTCCTCCCGCCGCCAGTTGTAACAGTTGTAAAAACGGTAGCCAACGACACTCTCTCAAACGAGAATAATAATCAAATAGAAAAACATTGGGAGCCTCCTCGTTATCATGCCGTCAACCGCTCGTTTTCTACGTCACCCCCTCGGCCTGACGATCGCTGCGCTGATGAGCAGCGCGGCCTTTGCTCAGTCGTCGCCAACGCTAAACACCGTCCACGTCGTGGCGGAAGCGCTTCACCACAGCGATAGCGTGGTAGACGCCGACACGCTGGAGCGTTACCAAGCCGACGACCTAGGCGATCTATTTGACCAAGACCCGCAAATCAGTGTGGGGGGTTCGCTCGGTATTGCACAGAAGCTTTACGTGCGTGGCGTCGAAGACCCGCTGCTAAACGTCACCATTGATGGCGCGGCGCAAAGCGGCAGCCTGTTTCACCATACGGGACGTATTGGCGTCGACCCAGCTCTGCTCAAGCGTGTCGAAGTCACCACGGGTGCTGGTCGAGCTACCGACGGCCCAGGTGCCCTAGGCGGTAGCGTCCGCTTCGTCACCAAAGACCCGGATGACCTGTTACGCAACGGCGAGCGATTAGGCGGGCTATTGTCAGCGGGTGCGGGTACCAACCCAGAGAGTTACCGTATCAGTACCACGCTATTTGGACGCGTCAACGACCAGTGGAGCGCCATGGGCACGCTCGTCGAACGCGACCAGCAGCGTTATGAAGATGGCAACGGCAGCGAACAGGCCGGTACCGAGGCCAATCAACAGTTGGGGCAAGTGAAACTGCTAGGGGACTTTGGCGCCCAGCGTTTTACGCTCAGTCACGAGATTCGTCAGGACGAGGGCGAACGCGCCCAGCGCCCGCAGTGGATCGTGAGCGGTTTCAACCGCCTCTACACACTGGACGCCGAGCGCCAAACCAGCACGCTCAACTATCGGCTGCGCCCGCAAGGCCAACAGCGGCTCGACCTGGAGGCCACGCTGTACCACACCACCGCCGATGTGGAGCAAAACGTTGCCGACCGCTGGGGACGCTACTTTGGTGAATCCGCTTCCACCGGGCTGACCATCGCCAACACCAGCAGGGTAGGTAGCCATCGACTCACTTACGGCCTTGATTATCGTGACGACGAGGTCACGGCGGGCTATGCCGATAACCCTACCCAGGAGCGTGAAAGTGGCGACATTGCTGGCGTCTTCTTGCAAAACGCCCTACAGCTCACCGATGACGTTCAATTGGGGCTAGGCGCCCGCTATGACCGCTACCGCCTAACCGATAACAGCGGCCTCTCCTACCGCGAGGATGACATTAGCCCCAATATCGACGCCCAGTGGATGGTAACTGACCAGATCACCCTCAGTGCCGCTCATGCTCGCGCGTTCCGGGGCCCCAAAGCGCACGACGCGTTCAAGTTAGAGGGGGCAACCAATGCGCCGGACTTACGCGGTGAACACGCTCGCAACAGCGAACTCGCAGCGCGCTTCGAGCAAGGCCCCTGGCAGTTCAGCGCGGAGCTGTACCGCTCTACTATCGACGACGTCATTGCCGACCCGCTGGGTCGCCCCACGCGTTACCAAAACGTGGGAGATCTAGAGTCCAATGGTTATGTGCTCAGTGCGAATTACCAGTGGGCGTCACTCTCCGCCGGGCTCAGTTTCCATCACAACGACATCGAACTGAATGGCCAGCCGCTCACCGTCTATGAGTACAACGGTATTGGTAACACGGTGGGCGATACGTGGACGGCGCAGGTGGATTACCACGTCAACCGCGCTTGGCAGGTAGGCTGGCGGGGCCAGTTCGTCGAGGGGATCGACGCGCTGGATACCTCGGTAGGCACCATCGGTAAACCGGGATATGGCGTGCACGATGCCTACGTTCGCTGGCTACCCACCCAAAGCGACGACCTCGCCGTCACGCTGACCGTCAATAACCTGCTGGATAAACAGTACCTGGACCATGCTAGCAACGCCGACTTCGAGCACATCCCCGGTTATGAGGGCATCGTGGGGCTGGCAGAGCCGGGTCGCGATATTCGTCTCGGCGTCAACTACCGCTTCTGATGATGCGCTAACACGACACTGCCCGCAGCAAGCGGGCAGTGTGTGTTTCGCCAATCGGGTGATCGCTGGCGTTAGATCGTGAAGGCCGCTTCTTGCTGGCCCGTTTTCAGGTCGCCGGAGCGCACCAGCTCGTCGGTCACGCGGTCGATGGCACGTTTGGCGCGGCCGATCATGTCGTCTACTTCGCCACGGTTGATGGTCAGCGGCGGAGCAAAGCCAAGAATGTCGCCTTGGGGCATGGCACGGGCAATCAGGTTCTCTTCCATGGCCGCCGCAGCAACACGCGGGCCGACTTTCAGTGCGGGATCGAAGTGCAGGCGCTGCTTGGCATCCGGGGAGAACTCCAGCGCCGCCATCAGGCCAACGCCGCGCACATCACCCAGCAGCGGGTGGCCTTCGAACGTCGCTTTTAGCTGCTGCTGGAAGTAGGCGCCGGTTTCCGCCGCGTTACCCACCAGATTTTCGCGCTCGATGATGTCCAGATTCGCTAGGCCTGCGGCACAGCCCAGGGCGTGGCCTGAGTAGGTCCAGCCGTGGCCGATGGGGCCAAATTCACCGGTGCCCTGCTCTAGTACCTTCCATACTTTATCGCCAACGATCACGCCCGACAGCGGCTGGTAGGCGCTGGTCAGGCCTTTGGCGATAGTGATCAGGTCAGGCTTCATATTGTAGTGGTGGCTACCGAAGTCGGAACCGGTACGGCCAAAACCACACACCACTTCGTCGGCAATCAGCAGTACGTCGTACTTATCCAGTACCGGCTGAATCGCTTCCCAGTAGCCTTCCGGCGGCGGCACGATACCGCCAGTGCCAAGTACCGGCTCGCCGATAAAGGCGGCAACGGTGTCCGGGCCCTCTTCCAGAATCATCGCTTCGAGCTTATCCGCACAGTAGGCAGAGAATTCCCGCTCGGTCATGCCGTGCTGCTCGGCGGCGCGCAGGTAGTAGTGCGGCGCTTCGGTATGACGAATGGTTTCGATGGGCAGATCGAAGTGGTCGTGGAACGCTTTCAGGCCAGTGAGTGAGCCAGACGCGATGCCAGAGCCGTGGTAACCGCGCATGCGCGAGATAACCTTTTTCTTCTGCGGGCGACCCAGTACGTTGTTGTAGTAACGCACGATTTTGAGCTGGGTTTCGTTGGCGTCAGAGCCAGACATGCCGTAGTAGACTTTGGACATGTTGAGGCCTGCGATTTTCAGCACGCGCTCGGACAGCTCGATTTGCGGCTCGTTGGAGTGGCCTACGTAGGTGTGGTAGTAGGAGAGCTCCAGCGCCTGCTTATAAATCGCTTCTGCTACTTCGGTGCGGCCATAGCCGATGTTCACACAGTAAAGACCTGCAAAACCGTCGATGAACTCGCGGCCATCTTTATCAACAATATGAATGCCTTTACCGCCGGTGATGACACGGCCAGGCAAATCGCCATGGGCGAAGTCGCGCAGATGGGTAGAGGCGTGGAAGGTGACTTTGCGGTCGCGTTCGATCAGATCCTGATGCAAGCTCATAACGTTCTCTCTGTACGATAAACCTCCCCAAAAAGTGGAGAGGTTATTTAAATAGTGAAGGCTTCCGGCTGGTTAGGCACACACGAACACGCTGTAAACCCCTCCCTGGGCGCTCGGCTTTTTCATCTGACCGCCATGGATGGCGGGAATGCCGGAACTGCATGGAGCTCTTTCCGGCCCTGAAAAAGACGGTTCGCTTAGTACCTAACCAGCCTCCCTTGATCCTTAAGTATCTGCTCTCTTTTTTAACTACCCGATACGGAACCCAGCGCCCCAAGGCAGTAGTACTTCGTTTCCAGGTACTCATCGATACCCGTCGCGCCACCTTCACGGCCAAGGCCGGACTGTTTGACGCCGCCGAAGGGCACGGGCGGGCCGGTCATCTTCACGGAATTGACGCTCACCATGCCGTACTCCAGTGCGCGCATCAGCTTCCAAATACGACGAATATCGTGGGTGTAGATGTACGCGGCCAGGCCGTATTCGGTGTCGTTGGCCATCTCGATCACTTCGTCGTCGCTACTATAAGCGGTAATGCCGGCCACCGGGGCAAAGTTCTCTTCCCGCCATACTTTCATTTGCGGTGTCACACCGGTCAGCAGCACGGGCATAAAGAAGTTGTCGCCCGGCGCTTGGCTCTGGTCGCCCGCCACCATCGTAGCGCCTTGGGAGATCGCGTCGTCCACAATCGCGGCTGCTTTTTCGACCGCTTGGCGGTGAATGAGCGGGCCAAGATCGACTTCGCCGTGCAGGCCATTGCCCACGGTAAGGGCGGCCATACGCTCGGTGAACTGGGCCACGAACTCATCGTGAATCGATTCGTGTACCAGAATCCGGTTAGCGGCTAGGCAGTCTTGCCCAGCGGTTTGGAACTTCGCCGCTACCGCCGCATAGGCGGCTTCTTTCGGGTCCATATCTGGCCCGACGATAAACGGCGCGTTGCCCCCCAGCTCCAGCGAAAGACGCTTCACGGTGTTCGCGCTTTGCTCGATGAGCAGACGGCCAACGCGGGTGGAACCAGTGAACGAGAGCGCACGAACACGCGGCTCGCTGCACAAAATCTTGGATACTTCCGCAGGCTCGCCCAGCACCACGTTGAAAATACCTTCTGGAATGCCCGCTCGCTCAGCAAGCTCAGCCAGCGCCAGCGCCGAGAACGGCGTTTCGTTGGCGGGCTTCACAATCACCGGGCAACCTGCGGCCAGCGCGGCAGCGGCTTTGCGGGTGATCATCGCCAGCGGGAAGTTCCACGGCGTAATCATCGCGGCAATGCCCACCGGCTCTTTAATGGTGCCAAGCGATGCGTTAGGAATGTGGCTCGGGATGGTCTCGCCGTAGGTGCGTTTGCCCTCTTCCGCGAACCAGCGCACAAAGCTTGCGCCATACTCCACTTCACCACGGGCATCGGGCAGCGGTTTGCCCTGCTCCAGGGTCATGATGGTCGCTAGGTCTTCGCGGTTGGCTTGAATCAGGTCGTACCACGCCAGCAGGCGTTCGCAACGCTCGTCGGCGCGCAGTGCCCGCCAGTGAACGAAGGCCGCTTCGGCTGCATCCACCGCCGCAGTGATTTGATTCGCCTCCAGCAACGGAATATGGCCAATGGCTTCGTTGGTGGCAGGATCAAAGACGGCCTCTTCGCGGCCGCCTTCACCATGGGTCCACTTGCCGTTCACGTAGGCGTACTGCCGGAACAAGCGCGGGTCTTCCAGGCGTTTCACGAGCGTGGTCGATAGTGTGGTCATGGGAACCTCCCCAGGTTGCAGCCAGTACGATGAGGCCCATTAAGGGCGACACACCGTGCACATCAAAAGGGTTATCACAGCGGCCCAATGGCCGCGCTGAATTGATGTACTTAGCGTAAGGGAGAACCGCCTTGAAGTGTTTTTGAAAGCGCAGCTGATTTCAGCCACATTTTTTGTGGCGAGGCCATTTATAACGTTTTTTTTTGGTGATGACGCATGCCCGCAGTCATAGCGATCTCTGCAATGCCTTTAAACTACGAAAAATTGTGGCAGCCGCCTTTTACTTGCCCTTTTCTATTGATTCCCGGTTAAGCTGAAGTAGCCCTATAGGCCGGGAGATCATGTTGTGTACCGACCCACTTACTATCAACAATTGTCAACGCGCATGGGCGCGATGACGGTACGCGAGAAGTACGACATTGACCGCCATGATGAGCGGATCAAGACGTTGCGGCTGCTGACCACGCTTCTCGCTATCTTCTATTTCTCCTACACGTTGGTAGATATCTATCTGCTGCCAGATATTGCTCTGCGCTCGGTGCTGCTTCGCGGTCTGGTCATGCTTCCAGTGACATTTTTTCTCTTTGCCTACTACAAACGCCCTGTTTCGATTCGCCGTAAAGAGCTAGCAGCCGTCCTTGTCATTTGTTTATCAACGGTCGTGTGGTGCGCCATTTTGCTTGGCTCTGAGAATGAGCGAGTGCTCAGCTATTTTTATGCGGGCCTTGTCTTTCTTATGGTACTGACCATCGTTTTAACACCGCCTTTCGAACAGAGTCTCTATAGCTCGCTTTTCGTATTCGCTTGTCTTTACTCGTCTATTTGGTTTTTATCTGGCGCAACAAGCATTTACGTCATTAATCATTTATCGCTGGGCGCTCCTATGCTGGTGCTCACCTTGATTGCCAATTACCGCTTTTCTGCTGAATCTTTGCGGCTCTATTTAGAAAACGTCAGCGTGGAGCAGCTTCGCGAAGAGCTGGCAGCCCGCAATGCAGAACTCGAAAGGATTTCTCATATTGACCCATTGACGGGTCTGACCAATCGCCGAGGCTTGGCTCGCTACGCGGATGATTTACAGCAGCATCCCAACGCGCAACACTGCATTGCCGCCATTATTATCGATGTAGATCACTTTAAAGCCTTTAACGATTTTTACGGACATTCAGAGGGAGATAACTGCCTGCGCGACGTTGCTAATGCTATTCGTAGCGCCTGTCGATCGGACGATGTGGTATGTCGTTTTGGGGGCGAAGAGTTTTTAATAGTTCGATCAGATCAAAGCACCCAGACGAGCCATGTACTCGCCTTTGCAGAGAACATTCGCTCCAAGGTCGTAGAACTGGCCATCCCTCATCAGCCTACCCAGGAGAAAAAAGTGACTATTAGCATTGGCGTTTATATAGGCACACTGGGTACAGATACAGAACTAGGCCAGTTGATCAAGTCAGCGGATGCAGCCTTATATGAAGCGAAGCGACAAGGCCGCAACCGTGTTCGATTAAGTCAGCAACTTAGCGACGAATCCTCTCATCTGCCTAAGCGGTCTACCTTACATATGGATAATCCGCTATAGCGCAGCGTTTGTATCCGTTTCAATACCAATAGGCGCATGCTTTACGGTCTTCGTCACGATATACGTAAAGTAGCGCTCAATGCCCACCTCCGACACCAGCCATTTATCCATCAAGCGCTGGTAGCTATCGATGGTGCGGGCTTCGAACTTCACGAGATAATCGACGCCGCCACCAACGGCCACGCACTCGGTCACCTCGGGAGTTTGCATCACCAAGGCCTCAAAGCGGGCAAAGCTGTCGGCGTTGTGCTGTTTGAGCTCGATCTGTACCCACACGGGGTTGCGCGGCACCAACACATCGGCATTGATGCGCGCGGTGTAGCCCTCGATCACCCCGGCTTTTTCCAGGCGCTTCACCCGTTCCCAGCAGGGGCTGACCGAAAGGTTAATCGCCTCGGCAAGCTTCGATTTGGTGATGCGCCCGTCCCGGGAGAGGATATCGAGGATTTTGAGATCAAAACGGTCCAGTTTCATCATGCCGGGGGCTACGCCTCCAGGCGTTCGACAACATCGGCGATCACCGCCAGGGTGTCCCCCATATTGATCAACGACGGCGCACGGCGGGCCATAAGAATGCCGTCACGCTCAGCTTGGTAGGCCACCGGAGCCGTGCCGCTGCGGGTCATGTCGTAGACGTAGGCGATGGTTTGGCCTTTCTTCACTTCATCTCCCAGCGCCACTAACAGCTCCAACACGCCGGAGTGTTGGCTCTGCACGTAGCAACTGGCATCCGGCATATCGAGGTACATCTGCCCGCCTTTGGGCATCTCCACGTCACCAGCTACCAAGCCGTAATGAATTAAGAAGTTACGCACGCCACGCTCGGCAATGGCAATGCTTTGCGGCGTAGAGGTGCCGCCGCCGCCCAACTCAGTGGCCACAAACACTTTGCCCTGGCGCTCGCAGGCGGTGTCGAATAGCTTTTCGGCATCCAGCTCGAACATCACCATGGCGTAAGGTGCACCAAACGCTTTGGCACCTTCTAAGGCTGCCTGCTGCTGCTTTTTGTCGTCCAATACGTGAGACGCACCAAACGGCAGGATATCCAGCGTGCGGCCGCCGGAGTGCAGGTCGAGCACCACATCGCTCATGGGCACCAGCACGCGGGTGAAGTAGTCGGCAATTTGCGAGGTCACCGTGCCGTTAGGGTCGCCAGGGAAGC
This sequence comes from Halomonas sp. CnH100-B, assembly GCF_024124605.1. Taxonomy (NCBI): domain Bacteria; kingdom Pseudomonadati; phylum Pseudomonadota; class Gammaproteobacteria; order Oceanospirillales; family Halomonadaceae; genus Halomonas; species Halomonas sp. CnH100-B. Next base: position 242,142 of record NZ_JAMXRX010000003.1, on the reverse strand, counting down.
TACGGTTCAGGTTGCCTTTGTCCATGGGCGAGGTGCGTTTGCCCGCCATCACCGCGGGAGTATTCATACAGGGTACGATGATCACGCGACCGGTCACGTCTTCCGCTTTCAGCGTTGAGGAGAGCTTCAACAGCGAGGTGATGCCCTCGTACTCATCGCCATGGTTGCCGCCGGTGAGCAGCGCCGTGGGGCCTTCGCCATTCTTGACTACCGTGACGGGAATCATCACCGCGCCCCAAGCCGATTCATCGGTGGAGATTGGCAGCTTTAAAAAGCCGTGCTGCACGCCGTCGGCGTCGAAATCAACGGTGGCGGAAATGGGGCTTGGCCGCAGTTGGTTCGGTTGATGCGTCATTGTGTGTCCCTTGTCTTGTGCGCGGCTATTTAACGAACAGCTGGCGGGGAAAGTTTGCCAGGGTTTCGCAGCCGTCTTCGGTAATCAGAATGCTTTCGGTAATTTCCAGGCCCCAGTCATCGACCCAGAGGCCCGGCATGAAATGAAACGTCATGCCGGGCTGCAGGATGGTTTCATCCGAGGGGCGCAGGCTCATGGTGCGCTCGCCCCAGTCGGGCGGATAGGAGATCCCGATGGGGTAACCACAGCGGGCACCGCCACGGTCAAAGCCGTATTTATCCATCGCAGCACCCAGCGCCATGGCGATATCTGCCGTGCGGTTGCCGGGCTTGGCAACGGCTAAGCCGTTTTCGATCCCTTCCAATAGCGCCGATTCCGCACGAATGAAGTCGGTGGGAGGTGTGCCCAGAAAGACCGTGCGCGACATAGGGGCGTGGTAGCGTTTAAACACGCCAGCAATTTCGAAGAACGTGCCCTCTCCGGTACGAAACGGCGTGTCGTCCCAGGTTAAATGCGGGGCAGCTGCGTCTTTTCCGGTCGGCAGCATGGGCACGATGGCCGGGTAGTCACCACCGAATACTTTGCCGTTTTCGTCGATAAACCCTTCGATACCGACACGATAAATTTCTGATACCAGTTTGCTCTTGGGCAGGCCAGGTTCGATCACTTCAAGAATGCGCGAGTGCATCCCTTCGACGATCTTGGCTGCCACGCGCATGTAGGCAATCTCTTGGGGCGACTTGATCGCCCGGCACCAGTTGACCAGCGCGTTAGCATCCATAAACCGCGCATGGGGCAGCTCTTTCAATAGGCTCTGATACGCTTTGGCGGAGAAGTAGTAGTTGTCCATCTCCATGCCAACCACGCCGGTATGCCAACCACGGTCAGGCATGATCGATTGCGCCAGATACTCCATCGGGTGCATATCGGGGTTCTGGACGTAATAATCCGGGTAGTAGGTGATGTTGTCGGGATGAATCCAGCAAGTACGCAACGCGCCGTTGGCATCCATACGGCGACCAAACCATACCGGCTCGCCTTCCAGCCCCACCAATACGCACTGGTGAACGTAAAATGACCAGCCATCGTAGCCGGTCAGCCACGCCATGTTGGAAGGGTCGCTGACGATCAGTACATCGATGCCGCGAACGGCCATTTCAGTACGCACCTTCCACAGGCGGTTCGCATACTCTTCACGAGTGAAAGGCAGGGAAACCTCAGTCATCGGGCAACTCGCCATCAAAGATCACTAAGAACCAGCACAAGCCAAAGCGGCTTGCCGCGCTGGGCCACAGGATCGACCTGGCCACCGCCGCTGTTGGCCCGCCAATGTCGTCTTAAGCCGATACTAGCACCCACCCTTGGTTGCCGGTCAAAACCTTTATGACAAAAATTTCATATGCCGTTAACGCCCCCTTCATTCGAATGTTGACAGCGCCTTTACGAGGGCAACGTCAGGCATAGCGCGGGTTGCGCACGCCTATCGCTCTCACCCATGATAGTGGGCAACGGCATTGGGCAGATGATCAGGAGATGGTATGAAAATCGTGGTGCATATCGACGACGCAGAACAGTGGCAACACGCCATTGCCGAAGCGCTGCCTCAGGCGACCGTTCTCACCAGCGACGCGCCTGCTAGCGAGCGCATCAACGCCGACTACCTGGCCGTATGGAAAGCGCCAGCGCACCTTTTGCAGGAACAAACCCAGCTAAAAGGCATTATCAATCTAGGCGCAGGCGTCGACCATCTGCTCAAGACCCCCGGGCTGCCCAAAGACGTGCCCATCGTGAAATTGCGCGACGCGGGTATGAGCGAGCTCATGGCCGATTACGTGCTCTATGGCGTGCTGCACTTCTACCGCAGCATGGATCGCTACGCCGCGCAGCAGCCCACTGCTCGGTGGCAGCCCCATGCCGTGCCCGATAAAGCGAGCTGGCCAGTGGGCGTGTTGGGGCTAGGAGCCATCGGCAGCTATGTCGCCAGCGCTCTTCAACAGGCGGGCTTTCCCGTCTTGGGCTGGAGCCGCACGCCTAAAAAGATCAGCGGCGTGCGTTGCCTACACGGCGATGACGGGTTGAACGAGCTGTTGAGCCAAGTGCAAAGCGTGGTGACGATCCTGCCTGACACGGCAGCGACTCGGCACATTCTCGACGCCCAGCGGCTGGCCCAACTTCCCAAAGGGGCAAGTGTCATCAATCCTGGGCGCGGTAGCTTGATCAATGAGCAGGCGCTGCTGAACGCGTTGGGTTCGGACGAGCATTCAGGTCATCTGCGCGGCGCGCTGTTGGATGTCTTCCATGAAGAGCCCCTGCCCGCTGACCACCCGTTATGGCAACACCCCAAGGTCCTCGTCACACCCCATATGGCGGCGCCCACGCCACTGAACGACGCCATCGATCAGGTGATCTCGTACCTGCATGCTTTCGATGCAGGGGAGCCACTGGCCACCGTGAACCCGGCAATGGGCTACTGACGGCTCCCCCTGCGCTCGCTATACTCGCCCAAGGAACCAAGCGCTCGCTAAAGGCTCTTAGGACAACAGACTGGATGGAGGAAGGGCCTTTGCATCACACACTCGCTCGTGCCGCGCAACGCGGCTTGATTGGCGCTGCTTTGGGTGCCCTGCTGATGACAAGCACCGCTGCGCTTGCCGATGACGGCGCGTCATTGGTGTCTCCACAACCGTTCGAGGCGCAGTACCGGCTAGAGATTCGCGGCTGGCCCGGCGCGACCATCACGCATACGCTCACCAACGAGGGCTCGCACTGGTTGAGCGATATGAGCTTCTCCATTGCGGTGGCCCGCGGCCAGGAGCGCAGCCGCTTTTCGATTGACGACGACAGCACTCATTCACTGCTCTACAACAGCAGCTATTCGCTCTTCGGTGTGGGTGACAGCTATCAGCTCAACGAGGGCGATATTAGCTCCATCGACCGTCAGGCCGCGCTTTTCGACCTCTCCCGCCGGGCAGGCACCGAGGGCTGCACAGAAAGCAGCCCCTGTGATATCAGCTTCGTGGACCATCGCGGGCGGGACGAAAACTTTCAGTACTATGTGAATGCGCCCACCACAGCCCGCGTGCCTGCCGGTGAGTTCGAGGCCAAACAGGTCACGCTGATCGATGCCGAGAAACCTGATCGTCACCTGCTGATCAATTTTCATCCCGAATGGCCGGGACTCATCCTCTCTGCCACGTATGAGAAAGAGGGACGCAGACAAACGACGCTCACCATGACCCAATTCAACCCCGCCGGGGGTAACGCTCCCTAAATGCTTTCTGGCCTATTGATCGTTTTATTGCCGCTATTTTTGGGCTACTTGGTACGTGTCCGTTCGACCCGCTTGCTGAATCTGATTAACCGAGCCGTTAGCGGCTCGGTGTACCTGATACTGCTGTTGATGGGCGTGAGCCTCGCCGGGCTTGAGAATTTGGGCAGCCAGCTCTCTCGTCTGGGTGGCAACGCCCTACTGCTGTTTAGCATCACCACGCTGTTTAACTTAGCTGCACTATGGTGGCTTTCTCGGCGAGTGCGCTTAAGCGCGGGCGGCTCGCCGGTAGTGAAAGATGCCCCCACCAGCAAACTCGCCGCCATGCAGGGCTCGCTACTGCTGGTGGGCGTGGTGGCGGCGGGCGTCACCATGGGACTGCTGCTTGGGCCAATGGTTGGCGAGGCGCTGTTCACCACCGCTGACTGGCTAGCTGAGTGGGTGCTGTACCTGCTGCTGGTGTTGATTGGCTGCCAGTTACGCAACTCCGGTATGCCGCTGAAGCAAATTTTGCTCAACCGCTTGGGGCTCGCCATTGCAGTCACGCTGGCCGTTAGCTCGCTGCTAGCGGGCTTAGTGGCCGCCCCGCTGCTTGCGCTGAGCTGGAACGAAGGTCTGGCCATGGCCTCAGGCTTCGGCTGGTACTCGCTGTCCGCCATCCTGATTGGCGACCAGCTTGGCCCGCTGATGGGTGGTGTGGCGTTCTTCAACGACCTCACCCGCGAGCTGCTGGCGTTCATCCTGATCCCGCTGGTCATTCACCGCCACACCGCGCTGGCGATTGGCTACGGCGGGGCGACCTCCATGGATTTCACCCTGCCCGTCATTCAACAACACGGCGGCGTGGCCTGCGTGCCCATTGCCGTGGTGAGCGGCTTTATCCTCTCGCTGCTCTCCCCGCCGCTGATTCTGTTCTTTCTTTCGCTTTCGGGTTAGCACGCACGGGCGCTCCTTGGTTAGGATACGCAGCAAGCGCATACCCTCTTTTATGACCAAGGACGCCCACCCGCCATGCTCAACGGAATCTGGTTAAGCTTCTTTATTGCCGCCTTTGCGGCATCGCTCTGGCAGTGGCTGGTGGGTGGCGATAGCGACGTGTTTGCCCGCTTGGTGCAGTCGCTGTTCGATATGGCGAAAGTGAGCGTCGATATTATCTTGGTGCTGCTGGGCACCATGACGCTGTGGCTGGGGTTTCTTTCCATTGCCGAAAAGGCGGGATTAATACGACTGCTGGGGCGGGTACTCGACCCGTTGTTTAGCCGCTTGATGCCAGAAGTGCCCCGTGGCCACCCGGCCATGGGGCTAATCAGCATGAACTTCGCGGCGAACATTCTCGGCCTGGATAACGCCGCCACGCCGATCGGTATCAAAGCGATGCATTCGTTGCAAAGTCTTAATCCCAGCAGTGAGACTGCCAGCAACGCGCAAATCCTGTTTTTAGTGCTCAACACGTCGTCGCTCACCCTGCTGCCCGTCACTATTTTTATGTACCGCGCCCAACAGGGAGCCGCCGACCCGACGCTGGTCTTTTTACCAATCTTGTTAGCGACAAGCGCCTCTAGCCTGGCTGGGCTGTTGGCGGTAGCGGTGATGCAGCGTTTAAAGCTCTGGCACCCGGTCGTGTTGGCCTATTTAGTGGCGGCTGCGTTAGCGTTAGGGCTATTGATCACTACCTTGGCGGGGATGTCCGCTCAGGCGCTGGCGGCGGCTTCAACCCTGGTGGGCAATCTGACCCTGTTTAGCATTGTGATGATGTTTCTGGTGGTTGGCGCGCTGCGCGGAGTGAAGGTGTACGACGCCTTTATCGAAGGGGCTAAAGAGGGCATGAGCTTTACCATCACACTGCTGCCCTACCTGGTTGCCATGCTGGTCGCGGTGGGTGTGCTACGCGCCAGCGGCGTGCTGGATGCCGGGCTTGGCGGTATCCGCTGGCTGGTTGAGGGCATCGGCTGGGACACCCGCTTTGTGGATGCGCTGCCCACCGCCTTTGTGAAGCCCCTTTCCGGCAGTGGCTCCCGAGCCATGATGATCGAAACCATGAACACCTTTGGTGTCGATAGCTTCCCTGGGCTACTGGCGGCCACCTTCCAAGGCAGCACCGAAACCACGTTTTACGTGCTGGCGGTTTACTTCGGTGCCGTAGGCATCACCCGCATTCGCCACGGCTTGGGCTGCGCGTTAGTAGCCGACGCGGCAGGCATTACTACCGCCATTGTTGTGTGTTACTGGTTCTTTGGTTAAGAAGTGACTCCCACGCTTTCGTTCACTGGTGACAGCGTCTACCTTTCAAGGCCACGCCAAACCATTCATGGACGAAAGGTGAATCATGCCAGGCGCCAGCACGATGTTGATTGCGCTCGCGGCGCTCTTCTGGGGTATTTCCGGAGGCATCGCGGGGATTCTGTTAGATAGCGGCTGGGACGCTGCCGTGGTCTCGTTTTATCGCGGCTTTGTCGGGCTCGTCTTCGCACTGGTGTGGCTTGTATTGCAACGGGGCGGTCGCGGCTTGGCCAGCAGGCCGCTATGGTTCTGGTCAGTGGTGGCGGGCCTGGGGGTGGCGGGCAACTTTACCTTCTACTTTCTCAGTATCGAACACGGCAGCGTGGCGGTGGCGGCTACCCTGATGTACTGCGCTCCGGTGTTTGTCTATCTGGCTTCGTTTGCGCTCAAGCTTGAGCGCCCGACGGCCGTTAAGTGGCTGGCCATCGCGCTGGTCATGGTCGGCGTGGTGCTACTGACCAAGCTGTACGCCATTGGCGCAGGTGACCTGTCGTTGATGGGCGTCGCCACGGGTCTACTGGCGGGACTTTCCTACGCGCTGTTCATTTTTAGTTTCAAATACGCCGCGCCCCATGGCAGCCCCTCCGCCGTGCTTTCGATTGCCTTCACGGTGCTGGCCGTCGTTCTGATTGTGCCAGCCGATTTGTCTCAAACCATCAGCGTGGTCAGCGCACCAGAGCTTCCGCTGTTTGTGGCGTTGGGTATTTTGGGAGCGGGCCTGTCGTTTCTGCTTTATGCGGTAGGCATCAAACACGCCGCCCCGGCGTTAGCGTCCATGGTGGCCATGGTCGAGCCGGTCACCGCCACGCTGTTTGGGGTGGCGGTGCTGGGTGAAAATTTGGAGATGATTCAGATGGTCGGCATGGGGATTATCTTACTGACCGTGACCGCGCTGAGCGTGACATCCCGCTAACGGGCCGTCGCTTCACCGCGAATGGGCGCACTGAGCGCTTTGCGCAGCGCTGGCCCAGAAAGCCCTTGGCCAAGCAGCACGGTAAGCTTCGCGACGGCAGCTTCCAGCGTGATATCGCCCCCGGCGATCACGCCCGCTTGATTGAGTGCCGCCCCCGTGGCGTAGGCGTCTTGAACGACCTCCCCCTGGGCACACTGAGTGACGTTGAGCAGCGCCACCCCCCGTTCGTTAGCGGCTTGCATGGCGTTTAGCAGTTCACCTTCAAAGCTTGGCGGATTGCCCACGCCATAGCTTGAGATCACCAATCCTTTGAGAGTGGCATCCTCCAGCAGCGCTTTAGCACGCCTTAACGACATACCAGGATGCAGCGGCAGTACCGCCACCGCGTCGTCGTCTAGCTGAAGGGGTGAAAAACTGGGCTCCCCGCTGAGCAGCGCCGACGGTTGGGGAAAGCTAATGCCAATGCCTATCTCGGCCAGCCAAGGGAAGTTGGGAGAATCGAAGGCATCCAAACCTTGCGTGCGCACCTTGCGGGCGCGGTTGCCGCGCAGCAGCCGGTCATGAAAGAGCAGGCTCACTTCGCAGGGGGTGGCCGGATGAGCAGCCAGCTGTAGCGCGCTGGCCACGTTGTTCAGCGCGTCGCTTCTTGGCTCACCCAGCGGAATTTGAGAGCCGGTGAAGATCACCGGCTTGTTGAGCGCACCGAGCATAAACGATAGCGCCGCAGCGCTGTAGGCCATGGTATCGGTGCCGTGCAGGATGATGAACGCATCGTAAGCCTGCCAGTGGCTTTCCAGCACGGCCACGAGGCGATTCCACGCCTCGGGCATCAGTTCGGCGCTGTCGATCAGTGGCTGCATTTCCACCACATCGAAAGCAGGCAGCCGGTAAGGGTCGCCCAAGGCCAGCTGCGCCGCTAAGCGCTCGGCCAGCCCCGCGCTGGGTACATACCCCTGGGGCGATGGCTGCATACCAATGGTGCCGCCAGTGTAGAGCATGAGAACGCGTGGCATGAGCGCTCCTTACCTGATGTACAGTCGATTGAAAAAAACGAAGATTGAAAAAACGAACTTACTTCGCCGGCGCGCTTTCCAAGCGCTGCTTCAGCGCTTCGGCCTCTTCGGGCTCCAGTTCCCACGCTTTGGGGTCCAGGTCGAGATCCGGGTGCTGGTTGGCGTCGAAAATCGGCTGTTTGATGCCCTGACGGCGCTGGCTATCGAAATCGTTCATGATACGCAGGCCGCACTTGAACAGCAGAATCAGCGCCACCAGGTTCACCACCGCCAAGAGGCCCATGGTCACGTCGGCAAAGCCGAACACGGTGCCTAGATCCGTGGTCGCACCCCAGCACACCAGCAGCACAATCGCCACGCGGAAGGCGTTGAACAGGTTCTGGTTATCGCGGCTGAAGAAGTTCAGGCTGTTCTCGCCCAGGTAGTAGTTGTACAAAATGGTGCTGAAGGCGAACAGCAGCAGCGCCAGGCTCACAAAGGTACGACCCCACTCGCCCACGTGGTCTGCCAGAGCAGCCTGGGTCAGCGCAATGCCTTCAACGCCAGCACCGGCGGCCGGGTCGTATACGCCGCTGAGCAGAATCAAAAACGCCGTGGCCGAACAGATGATTACCGTATCGATAAACACCGAGAACGCCTGCACGATGCCCTGGTTGGCCGGGTGCGGCACGTAGGCAACGGCGGCCACGTTGGGCGCACTGCCCAGGCCCGCTTCGTTGGAGAACAGGCCGCGTTTCAAGCCCATCATGATGGCAGCGCCAATACCGCCGCCCACCAGCGGCTCCAGGCCAAACGCGCTCTTCACGATCAGCGCGATCACACCAGGAATCTCAGTGATGTTCAACGCAATGACCAGCAGCGCCACGGCGATGTAGCCCACGGCCATGAACGGCACCAGAAATTCGGAAATACGGGCAATACGCTTGATACCGCCAAAGATGATCAGCCCCACCAACATGGCCAGCGCGATACCGCTGTACAGCACCGGCACGCCAAAGGCGTCGCCAAACGACGTGGCAACGGCATAGGACTGCAGGGCCGTAAAGGCAAAGCCGAAGGTAATCAGCAGCAGCACCGAGTAGAACGCCGCCAGCCAGCGCCACTGCTTGCCCAAGCCTTTGACGATGTAATACGCCGGGCCGCCACGGTAGGTGCCGTCGCCCTCGGCCTCTTTATAGGTTTGCGCCAGCGTACACTCCAGAAAGCTGGTGGCCATGCCCATCAGGCCCACCAACCACATCCAGAAAACGGCACCGGGGCCGCCCAGCGTAATCGCCACGGCCACACCGGCAATGTTGCCGCCGCCTACACGTCCAGCCACCGACAGCACCAGCGCCTGGAAGGAGCTTAAGTGGCCGTGCTGATTACGCTTGAAAGCTTGTCCTGAGCCCAGGATGCGAAACATTTCACCGAAATAGCGAAACTGCACAAAGCGGGAGGCAACGGTAAAACCGATCCCCACTCCCACCAGTAAAACGAGTAGAACCTTCCCCCAGAGGAGGTCATTGAGCATATCGAGCATGGGATACTCTCCGCGTTATTATTGAGCGTTATGGAAGTTGCGTCGTTAACGACCGCGTCTTTTTGCTATTGAGATGCGCGAAGAGTGTTGTACCAAGCCAAGCCTGCCATGAAATTTGGCGCAGCGGTGCAGTTGGTTGCACTCACTGCGCCAATTACTGCACCAGAGTGCACCACATAAAAAACGGTGCGGGCCACTGAAGGCCACGCACCGCTGTTTTTGCTCACCGATAACTGCCGTTAGAAGCCCGCTTTTGCCGCCCGCGCTGCGTGAAGCTTCTTGTAGCTTTCGATCAGGCGCTGGTGGCGATCCAAGCCCTCTAACTGCATATTGGTGGGCGTTAGGCCGTGGAAGCGTACGCTGCCGTCTACTGATCCCACGACGGCTTCCATGGTCGCTTCGCCGAACATGCGCTTGAAGTTGGGCAAGTAGTCGTCCAGCTCCAATTCGTCGTCCAGCTCAATCTCCAGCACCGCGTTTACCGCCTGATAGAACAGGCCGCGCTCGACGGTGTTGTCGTTGTACTGAAGGAACATCTGCACACAGTCCAGCGCCTCTTCATGGCGGCCCAGTGCTAGGTAGACCAGCAGTTTCAGCTCCAGAATGGTCAACTGGCCCCACACGGTGTTCTCGTCGAACTCGATACCGATCAGCGTGATGATATCGGCGTGGTCGTCCATCTGGCTCTCTTCCAAGCGCTCGACGAGATCGGTGAGCTGGTCGTCATCCAGGCGGTGCAGGTTGAGGATATCTTCGCGGTAGTCCAGCGCCTTATTGGTGTTGTCCCAAATCAGGTCTTCAATCGGGTACACCTCGGAGTAGCCCGGCACCAGAATGCGGCAGACCGGCGCGCCTAAGTCTTCATGTACCGCCATGTACACTTCCGCGCCCAGCTCTTCGAAAATACCGAACAGGGTCTCGGCTTCCTCGTCGTTGCTGCCGGAGAAGTCCCACTCGCTGAACTCGAAGTCGGGCTTGGCACTGAAGAAGCGCCAGGAGACCACGCCCACCGAGTCGATGAAGTGCTCGACGAAGTTGTTGGGCTCGGAGACGGTCTGCGAGTTGAAGGTTGGCAGCGGCAGGTCGTTCAGGCCTTCGAAGCTGCGGCCTTGGAGCAGCTCGGTCAAGCTGCGCTCCAGCGCCACTTCAAAGCTTGGGTGGGCACCGAAGGAGGCAAACACGCCGCCGGTGCGCGGGTTCATCAAGGTGACGCACATCACCGGGAACTGCCCGCCCATGGAGGCATCTTTGACCAACACTGGGAACCCCTGGGCTTCCAGGGCGTTAATGCCCTCGACAATGCTCGGGTACTTGGCCAGCACTTCTTGGGGTACGTCGGGCAGGGTCAATTCCTGTTCGAGGATCTCCCGCTTCACCGCCCGCTCGAAAATTTCTGAGAGGCACTGCACCTGGGCTTCCACCAGGGTGTTGCCCGCGCTCATGCCGTTGCTGAGGAACAGGTTTTCGATCAGGTTGGAGGGGAAGTAGACCGTTTCGCCATCGCTTTGGCGCACAAAGGGCAGCGAAACGATGCCGCGATCTTCGCGGCCCGAGTTGGTATCAATCAGGTTCGAGCCACCCAGCTCGCCTTCCGGGTTGTAAATCGCCAGGCAATGCTCATCGAGAATGCCTTCCGGCAGCTCGTCATTCGGCCCTGGTTTAAACCACTTCTCGTTAGGGTAGTGAACGAATTCGCTGCCCGCGATCTCTTCACCAAAGAACTGATCGTTGTAGAAAAAGTTGCAGCTCAGGCGCTCGATAAACTCGCCCAGCGCCGAACAGAGCGCGCTCTCTTTGGTCGCGCCTTTGCCGTTGGTAAAGCACATGGGGGACGCCGCATCGCGGATATGCAGCGACCACACGTGGGGCACGATATTGCGCCATGAAGCAATTTCGATCTTCATGCCGAGGTCGGCCAAAATACCGCTCATATTGGCAATGGTCTGCTCCAGCGGCAGGTCTTTACCGGGGATAAAGGTGCTGCCTCCTTCCGGCGCGCCCATCAGCAGCGCTTGGGCGTCTTCGTCGATGTTTTCGACCACTTCGATCTGGAACTCGGGGCCGGTCTGAACGACCTTCTTCACTGTACAACGGTCGATGGAGCGCAGGATGCCTTCGCGATCCTTTTCCGAGATATCTTCCGGCAGCTCGACCTGGATTTTGAAGATCTGCTTGTAGCGATTTTCCGGATCAACGATGTTGTTTTGCGACAGGCGAATGTTCTCGGTGGGAATATTGCGCGCGTTGCAGTACACCTTGACGAAGTAGGCGGCACACATGGCCGACGACGCCAGGAAGTAGTCAAACGGGCCAGGGGCCGAGCCGTCGCCCTTGTAGCGAATCGGCTGGTCGGAGATGACCGTAAAATCGTCGAACTTGGACTCCAGGCGGAGGTTGTCGAGATAGTTAACTTTGATTTCCATAAGCGGGCGTCCGGAGTAATGAGTGTGCCTGAGCGCCAACGCATCAGGCGAATGGCGGCCATTATCCAGTTTTTTGCCCGCTTCGTCTTGGGCAGTCGCGTGAATCGCTTATTGCGGATCCAGCAAGAACGGCAGCGCTTCCTCTAACAGCACGTCAGGAATCTCTTCGGCGATATAGTGCCCGCAAGGCAGCGCCTTGCCTTCTACCTGGGTCGCTACCTTGCGCCACTCGCCCAGGGCATCAAAGCAGGCTTCAATCGCCCCTTGGGCACCCCACATCACGTTGATGGGGCAGGTCAGTTTCACACCCGCATCGATATCCGCCTGATCGTGCTCTAAATCGATAGTCGCGCTGGCGCGGTAGTCGCCGCAGATGCCGGTGGCCGTGCCGGGAAGCGCCAGGCAGCGCTCGTACTCTGCCAGCGCTTCTGGGGCGAACGGTGCCATGCCCGCGCTGCGGGCGCCCATCACGCTTTTTAAGTACTGAGCGGGATCGGCTTGAATCAGCATTTCTGGCAGCGGCTGGGGGCGAATCAGAAAGAACCAGTGCCAGTAGCTGCGGGCGAACGCCTCATTGGTGCCACGGTACATGGCCAGCGTGGGGGCGATATCTAAAAGCACCATGCGCTCGACCCGCTCGGCGGAGTCAACGCCTAAACGATGCGCCACCCGCGCGCCACGGTCGTGGGCTAGCACCTTGAAACGCTCGAACCCCAGCGCGCTCATCAGCTCCGCCATATCGGCGGCCATGGTGCGCTTGGCGTAATTGAAGTGCGCTGCGTCGTCATCCGGCTTACTGCTGTCGCCGTAGCCGCGCAGGTCGGCGGCAATCACCGTAAAGTGCTGGGCAAGCGTGCCCGCGACTTTGTGCCAAATCATATGGGTCTGCGGGTGGCCGTGAAGCAGCAGCAGCGCCGGGCCGCTGCCGCCCATCCGATAGGCAATATCGACGCCGTTAACGCGGCGTGTCTGTTTCTCAAACCCCTCAAACATGGCTAGCTCCTCGCGGATAGATAATGCTCTTCACTTGGCGTCCTCTTCTAACCGTTCGATCAGAAAGTCTTTCAGCGCGACCACAGCGGGCGTGAGCGACAGCCGATGCGGGCAGACGAGATACAGCGGCGCGGGCTCGGTAGAAAACGAGGCCAACAGCGCCACCAAGCGGCCTGCATCGAGGTCTGCCTGAACATCGAGGCGAGATTTATAGGCAATGCCCTCTCCCGCCAGCGCCCAGCGGCGTACACACTCGGCATCGTCGCTCACCCGATTGCCCTGCACGCTGATACGCTCACTGCCGAACTGCCACTGGTTGTGCACCCGCTCACCCAGGTTGAAGCAGAGGCAGTTGTGTTGGCATAGCGCCTCCGGCGTGGCAGGCTCGCCGTGGCGCGCGATATAGCTTGGCGCTGCGCACACTACCCGGTGGTTATCGCTTTTTAGCGGCAGGGCTACCAAGCTGGAATCCTCCGGCACGCCGTAGCGCAGGGCAATCTCCACCGGCTGGCGAAACAAATCGCTCACCCGGTCACTCACCCGAAGCCGCAGGCGCAGCTGCGGATGCCGCGCCATAAAGCGATCCAGCCAGCCCAGCAGCACGTTGCGGCCTAGATCAGACGGCATGGAGAGACTGAGCTCTCCCGCAATCTCTTGGCGCTCGCGGTGCAGCTCTTTCTCCCCTTCAGCAAGGGCACTCAGCGCCGTTTTCGCATGGACTAAATAGTGCGCCCCGGCGGGCGTTAGCCGCAAGCTGCGGGTAGAGCGAACCAGCAGCCGCGTGCCTAGCGCGTCTTCAAGCCGTTTGATCGCCACGCTAGCCACCGCTGGGGTAATCGCCAGCTCCCGCGCGGCGGCGGAAAGGCTGCCGTGCTCGGCGGCGTAGACAAGCACGTTTAGGTCATCGGTACGCATGGGTCGATGGCGCCCTTATTTTCAAAGAAAATGAGAAACTGTTAGCTACATTAGCCCTCTTTTTCATAAAACGACACCCAGGCATGATGACGCCATTCATCATCCCTCAGAGAGCCACTATGAAAGCATTTGCGTTTACCAAAAGCCTGCCGATCGACCACCCAGACGCCCTGCACGCCGTCGAGCTACCGCTGCCCACCCCCGAGCCCCACGATATTCGCGTCGCGGTGAGTGCGGTTTCCGTTAACCCGGTGGATGCCAAGGTGCGCAAGAGCGCGCTGCCCGAAGGCGGCGAGCCGCGCGTGCTGGGTTACGACGCGGTGGGCGTGGTCGATGCCGTGGGCAGTGCGGTCACTCGCTTTCAGCCGGGTGACCGGGTGTGGTACGCGGGCAGCATCGCACGCCAAGGCTCCAACGCTGAGTACCAGTTGGTCGATGAGCGCATCGCCAGCCTAGCGCCGAAGAGCCTCTCCGACGCCCAGGCCGCCGCCCTGCCGTTAACCGCCATTACCGCCTGGGAACTGCTGTTCGACCGCCTAGAGCTGGGCATGCGCGACACCAAAGGCAAAACCCTGTTAGTGGTAGGCGCTGCGGGGGGTGTTGGCTCGATTCTGATTCAGCTCGCCAAGCAGCTCACCGATATCACCGTGATTGCGACGGCCTCTCGCCCGGAAAGCCAAGCCTGGGTCACGTCGTTAGGCGCGGATGCGGTGATCGACCACCACCAGCCGCTGGATGAAGCGCTAAAAGGGGCAGGCTACGAGCAGGTGGATATGGTGATCAGCCTGAACCAAACCGACCACCACTTTGAGGCGATCATCAATGCCTTGAAGCCCCAGGGTAAACTGGCGCTGATCGATGACCCGGAGCTGATCGACGTGCGCAAACTCAAGCTCAAGAGCCTGTCACTGCACTGGGAGCTGATGTTCACGCGGCCGCTGTTTACCACCGAGGACATTGCCAAGCAGCACGACCTATTGGCTGATGTCGCCGCCATGGTGGATAGCGGCCGTTTAACCACGACGCTGGGCGAGGTGCTTGGCCCCATCACTGCCGATAACCTAACGCGTGCCCACGCGCTGATTGAAAGTAATCGCACCGTGGGTAAGTTGGTGTTAGAGGGCTTCTAACCACGCGCACCGCTTATTTTAAGCGGACGTAAAGAGCGAGCCGTTGCACTCTTGGGCGCAAGGCGGCACATTAGCCGCACCGCCACCGCCCAAGAGCCTCGAGTCTCGCCCATGCATGATGAATTTGTGGCCAATTTGCGCCTGCTGTGCAGTTACTACCCCTCCATTGCCGACGTGTGCCGTCGCCTGCCCATCAACCGGGCGCAGTTCAACCGCTACCTCAGCGGACGCTACTACCCCAGCCATGCCGCGCTCCAGCGTATTTGCCACTTTTTTGGCGTCACGCCAGACGACATTGCCCTGCCCCACCACGATTTTCGGGCGCTGGTACAAACCGGCCAGCTCAATGCCGACACCGCGAGCACCTCGCTGCCCTGGCCCAACGCGCTAATTCAGCGCGGCAGCGAAGGCATGGAGCGCTATCTAGGGCGCTATTTCGAGCTTTATCACTCTATGTCGCGCCCCGGCTATTTAATGCGCACGCTGGTGTGTTTGGAAGAGCGAGAAGGCGGCGTGGTGTATCAGCGCACCGAGCGAATGCAGGTGGTGCCGGGGAAACGCCCCTGCCATAACCGCTATGTCGGGGCGGCGGTCAAGCTAGCCGACCGGCTGTTTTTGGTCGACCACGAAACCCTCAACGGTCACGAGATCACCCAGACCATTCTATTCCCCAGCTTTCAAAGCCAGGTCACGCGGTTAACGGGCCTGAAAATGGGCGTGGCGGATAATAGCGAGCGCATGCCCTGCTGCGTGCGCGTGGTTTACCAACGTCTGGATGAACAGATCCGCTTACGCGACGCGCTGTCACAGTGCGGCTTGGTCGCGCTGGATGACCCGTCGCTGGATGCCTCCCTGCTCGCCGCCGTGAACAACGACGTGCCTAGCGGTGATTACCACTTCCGCGCTCGCCATTGATGTATCGCCTGCTAGCGGGGGGCCAGTACGTGATCGAACAAAATGGCCTCGAAGTGTTCCATAGGGGCCAGAGATTTGAGTGTTTTGGCCCGCAGAATCGCCCCTTCCCATCCGGAGAGAATAAAGCTGGCCAGCGCCTCAGGGGCAACGGCGGTATTGATCGTGCCGTCGGCCTGGGCTTGGCTCAAGCAGGCCACAAAGCGTTTTTCCCAACGCTGAAACACTAGATTCAGGGCATCACGGAAGGTATCACTCTGCCCGGAAAGCTCCTGACCCAGATTACCGATCAAGCAGCCGGTGGTGTGATCGCAGTCGAGCATATGGGCGCGCCCGGTGGCAAAGTAGCGGCGCAAACGCTCCAGGGGCGGCAGGTAGGGATCTTCCAGCAGCGCCGCTAACGACGCATCGTAATCGTCGGCGAAGCGCTCGATAACCGCCAAGCCGAAATCTTCTTTGCTAGAAAAGTAGTGGTAGAACGAGCCTTTGGGGACACCGCAGGTTTTTAATACAGCATTGATACCCGTCGCGTTATAGCCCTGCTGGGCAATCAGCTCGGCACCAGAATCAATGAGTTTGTCGCGGGTGGCGGTGTTTTTCATAACGTCATACAGACCAGGGAGTCTATGGCTTTTCACATGAATGATGGCAGCTATTGCTTGCTGCGTCAGCGTTTGGTGCAAAAAAGCCCCGTCACGTCGGGTTGCACACTTTTTGCACAAAGCTTACCTAATCGCTGCGTGGCAATCGGTGATGCTAGCATGATACGCGCTCTTTTCTGGAATTTTCGCTCTCAGCCAACGGATAACGCCCGTCCATGACCCCCTCTCGCTTTTACGCTTTTTCTCAGCAAGGTCGCATCGGCTTCGGTGCGCTGGCAGCGCTATTGGTGTTTGTCGGTGGTTTAGCTCTCGCTTGGTGGATCGTTAGCCAGCCACCCCGGGTCGAGCGCCGCCCGCCGCCACCGCCAACGCCGCCTGTGGTCGATGTCATCACTACGGAACAGCAGGTGCAGTCCCCCACTCTGAACGGCTTTGGCCGCGTTGAGGCAGAAAAATCCACCGAGCTTGCCAGCCGCGTAGCGGGCCAGCTAGAGCGCTTTGGCGATGGCGTGCTGCCTGGGCGAGTCGTGGAGCAAGGGGAGCCTGTGGCCCACATCGACCAAGCCGACCTGCGCTTAACGTTAGAAGACGCCGAAGCCCAGTTGGCAAATGCCCAGGCGCAGCTCGCCTTAGAGCAGGCCGAGCAGCAGCGCGCGCGCAGCGAGTACGAATCCTTTGGCCGCCAGCTCAGCGCCGAACGCCGCGCGCTGGTACTGCGTGAACCGCAGCTCCGTCAGGCCCAAGCTCAACTGACCCAAGCCCGCGTGGTGCGCGACCAAGCGGCGCTCAACCTAGAGCGTGCGACCTTAACCGCCCCGTGGCGGGCCATGGTGCAAGAGCGTTTGGTGGGCGCTGGCAGCCTGCTGAGCCAAGGCACTGCTGTCGCAAGCCTAGTCGGCGTTGAGCAGTTTTGGGTGCGCGCCTCGCTGCCGGGCGAAACGCTGGATTGGCTATCGCCGGGGGGGAGCGTCACGCTGACCAGCCAAGGCTGGCCAGAAGGCGCCTCTCGGGAAGGCACGTTGCTCTCTATTCTGCCCAACCTCGAAGAGAACGGCCTGCAGGCACAGCTGTTGATTGCCGTGGATGATCCGCTGGCGCTCAACCAGGACGGCCCCGCCCTGCGCTTGGGCGATGTGCTGCGCGTGGCGTTCCATACCACCGCCGAAGAGCCCTTGATTGCGCTGCCCTCAGCCGCACTACGCCCCGGCGAACAGGTGTGGTGGGTGGATGAGGATAATCGCCTGCAGAGCACCCAGGTCACGCTCGCCTATCGCGGCCAGGAAGAAGTGCTGATACGCAGCGGCCTGGAGCCAGGCCAGCGGGTGGTGACTGCCGGGCTGGCCCAACCCCGGGAGGGCCAGGAAGTACGGATTCGCCAGCGTGGCGATACCCCCGCTCAGGATGAGGGAGCGGCGCAATGATGCGTAAAGGCCCACTGGCGTGGATGGTCGATCACGGCGTCGCTCCTAACCTGATGATGGTGCTGTTTATCATCGGCGGGTTAATGGCATCGCTGGCGATTAAAAAAGAGGTCTTCCCTGAATTCGAGACCGAAATCGTTCAGGTCACCATCAGCTATCCGGGTGCCACGCCGGAGGATGTAGAGCAGAGCCTGCTACTCCCGGTCGAGGCCGCGATTGCCGATGTGGAAGGCATCGATGAACTGACCGCCAGCGCCAGCGAAGGCAGCGGGGTGGTGAGCGCCACGCTGATTGATGGCGTGGACGTGATGCGGGCGTATCAGGATATTCAGCAATCCGTGAACGCCATCACCACCCTGCCCGCCGCCGCCGACCCGCCCCGCTTCACCCTGGCAGGCCGCTCGCGCAGCGTGGTCAGCCTTCAGGTGTATGGCAACGTTGGCTTGGCCGCGCTTCACGACGCCGCCGAGAACGTACGCGCCGAGCTGCAGGCCACCAGCGGTATTTCCCGCGCAGAGCTTTCCGGCAACCGCGAACGGGAAATCCAGGTTCATTTGGATGACGAGGCCATCGAGCGCTACGGGTTGGATCATCAGCAGCTAGCCAGCCGCATCGCCGAGGAAGCGCTGGATCTTGCCAGCGGCCAGCTCACAACCGACGAGGGTGAGTGGCTGATTCGCTACCAGGGGCGGCGCAACAGTGCCGAAGAGTTTGCCGAACTGCCCATCTTGAACACAGCCCAGGGTGCGCCCGTTATGCTCGGCGATATCGCCAGAGTGAGCGAAGGCTTTGCCGAAACCGACCGGGAGGAGTTTTACAACGGCCAGCCGGGGCTATCGGTGGATGTGTATCAAATCGGCGACCAAACGCCCACGAGTATTTCTAATGCGGTTTACGGGGAGTTAGAGCGGCTGCAGGCCAACCTGCCTGAAGGCGTCAGCCTGGACGTTTCACGGGATAGCTCGGAAGTCTACGAAGACCGCCTCAGCCTGCTGCTGAAAAACGCCTGGATGGGCTTGGCTCTGGTACTGATTTTGATGGCGCTGTTTCTAGAGGCGCAGCTGGCCTTTTGGGTCACGCTAGGCATTCCCACGGCGTTTTTAGGGGCCATGCTGTTTCTGCCCTGGGTCGGCGTATCGCTCAATATGATGTCGATGTTCGCCTTTATCATCGCCCTCGGCATCGTGGTGGATGACGCCATCATGGTGGGCGAAAACATCTACAGCTACCGAGAGCAGGGCTACTCGCTGCGAGATGCAGCGGTTAAAGGCGCTCAAGAAATTGCCACCCCGCTGACCTTTGCCATCCTCTCCAATATCGTCGCGTTTCTCCCGCTGCTGTTCCTGCCGGGCTTTTTAGGGCTGATTTTTGCCACCGTGCCGGTGGTGGTGATTACCGTGTTTATTATCTCGCTAGTGGAAGCGCTGTTTATTCTGCCCGCCCACTTGGCCCACGCCAGCAAGCCCCGCCAAACGCCCGCGTGGCAGCGGCCTATAGAAGCGGTGCGACTCAGTATGCAGCGCGGTTTGCATCACTTCACCTATCAACAGTTTGAACCCCTGTTACAGCGCGCGCTCAATCAGCGCCTGCTGACCGTTTCCATTGGTGTCGCCATTCTCTGCGTGGCCATGGCCTGGGCAATGAGCGGGCGGTTGGGTTTTTCGCTGATGCCTCGGGTCGAGTCTGATCAGGTGCAAGCCACCGTCACCCTGCCGATTGGCAGCCATATCAGCGTGAGCCGCGAGCTAAGCCAACAGCTCCTCAATGCCGCCGCGCAGCTCAGCGAGCAGGAAGAGACGCTCACCTTCAGCAGTACCCGTAGCAGCCTAGATGGCGAAAGCCTGGAAGTGCGTTTGGATATCGCGCCGGAAAGCCTGGATGCCTGGCCCCCTTCTCGCATTGCCCAGGAGTGGCGGGATCTCACCGGGGATCTGTTAGGCGCGCAGTCGGTACGTTTTGAGTCTGACTTTGGCGGCCCCGGCAGCGGGGCGGCGCTGAGCCTGCGGCTCTCCCACCCCAATACCCAAGTACTAGAAGACGCCGCCGCAGGTTTGGCAGAACGGTTGGCAGAGTATGGCTTAACCGATATCGACAGCGGCCTGGGCGATGGCAAGCCGCAGCTAGAGATGCGTCTCTCCGCCGAAGGGCGTTCACTCGGGCTGACCGGCAGCGACCTCGCCCAGGCGCTGCGCGGCCCGCTGCAAGGAGCCACGGCGGTGGAGCAGTTTATCGGCCGCCAGGAGGTGAGCGTGGAAGTGCGCCTGCCGGAGCAGTCGCGCAACAGCCTTAGCGAGCTATACCGCCTGCCGGTCAGAACCCCCGACGGGATGAGCGTGCCGCTCTCTAGAGTCGCGGATATCACTCTGAGCCAAGCCTCTAGCAGCCTGCAGCGTATCGATGGGCGGCGGATTATCACCGTCACTGCCGATTCAGAGGGCGACCAAGCGATTAACCAAGTGCTCGCCACCCTTCAAGAAGAGGTCTTCCCCACGCTCAGCAACACCTGGCCAGGGCTTGAAGTGAGCATGGGCGGCCGTCAACAGGATACCGCCGACAACCTCGCCACCCTGCGTAATGCCATGTGGCTGATGTTAGCGGCCCTCTATGCGCTGCTCGCCATTCCGTTCAGAAGCTACCTGCAGCCGCTGTTGGTGATGGCCGCAATTCCGTTTGGTATCGTCGGCGCCGTGGGCGGTCATATGCTGATGGGCTTTGGGCTGTCGATCATCAGCCTATTAGGTATGCTAGCGCTCTCCGGCGTGGTGATTAACGATGCGCTGGTGTTGATCGACTACGCTAACCGTAAGCGACGGGAAGGCATGGCGCCTCGCGAAGCGATTGTGGCCGCCGCTACCCGTCGCTTGCGGCCGATTATGATGACCACGCTGACCACGTTCCTGGGGCTTGCGCCGATGATTTTGGAAACCTCACGCCAGGCACGCTTTATGATCCCCATGGCGATTTCGCTAGGCTTTGGCATGCTCTTCGCCACCATGATTCTGCTGCTGGTGGTGCCCTGCCTCTATTTAGGGCTGGAAAATCTGCGTGAACGGTTAAACGCGCCGCGCCAACCTAGCCAGCAGGGCGTGAACTAATGAGTAGATGGACCCGACTGCGTCAGTGGCGGCCCTCGCGGCTGGGGCTAAAGCTGTTCGTGGCGATTCTCAGCGTTAACGTGGCCATCGCGGCGAGCGTGTTTCTGGCGGTCTCGTACAGCATCGACCGCGGCTTTCTGGAGTATCTCAATCAGGCCCAGGAGCGGCGGGCCACGCTGCTCGCCGATGGACTGATTACCCGCTGGGAAACCCAGGGCGACTGGGCTTGGTTAGAAACGTCGCCTGATCGTTGGCCCTATATTGTGCGCTTTGAGCTCGGCCAGGAGCATCGCGACCGCCCCTCTCCCCTTGGCGAAGCCCAGGATTTCGCGCTGCGCGATAGCGACGGTGAGTATGTGGTGCCGCCAGCAGATGCACCGCGTGGCTCAATGGGCTGGCGCTGGCTGACGCTATACAGCGAAATGACCCCAAGCGGCCAGCGGGAAGCGATTGGCGCGCTGGGTTTTCGCCCGCCGCAGGAGATGATGGAGCGCATGGAGAGCCGCTTTCTGGAGCGCCAGCAGCGTAACCTCGTGCTTATCGTGATCTCGCTAGGGCTGGCCTCGCTGCTGCTGGCGGGCGGGCTCTCCTGGTGGCTGGGTCGGCGCACCCGCGCCTTGGCCGGGGCCACGCTGCGTTTGACCGAAGGCGACTACCACACCCGCCTGCCGGAGCGTGGCAAAGATGAGCTTTCCCGCCTCGCTCGCGATTTCAACGTGCTGGCTGCCACCCTCGAAGCCAGCCGTGAAGCCCGCGCCCGCTGGGTCTCGGACACCGCCCACGAGCTGCGCACCCCGCTGGCCGTGTTGCGCGGTGAAATTGAAGCCATGCAGGATGGCATCCGCCCGCTGAACCAGGAAAACTTAAGTTCACTGGCCCAGGAAGTGGCTCAGCTAGAGCGCTTAGTAGCCGATTTACGCCTGCTCTCCCAAAGCGATGCGGGCGCGCTGGATATCCAGCTTGCCCCCATGAATCTCAGCGAAAGCCTGGAAAGCCGCCTGAACGACGCCGACCGCTGGCTGGAAGAGAGCGGCCTGACCCTCACCACGGACCTGGCCGATGATGTGATGATTCGCGGCGATGCCCAACGGCTGCGCCAGCTGTGGAGCAACCTGCTGGATAACAGCTGCGCCTACACCCAACCGCCTGGCAAGCTAAACGTTGCCCTGACCTGCGAACGGGGCGACGCGGTGATTACCTGGCAAGACAGTGCCCCTGGCGTTCCCGAGGGAGAGCTGTCACGGCTGACCGAGCGACTCTACCGCGTGGAGGGTTCCCGCAACCGCGCCAGCGGCGGAAGCGGCCTAGGGCTTTCCATTGCCAGCGCGCTGGTAACGGCCCATGGTGGTACCCTCACCCCCAGCGCTTCGCCCCTTGGCGGCTTGACCTGGACCCTGCGGTTTCCGCTATTAACCGTCTCTTAACCCGACCCTAAGCGAGCTTGCGATGACCCAGCGTGCTGAACACCCCGAGGCTCTCGCCCAAGACGGTCTCTCTCAGGAGACCTCCCTACTGATCGTGGAGGACGAGCCTAAAATTGCCCGCCTCATGGCGGACTACCTGCAAAGCAATAACTTCGCTCCGACCATTATCAGCCATGGCAGTGACGTCATGCCCTGGCTGACACAACACTCGACGTCGCTGGTGCTGTTGGACGTGATGCTGCCGGGCAAAGATGGCCTGACGCTCTGCCGAGAAATTCGCCAACAGTGGCCGACCCTGCCGATCATCATGGTCACCGCCAAAGTAGAAGAAGTGGATCGTCTCCTCGGGCTCGAACTGGGTGCCGATGATTACATCTGCAAACCCTTTAGCCCGCGCGAAGTGGTGGCGCGTGTCAAAGCCGTGCTGCGCAGAAGCCATGCCGTCGCACAGGGCGATGCCCCAACCACCGCCAAGCATGCCCCGGTGACGCTGGACGAAGAGGGCTGGCAGGCGCTCGCCAATGGCCATGACCTAGGGCTAACCGCCGTGGAGTTTCAACTGCTGCGCGTGATGATGCAGTCGCCTGGCCGGATCTTCAGCCGCGAGCAGCTGATGGATCATATGTACCGCGACAACCGCATCGTGTCCGAACGCACGGTCGACAGCCACATCAAGAAGCTGCGTAAAAAGATCACCGAAGCCCTGCCCGACCAGGAGATCATCCGCTCGGTGTATGGGGTGGGCTATAAGTATCAGCCCGAGGGATAAGCCACTTACTCAGGCGCGACATGGCGGTTCAAGAACGCAATCCCCGCCTCGATGGCGCTTCCGCGCAGTAGGAAGCTCGTGACATGGCCACGCCCGCGCTGCAGGTAGAGTTCGCTAGGCGTCCCCTGGGCCTTCAACGCTGCGTAGAAGTCAGTGGCGTGATCGACCGGCACGAGCTGGTCCCAGCTGCCGTGAAACAGGAAAAACGGCGGTGCCTTAGCGGTGATTTGCCGGGCCGGAGAGGCCAGCGCGTAGGCCTCCGGCCGCTCGGCACGTGTGCCGCCGATAAAGTCGATCACGAGACGTCCATCGTCGAATTTCAACAGATCACTGGGTAACCCGCCCGCCAGCACTGCTGCCAAACGCGCATGCTCCCCGCCATAAGGCGCTGCCAACGGGCCTTCACTGCCAGCCAGGGCAAGCAAGCTGACCAAATGCGCGCCGGAGGAGAACCCGACACCGACGATGCGGTCGGTATCGATCTGCCAGTCAGTGGCGTTGTCGTGTATCCAGGCCATCGCCTGCTGGAGATCGTGTAGCTGCGCGGGGAAACGATAGTCAGGGGCAAAGCGGTGTTCGATATTCACCGTGACGTATCCCTGGGCCGCCAACTGCGCCGCGATGCCCTCCATATCCTCCGGCCCTCGATTACGCCACCCCCCACCGTGTACCACGAGCGCCGCAGGACGATGTGTGTCGCCTGACGTCTCGGGGAGCAGCACCTGGGCACGTAAGGTTTCGGGCCACGTCTCAGGCGTGTAGGGCTGAGGAGCTAGGCGGCTAAACGGCTGGGGGGCGCGCAGCGTGCCCTGCTCGATGGCAGGCTCCCCTTGGCTGACTTGATGCGTGGCACCGCAGCCGCTTAACCACACGGCTAGCGCGCTGACACTCACGATTCGGCGTAGACCACGAATATCTGGCATGCGTCTCTCCTTCTGACCAACGGTAGTGGCGTTTCCCCTCACCGCTCAACCGCCCCGTGCTCTATCTTGTCGTTTCGTCTCATCTGAGAAGGTCACGGTTGTTGCACACTTTGTGCAAACGTTTTACACCAAGCCCATGAATACTGACATCGTCAAATTACCATGTATTCACCGATGAGGTATGCCATGAAGATGTCACTTCGCCAACTGTTCGCGCCCGCTCTGCTGGCCGTCGCCCTGACACCGTTAGCCTTCACCGCACAAGCGGATCACCACGATGGCCAAGGCATGGATCGTGAGGCCATGAAAGAGCGCATGGAAGAGCGCCGCCAGGAAGTTTACCAGCGCGCTGAACTGAGCGAGGAGCAGCAAGCAGCCCTCAATGAGGCCCACGCCGAGCATCGTGAGGCCGTCCTGGCACTGCGTGAAGAGCATCAAGCCCGTGTCGCCGAGATTCTCTCCGACGAAGAGCAGCAGGCGCTGCGTGATGCCATGCACGACATGCACGCTGAGTACCGCCAGGAGCGTGGTCATAGTGGCCACGGCAAACGCGGTCACCATGACGATTCCACCCGCGACATGGACACCGAAGAGGCTGCTGCCGAGTAAGCGTTTATTTAGCGTCAAACACTCTCTCCGCGCCCAGCTTAGCTGGGCGCGTTTGTTTCTATACTCCTCCCGTAGCCCCTTACGCGCCCTGTCTCATGCGCCTCCCTCCTGGCTGGCCTGCTTGGCGCTCGACTTGAAGTGAACGCCTAAAGCGCGTATTTTATTTGAACGTTCATTCAAAAATAACGTGTTTCTCATCTTTGTCTTAACAACAGGAGTCCGCCTCCATGGCGAAAGACAACCCCGTCCTCCCCTCACGAGACCGCTTGAACCCCGTGGTTTTCCACGGCAGCGTCGCCGGTATTCTCGTGTTCTTGATCATGACGATGCTGTTCACCGAGCAAGCAGGCGCTTTCTTCGATGCAGGCCTTGCCTGGGTGAGCAAAACGTTTGGCTGGTACTACATGCTGGCGATTGTGGCGTATCTGGTGTTCGTGGTGATCATCGGCATGTCCCGTTACGGCAGCATCCGCCTTGGCCCCGACCACTCACGGCCTGAGTTCTCGCTACTCTCCTGGTCGGCCATGCTGTTTGCCGCAGGCATTGGCATTGACCTTTTGTTTTTCAGCGTTGCCGAGCCGGTTGCCCACTATTTGGCACCGCCGGATCTAACTCCTGAAAGCCAAGAGGCCATGCGCAACGCCGTGGTACAAACCTACCTGCACTGGGGGCTCTCCGGTTGGGGTCTGTACGTGCTGATGGGCATGGCCCTGGCCTACTTCAGCTACCGTCACCGTTTGCCGCTGGCGATTCGCAGCGCGCTCTATCCGCTGCTGGGCAAGCGCATTCACGGCCCGATTGGCAACGCCGTCGATATCACTGCCGTCATTTCGACCGTGTTCGGTATTGCCACCAGCTTGGGCATTGGCGTGATTCAGCTCAACTACGGCCTAAACTACATGTTCGACGTGCCGGAAACGCTGACGGTGCAGGTCATTTTGATCGTGCTGGTGGTCGTACTCGCCACGATCTCGGTAGTCACCGGCGTCGAGAAAGGCATTCGTCGCCTCTCCGAGTTCAACATGCTGTTGGCCCTGGCGCTGATGCTGTTCGTGCTCTTTTCCGGCGACACCCTGGTGGTGCTGGATAAGGTGGTCAACAACGCGGGCGACTATCTCTCTGGCTTCGTGGCTGCCAGCTTCGACACCTACGCCTTTGCCGATGAAGGCGCCCAAGAGTGGAAAATGTGGTGGACCATCTTCTTCTGGGGCTGGTGGATCGCCTGGACGCCTTTCGTAGGCCTGTTCCTGGCGCGTATCTCTCGCGGTCGTACCATTCGTCAGTTCGTGGCCGGTGCGCTGTTCATTCCGCTGTCGTTCATGATGGTGTGGATGTCCATTTTCGGTAACAGCGGTATCGAGCTGGTCGCCAACCAGGGCGTTGTCGAGCTGGGCGAACAGGCGCTGAACTCACCGCAAACCACGCTGTATACGCTGCTTGAGTACTACCCCTATGTGGGCATTACCGCCGCCGTCGTGACCGTGTTGGGTATCGTCTTCTTCATTACCTCGGCGGATTCGGGTGCGCTGGTATTGGCCAACTTCACCTCGATCTTAAGCGACGTGAACCACGATGCGCCGGTGAAGCTGCGCATCTTCTGGTCGGCCGTGATTGGCTTGATTACCGTGGCTCTGCTCATGGCAGGCGGCTTAAACGCGCTACAAAGCGCAGTCGTGATTACGGCGCTGCCCTTCTCGGTGGTGATCTTTGCCATCATGGTGGGCACCTATAAAGCGCTGAAGCTGGAAGGCAGCAAAGCCGACGCACGCCGCATGATTGCGGGCGGTGCCCCGGGCGGCGACTGGCGGGAGCGTTTGGATCGCGCGCTGGACACCTCCAACCGTGCCGGTGCCGCGGCGACCATTCAGCACTCGATTCGCCCCGCGATGACACAGTTTGCCCAGGAGCTGGAGAGCCGTGGTCAGGCCGCTAACGTCACCGAAGAGCAGGTCGAGGGGGAGTCGCTGCCCACGCTGACGCTTCAGGTCGATTTTGGTGACGCGACGAGCTTTGTTTACCAGGTTTGCCCGCACCGCATGCGGACACCGAGCTTTATTCCAGCAGACGATGACTTCTACGTGCGTCTGGATGTGTACCTTGCCGAAGGCGGTCAGGAGAAAGACCTCAATGGCTACACTCGGGGTCAGGTGATTGGGGATTTGGTGGCCGAGTACGAGCGCCACTTGCACTTCCTCACCCTGGCAGGTGGCCACGTACAGGCCATGCCGGGCACCATTGGCGAACCGCCAGAGGATGCTCAGCTGTAACGGCACTCGCCCAATAAGAAACCCCGGTCTATTGACCGGGGTTTTTTGTGCTTGCCGTACTCGAGCGCTTTAGAAGAATCCCAGCGGGTTGATATCGTAGCTCACCAGCAGATTCTTGGTTTGCTGGTAGTGCTCGAGTGCCATCTTGTGGGTTTCACGACCCACGCCCGACTTCTTGTAGCCGCCGAAAGCAGCATGGGCGGGGTACTGGTGGTAGCAGTTGGTCCAGACGCGGCCCGCTTGAATGCCACGGCCCATGCGGAAGGCCACGTTGATGTCGCGGCTCCACACGCCCGCCCCCAAGCCAAACTCGGTATCGTTGGCAATCGCCAGCGCTTCCTCTTCGTCCTTGAAGGTCGTCACCGCGACCACCGGACCAAAAATCTCCTCCTGGAAGACACGCATCTTGTTGGTGCCTTTCAACAGCGTTGGCTGAATGTAGTAACCGCTGTTGATGCTGTCATCCAGCGTCTCTTTATTACCGCCGGTGAGGAACTCGGCGCCCTCGTCCCGGGCGATATCCATGTACGACATGATCTTGTCGAACTGCT
Organism: Halomonas sp. CnH100-B; assembly: GCF_024124605.1. Taxonomy (NCBI): domain Bacteria; kingdom Pseudomonadati; phylum Pseudomonadota; class Gammaproteobacteria; order Oceanospirillales; family Halomonadaceae; genus Halomonas; species Halomonas sp. CnH100-B. The sequence goes on along the minus strand of NZ_JAMXRX010000003.1, from coordinate 214,757 downwards.
CTTGGGATGCCTGAGCGCCCACCTGAACGTCGGTATCCAGCGGGTTACCCCGTTTGATGGTTTTGGTGCGCTCGATGACTTTCGCCATGAACTCGTCGTACATGCTCTCTTGAATCAGCGCCCGTGACGGGCAGGTGCACACTTCCCCTTGGTTGAAGAAGGCCAGCACCAGTCCTTCTACTGCTTTGTCGATGAACGTCGGCTCGGCGTTCATGATGTCGGCAAAGTAGATATTGGGGGACTTACCGCCCAGCTCGACGGTAGAGGGAATGATGTTCTCTGCCGCACACTTCAGAATATGCGAGCCCACCGGCGTCGAACCGGTAAAGGCGATCTTGGCGATGCGCTTGCTGGTCGCCAGCGCCTGACCGGCTTCCGCGCCAAAACCGTTGACGATATTGAGTACGCCCGGCGGCAGCAGGTCGCCAATCAACTCGGCGACTTTCAAAATGGAAGCAGGGGTCTGCTCGGCGGGCTTTAGAACGACGCAATTACCTGCCGCCAGCGCCGGACCTAGCTTCCACGCTGCCATCAAGATCGGGAAGTTCCAAGGGATGATTTGCCCCACCACGCCCAGCGGCTCGTGGAAGTGATACGCCACGGTGTTGGCGTCGATATCGGCGGCGGTGCCCTCCTGGGAGCGCAGGCAGCCGGCGAAGTAGCGGAAGTGGTCGACGGCCAGCGGGATGTCCGCATTGAGGGTTTCACGCACCGCTTTGCCGTTATCCCACGTTTCGGCCACGGCCAGCATTTCGAGGTTTTGCTCGATGCGATCGGCGATTTTGAGCAGGATATTACTGCGCTCTTGTACCGAGGTCTTGCCCCACGTCGGAGCGGCTTTATGGGCCGCGTCTAACGCTTTTTCGATATCTTCAGCGCTAGAGCGGGGAATTTCACAGAACACTTTGCCGTTCACTGGGCTAATGTTGTCGAAGTACTGACCGTTCACCGGGGGGACGAATTCACCGCCGATGTAGTTGCCATAGCGCTTTTCGAACGACACAACAGAGCCCGCTTCACCTGGGTTGGCGTAGATCATGGTACTGCTCCTGAGTATTATGATTATTAAAAGGTGCCTACCCAGTGTTGGCCACTCACGCCATTCACGATATAGCCCGATGGCAGGACGCACCCTCATTCCTTGGTAGGAGACGCCATGTACTCGCTGTTAGTGGCAGATGACCATCCGCTGTTCCGCGATGCGCTGCACGCGGTAATTCGCAGCGGCTTCACCGATACGGAGCTGGTCGAAGCCGACAGCCTTGCCGCGGCCATCGCACGTATCGAAGCGCAAGAGGGGCTGGACCTGCTGTTGCTCGATTTGAGCCTGCCGGATGCCGACGGGCTAGAGGGGCTGAAAGCGCTTCGCGAGACGTTTCCCTGGCTGCCGGTCGCCATCGTTTCTGCCCATCAGGAGCGCCAGCTCGTACTCGATGCCATAACGCTAGGGGCAGTGGGCTATATCCCAAAATCGACGCCACGGGAGCAGCTGCTTGCCGCCCTGCAGCAAATCCTCCAAGGGCAGCTCTATTTGCCCGCCGAGATCATGCGCCGCCCTCCTCCCAGGCCTCCTTCGGCACCCGGCGCGACACTCTCGGACCACCGCCAGAGTCGCTTACCTCGGCTGACCGACAAACAGTTGGATGTGTTGAGCTGCATGAGCCAGGGCATGTCGAACAAGCAGATTGCCCGAGAACTTGCCATCGCTGAAACCACGGTCAAAACCCATGTATCGGCGATTTTGCGTAAGCTCGGCGCGAGCAGCCGAGTGCACGCCATTGTCATGGCTGGCGAGGAAGATCTAAGCGGTTATCTTGCGAAACGTCCGGTGCGTTAACGGCTCTCCAACAGCGTGCCCAGCAGCATTTTGAGACGCAGCGGTTTGAGCGGTTTTAGCAGACAGTGGATCCCTGCTTCGCGGGTAGCACGCTTCACCGCGGCCTCATGGTTGGCAGTGATCACCACGGCGGCTAACCCAGGGTAGCGTCGACGCAGTCGAGCAGCGAGGTCGATGCCGTTCTCTCGATGGTCGCCGAGATGGTAATCCACCAATAGAACGGCGGGGCGTTCACCGTCGCTAGCCGCTTCCAACGCGCTCACCGTCGCGGCCGCGCGTACCCGGCATCCCCAACTGCCCAGGAGCGCCTGCATGCCTTCGGTAATGGCCGGATCATCGTCCACCACCCACACGACGCACCCTTGCAAGGGATCGTCATCCCACTCGATGGACGTTCGCGAGGGCGCGGCGCTGTCCTCGCCGATGTCGGCATAGGGCACCAAAATGGAGAACAGAGAGCCGTGGCCCAGTCGAGAGGCCAACCGAACGGGGTGGCCCAGCATCGTGCTAATGCGATCCACGATGGCCAACCCCAAACCCAACCCGCGACTCTGGTTCGCCTGCGGCTGGCTGGCGCGGCGAAACTCCAAAAAAATCGCCTGACGCTGCGGTTCGGGGATACCCGGGCCGGTATCCCCAACCATGATCTCCAATCCGTCGCGGCGGCGGCGGCAACCTAACAGCAAGTGGCCATGTTCAGTGTAGCGCACCGCATTGCTGAGAAAATTACGCACAACCCGAGCCAGCAGCGCCAGGTCGGATTCCACCCACACCAGGGAGGGGACGTAGTGCAGGCTGAGCCCGCGAACCCCGGCCACTTGGCGGTACTCCTCAGCCAACGCATCCAGCAGCGTGTTGACGGCAAAGGGCGCTTTATCGGCGTGGAGCACTCCGGCGTCAAGACGGGAGATGTCCACCAGCGTTCCCAGCAGCCCTTCGACATCTTTCAGCGACCGGCCAATATGGCCGACCAGTGCTTGGGACGCTGCCGGCAGCGCATGGGCTTCCAGGGCACTGGCGAACAGTCGAGCGGCGTTGAGCGGCTGAAGCAGGTCATGACTGACTGCGGCCAGGAATTTGGTTTTCGACTCATTGGCCGCTTGGGCGTCGGCATGAGCGGCCAACAGCCGAGCGTTGACCTGACTCAACTCATCCAGCGTGCGGTGCAGCGCGTCGGTGCGCTCGCGCACCTGCTCGGCGAGCAGCACGGAGCGTTCGAACGCGGCGTAGGGCGCGCCGTTGGGAGCACCGCCAGCCTCCACCCGCTCCATGAGCGCCGTACACACGCTGCGCAAGCGCCGATTCTCTTCGCGCAGGGCTGCCACATCGTCGTCCCGTGGCGACGAATCAGAGAGCTGGAAGAGTGCCAAACGCCACCCCCGTAAAGGTTTGGTTCACATGCATGCCATGGTGCTGCTCGCCGTAGGTATTGAAACCGACCACCCTCGCCCGACGCAGCAGCGCGGAGGCTTGGTCGAGTTGATCCAGCGACTCCAGCGCCATGCGCCTTAAAAAGCAGTCGCAGCCAATGATGGCGGCAGGTTCGCCTAGACGGGCTTCTAGGCGCTGCAGCATACAGGCTAAATCGTCCAGCAGCGGCGTGGGCTGCATAGCGGTGAGCACGATGCCGTTCTCGACCGCGCAGTAGAAGCTTAGACTGCCGTCGTCATTGACCCGCTGAATCGAGCGAACGTAGTGCTGGCCGCCCAAGTGCACCGCCAGCGGGTGTCGGGCGAAGACCGCCGGTGCCAACGCCTCGACCGGACAGCCCACCAGAGCAGCATACAATTCGGCGGCGGGTACACCGTTGAGTTCAAGGACGCGGCGACGCTCCCGGTCCGCCCCGGTGACCACCAGCTTATGCTCGAGCGGCTCAAGATGGTGGGTAGAGAAGACGTCAAACGGCAGCCGAGTATTCATCATGACGACCACCGCCGCTCGGGTATGAAAGCGCCCGTTGGCATACACATGGGTGTGGGTGAGATGGTTATCGTCGCCTGCGGAACCTCCAAAGCTTGGAATACGCCCGAGTGCCGCATCCAACGTTGCCAGTACCTGCTCCTCGCGGCTTGAAAGGCCATCCAGCAGTGTCAGGGCAAAGCTGTGTTCGTTGACCGGAGCCACGGCTTGTCGGCGGCAGCGCTCCAAGAGCGCATCGACCAGCGGCTGCGCGACGGGTAAATCGAAATGATCCAGGTCATCGATCAGTGCGGTTTCGACGGCAAAAAAGCGTCGATCGAAGCAGATGGCAACGATCGAACCACGGTCATAGCCATCGGGCGTTAGCTCGCCCGCCGTGGTGCAGCCGCTGACGGGCAGCTCACCAAATGCCTGACAGAGTGCATCAGCCAGCCGATCCAGCGGGTACTCAGCGCTGCAAAAAAACAGCACGAAACCGGCGTGCTCATGACACAACTCGGCCGCCAGCGCATAGGCAGCCACCTGCGGGTCGGCCTCACGGCTCGCAGCCGCGATCAGGCCACGGTTAGTGAAGCTGGTGATCACGACGCCATGTCTCCAGCGTAGCGTGAGTACGTGCCGCACAGTGGCGGAGCGCGTTGAAACAGGCATCCAGCGACGCCAACGATGCCTCATCATGGGCAGCCATGGTTTCTAACCGCTTGGCCTGAACGGCAAGCAGCTCGGCACCTATGCTCACGGATTCCCCCCGTAACTGATGCGCCAGCCGCTGGACCTGATACCAGTGTTCGCGATCGGGCTGGCTACCGGGCGCAAAATAGCCCGCAAGCTGGGCGATGTAGTCGTTCACCTGCTGGTGGTAGAGCACCACCAGTTGGTTGACGCTGTCAGGGCCTAGCGAGCCAATGAGCGTTGCCAGTGTCGCCTCATTGAGCAGAGCCGCGTCATTCCCTTCCTGCGTGGACGCCAAGCGCGCGGGGGCGACGGGCGTCTGCGTGGGCGAGAGCTGCAGCGCCAACACGTTACCCAGGGCTAGCAGCGAGAGCGGCTTGGTGATGTAGTCATTCATGCCCGCAGCGAGACAGCGTCGACGATCATCCTCAGCGCCACCGGCGGTCATCGCCACGATGGGTACCTCGCTGCACCAGCCCCCTATCGCCCGCAATTGCCGCGTGACGGTGATGCCGTCGATATCCGGCAGTTGAATGTCCATGAAGATGAGATGCACCTGCTGACGCTGCACCATCGCCAGAGCGTCGCGGCCATTTTCTGCGCACACCACCTCGCAGCCCAACCGTGATAGTAGCCCCACCGCTACTTTGCGATTGACCGCGTTATCCTCTACCAAGAGCAGCGACGTGCCGCCAAAGTCCCGCGTAGGCTCGGCGGGCAGCGGTTTCGTGACAGGGGTCGCTTCGACGAGCGGCAACTCACACCAGAAAGTACTGCCCTGGCCCGGCGTACTGTTAACGCCCAGCCGCCCCTGCATGGCTTCACTCAACCGCTTACAGATGGCCAAGCCCAAACCGGTGCCGCCATAGCGACGTGCAACGCTTTCATCCGCCTGCTGGAAGGGTTCGAAAAGCGTTTCTTGCTGTTCGCTATTGAGCCCGCAGCCGGTATCGGTGATGTCGAACGAGAGATACTCGACGGTCGACGATACCCGAATCGAGACGCTGCCGTAGTCGGTGAACTTGATCGCATTGGCAATGAGGTTGAGCAGGATCTGCCGCAAACGCCCCGCGTCGATCATCACCCAGGCTGGCACCAGTGGGTCCACGTACAGCGACAGCTGAAGCCCTTTTGCCTGCGCTCTGGGTTCAAAGAGCGCCATGACCCCTTCTACCAGCGGCTTAAGCGCGGTCGGCGACGTTTCCAGGGTCAAATGGCCGGCCTCGATTTTGGAGAAATCGAGAATCTCGTTGATCATCGCGAGTAGCTGGTTGGCACTCTCGTGAATGGTGCGGGCGTAGTCTTCGACCTGGGCGGGACTGGCGGGCTCGCGCAGCAGCTCACTCATCCCAATCACGCCGTTGAGCGGCGTGCGAATTTCATGGCTGACCATGGCTAGAAAGTCCGATTTCGCATGGTTGGCGGCTTGCGCCTGCTTTGCCGTCACCTGAAGCTGTTTACTGAGCTGCTCTTGCTCCCGTCGCGCTGCTGCGCTCTCGCGCATCTCACGCACCAGAAAGACAATGACCGTCAGCACGGCGAAGCTCATTCCAATCAGCAGAGAAATCAGTAATTTATACAGCGTACTCAGAAGCGCACGCTCTTCGGTGGCAGACTCCGCTAAATAGCCGTTGATCGTAATCACCAAGCGCTCGGTCAGTCGAGTCAGCGCCTGTAGCTCGGTCTCCAACGCCGTGACGGGCAGCCGAGCCATGGACTCGTGAGGTTCGAACATGGGGTCGAGGGTGTCGAGCTGCTGCTGAATGTGGTCCAGCAGTTCACTGGCGGCACTAATACTTTGCAACAGCGAGCTGACTTCCCCTTCGCGTAGCAGGGTGATACGGCTGTAGAGCAGCTCGAAGCGGAGATTGAGCTCGTCCTGGGCGGCCGGTGATAAAGGGCCTCGGGTCTCTGCCAGCAAATGGTTGAGCAGTTGCACGGCGTCACGATCGAGCTTGTAAACCACCCAGGCGGTATCTTCACGCAGGCTTTGCGTCAAGTTGTCCTGGCGCCAAGCCGATAAGCCAGCCACCACCAACGCCGCCGCAAACAGCAGCACGGTAATGATGGCAACCAGCTTGAGGCGACGCGGGTAGCGCAGCAGGCGGGGCGCCCGTGCGGCAGACTCACTAGTGGACATGGATGTGCATGACCTGCCACACGGCTCTGAAGCGCATACGCTCACTCAACAGCGCTTCGTCATGATCGAAGGGGTAAAGCACCCATAACGGACCATATTCGCGGATGGGAATGGTCTGTCCGTCTCGCTCAAGGGCCAAAATCACGTCGTAGTCGTAAAAATCCTCGGTGGGAATCTCCGCTTCATAGCCATTCAACGCCGCCACGTTAATGGTATCGCCCTCTGCCCCGACGTGTTCGAGCAGCGTGCGCATCAACGGTCCACGGTAGTGGCTCGTGCCTTCGGTCCACGGCGTACCGGTGGTGAACTCATGCTGAGGCAAAGCGCTCAACATGGCACGATCGAAGTGGGCCTCATCGTCGACGTTGGCCGCTGTCATGTCTCCCTCTATCTTGAGAATCACCGGCCCGCTAGGCGTTGCCAGTGTTCCCGTCTCTGCCGCGTCCGCTAGCCCCGTATGGGGAATGCTGAACGCCAGCATAGTCCACCCCAATAACAACGCTTTCACTACCGACTCCTCGTATCGTAGTGCCTGAGCGACGCGACGGCTGTCGCAAGCGCAAGGCAATAAAAAAGAGATGGCGTTAGGGTACGCCATCTCGATTCATTGGTCAGTTGAATGTCGACTTTTTTGGTAAGCGGAGCGTAACGCGAAGGTTGCCTTCGTTAGGTTTTGAGTTTTTCCACCGGCTCGAACCGTACCAGTTCTTCGTAGGCGTGCCAGCTCGCGTGGCCGAGAACGGGCAGTATGAGCGCCAAACCGATATAGAACGTCATGACGCCCACCAGTACGCAGCCCGTCAGGATGGCGGCCCATAGCAGCATGGGGCGGAAATTGCGGGCCACACAGCGCACGCTAGCTTCGATGCCCTCCATAAACGTGAGGTCTTGATCCATGAGCGTAGGAATGGCGACGACGCTGATGGCAAAAGCACCAAAGGCCAGAACGCCACCGGCAACGGTGCCGACGGCAAGCATGCTAAGCCCTTCGGGCGTTGTGACCAGCGCCGTGTAGAGCGTAGCTGGGCTGGGCACTTCGAATCCGAAAAAGAGCGCAAAGAGCAGTGTGGCGAGACGTATCCATGCCAAAAAGAAGATCATCATCATCACGCCCATCATGGCGAGCTGACCCGCATGCGGCCGCCAACTACCGAACGCGTCGCCCAAGTTAGGAACTCGCCCGCGCTCAAGCGCTAAGCTGATACCGTAGGAGCCCACCGCCACGAGCGGCCCAATGAACATGAAGCCAGCAATCATGGGCAGCAACCAGTGCCAGTAGCCCAAGGTGTAGGCCCCCAGCGTAATGGCGATACTTAACCCCACCCAGAACATGCCGTAGGACAAGCTGATGGCCGAGGCACGGCGAAAATCTTCGACGCCTGCAGCGAGCCAGGCTTTGGGCCTGTCCATGCCGACCTTGTTGATGATGATTTTAACGTTGGGCGCATCGGCTGATTGGCCGTGAGTTTTTGTTGTTACTGCATTCATGGCGTAACTCCTATGATTTACCCCAAATGGCTGTCACTGACCCAAGCACCAAGGTAAATAGCTACCATGTGTGTTGACACCATTAATCCAACGTTAATGGCTTAATGTTCTTTTAATGTAGCTGAGCCAGTGTCACGTGAAGGGCTTTCCCGCCACTCAGTACAAAAAATCCTCCTCTGGCGCTCTTAACGACAATTAATTCGATGCGTTAGCGTGTCGTGATATTCACGACAAAAAAAAGCTCCAGGCCAATGGCCCGGAGCTTCGTGGGGTAGACGGCGTTCAGCGCACGATCATCACCGATATCTTGGCATGATGAACGACATGCTCCGCATTGGGGCCAAGCACGTAATCGACGAACTTACGTTTGGTGTGCGACGCCATCACGATCAGGTCGGCATCGATTTTCTTGCCGACTTTGATAATGGCCTCCCAAGGCGAGCCATCAACGATCACACTTTGGGTCTTGATCCCTTCCGGCACCTGCTCTTGAATGAACTTGTGCTGCGCCTCTTTCATGGCCACATGCGCTTTTTCAGAGAAGTTTTTCGGAAAATAAGCGCCCACCATGGGCATTTTGAATTCCGGCAGTACCGTCACCACGTGTAGCGATGCCCCAAAGGTTTGGCACAGGGTCACCGCCGTAGGCAGCGCTTTCTTCCATGACGCTTCTTCGTTCAAGTCCACGGGCAGTAGCACTTTATGGTACATGGCAACCTCCTTAGGCAGCGGCCACTTCGTTGGACTGCTCTTGACGCCGACGGCGGCGCTGCATCACCACGACCAAGCCAAAGATGCCCAGGGCAGGCAGCCACATCCACTCTTTGGTCCAGCGATCCACCGGGGCCAACACTTCGAGGATCTCTTGGTCGAAATCGAAGCCCAATTCGGCCGCTTGGCTACCAAACTCGACGAAATCGACCAGCGTTTGGTCACCGTCTTCGTAAAGCTCGATGCCCAGGTTCGCCATGCGCTCTTCCCCCGTGTCACCGCGCGGTACGGGAACGAGGACATAGGTGGTCATGGGCGCACCGAAATCGTCCTCACCGGCAATTTGCACGCGCAGGTTGCTTCCATCATCGACTCGGCCTAGTGCCTCAGCGAACTGAGCAGGCGGCACCGACTCGTAGGGGTCGTGGATCTTGTCCATCCAGAAGCCGGGACGGAACAGCGTAAAGGCAACCAGCAGCAGCAGCAGCGACTCGTACCAACGGTTACGGGTGAGCATGTAACCTTGGGTGCCCGCGGCGAAGATCAACATGGCGATAGTCGCGACGATGAACACCAGAATGCCCTGCACCACCGTGACATCGATCAACAGCAAATCCGTGTTGAAGATGAACAGAAACGGCAGGGCAGCAGTACGCAGGCTGTAGTAGAACGCCTGGAAGCCGGTGCGCAGTGGATCGCCTCCTGACACGGCCGCCGCCGCAAAGGAGGCCAGGCCTACGGGCGGTGTGACATCCGCCATGATGCCGAAGTAGAAAACGAACAGGTGAACGGCAATCAGCGGGACGATCAGGCCGTTTTGCTGACCCAGCAGCACGATCACCGGGGCCATCAGTGCCGACACCACGATGTAGTTCGCCGTCGTCGGCAAGCCCATGCCCAGGATCAGACTTAGCAGGGCCGTCAGCAGCAGAATCATCATCAGGTTGCCGCCGGAGAGAATCTCGACGACGTCCGCCAGTACCAAGCCTACGCCGGTTTGCGATACCGCACCCACCACGATACCGGCAGTGGCCGTCGCGATACCGATACCGATCATGTTACGCGCGCCGGTGACCAGGCCATCCCACAGGTCTTTAAAGCCTTCTTTGATATCGGCGGCCATCTGGCTGCGACCGCGGAAGATCGCAATGATCGGACGCTGAGTGACCATGATGAAGATCATGAACATGGTGGCCCAGAACGCGGACAGTCCAGGCGACAGACGCTCGACCATCAAGCACCACACCAGTACCACGACCGGCAGAATGTAGTGCAGGCCGACCATGACCGTCGGGCGGGTTTGCGGCAGTGTCACGACTTCGGAGTTGGGATCGTCCATCTCCAGCTCGGGGTAGTTGGCTCCCACTTTTAGCAGCGCCACATAGACGATCGCTAGACCGACGGAGACGACCCAAGGAGTCGCTTCACCCAGCACGGGTTTTAGCCAACCCAGGCCATAGTAAACGGCAATCGAGAGCCCCATGAGCAGCAGTAAGCCGGTCATGAAACCAATCACTTTATTTAGTAGAGGACGCGCCGGGTTGCTGGACGGCAGGCCTTTCATATTGGCCTTGAGCGCTTCCAAGTGAACGATGTAGATCAGCGCGATATAGGAGATCAGCGCTGGCAAGAAGGCGTGTTTGATCACGTCGACGTAGGGAATACCGACGTACTCTACCATCAAGAACGCCGCTGCCCCCATGACGGGTGGCATGATCTGGCCGTTCACCGAGGAGGAGACTTCCACCGCGCCCGCTTTCTCAGCGCTAAAGCCGACTCGCTTCATCATCGGAATCGTAAAGGTACCGGTCGTCACGGTATTGGCAATCGACGACCCCGAGATCAAGCCGGTCATACCAGACGCCACCACCGCCGCTTTGGCCGGGCCGCCTTTAAAGTGGCCAAGCAGCGAGAAGGCCACTTTGATGAAATAGTTACCGGCACCCGCTTTATCCAACAATGCCCCGAACAACACAAACAGGAACACGAAACTCGTCGAAACCCCCAGCGCAATACCGAACACGCCTTGGGTGCCCAGCCACTGGTGGTTGATCAAACCGCCGAGACTCACACCACGGTGAGCCAAAATGCCCGGCATGTAAGGGCCAAACAAGGAGTACGCAATAAACACCGCTGCCACGACCATCAGAGGCGGCCCCAGTGCACGACGGGTGGCTTCTAACAACATCAATATGCCAACGACGCCCACGACGATATCCTGGGTAATCGGCAACCCAGGCCGCTGGGCCAAATCGGCATAGAAAATGAATAGGTAGGCGCCGCAAAACGCCGCTACCGCTGCCAGGACCCAGTCGGCCAGCGGCACACGATCACGGGGCGAACGCTTGAAGGCGGGGTACGCCATGAAGGCTAAAAAGAGCGCAAACGCCAAATGAATCGAGCGCGCCTCCGTGGCGCTAAACACGCCAAAGCCAACGATATAGGGAAGTGGCGATGCAATCCATAGCTGAAACAGCGACCAGATGGCTGCAATACTCACGAGCAGCTTTCCAGGTACGCCTAGGGGTTTCCGTGCCCCTGTATCGCTGGAAGCGACCATATCCTCCAGGTCGTTCTCAGCGGCTGCCGAAGGGTGTTTGTCATCACGCATACGCTTGCCCTGCCTAATGGTCAGCGCTGACAATCAGCGCTCTCAACAAGAAGCGCGGACACCCAAGGTGCCCGCGCTTTGCAACTCAAAGCGACGCTACTCACCTTCCGTCAATAGCGTCACTCTTTTTACGACTTATTCGATCCAGCCACGCTCACGGTAGTAACGCGCTGCGCCATCGTGCAGCGGCGCGGTCAAGCCGTCAGAGATCATGTCTTCTTCGTTCAGGTTCTCGAACGCCGGGTGCAGACGCTTGAAGCGATCGAAGTTTTCGAAGACGGCTTTCACCGTTTCATAAACGATGTCTTCATCAACAGCGGTGGAAGAAACGAAGGTTGCCGCCACACCGAAAGTTTCGACGTCTTCGTCGTTACCACGGTAGAGGCCACCCGGAATCACGGAACGAGTGTAATAGGGGTACTCTTCGATCAGGCCGTCGATCTCTTCACCGGTGACGGAGACCAGACGCGCGTCGATGGTGGTGGTCGCTTCTTGGATAGAGCCATTCGGGTGGCCTACCACGTACACCATGGCATCGATGTTGTTGTCAGACAGGGCAGCCGCCTGCTCGGCAGCATCTAGCTGCGACGCCAGGGCGAAGGTATCTTCGTCCCAACCGAACGCATCCATGACGACATCCATGGTGTTACGCTGGCCAGAACCAGGGTTACCGATGTTGACGCGCTTGCCAGGGAAATCGCTGATGTTCTCGATACCGGAATCCGCGCGGGCCACCACGGTCAGCGGCTCGCCGTGCATGGTGAAGACGGCACGCATGTCTTCCCAAGCGCCTTCTTCTTCGAAGTTGGCTTCACCGTGGTAAGCACGGTACTGAACGTCGGACTGTACAACGCCCATGTCCAGCTCGCCGCTCTTCATGCCATTGACGTTCGCCACGGAGCCACCGGTGGACGGGGCGTTACAGCGGATGTTGTGCTCATCGCTGCCACGGTTGACCATGCGGCATACCGACTGGCCAACGACATAGTAAACACCGGTTTGGCCGCCGGTACCGATCGTGATGTAGCGCTCCTGGGCAACGGCCGGAGAGGCAAAGGTTGCCGCAGCAATGAACGCGCCTGAGAAGGCCGCGGTAGAAAATACATGGCGTTTCATGAACACACCTCTTTATCTTGATGTTGTGAGCGTTATGCGCTTTGAAGCCACCTGCAGAACGGTTCCCTTCAGGTGTTTCGGTTCCAAAACGTTGTCAAGACAGTCTGTTATCAACCTCGGCATTTAGTGCCGACTGTTCCTACTTTAGCGAAAAAAAAGCTAATTGGCGAAGCGCGATGCAATTTAGCGTGTCGTGCAGTGCAGCATTCACACCCGATGTTTCACGATTTCCATCGGCGGGCAATGCCACCATCGACATAGCTGGCAAAACGAAACGGGCAGCCCGCTTAGGCCGCATCACACTTACCATAGGCACGCTTGGCACTCTTCATTAGTTTAGCGGCCTGTAACGTTTAGTAAGCGTTAAACATCCTGATACGCGTATGCCTGTTCGGCATGGGCTATCACCCATCGTTTATCCGAGGCTCACACGTTATAACCCAGCACCGTGGGAAGCCATAGTGCAATGCCTGGAAAGATCGCCACGAGCGCCAGTGCACCACCCATCGCCACCACGAAGAGTAGCGCCCACCCAAGGGTATGTTCCAAACGAATCTTGGCGACTTCCGTCGTGACCATCAGATTCACCGCCACCGGCGGGGTAAACTGACCGATCGCAATGTTCATGGCCAGCAAAATACCGAACCACACCGGGTTCCACTCGAAATGCTGCATCACCGGAATCAGAATCGGCATCATGATCAGGTAAATGGAAATCGCGTCTAGCAGCATGCCTGCCACCAGCACCGCTAACATGACGAGGACCAGCAGTAGCACTCCATTGTCGGTCAAGCCAATGATCCACTCCGCCAAATGACGGAAGGTGCCCAGCATGGTGCCTGCCCAGGCAAAGATACCTGCCAGCGCAATGATCAGCATGACCACGCCCGAGATGATTGCGGCCTCCCCTAGCAGCTCCCATACATCGCGTAGCGTGAGTTCTCGCGTCAAGAACAAGCCCACTACCGCTCCGTAGGCAACGGCGACCACGGCGGCTTCCGTGGGGGTAAAGAGGCCTGAACGCAGCCCTCCTAAAATCAGCACCGGCGCAAACAACGCAGGCAGCGCTTCACGGAAGGTGCCTCGTACCGTCAGCCTGTCAGCTCCCTCTACCGGTGTTCCCTCCCAGCCATAGCGTTTGGCGGCCAACATGGCCGGCACCAGCAGCGCCAAACCTGCCAACACACCTGGAAACAACCCCGCCGCAAACAGCGCGCGAAGATCGACACCCGGTACCACGATCGAGTAGAGAATCAGTGCAACCGAGGGAGGAATCAAAATCGCCGTCGAGGCCGAAGCCGCGATCAGCGTGGCAGAGAACGGCTTGGGGTAGCCTGCCTTGGTCATGCTGGGTAGCATCACCATGGCCACGGCGGCGGCATCGGCGGGGCCCGAGCCGCTCATGCCGCCCATGATCATACATACTAACACCGCAACCAGCGCCAGCCCGCCGTGCCGTGGCCCAATCAATGCCTGAGCAAACCGCACCAAACGCAGCGCTACGCCTGCCCGCTCGAAAATCAACCCGGTGAGAATAAACAGCGGAATGGCAATCAAGGGGTACTTGGCGATGCTGTTATAGGTATTGGTACCCAGGGTGGCGAGCATGTCTGGCGATAGACCCAGCACGATGCCCACCGCACCAGAAAGCGCCAAGGAGAACGCTACCGGCACGCCGGCTATCAGCAGTCCGGCAAAGGCTAGAATCATCCAAATATCAGGCGTCACTGTTTATCTCCCCCGCCAATCGGTCACGGGTTTGCTGCACCAAGCGCCACAGCATGGCCGCAGATAATACGGGCAGCCATACCAAGTACCACCACTGCGGCAGCCCCAAGCCCGGCGACAGTGACTCCCACTGATACTCCTGCCATGCCAGCTTGCCGCCGTACCAAGTAATTAAACCCAATACGATCAGGCCACACAGGGCTTGAAAAAGAATCAGCGCGCCTCGCCACCGTGGCGGCAAGGCGCGCTCTAAAAAGCCAATGCGGATATGCCGGTCGCGACGCAAAGCAACCGACGCACCGGCGAAGGTCAACACGACCAATAGGAAAACGGAAAACTCTTCGGTAAACGAAAACGAGCCGCCTGTTAGGTAGCGGGTCACCACATTGCCCAGGCTAATCAACGCAATGACAATCAGCGCGAGCGCGCCGAGCCAGCGCTCGGGGCGCGCATCGGGGAAGCCTTTCATGGCAGCCTCACATCAGCAAGCTGCCGCCCTTGGCGGGCGGCAGTGAAAACACACGAACATCAACGGGCGTCGATAGCGGTTTGAGCGGCCTCGACCAGCTCTTCACCGATACGTGGGACCCATTTTTCGTAGACGGATTGAGTGGCTTCCACGAACGCTTGATACTGCTCATCGGTGAGTTCGGTGACGGTCACTCCGCGCTCTTGGATCGCGGCCAAACGCTCGCTCTCCTGCTCACGGGTCATGGCAATTTCCCAGGCACCCGCCTCTTCGGCCGTTTCGCGCAGCATCGTTTGCTGCTCGTCACTCAACGACTGCCAGACCTGCTGGTTAACGGCAAAAATCAGCGGATCGTTCATGTAGTTCCATAGGGTCAAATGCTCCTGGCCTACTTGATCGATACGTGCCACGTCAAAGACCGACAGCGGGTTTTCCTGGCCATCGACCGCGCCCGTGGTGAGAGCGGGTTGGGCGTCGGTCCAGCTCATCTGCGTAGGGTCAGCGCCTAAGGCGGAGAACGTATCCTGGAACAGCGGCGAGCCCACTACGCGGATCTTCAGGCCGTCCAGATCCTCCGGCTGGCTGATCGGGCCGCGGGAGTTGGATACCTGACGAAAGCCATTTTCACCCCAAGCCAGCGGAATAACGCCACGAGACTCGATCGCCTCGAACACCAGAGACCCCGCCTCACCACCCGTCACGGCATCGACGGCGGCCTCATCAGGAACAAAGAATGGTAAAGAGAACAGGTTCAGTTCCGGCACTTGAGGCGACCAGTTGATGGTGGACCCCACCGCGGCATCAATCAGGCCAGAACGCATGGCGGAAAACTCACGGGTTTGGTCACCCGACACCAGCTGAGAGTTGGGGTAAACCCGCAGGGTGAGTTCACCACCGCTGCGCTCTTCTACCAATTCCGCCCACTTCTCGGCGGCTTGGCCCCAAGGAAAGGCTTCTGAAAGCACGGTAGAGACCGAGAGTTCGCGCGCTTGCGCAGAAAACGCAGCCGAGAGCAGTGCAGCGCCAGCCAAGCCAGCGGTGAAACGAGCCATAGAGCGTGTCAGCGTCATTATTATCGATCCTTTTTTATCGGTTCTTATAAGGTGCCTAGCTTTTCAAAACCATCGGCACACCGCCCATTGTAGGCCGTTAGCAAGCGAAAGGAAGACGCCTAAGGTCGGTCTTGGCAATACAACGGTGCTAGCCCCACGACTCATCGCAAAACGCCCTGAATATCTTCAGGGCGTTGCCAGGGTTTGCATTAAATAGCTACTCACCAGCAGCCAGCCACGTATCGACTAACTCGCGGTTCTCGCCAATCCAGGTGCGCGCCCCTTCTACGGGGTCGCCCTGCTGTTCAATCGTCGCCATCAGCCCACCCAGCGTATCGTCATTCATATGCCACGTGTTCAGCACTTGGGTGAGCCACGGGTCGTCCTCCGCGAAGCCTTTGCGGGAGAACCAGAAAATATCGTCGCTTTCACCGAACACGCCCTGAGTATCTTCCAAGTACTTGAGATCATACTCAGCAAAGGCCCAGTGCGGGCTCCAGAGCGTCACGGCCATGGGCTCTTCACGCTGATAAGCATCATCGAGCGCCGCCATCATCGCCGGGTCGGAGCTGTACAGCTGACGCATCGGCAGGTCATAAGCATCGATGGCCTCGTCCGTCAGCCCGGCAATGGCAGAGCCGGAGTCAATGCCGACGATGGTCGGGCGGCCCTGGTAAGAGAACTGATCGGCGCTATCGCGCAACGCATCGATAGTATCGATATCGACATAGGTCGGTACTACGATGCCCAGCCCAGTGCCTTCGTACCACACGTCGTGCACATCGATCTCGTCTTTATAGGGCGCCAGGAACTCCTTGTCCGTGGTGGGCAGCCAAATTTCCAGCGAGATATCGAAATCATTATTGGCCAAACCGCTGTACAGCACGCTTTTGCCTACGTCGGTCAGCTCGATATCGTAGCCGTGCTCTTCTTCCAGCACGATTTTCCACATATTGGCGACGGCAATATTTTCAGCCCAATTATTGGTACCAATGACCAACTGCTTGTCGTTGGCGTGGCCGGAAGCCGCCACCAGCGCCATGCTCAGGCCTAACAACGTTGATGAGATTTTCTTCATAATCATTCCTCTGTTATTACTATTGATCTCGATACAACGACTGTTGCCGTCTTACTATAACACTATGTTTTGCTAAATCGTCGAAATGACCTTTTTCCGTTATAAAAGCGCTTTGCTATGAAGGCGCCTCACCCCTCACCGAGAGAACGCCGTGCCGCTTCGTGATGTGCTTCTGGGCCTGTTGGTCATTGTCATTTGGTCACTCAACATCATTGTGATCAAAGTGGGCGTGGTGGAGCTGCCGCCGCTACTCATGACTACGCTGCGTTTTGTGCTAGTGGCCGCACTGCTGGTGCCGTTTTACCCGGTTACCCGGGCGCAGCTGCCCTTTTTAGTGCTGCTCTCCATCACGTTTGGCAGCCTTCACTTTGCGCTACTGTTCATTGGTTTGGGGCAAGCGGAAGCTGGAACAGGCGCGCTGCTTGTGCAGATGGGCACACCGTTTGCGACGCTACTGGCGGTGGTCTTCTTAAAAGAGAAGCTGGAGCCTAAACGCTTGGCAGGCTTGCTGCTCTCGTTTGCAGGTGTCGTGGTACTGGCAGGAGGGCCAACGCTGCCCTCGCCGCTACCGTTAGCCATTCTGCTGTTGAGCGCGTTTGGCTGGGCGGTCTCCCAGCTATTGATCAAACGCGGGCCACCCATTGCACCGTTGGCGCTGGCGGGGTGGGTAGCGCTGTTTGCGGTGCCTCAGGTTGCGCTCGGCTCGTGGCTCTTTGAGCAACACCAGTGGCAGGCGATCACGCAGGCAAGCTGGCTGGGCTGGGGCGCGGTGGCGTATACCGCCATTATGTCGTCCATCGCCGCTTACGGCATTTGGTACGCGCTGCTGCGCCGCCACCCGGTAAATCGCGTAGTGCCGATGACACTCCTCACCCCTGTTTTCGCGGTGGGCTTAGGCGCGCTGCTGATGGACGACCCGCTTGGGGTGCATAAACTGGTAGGCGGAGGCTTAGTGGTCGCGGGAATCGCCCTGATTGTGCTGAAGTTTGGCAAACAGCGGCCAACCAGGGCGTAAGCGAGAGCGTTACTCGGGGCGGCAAAAACCGGCCAGCGCAGGCACCGAGACACAGTCGCCTACCTGTATGCCACGTTCCGCAAAGTAGCCCGCGTTAACCTCCAACGCCGCATGGTAGGCCGCCCCGGCAGGATAAGAGGGGCACTCCTGGGGGGTATCCGATTCGCAGGGCGGCATGGTATTAATCGCCACTATCCGCCCTTCGCCGTCGATATACGCGATATCCAGCGGAATCAGCGTGCGATACATCCAAAAAGCGTTACCGGCGGGCTGCTCGCTCTCAAACCGAAACAGCATACCGCGCGCTTCTGGCAGCTCCTCACGGCCCATTAAGCCACGTTGGCGCTGCGAGGCAGTTTCCGCCACTTCGACATCCAGACGGTGCGGGCCACCTTCGCTATGGATCGCCAGTGGCAAGGTATTGGCTGGCGCGGGTTCAGCCGCCCAGGCCGCCAATAGTGGCAGGGGTAAACAGGCGGCAAGCGAAACACCGACAGCGGTTTTCAGCAATTGGCGGCGTGTCAGGGTCATAACAGGTTCCTTTTGTTGTGTGATGCCGTGTGGGCACGCTGCGCGGGCATAAGATGAATCCCCTCGGCCAGCAGCGAGACGTGTACCCTTTCCCCCAAGCTAAGCTGATTACGTTTGGCCGCGTGGGTGGCGATGTCGAAACGTAGCATATCTCCGTGGGAAACACGCAGCGAGATTGATGTTATGCCGCCCAACACCACCATTTCGCTGACCGTCGCCGCCACCGGGTTTTCGCGTTCGCCTTGGGAAGGCCGCCCCCGACGATGCAGCACGATATCTGACGGCGGTAGGTACCAGGCCAACGGCTTGCCGGGTTCAACACGGTCTAGTCCTTCTGCCACTTCCAGCCACCACTCGCCCCACTGCAAGCGTCGCCCGGCGTCTGTCTCGACCACTTCCCCGCTAAAGACGTTGTGGCGATCCAACAGCCTAGCGACAAGCGGCGAAGTCGGTTTCCGAAACAACGCCTCAGGCGTGCCCTGCTGCAGGCTGACGCCGTTATGCAGCACGCAGATTTGATCGGCGAGCGCGGTGGCTTCTTCCAAGTCGTGGGTGACGAGAATAATGGGAATGGAGATCTGTTGGCGCAACAGCGCCAGCTCACGCTGCAAGCGGCGACGAGTCACCTGATCCACCGCAGAGAACGGCTCATCCAGCAGTAGCACTTGGGGCTCTCTGGCCAACGCACGGGCTAGCGCTACTCGTTGGCGCTGGCCGCCGGAAAGCTCGCTGGGGTAGCGCGCCTCCAGCCCCTGCAAACGCACTTTGCTCAACCACTGAGCGGCCTGCTCAAACCTTTGAGCGCGGGGCAGGTGCCCCATGGCGAGCTGCACATTCTGCAGCGCCGTCAGATGAGGGAACAGCGCATAGTCCTGAAATACCATACCAATCTGGCGCGCTTGCGGCGGCAGGGAGTGGCGCTGGCCGCTTTGGGCCAGAAACCACTCCCTGCCCGCGCAGCGCACGCTACCCTGCTGAGGCTGGTAAAGCCCGGCAATGGTGCGCAGCAAGGTGGTTTTACCACTTCCCGACGGCCCTACCAGCGCCAGCAGCTCCCCAGGGGCGCAGCGAAACGAGGCATTGAGTGGAATCGGGCGAGCCTGTTGGGCGGTCACTATCAGATCATCCACGTGACCACCTGCGCTTGCCAGCGAGCCCATAGACAAGGCCTAAGGTTGCCAGAGAAATGGCCAGCAAGAGGGCGGACATGCTCGCCGCGCCCTGCTCGTCAAAGGCCTGTACGCGGTCATAAATGGCAATAGAGAGCGTGCGGGTCTCGCCATCAATCGCACCGCCGACCAGCAAAATCACGCCAAACTCGCCCAGTGTGTGCGCAAAGGTTAGCGCTGCCGCCGACAAAATACCCGGCCACACCAGCGGAAATTCAATGCGCCATAGGGTTTGCCATGGGCTTAGCCCACTGCACCATGCCGCCTCACGCAGGTTCGCAGGCACATGCTCAAAGGCACGCTGAATCGGCTGAATAGCAAAGGGGAGATTGGCAATCAGAGAAGCCAACAAAATACCGCTAAAGGTAAAGTTGAGCCCGCCCCCTGTCAGCGCCGCCCAGGTACCGCCTAACGGCGCATCGCGGCCAAACTGCTGAAGCAGATAAAACCCCAGCACCGTAGGCGGTAGCACCAGCGGCAGCGCAATCAGCGCCTCACACAGGCCCTTGCCACGGAACTGTGTCGTCGCCAGCTCGCGTCCCCACCAAATGCCTAGAGGTAATAAGAAGAGACAGGTAAACGCTGCGAGCCGCAGCGAGACAGAGAACGCCGACCAGTCCATTAATCGGTACTAAATCCGTAGGTTTCAAAAATCGCTTTCGCGTCAGCCTGTCGCAGCCACTCGTAAAACGCGTGAGCCACTTCTCCAGCCTGCGGCGTTAACACCATGCGCTGGCGCAGCGGCGTATGCCACGTTTCAGGCATCAACACCGCCTCGCTGCGCTCCGCTAGTGCGGGCGCAACTGCTAGCGAGTAAGCCACTAAGCCACCTCGCGCCTCGTCGGAAAGGGCAAACTGCATCGCCTGGGAGACGTTCTCCCCTTGCACCCGCAGCGGTTCGCTGGCTTCCCACAGGCCCGCCTTTTGCAACACGTCTTGGGCGGCCATGCCGTAAGGGGCGTGTTCTGGGCTGGCAATAGCAACACGCAGCCGCTGCCCCTCTTCCCAGGCGGTAATGGCCTCCTGCACGCCGGCAAGCGGCGCTTGCTCACTGGGTAAGGAGTAACGGCCAGCCGGCTGTACCCAGGCTAGCCGTCCTCGGGCGTAAATCACGCCCGCGTTATCCACGTACCCTTCGTCGTACAGCGCCTGAACAAACCCTTCATCTGCTGACAAAAACAGCTCGAAGGGCGCGCCCTGGGCGATTTGACGACGAAAGTTGCCGGAGGAGCCGAAATTAAGCCGCAGCGCGTGGCCGGTCTGCTGGGTAAACTGGGCGGCGGCTTCCTCCAGGGCGAACTGCAGGCTAGACGCCGCCGCTACAATGGGCGCGCCCGCCATCACAGGCGCGCTTAGCAGCCAACCGCACAGGAGCAGCAGTGCGCGCATTCGTTTACGCCTTCGCGTTTTCGGCGTGCTGCTCGGTAATGGCCATCACTTTCATGGTGTTGGTGCCGCCGTGGGCGTTCATGTGGTCGCCACGGGTCAGGATGACGTGATCACCAGGCTTGGCGACGCCCTGCTTCACCAATAGCGTAAGGGCTTGGTCGTTAAGCTCGGTGGCGGTCATTTCCGAGGTATCGAAGGGAAGTGAGACCACGCCGCGGTACATGGCCATACGGCGCTGAGCAATCGGGTTGTGGGCCAAGCCAACGATGGGCAAGCCCGAGCGGATGCGCGAGGCAATCAGCGGCGTGTAACCAGAGGCGGTCATGCAGGCAATCGCCACCACGCCTTTCATGTGGTTAGCGGCATACATGGCGGAAAGTGCAATGGTTTCATCCGGGCGGGTAAAGCCTTCGTGGATACGGTGGCCCGACTCTTGGGCGACCCGCTCACGCTCGGCACCCAGGCACACACGCGCCATCGCTTCTACGGTTTCCAGCGGGTAGTCGCCTGCGGCGGTTTCCGCAGAGAGCATGACCGCATCGCTGCCATCCAGCACCGCGTTAGCCACGTCGAAGACTTCAGCGCGGGTGGGCAGCGGCGCGGAGATCATGCTCTCCATCATTTGAGTGGCGGTAATGACCGCGCGGTTAAGCGAACGGGCGCGTTTAATCATGCGCTTTTGCACGCCGACCAGTTTGGCATCGCCAATTTCCACGCCGAGGTCGCCACGGGCCACCATCACCGCTTCAGAGGCTTCGATAATGCCATCCAGCGTGGCGTCATCGGCCACGGCTTCGGCGCGCTCCACTTTGGCAACGAGGCCAATTTCCTTGCCCTCTTCACCCAGCAGGCGGCGGGCTTCCAGCATATCCTCCGCTGAACGGGGAAAGGAAATAGCCAAATAATCAACGCCAATCTCGACGGCGGTTTTCAGGTCGGTTTTATCTTTTTCTGTCAGCGCGGGAGCAGATAGCCCGCCGCCCTGCTTGTTAATGCCTTTATGATTAGAGAGCTTGCCGCCCACCACCACCTCGGTGTGAACCTGCTTGCCCTCTACGCGGGTAACATCCAGCACCACGCGGCCATCATCCAGCAGCAGGCGGTCACCCGCGGTTACATCGTCGGCTAGGGTTTTGTAATCGCAGCCGACGCTGTGGATATCACCGGCGTCACTGTCCATGGCCATATCCAGTACAAACGGCTGGCCCTCTTCTAAATACACTGCCCCCTCTTTAAAGCGGGCAACGCGAATTTTGGGGCCTTGCAAATCACCTAGCGCGGCCACGCTACGGCCTAGCTGAGCGGCGATTTCACGCACGCGGGCAAGGCGGCGACGATGGTCGTCGGCCGTGCCGTGGGAAAAGTTCAAGCGGACCACATCCACCCCCGCCTTCAACATGGCTTCCAGCACGCCTTCACGGTCGCTGGCGGGGCCGAGGGTCGCGACAATTTTGGTACGACGAAGGGGGATATGGGTGTTTGCGCTCATAAATGTCCTAACCGTTCATAGAGTGGAGTGTCAGCTTATCAGGATAACCCAACCAAGATGACACTCGCATGCACTTGCGGTGGGCTATTGCGCTAAAGTGACGGTAACATCCAGGGGATATTCGTCACAGTTATTGCCATCCCCACCGCGATCCACCACCAGGAATTCCCCTTCGCGCTCCAACACCGACTGAATCGCGTGCCAAGTACCGGCGCGGTAGTTCACCCCTTGGCGGCCGTCGGTCACAAACGCCTGCACCTCGTTTGGCGCAATGGTGTCGCCAGGCGGTGCCACCACCACAATAAAGCGCTCCTGATGCAGCGGAATAAACGCCTGACTGCCCTGGGGGTGGCGCTCTAAAAACGTGAGGTTGAGCGGCAGCGTCACTGGCTGGCTGACAAAAATATTGATCAGCGTGCGAGCGTTGTCGCCGAGGGTTTCCACCTTGGCGAGATCGTGATGACGCTGGGTGCGCCCGGCGTTAATCGGAAACGATGCGGAGGTGCGGGCATCGATGACGTCTCCAAAGGGCGCAAACGCCTCCGCCGTCAGCGGCTTTGCCGTCAGATTTAACATAGCATCATCCTAACGAGTGATCGTTGTGGTGGGCTTCCCAACTCAGATTTTGAGCGCCGCATGGCGGTTAACGTCTTTGTACAACAGGTAGCGGAACGGGCCAGGGCCGCCGGCGTAGCACGCCTGAGGGCAGAAGGCGCGTAGCCACATAAAGTCGCCCGCTTCCACTTCGACCCATTGCTGGTTCAAGTGATACACCGCTTTGCCTTCAAGGACGTAGAGACCGTGTTCCATCACGTGAGTTTCATCAAACGGAATCACGCCGCCCGGCTGAAAGGTGACGATATTGACGTGCATATCGTGGCGCACGTCGTTGGGGTCGACAAAACGCGTCGTGGCCCAGCGGCCTTCGGTGCCCGGCATTTCGATCGGCGCGATCTCTTGCTCGTTGGTCACGAAGGCTTTGGGCACTTCCAGACCTTCTACATACTCGTAGGCTTTGCGCACCCAGTGGAAACGCACAGGCTCGCGGGTTTCATTGCGCACCTGCCAGTGGCTACCAGGTGGAATAAACGCGTAGCCACCCGGCCCCATCGTATGGCGCTCGCCCGCTAAAGTGAGCGTTAACTCACCCTCCACAATAAACAGCACGCCTTCCGCCTGGGGGTCTAGCTCAGGCTTATCGCTACCGCCCTCAGGCTGCACTTCCATGATGTACTGGGAGAAGGTTTCCGCAAACCCTGACAGCGGACGCGCCAGCACCCATAACCGAGTGCCCTCCCAAAACGGCAGGTTGCTGGTCACGATATCGCGCATCACCCCTTTGGGGATCAGTGCATAGGCCTCGGTAAAGACCGCACGATCAGCGGTGAGCTGGGTTTGCGGCGGGTGCCCGCCGGTGGGGGCGTAATAGTGAGCGGGTTGGCGTGTTGTTGGCATTGTCTCTCCCTGGAGTGAGTGGCGTACTCAGCGGTCATGGCAGCATGAGGATGCTGCGCCTATTTCTTGTATACAATATTACGCGGTGCGACTTCAGACAAACCTTAAAGCACCGCAGAGATAAACTGCTTAAGCTCTGGGGTTTTAGGGTTACTGAACAGCTCGGCAGGCTCACCCTCTTCGTGTATGCGCCCCTGGTGCATAAACACCACGCGGTCAGCCACATCCCGAGCAAAGCCCATTTCGTGGGTGACCAAAATCAGCGTCATGCCTTCGGCCGCCAACGCTTCCAGCACGCGCAGTACTTCGCCGACTAACTCAGGGTCTAGCGCTGAGGTGACTTCATCACACAGCAGCACCTTGGGGCGCATGGCCAGCGCCCGGGCAATCGCTACCCGCTGCTGCTGGCCGCCGGAAAGCTGGGCGGGGTAAGCATCGTACTTATCACCCAGGCCGACTTTATCCAGCACCTCGCGGGCGACTTTCTCGACATCGGCACGGGCTTCGCCACGCACTACCACGGGTGCCAAGCAAACATTTTCACCCACGGTTTTATGGGGAAACAGGTTAAAGCTCTGAAACACCATCCCGACGTTTTCACTAAGCTCTTTGGGCGACATGGTACCGGCATCGAGCTGCTGTTCGGCAATGGTAATCTCGCCGCTATCGTGCTGTTCGAGCTGGTTCAAGCAGCGCAGCAGCGTGCTTTTGCCTGAACCGCTGCGGCCGATAATGGCGACCACTTCACCCTGGGCAACGTTGAGGTCGATCCCTTTGAGCACCTGCAGGTCGCCAAAGGCTTTATGAACGTTATTAACGCAGACCAGCGTCATAGAGCTTTTTCTCCAAATGGCGCGCGTAGCAGGAGAGCGGGTAGCACAGCGCGAAGTAAAAAAGGGCCACAAGAGTGAAAATAGTGAACGGCTCGAAGGTGGCGTTATTCAGCATCGTGCCCGCTTTGGTGAGCTCCACGAAGCCAATGATGGACGCCAGCGCGGTGCCTTTAATCACCTGAACCGAAAACCCCACCGTGGGCGGAATAGAGAGCCGAAGCGCCTGAGGAAGGATCACGTGGCGCATGGTTTGGAAGTAATTCATACCCAGCACGCGGGCACCATGCCACTGCCCTTTGGCCACGGCTTCCAAGCAGCCCCGCCAGATATCGCAGAGAAACGCGCTGGTAAACAGCGTGAGGGCAATCGAAGCCGCCCACCAGGCAGAGATGGGATGCCCCATGGCCGCCGCGCCGAAAAAGATCAAAAACAGCTGCATCAATAGCGGGGTGCCTTGAAACAGATCCACATACAGCGCGGTCAAGCGCTGCAACCAGCGGCGGCTAGAAAGGCGCATCAAGGTGAGCGCCAGCCCTACCGTAGCACCGCCGACAAAGGCAATCAGTGACAGTACGACGGTCCAGCGGGCGGCGAGCAGCAGGTTGCGTACGATATCCCACAGCGTGAACTCAATCATCGTTGCTCTCCTTGCTGATATGCGAACACACGCTTACCCACCAGCATAAAGGCGCGGCGCATACCGAACGCCAACAGCAAGTACACCAAGGTAATCAGCAGGTAGACTTCAAAGCTTCTAAAGTTGCGGGACTGGATGAAGTTAGCGGCGTAGGTCAGATCGAAGACGGAAATTTGCGATACCACCGCCGAGCCCAACATGACGATGATTGACTGGCTAATTAGCGAGGGATAGACCCTGGCAAAAGCAGGCACCAGCACCACATGTCGGTAACTTTGCAGGGTGCTCATGCCCAGCGCTCTGGCGGCTTCTAGCTGCCCTTTCGCCGTGGCGCTAATGCCCGCGCGTAAAATCTCGGCGCTGTAAGCAGCCAAGTTCAACGTCATAGCAATAAAGGCAGCCGTAATGGCGTCGATTTTGATACCGAGCCCCGGCAAACCAAAAAAGATAAAAAATAGCTGCACAATAAAAGGCGTGTTACGGGTGACTTCGACATAGCCGCCTAGCCCCCAGCGCATCCAAGGCTGCCCGTTCACACGTAAATACGCTACCGCTACTGCCAGCCCTAGCCCGGTCAAGGTGGTCACCACGGTCAGTGCGACCGTGGTGGTGAAGCCTTTGACTAGCTCGCCGACGTAGGGCAACAGGGTGAGAAAATCGAGTGTTGGCCCCATGCTACCTCTCAGCTACCGAAGTTGTCGGGGAGATCCGCACTGAACCAGCGCTGGGAGAACTCGTTGAGCGTGCCATCTTCCAATGCCTGAGCGATCAGGCGATTCACTTCTTCCAGCAGCGCTGGCTCATTCTTGTTCAGCCCCACGTAGCAGGGGGAGTCTTTCAGTTGATACATCAACGACGGCGCGCGATTGCTGTTACGTTCGGCGATTTCTGCTGCCACCACATTGCCTGTCGCCACGTAATCAACTTGGCCAGAAAGGAACGCCGAGATGGTCGTGGCGTTATCTTCAAAGCGCTGAATGGTGGTGGAGTCTGGCGCGACGTTGGAAAGCTCCATGTCCTCTACCGCACCGCGGGTCACGCCAATGGTTTTATCAGCGAAGCCTTCAGGGCCCTCTACACTTTCGTCTGCGTCCGCACTAAACACACCGAGGAAGAACGGCGCGTAGGCATCAGAGAAATCAATCGCCGCTTCCCGCTCAGGATTTTTACCTAAACTAGAAATCACCAAGTCCGCCTGCCCTGTTTGCAAATAGGGAATGCGGTTAGCGCTGGTCACGGTAATCAGCTCCAGGGTGACGCCCATTTCTTCGGCCAGATAGTTCGCCATATCAATATCGTAACCGCGCGGCTGTAGATCAGTGCCTACCGAGCCAAAGGGCGGAAAATCCTGCGGTACCGCAATACGAATCGTGCCGCGAGACTCAATAGCTTCCAGCGCATCGGCGTGAGCCGCTGTGCTAGCGCTCAGCCCACCCACAGCCAGAGTGGCCGCCATACCGGTGGCCACTACGCCGGTTTGAAGACGTTTTAAGTAGTGCTGAACCGAATCTTTAAAGCCCTGAGGGGTAGTTCCCATGACGCTCTCCTGAAAGTGAGTCGCAAGCCAATGCCGAGAAGAAAAATTTGTGCGTAGTGTGATGAAAGCTTTGTTGCACAAGGCAAAACAAAGAAACTTTCGTTTCACACTACAACCCGCATTTGCAATAACGAGACCAGCTAAAAGGAAAGCGGCTTAAGAACAGCGTGTTAGGTAACTATCAGGCAGGAAAGTGCGCCCAGCAGGCCGGGTGCACAGAGAATACGGCGGTTATCTTTGGTGCAGAGAGGGGGTAGGCCGCACCATTATTGATGGGCATCCCAGTCGACGCTCATGATGGGCGATGCCAGCTCGTTTAACTCAGCGTACTGGTCACCAATTGCGCTGATCCGTTCGCGACCATCCGCCAAGCGTTGGTGCAAAACGGCATTCGCCAACAGGCAAATCACGCTATTGGCGGTGGCGTAGCTATCAAACGCTGAAAGGCTCTCTAGCGGTACTTCTAACCACCACGTCACTTGTGAAGCAAACGGCGAGGCGGTGGGGTCAGCGATCAGCAGCACCTTGGCAGGCGAGCGCTCAAGGGCGGCCACCAACGCGGCAAATGCCGACGGACGGCGACGAAAGCCAAACAGCACTACGGTATCGTGTTCGGTTAAGTCCACCAGCTCTTCGGCCAACGACTGGTTGGGCTGCGGAGCCAAACGCACTTGGCCGCGGGCCTGAACGAGCTGCTGACGTAGATGCAGCGCCAACGGGTAGCTGTTGCGAAAGCCCACCACAAGCACCTGCTGCGCCCCTGCTAACGCATCCACCATGGCAGCAAAGTCGTGGTGGTCAAGATTGCCCAGGCAACGCTGCAGATTTTCCTGCTCCCGCTGGAGGTGGCGCTGGAACGGTGCTCCACTCTCGCTCTCCTCCTCCATGGCATGGGCATCAATCACCAGCGGTACACCTAAATTACGCAGCTGGCGAGCGTGGGTTTTTACCGTGCGGTAGCTTTCAAAGCCTAGGCGCTTGAACAAGCGGCTCACGGTGGATTTTGACACCCCGGTCAAACGCGCTAAATCGGCGGCACTGTACACCGCCAAATCATCAAAGTGATCGAGGATAAAACTCGCCACCCGCTGCTCTTGGGCGCTAAGTGCATCAAACTGGGCGGCAATCCGTTGTCCGATATGGGGTGTCATGGTGTCCTGTTTCGTTATTTGGGTGCGGGGTGATGCTCCGCCCAGTGGCGGGCGATATCGACCCGGCGAGCCACCCACACTCGGTCGTGGGCTTCAATATGGTCTAAGAAGCGCTGCAACGCGCGGAAGCGCCCGGGGCGGCCCAACAAACGGCAGTGCATACCAATTGAGAGCATCTTCGGCGCTTCTTCCCCTTCGGCATACAGTACATCAAAGGCGTCGCGCAGGTAGGTAAAGAAGTGGTCCGCCGTATTGAAACCTTGCGGGGCAGCAAAGCGCATGTCGTTGGTATCTAAGGTGTAAGGCACGATCAGGTGGTTATGCTCAGCCCCCTGGCTATCGCTCACCTTGGTCCAGAACGGTAGGTCGTCGCCATAGTAGTCGCTGTCGTAAAGGAAACCACCTTCGTCCAGAATTAAACGGCGCGTATTGGGGCTATCGCGCCCGGTGTACCAGCCTTCAGGCTTTTCACCATACAAACGCTGGAAGATCTCCATGGCTTTTTGCAGATGTTCGCGCTCGACATGCTCCGGGGTTTCTTGGTAGTGAATCCAACGGTAGCCGTGGCACGCTACTTCATGGCCCAGCTCTTTAAATGCTTGGGCCACATCCGGGTGGCGCTCTAGCGCCATCGCTACCCCAAATACGGTGAGCGGCAACCCGCGGCGCTCGAACTCGCGCAGAATACGCCACACGCCAGCGCGGGAGCCGTACTCGTAGATGGATTCCATGCTCAGGTGACGGTCTGGGTAGCTGGCCGCACCAATAATCTCGGACAAAAACTGCTCCGAGCCTGAATCCCCATGCAGCACGCAGTTCTCGCCGCCCTCCTCATAATTAAGCACAAATTGAACGGCGATCTTGGCCTTGCCTGGCCAGTTAGCGTGGGGCGGCGTGCGGCCATAGCCGATTAAATCGCGAGGGTAATGAGAGGTCATGGACAGGCTCCTTAACAAAGGCAGAGCGTTTTAGTTTGTATACAAAATAGCCATTTTGAACGGCCATCGCAATTCAACGCAGGGCTAATTAATTGAGATGACGACGCTTTTCGGCTCAATAGCACGCTAACCCTTTGAAACCTGAACACTTGGTCAACTCTACGAGCGCTAAACCGTTGCATGAAAGGGCTTGCGCATCGCAGAAAAGCGCCCTATTTTCGTATACAAGATAGAAAATATTGTTCACATGCGAGTATCACCCCGTGCATATACGCTTGATTAACCCCAACACCACGGCTGCCATGACGGCGACAATTCGACAAGCAGCCGAACAGTTAGCGGCCCCATCGACCACGGTAAGTGCCACTCAACCCGACGCTGGCCCGGTCTCAATCGAGAGCCACTTCGATGAAGCAGTGAGCGCAGTGGGCGTGGCCGAAGAGGTGCTGAAAGGCGAGCGCGAAGGCAATATTGATGCCTACGTAGTGGCCTGCTTTGGTGACCCCGGCTTGCTGGCTGCCCGCGAGCTGACCCGCGCCCCAGTGATTGGCATTGCCGAAGCCGCTTTTCACATGGCCACCTTGATTAGCACGCGCTTCTCGATTGTGACCACCCTAGGCCGTACCGGCATTATTGCCGAGCACCTGCTTGAGCAGTACGGCTTTAGCCACCACTGCCGCCGCATTCGCGCCGCTGAAATTCCGGTGCTGGATTTAGAAGACCACCCTGACGCTGCCTTTAGCCGCATTGTGCAAGAGTGCTGCCGTGCCCGCGATGAGGATGGCATCGGCGCGATTGTGCTGGGCTGTGGCGGGATGGCGAACCTCACCCACGCCATTAGCCGCGAAGTTGGCCTGCCCGTGGTGGAAGGGGTAAGCGCGGCGCTGAAGCTTGCCGAGTCGCTGGTGGGGCTGGGCTTACATACCAGCAAATACGGCGATTTAGACTACCCTCGCCCAAAACCCTTTACCGGCAAGTTCGCGGATTTTTCCAACCTAACCTTGCCACCCACACGCTAAAAAATCACGCACCATAAAACTATAACAACCGTACGAATACCGCCATTAGCACGCCACGCCGCAAGCGTCTCTTGGGCAGAGTCTGCCCAGGTTACCAATAACATCGATAATCTTGCGAGGACGGTAACATGAGCACTTCAACCTCTGCTCTTACCTCAGATGAACTACCGGGAGCGGCTAGCCCCGCCACCGCCAAAGCCGTTGGGGCGGAAAGCTTAGCTCCCCAAAGCACCCGCATTATGGGGCGCACCTCCTACTTTTTAGCCTGGTTTGGGGGGTGTGTCTCTATTGGCACCTTCGCCATGGGTTCGAGCGTAGTGGGCACGCTCAACCTGCTGCAAGCCACCCTGGCCATCGCCATTGGCTGCTTTGTGATTGGCGTGGCGCTCGCCATTAATGGGGCTGCTGGCTACAAATACGGCATTCCGTTTATGGTGCAGGCACGCAGCGCGTTCGGTTTTACCGGCACGCGTATTCCAGGCCTTGTGCGCGCCGTGCCTGCCATCGTCTGGTACGGTTTTCAAAGCTGGATTGGCGCAGGCGCCCTGAACATGGTGTCGGCGACGCTGTTCGGCTTCGATAACCTGATCTTCTACTTCATTGCTTTCCAGTGTTTGCAGATTGGCCTTTCGGTACTCGGCTTTCAGGGTATTAAGTGGCTGGAAAATATCGGCAGCGCCTTTATTCTCTGCTCGCTGATGTACATGTTCTACGCCACGGTGCAGCGCTACGGCGATGAGCTTTCCACCAGCCTGCTGACCATGGAAGGCTCTTGGGGGATGCCCTTCTGGAGCGCCACCATGCTGTTTTTGGGCATCTACAGCACCATGATGCTGAATGTGAGCGATTACTCCCGTGAGCATAAAAAAGGCACCGGCCAAGGGCTATTAACCACTATTTACGCCATGTCGATTCTGCCCTGCACGCTGTTTATGGGCCTGATTGGCTACATGGTGTCGCAAGCCACTGGCACCGCAGACCCCATCCAGGTGTTCGCCAACGCGGTGGATAACACGCCACTGCTGATGATCACACTGCTGTTTATCGCCTTCGCCCAGGTGACCACCAACGTACTGAATAACGTGGTGCCGCCCACCTACGTGCTGATGGACGTGTTCAAGCTCAAGTTCCCCGTCGCCACTGTTATTGTGGGCCTGCTCGCCTTCGCTACCTTCCCCTGGAAGCTGGTGCAGCCTGAATCGGCCGCAGGATTGCAGCTCTTTGTACAAACTTACTCCGCGTTCCTTGGCCCCATCTTCGCCATTCTGGTGGTGGACTACTACGTGATTCGCCGCCGCACGCTGGATATCGGCAAGCTCTACGATGAAAACGGCCCCTATCAAGGCATTAACCAAGCGGCGCTGATAGCGACAGCGGTAGGTATTGTCGCAGCGCTCTCGTTCTCGGCGGTCTCTTGGTACGCCAGCCTCATTCCTGCCGGACTGACCTACTACCTGCTGATGAAACACTGGCCCGCCTGCCAGCGCTTCACTCAGTAACTCGCCTTGCCAACGCCTGCCACCCTCGCGTGGCAGGCGACCATTTCCGGATAACGAGCCTTGCAATGAATGAACACCCCAGCCAAAGCGACCTAAACATCCAGCAGATTGATCCAACGCTCTATAACGAAGACCTCGCCCCGCTAAAGCCAGAGCACCGCACTTGGGGCGCTTTTGAGATTTTTAACGTTTGGTCTAACGATATTCAAAGCCTGTTTGGCTACACCCTGGCAGCGTCTCTGTTTCTCTCTTATGGCCTTAACGGCTGGGCCGTGATGGCCGCGATTATTCTAGCCGGGATTATCGTCATGTTTTTGGTCAACCTGACCGGCAAACCCAGCGTGAAATACGGCATTCCCTTCCCGGTCATGGTACGCGCCAGCATGGGCGTACGTGGGGCCAACCTGCCCGCCATGCTGCGCGCCATCGTGGGTATTTTCTGGTACGGCGTGCAGACCTACTTCGCCTCTACCGCCGTGGCGCTGCTGATTACCGCGCTGTTTGGCGTGGGCAACGGGGGTACGTTCCTCGGCCTTTCCGGGGTGGCGTGGCTCTCGTTCGTGATCGTGTGGCTGTTTCAGATCGCGATTTTTTGGCAGGGCATTGAGCGCATCAAACACTTCCTGAACTGGGCAGGCCCACTGGTCTATGGGGTGATGGTGGTGTTGATGATTGTGGTATGGGTACAAGCCGGTAGCGAGCTACTGCCCGCCATTGGCACCATCTTTAGCGGCAGCGGTGAGCAGGGCGGCCTAGGGGCGTTTCTCGCCATTGTGGGTACGATGGTCGCCTACTTCGCTGCAGTGGTGATCAACTTCGGGGACTTTACCCGTTTTGTGAAAACCGAACGCCAGATGAAGATGGGCAACCTGCTGGGCCTGCCCTTGAACGTGGCGTTCTTCTCGTTTATTGCGCTGATTATTACCGCAGGCACGCTGGTACTGTTTGGCGAAGCGCTCACCAACCCGGCGGATATTGTGGAACGCGTCGATTCGCTGCCGCTGACCATTGTGGCTGCTCTCACCTTCTTTGCCGCTACGGTGGGTATTAACCTCGTTGCTAACTTCATTCCCCCCGCCTACGACTTAGCCAACCTGTTCCCGAGCAAAATCAGCTTCAAAATGGGCGGCTTGATTACCGCCGTCATTGCCTTCTTCGTGGGTGCGCTGTGGATCTCGGTGATCAGCCAAATTGGCGTGCCGGGCTTTGTGAATGCGCTGGGCGCTATCGTCGCGCCGTTCTACGGCATCATCGTGGTGGACTACTACCTGATCAAACGCCAGCACCTCAATATGCAGGAGCTGTTTTCCTCAGCCCCCGGCAGCGCCTACTACTACGTCAACGGCTGGAACACTCGCGCTCTTATCGCCTTTGGCGTGGCGGCGATGTTCTCGCTTTCTACCGTACTAGTACCGGCCTTAGCCAGCTTAGGCGGCTACGGCTGGCTGATCGGCGCAGGTTTGGGTGGGGTGTTCTACTACGGGCTGATGAAGCGGTTTAAGGCAGCGCCCGTGATGGCTGAGCAGAAAGCGCACTAAGCCATGTAGTGATGACTCACTGCACAATATAGATAACCACCAAAAACGCCACCGGATAAGCTCCGGTGGCGTTTTTATGTTAGTGGGGAGTCTCGAGAAGCGGCTTAGCCGTCATTAAAGCTGAGCAGAGCTGAGTCGCTACGCGCCAAAAATCTGCTGCAGATCCGGGACGTTCTCTTCCTCTTCAACCATAGAGAGCGAGGCTTCGATGGCTTTGAGGTGGCGGCTCATAAAGGCTTTGGCGCGTTCGCCGTTGCCGGTTTCCAGGTAGCCAATCAGGTCGTCGTGGTCGTGGGATTCGCAGCCTAAGTGGCCGCGATGGCCGTAGACGGCGAGGATCAGCGAGGAGCGGGAGCAGAGGCGCTCGACGAATTCCGCCAGGGTGGCGTTGCCGGAGAGTTGGGCTAAGCGCACGTGAAAATCCGCCGAGAGACGAATCGCCACGCTCTGTTGACCGCTGCGTAGGGCTTGACGCTCTTGGCGGGCCATGTCGCGAAGCTCCGCCGCCGCCGCAGCGTTCATTCGCCTGGCCACATCGGGCATGAGGCCACACTCGATCAACTGGCGGGCATCGAACACGTCTTTCGCTTCATCGGCAGTGGGGCGCGTTACGCTTGCCCCACGACGCGGGGTCAAGGTAACAAGCTGCTCCAGCGCCAGCCGCTGAAGGATCTTACGAATCCCCGTGCGGCTAATACCGAATACTTCCGCTAGCGCATCTTCGCGCAGCCGAGCGCCGGGCTTAAGACGCTGCTCCACAATCGCATCGCTCACCGCCCGGTAAATCGCTTCGTGGCGCTCATCGCCCTCTTTGTCAGAAGGCCTCCGTTTTAACGCCGCCTGCGCATCACTCATAATGTCTCCTGTCTGCGACTCTGATTACTCCTCCCAGGCCGCAATGATATCGCGCTCTTCGTCACTCATGTTGGTGATATTACCAAGCGGCATGTAGCGACTGCCAACAACCTGTTGGATTTGCGCTTTGTGACCAAGAATATCGTCCCAGCTATCGAAGGCATAGCCTGCGGGCGGCGCGGAGAAACCGGCATGTTCAGGGTTGCGGGCATGGCACTGGGTACAGTGTTGCTTGATGAGTCCAGATATTTGCGCTTGCGTGGGCGCACCGCCAGCGCCTTCCACGGCGGCACGTGGGCTGGGCGCTGCCACCCAGAACGCGAGCAGAATCAGCCCAACGCCTACTGCAGGGTAGGCAGGCTGAATGTTACCGGCATGCATCAGCACAAAGAACTGACGAATCAGCGCTCCGGCAAAGATAAACAGCACCATCACCACCCAAGAGAGCTCGTGGGCGTAGATAAAGGAGTAGTGATTACTCACCATCAGCAGAACCACGGGCAGCGTGAAGTAGGTGTTGTGCACCGAACGCTGCTTGCCGCGTTTGCCGTCTAGCGGGTTGGGGGTCTCCCCCGCTTTCATGGCTTTTACCATGCGGCGCTGGCCGGGAATAATCCAGAAGAAGACGTTGGCCGACATCGCCGTGGCCATTACCGCGCCGGTGAGCAGAAATGCCGCCCGCCCGGTAAACATCTGAGTACTTAGGTAGGCCACCACCACCATCATCACCGCTACGGCAATACTCAGCAGTCCATCGCGCTCCATGTTGGGGCTGATGCGCTTACATAACTCGTTGTACACCACCCAGCCGCCTAGCAGGAACCCAAGCGCCAGCAGGTTCGCCTGCCAACCGGTGAGGTTAGCCGCCCAGGCCCAGTTGCTGTCCGGGTTCACTAAGTAGAAACCGGGGTTCACCATGTAGAGAATGACGAACAGTGCAAAACCCGATAGCCACGTCGTATAGGCTTTCCAGAATGACCAATGCAGGTCGTTGGGCAGCTTGGCCGGGGCCGTGGCATATTTCTGGTTATGATAGAAACCGCCACCATGCACAGCCCACATCTCGCCAAAAACACCCTTTTCACGATCTTCAGCGGCTTTGGGAGTGCGCAGGCCGTTATCCAGCATCACGAAGTAGATCGACTCGCCGATCCAGGCAATGGCCGCAATCACGTGCAGCCAGCGCAGCAGCAGGTTTACGAATTCAATGATGTACGCTTGCATGATCCGCCCTCTTAACTACCGCGGTAGGTCGAGTAGCCATACGGCGAGAGCAGCAGCGGCACGTGATAGTGCTGGCTTGCATCGGCTACGCCAAAGCGCAGCGGAATCACGTCTAAAAAGCGCGGTTCGACGGCGTCGACGCCCTGACGACGTAGATAATCCCCCGCGTGGAACACTAACTCATACTCACCGGATATGAGCGCCTCGCCCTCTAACAGGGGGGCATCGCAACGGCCATCGCTATTAGTGACGGTGGAGCCTAAGTGCTCGCGGCTGCCGCCCGCTAGCCGAAAGACCTCAATGGTAATGCCTTGGCCGGGCTGCCCTTTGGCGGTATCCAGCACGTGGGTAGTTAAGCGTCCCATCGTCACTCCTTACATTGGCGGGGTTGTTGGTGTTATGGATAGAGGGTATGTGTAGAGCTTGACCTATTGGTCAAAGAGTACCGTTGATGCTATTTATTGTATACAGCATTTCCCTTTTCGCACGCCTGGAGAGTTTTTGTGCCGACCGCTACCCCACTCACGCTATCCCCTGCCCCCAGCCAGTGCAGCCTGGAAGACTTCGTTTCCCACTATGGCGATGTGTATGAGCATTCGCCCTGGGTGGCAGAGGCTGCTTGGCAGCAAGGCTTGCGTCCAGAACATGACACCCCTGACGCACTGGCCGAACTGATGGGTTTGATGCTGCGACAGGCAACGCCCGAGCAGCAGATTGCCGTTATTCGGGCTCACCCCGATCTAGCGGGTAAGGCCGCACTGGCGGGAGAGTTAACGCACGACTCCACCAGCGAGCAGGCAGGCGCAGGGCTCGACCAGTGCTCGCCCGAGGAATTTGCCCGCTTTGAGCAGCTCAACGCGGCCTATAAAGAGAAATTTGGCTTTCCGTTCGTCATTGCGGTGAAAGGGCTGAACCGCTACGACATCCTCGCGGCATTCGAAGAGCGTTTGGAGAACGGCTTGGCCCAAGAGCGTGAAACCGCGATTCAACAAATTATTCGTATTGCACGCTTCCGGCTTCGGGCCCGTGCTGACGAAGCATCACGGTAATCTTTACGTCATCTCGACAAAAATGCCGCGCCCAGATTCGGTTCTGGGCGCGGCATTTTTTCACTCAAGCGGGATAATTACTGCTTGGCAGTCTCTACCGCTTTCTTGGTCGTTTCTTCGGCCATTTTCTGGCTGTCTTGCATGAAGCTCTGGCTGATAGAAGTGACTTTTTCAGAGTCGCCTTTCATGCGCTCCATCAGATCGGCAGCAGTTTTTTGCTGGCTCTCCATCGCTTTTTTGAAGCTATCCGCATCTTTCACGTCTAACCACGTACGCGCTTGAGCGATGGTCATGTCGGAGTAGGCACGGGCTGCATCCATCTGCGCGCCGACCAGCTGCTCGTAGTAGTTCAGTGCCGCCAACGTGTAGGAACGCATGGGGGACACGAATACCGACTCGAACTGCTGACTGGTTTTCTCTGCGGCCTTGTTCATCACGTAATCTCCTTGAGTGAGCTAGCGATTCGACCCGCGCCGAGGCAGGCCGGTAGTGGGCGTTTGCCGTTGCTACCCACAAAGCTAGCAGCGCTTTTTGTGCAGCGCAACATGATTTTTCAACATGCAGCGCTTGCCACACTTTCGCCCACTCAAAGGCCAGAAAAAGCCGTTGGATTAACGGTTGCCAAACAGATGCTTACGAGCTTCATCATCCATCGTGACTCCCGCTTGGGGATTGATATCTTCCACTAGCGCGTAGGCTTTACGCACCGCCGGGCGTTGGGATACCTCTTCGAACCAGCGCTCAAGGTCGGGAAACTCTTCCAGGGTCTGGCGCTGTTTCTCCCACGGCACGATCCAAGGGTAAATCGCCATATCGGCAATGGAATAGCGGTCACCGCCCACGTAATGCTGCTGGGAGAGCCGCTGATCTAATACGCTGTACAGTCGGTTGGTCTCGCGCACGTAGCGCTCAATGGCGTACTCAATTTTTTGCGGGGCGTAGTGGCAGAAGTGGTGGTTTTGCCCCGCCATGGGGCCAAGACCGCCCATTTGCCAGTGGAGCCACTGCAATACCACGTAGCGCTCGCGCCCTTCTGTTGGCAGGAACTGCCCCGTTTTGTCGGCGAGATATTCCAAAATGGCGCCTGATTCGAACAGCGCCATGGGCTGACCACCATCGTTAGGGGCGTGGTCCACGATGGCGGGGATCCGGTTATTGGGCGCAATCGTCAAAAACTCAGGGTCAAACTGCTCGCCACGGCCAATATTGATCGGCTTGATGCGGTAAGCCAGCTTTGCCTCTTCAAGCATGATGGAGATTTTGTGGCCGTTCGGGGTTGTCCAGTAATACAGGTCAATCATTGCCATCTCCTTACACACTAACGGCCTAAGCCGTTAGTGCTGCCTGTGGGTGTCAGGCGGCCAAGTGCCGCCCTACCTATTATAGATCACGAACCGTCAGGGCCTTCCCTGCCTCGGAGTCATGGACCTCGAGCATGCGTTGGAACCATGCGGCAACGGGGTCCTTGTCGTCCACCAACGTTTCCGTGGAGACGGTGTAAGCCCACATCATGCTGCCAAACAGCAGGTAATCGGCACCGCTAGGGACATCGCCATCTAAAAACGGACTCTCTTTCAGTTGAGCGCTCACCGGCACCAGCGCCTGCTTGAGCAGCTGACGCCCCTGCTCGGGATCATGAACGGCTTCCATGGTCGCGCCAAAACGCGCTTCACGGGTTTTACGGAAGTAATCACGATCATCGGGGTGGATCGCTGCCAATAAGTCTAAGGCCACGATTTTGAACAGCGCGGGGGTAATGCTGCGCTCGACCAGCTGCTTAAACAGCATTAAGCGCTGAAGGCTCACCCCTTCGCCCACCACCGGGGCCTCTGGGTAAGCGCGGTCTAGGTAGCACATGATGTCGAAGCTATCGGTGACCACGTTGTCGCCATCGGTCAGCACAGGCACTTTGTCGTAATCGGCAAACGCGAGAACGTCTTTCTCCTGGAAGCGCCAAGCCACGGTGGTGTACTCCAGCCCTTTATGGGCCAGCGCCATCCGCACACGCCAGCAGTAAGGGGAAAAACGCAGGCGCTCATCGCGGCCGCACAGGTCATATAAGGTAATCGCCATTGGATCGTACTCCTTTTGTCATGGTGAGTGCATCGCCACTACAGTGAGTCTAAGCGATCAACAACGCAAGCTGCGCGCTAGGCTCGCTGCGTGAAGGCTTGCCGCACTGTCTATTAGTCTAATGGGCACTGTCTGGCTAGCACGCTAACGTAAAGCTCAAAGCCTCACAAAAACAACGTCTTAATTTAAAACGACCGCTTGGTTTTTGCACTCACGAGCCAATCCACACTGGTAAGACCAATTTTCCAATGTAGTCATTCAGCCCGCCTGACCGTATCTTTCACGCTGACCCAACTATCATTGAAATGACAAGTTGGCTACTGCGGAGCACACCAAATCAATAACAAGGGGCCGTTCCTCCCATGAATGAAACTATACTCGCTCTTCTGGCATTTCTGCCGCTGTTGCTCGCTGGGATATTGCTCATAGGCTTCAAAATCCCGGCCAAAATAGCGATGCCGATTGTCTTCCTGACGGCAGCCATTATTGGTCTGACCGCTTGGGATATGTCGTTTAGCCGCGTGGCGGCATCCACCGTACAGGGGCTTATCCAGACCGCTGGCCTGCTGTGGATTATTTTCGGCGCGATCTTACTGCTCAACACGCTTAAACACTCAGGCGGCATCACCGCGATTCGCAACGGCTTCTCGGGCATCAGCCCTGACCGCCGTGTACAAGCGCTGATTGTTGCGTGGCTGTTTGGCTGCTTCATTGAAGGCGCGTCTGGTTTCGGTACACCGGCAGCCGTGGCAGCCCCGTTGATGGTGGCATTAGGCTTCCCAGCGTTGGCCGCCGTGGTGGTGGGCATGATGATCCAATCCACACCGGTATCGTTCGGCGCCGTGGGTACGCCCATCGTCGTGGGTGTAGGTAGCGGCTTGAACCGTGCAGACATTACCGCACAGCTTGAAGCGAACGGTTCTACCTGGGACGTATTCTTCCAGCAGGTGACCAGCTCTGTAGCAATCACCCACGGTATCGTCGGTATTTTAATGCCGCTGATTTTAGTCGTGGTGATGGTGCGTTTCTTCGGTGCCAACCGCTCTTGGAAAGAAGGGCTATCCATCACGCCTTTCGCGATCTTCACCGGTATCTCGTTCGTCGTGCCTTATATGCTGGTAGGCGTGCTGCTTGGTCCGGAATTCCCCTCCATGATTGGTGCGATGGTGGGCCTAGCGATTGTGGTACCTGCCGCACGTAAAGGCTTCCTGCTGCCCAAAGATACCTGGGACTTCCCAGAATCGACTGCCTGGCCGGACGAGTGGATCGGCAACCTGCAAATCAAGCTGGACGATGTGGCCGGTAAAGCACCGATGTCCACCTTTAAAGGTTGGGTACCTTACGTACTTCTCGCGCTATTTTTGGTGGCCTCACGCACCATTGAGCCGCTTAAAGCCGCGCTGACCTCCATCAATCTGAACTGGGCGAATATCTTTGGTGAAGCCGGTGTTAGCGGTGGCATTCAGCCGCTCTACCTGCCCGGCGGTATCATCCTTGCCGTCGTGCTGGTGACTTACTTCCTGCACCGCATGAACCCGCGCCAGTTAAGCGCTGCAGTATCCGAGTCGACCAAAACCATTTTTGGTGCGGGCTTCGTCCTGATCTTCACCGTGCCGATGGTACGTATCCTGATCAACTCCGGCGTCAACGGCGCGGATCTGGTCTCGATGCCCGTCATGATGGCACAAGCGGTGGCTAACGGTGTGGGCGGTATCTACCCGTTCTTTGCCCCGGCAGTGGGGGCCATGGGCGCCTTTATTGCAGGCTCCAACACGGTGTCTAACCTAATGCTGGCGGAGTTCCAGTTCAGCGTGGCCGAAACGCTTGGGCTCTCCACGGCGATGATGGTCGCACTACAAGCCGTGGGTGCGGCCGCAGGTAACATGATCGCAATTCACAACGTCGTGGCGGCGTCGGCTACCGTCGGCCTACTCGGCCGTGAGGGCACCACCATTCGTAAAACGATCATCCCGACCATCTACTACCTGGTCTTCACCGGCATTATCGCGCTGATCGCGTTTTATGTTTTGGGTGTGACTGACCCGCTGATGTAGCACTCTGCACGACCCTGTAAACTATTTACCCCCAGGCATTGCCTGGGGGTAAATGTTTTAGTGCTTTGCTTGCATATATTGCCTTTCGAACCTTGCTTCAGAAAATCCCTCAACCAATACGCTTCAGCGTTGTTGCATGCTGCTGTCCACGGATCACGTAGCTTTGCGCATTGAGCTTTAACGCTTCCACTGCCTCCGCTGAGAGCTCTCTGACCACTTTGGCAGGCGAGCCAACAATCAATGAGTTGGGCGGAAAGACAGCTCCCTCTTTGATGAAGGCTCCTGCCCCTACCAAGCTGTTCTCACCAATCACTGCGCCATTGAGCACCACCGCCTGAATGCCAATCAGGCAGCCATCGCCCACGGTACAGCCGTGCAGCATCGCCTGGTGGCCTACCGTGACGCCCTTTCCGACTTTTAATGGGTAGCCTGGGTCGGCATGCAGCACGGCACCGTCTTGAATATTGCTCTCTTCACCGATTTCCAGGTGGTCGCTGTCGCCGCGCAGCACGGCTTGGTACCACACGCTTGAGCGCGCTTTCAGAGTGACTTGGCCGATAACATCGGCCGTGTCGGCAATATACACATCGTCATGAATCGCGGGCTGATGCTCGCCAAATTGATAAATGGCCACGAGACGCTCCTTCTATGGGTTGTTGTGCTTAGGCTAGCGCCTGCGCCAGCAGGCGAGCAACATGAATGGCTTCGCGTCCGCTGCCATCATGAATTTGATGGCGGCAGCTGGTGCCATCAGCCACTAACACCGCGTCATCACTCGCGCTGCGCACGGCAGGCAACAGCGTCAGTTCGGCCATTTTCATGGAGGCCTCGTAGTGTTCGGCTTCATAGCCAAAACTGCCCGCCATGCCGCAGCAGGATGACTCAATCGTCTCGACTGCAACGCCTGGAATCCAGTTCAGCACTTGTTCGACTGGGCGCAGAGCATCAAATGCTTTTTGATGGCAGTGCCCATGCAACATGACGCGTTGGCCTTCCATGGGTTTTAGCTGCAGCGGCAACTCGCCCGCTGAGTGGGCGTGTACCAAGAATTCCTCAAACAGATAGGCAGATGCTGACAGCGCCTGCGCCTGCTCGCCAAAACCATACTGCAAAAACTCATCGCGCATGCTGAGCAAACAGGAAGGCTCGAGCCCCACCACCGCCACTCCGCGCTCGACAAACGGCATCAGGAAATCCAGCGTACGCTGTGCCTCTGCCTTGGCTTTCTCAAACTGGCCCGAAGAGAGATACGTGCGGCCACAGCAGAGTGGCCGCTGGCCTTTGGTCACGTTCAGGTGAACATGATAGCCCGCCGCCTCTAGCACACGCTTGGCAGCGGACGCATTATCGCCCTCCATGTAGTTATTGAAGGTATCAACAAACAGCAGCACTTCCCGCTCAGCGATTGCTGTGGTGGGCGAGGAGGAGGCCGTGGCTAAAAAACTACTGTTAAACACGGGTAACGATCTTTGCGGGGCAAGCTTCAGCGCTTGCTTAAGACGCTTTGCCAGAATGGGAACCCGCTCAACGCTGTTCACTACGCTGGAGAAGCGGCTAGCCCACGGCGCGTAGCGGGGCATTTCCCCCACCATACGGTCACGCAGCGAAAGCCCTTTGGAACGCACCTTCGCCGCCCGCGCTTCGATCTTGAACTTTGCCATATCGACGCCCGTGGGGCAGTCGCGCTTGCACCCTTTACAGGAAACGCATAGATCCAGCGCCTCTTTCACTTCATCACTGGCGAGCCCTTCATCGCCCAGCTGCCCCGAGAGCACCATCCGCAGCGTATTCGCTCTGCCCCGAGTCAGGTGCTGCTCTTCTTTAGTAATACGGTAACTGGGGCACATCGTCCCTGCGTCAAACTTGCGACAGTGGCCGTTGTTGTTGCACATCTCTACCGCCATGGCTAACCCATGGGTGGTGTCTCCGGCGCTGCCTGGCGGCGTTTGCTCACCGGTGAGCGGGTCGCGCTTGACGTTCCAGGGGGACCAATCAAACACAGGCGTCACCGGAATACGCTGATAGGTGGATGGAAAGCGGAAGTAGCGCTCATCATCCATTTTCGGGGTATCGACGATTTTCCCAGGATTGAACAGATTTTCCGGGTCAAAGAGCTGCTTTACTTCGCGGAAGGCATTGTTGATGGTTTCACCAAACTGCCAAGCGACCCACTCGCCACGGCAAATACCGTCACCATGCTCACCTGAATACGCGCCT
Source organism: Halomonas sp. CnH100-B (assembly GCF_024124605.1). Classification (NCBI taxonomy): domain Bacteria; kingdom Pseudomonadati; phylum Pseudomonadota; class Gammaproteobacteria; order Oceanospirillales; family Halomonadaceae; genus Halomonas; species Halomonas sp. CnH100-B. The sequence continues at coordinate 172,263 of NZ_JAMXRX010000003.1, read as the reverse complement.
TTGTACTCGCGCACCAGTGCGGAGGCCAACTCCGCTATTTCGCGCATTTTCTGCGCACCGTCGCGGCGCATATCCAAAATAGGGCGAACGTGCAGTGTCCCTACCCCGGCGTGGGCATACCAAGTGCCCTCGGTGCCGTAGCGGTTAAATACGTCGGTCAGTTTTTCGGTGTACTCGGCAAGATGCTCAAGGGGCACTGCGCAGTCTTCGATGAAGGAGACCGGTTTACCATCGCCTTTCATGCTCATCATGATGTTGAGCCCGGCCTTGCGTACGTTCCACAGGGCTTTCTGCTCAGCGGCTTCCGGCATATCCACCACACTGCCGGGCAGGCCTAAATCACTCATCAATTCATTAAGGCGGCGTAACGCTTCAAGCTGAGCATCCCGGTCCTGTCCGGCAAACTCTACCAGTAAAATGGCTTCCGGCTTGCCTATCAGCGCTTTCTCTATCACCGGCCTAAACGCATGATTTTCAAGCGAAAGCTCAATCATCGTGCGGTCAACCAGCTCGACGGCCATCGGCCCCAGCTTGACGATGTGCTGGGTGAAGTCCATGGCTTGATAGAACGTTGGAAAGTTAACAACGCCCAACACTTTTTGTTCGGGAAGAGGCGACAGTTTCAGCTTAATACGGCGGCTTACTCCCAGCGTGCCTTCAGAACCGATCAACAGATGCGCTAGATTAGCGCGCCCATCCGGGTCGTAGGGAATAGGGTTCTGACAATCAAACAGGTCGAGGTTATAACCGCCCACTCGGCGCAGCACTTTAGGGAAGTGGTCGCGAATATCACCACCTACCCGTTCGGCAATGGCTCTCACCTGTTGGGCGAGCTGCTGCTCCCGCGAACGGTCTGCAAACCCATCGACGAAGCTGAAATTCACTTCACAGCCATCGGCAAGAATAGCCTCAATGCCTTCGACGTTATGGACCATGTTGCCGTAGTAAATAGAGCGCGATCCGCAGGAGTTATTGCCAGCCATGCCGCCAATCGTACACTGGGCACTGGTGGATACATCCACCGGGTACCACAGTCCATGGGGCTTTAGCCAAGCATTCAGGTGATCTAGCACCATGCCTGGCTCCACCACGACGGTGCGTGCTTCTGGGTCAAACTCCACCACCTGGTTCAGCCAGCGCGTGGTGTCAATCACCAACGCTTCCCCGACGGTTTGACCGCACTGGCTGGTGCCTGCCCCCCGCGCCAATACGGGCACCTGGGCATCACGGGCAATATCCAGGGCAATTTTCAGGTCCTCTTGGTGGCGTGGGATCACCACGCCAACGGGCGTCACCTGATAAATAGAAGCATCAGTGGCATAACGCCCCCGAGTCGCCTGATCAAATAAGACATCGCCCGCGAGCTCTCGCGAAAGGCGGTCAGCTAGACCGCTGATCGGCTTAATCTTGGCATCTCTAGGCGCATATTGGTTGGTCAGTGACGTCATGACACTCCTCCCCTTTTTAACGCGCTTGATGGTCGCTGGAAGCTTGCAGTGGATGAGCTGCAAAGTAGTCCAGTGCTGCCAAGACACCGCTGCCGCGAAGTGACACTCCAGCCATCTTCATGCCCGCTTCGCAGCCGCCTAAGGTGGCAATCAACGTCAGGTCGTTACAATCGCCTAAGTGCCCGATGCGGAACATTTTGCCTTTCGCCTTACCAAGGCCCATGCCCAGCGAGAGGTCAAAACGCTCATAGATGATTTTGCGCACCGCATCAGCATCGACACCTTCCGGCATTACCACCCCGGTGAGCACGGGGGAGTAAAGCGTTGGGTCTTGGCACTGAATCTCTAGGCCCCACGCTTCAACCGCGGCGCGCACCCCGGCCGCCCAGCGCTGGTGGCGGGCCAACACCTGCGGCATGCCCTCATCCAGCAGCATATCGAGCGCTTCGTTAAGGCCGTAAAGTAAGTTGGTGCTGGGGGTATAAGGCCAGTAGCCGTTTTGGTTAGCTTCCAGAATTTCATCCCAGGCCCAGAAGCTCTTCGGCAGCTTGGCCTGCTTGCTCACGTCAATCGCTTTGGGAGAGAGCGCATTGAAGCTAATGCCTGGTGGCAGCATCAGGCCTTTTTGAGAACCAGACACCGTGACATCTACACCCCACTCATCGTGGCGATAATCGGCACTGGCAAGCCCGGAAATGGTATCCACAATCAATAAGGCAGGGTGCTTGGCCTCATCGATTGCTCGGCGTACTGCGGCGATATCACTGGTTACCCCTGTGGAGGTTTCGTTGTGCACCACGCACACCGCTTTAATCTCGTGCTCGGGGTCGTCTTTTAGCCGCTCTTTGATCATCTCGGCCTGCACCCCTTGGCGCCAGCCTTCATATCCCGGCAGGCCAATAAATTCGGGCGTCAGGTCAAGGCGCAGCGCCATCTTGTGCCACAGCGTGGCAAAGTGGCCCGTCTCAAACATCAGCACCCGGTCGCCAGGCGACATGGTGTTGGCCAGCGCCGCTTCCCAAGCGCCCGTGCCAGAGGCTGGGTAAATCACCACCGGGTGTTCAGTCTTGAACACCTTTTTGGTTTTTTCGAGCAGCTCGCGCCCAAGCGCGCCAAACTCTGGCCCACGGTGATCAATCGTCGGCAGACTCATGGCCCGTAGGATGCGGTCCGGCACCGGAGAAGGGCCAGGAATCTGCAAGAAATGTCGGCCGGAGGGGTGAAAATCGAGTTTTAACATAGTGTCGCTTCCTATTGTTGTTGTGGATGCGGTTGTCGCGAAATAGCACAGCGTTAAATTGGATAATGAATGCAAACAAGCCGTTTAAAAAACTACTTAATGCACCCTTCAGCGCGCAGCGTGTCACGCTCTTCACCCGATAGGCCTAATTGCTCAAGCACTTCATCGGTATGCTGAGCAAAAAGTGGTGCAGAAGAGCGAATCTGCGCAGGCGTGCGCGAGAACTTGCTGGGGAAACCAATGGTTTTCATTTTGCCGATGACAGGGTGGTCCATCTCTTCCACCATACCTCGGGCCAGATAGTGCTCATCCTGCATGGCTTGGGCGAAATCATTGATAGGCCCTGCAGGTACGCCTGCGGTATCACACAGCGCCAGCCACTCATCGACGGTCTGGTGAGCCATTAGTTCTTCCAGCAGCGATTCCAGCTCATCCACATGTTGGCCGCGGTCATGGTTGGTCAAAAAGCGCGGGTCCTCCATCAGCGAAGCGTGCTTTAACACATCACCGCAAAACCGTTCCCAAGTTCGCTGGTTGGCGCAGCCCAGCATCAAATAGCCATCTTTGGCTTTCACCGCTTGATAAGGCGCAGACACCCGGTGACGCCAGCCAGTGGGGCCAGGTACCGTGCCTTCAGAGAAGTAAGCCGCAGCCTCCCAGGTAAACCAGGGCAAGCCACACTCGGTAATGGCGATGTCGATGTGCTGGCCCTCTCCCGTCTTCATCTTGTGAATATGGGCCGCCAAAATAGAGTAAACCGCCGTAATCCCACCGCCGATGTCGTAAACCGCAATACCCGTTTTCAGTGGGCGCCGTCCTTCCTCACCGGTCATCGACATCAGGCCGGTCATGCCTTGCGCCACTAAGTCGAACCCACCTTTATGGCTATAGGGACCCGTTTGCCCGTAACCAGAAATGGAGCAGTAAACGATGCCTGGGTTGATCTCTTTGATCGTGTCGTAATCGATCGATAGCGACTTGGTAACTCCGGGGCGATAGTTCTCGACAATCACATCCGCGTCGGCTGCCAGCCGATAGAAAATTTGGCGGGCGCGCTCATCTTTCAGGTTCAACGAGATGCTTTTCTTGTTGCGATTGATTTGTGAAAAGCAGGTCGACTCGCCATTCACATAAGGCCCCATTTGGCGGCTATCATCACCGCCGTTGAGCTTCTCAACTTTGATGACCTCAGCCCCCATATCCGCCAGCACCATCGTGCAGTAGGGGCCTGCCATAATTTGAGACACATCAAGTACTTTTATATTTTGTAAAGGAAGCATGCGCTTTCCTCCTTAAGCCTGTGGTAAGCAGCGACGTGGAGCGTCAACAACGCTACTGGCCGCGCCACTCAAACGGCGTTTTATTGACAAACTTGTTCACGGCTGCCGAAAAGTCCTGGCTCATGTAGCAAGTGGCCACCCAATCATCGCTAGCGTCTGGGGAGAGCCGCCGCTCGGCTTGAACACGATTGATCAGCGCCTTACTCGCCTGAAGGGTAAGCGGCGCGCGCTTAGCAAACTCAGCAGCAATCTGGGCAACGTCTGAATAGATCGTTGTTGAGTCAAAGCGCTGATTCACTAACCCCACACTCAACGCCTCTTCAGTGGTGATAAGCCGTGCCTGCATGAGCACTTCTTTTGTGCGAGGAATGCCCACCATATCGACGAGCCGAGACACGTTAGTAATGGAGAGCGTATTGCCCAACGTTTTGGCAATAGGCACACCAAACTTCATCGAGTCAGTGGCGTAACGAAAATCGCATACCAGCGCTAGCGCCGCGCCGCCGCCGACACAGGCTCCTTCAATCAGCGCCAGCGTGGGTTTGGGGAAGGTTTCTAGCTTCCCCACTACGCGATCGATGCGACGCTCATAGCCAATGGCATCCTCCGGCTCGGCAAAGTGTGCGAACTGGGTGATATCAGTGCCAGCGACAAAGGCCTCGCCCCCCACTCCATGGAGCACTAGCGCATGAATATCGGCATCGTCTGCCAGCGTGTCGCAGTAGTACTCAAGCGCGTTATACATCTCCCACGTCATCGCATTACGGCTTTGCGGGCGGTTAAAGCCAACCCAGGCCACTCCGTCTTTCACCTCAAACCGAACGCTATCGGTGGTGGGTACTTGCGGTTGCTGTGTCATTTGCTCGTCCCTTAGCCGTAGATGAAGTTAACCAGCGCCAGTGCAAAGGCGGGGATATAGGTGTTGATCATCAGGATCGTGAACAGCACGCCAATAAACCAAAGATTGGTTTTAGACGTTGCCCAGATATCGGACTTCGCAATAGAGCAAGAGGCAATGAGCACACTCGCTACAGGCGGTGTTTGCTGGCCGATGGCTAAGTTCAGCGTCACAATCAAGCCAAAGTGCAGCGGGTCGATACCCACTTCCAGCACTAGCGGAAGAACGATAGGCACCACCAAAATGATGGCCGCCGCCGAGTGCAAGAAGATCCCCAGAATCAAGAAGATGACGTTCAGCAGCGCTAAGATCACGTACTTGTTATTGGTCAGCTCGCTGATTTGCAGCGCGATTTCCTGAGGAATGCGAGTTTCCGTTAGGTAGCCACCAACGACGGCAGACGCGGCCACCAGCAGCATGACAACGGCGGTTTGCACACCCGCGCTTTTGCAGGAGTCGATGAAGTTTTTGATGGTAAATTCACGATATACGACGGCGCTGATAAAGATGGCAACACAGACAGCCAACGCAGCCCCTTCCGTTGCCGTAACGAAGCCACCAAAAATGCCACCCAAAATAATGACCGGAATTAACAGGGCCCATACGGCCTCTTTTAATGCCGTCCACAGTTGAGAGAGACGAAACCGACCTTCCGAAGGGAAGCTATATTTACGCGCCAGGTAGTAGCACATGGCCGCTAAGCCCAGCGCCCCCAAAAGCCCTGGAAAAATACCCGCCACAAACATCTGAACCACAGACTCGCCCGACATTACCGCGTACAAAATCATCGGGATAGAGGGCGGCAAAATGATCGCCAAGCTGGCGGCAGATGACGAAATCGAAGCGGCAAACTCTTTTGAGTAGCCCTTTTTACGCATCGCGGGAATCAAAATACTGCCAATGGCAGAGACCCCAGCCACCGATGACCCTGAAATTTCCGCAAAGAACACCGATGCGCCAATGGTGACCATCGACAGACCGCCTTTAATGAATCCCACCATCGCCATGGCAAGGTCGATCAAGCGCCGGGAAATGCTGGAGGCGTTCATAATCGCGCCCGCCAGAATAAACAGCGGGATGGCAATCAGCGGGAAGTTGGTGGCCCCTTCAAACATGGTCATCCCTACGGTGGGCATGGCCATGCTGCCGTAGGTAATAAAGGTGGCGATGGTGCCCACGAGGGCCAACGCGACTGCGACGGGCACATTGATCAGAATCAACGCAATCAGTGCAATAAAGATATAGAGAATAATCATGGTGGTTACTTATCCTCGCGGCTGTGTGCTAACGGCTTCAATGTCATCGGCATCAATACCGGCCTCTTCCAACTCATGGTCGATAAAGCCTTTGCCGCGGGCACTTCTTAGAATGTCGGGTAGCCGTAGCAGCTCCGCGATGATGAACAATACCGATGCAATCGGAATGGCCGACTGAACCACCTGCATGGAAATCGCCGGCAGACTGACCATGTTCATGCCATCCAGAATCAGCATCACCTGATAGCTCGCCAGCCCCAGAAAGATGAAGAAACCAATCGTGATCGCTTCAGCCAATAACGCGACCGGCACACGAATCGAGGGCGGGCACATATTGAGTACGCTAGGGCACGTGATATGAGCTCCTTTCGCAGCGGCCAACGCTGTCCCGTAGTACGTCACCCAGGCCAGTAGCGCCGCCGCTAGCTCGTCATACCAACTCAGCGGAGAGCCTAAATAGCGAGAAATAAACCCAATGGTTACCACCCCCGCTAACGCAATCACCAGCACCACGACAACGCCTTCAAGAAACGCAAAATAGGCGTTCTTGAACTTGGTATAAGCGCTCATTGAAACCTCCTATAGATAGAGGCGGCGGCCTGATGGGCCAGCACGCCTCTAAGCGATGATGAAGAGTTTATTCGCGCAGGGCGGCAACCGAGTCCAACATCTCTTGGCCGCCTTCAACATCGTTAGCGAAGGTGTCGTAGATAGACTGAGAGGCGTTTACGAAGGCATCGAAGTCCACTTCATTCACTTCCATACCCGCATCACGCATCTGAACCAAGGTTTCATCATCTAGGCGCTGGCCCTCTTCAAGCGCAAAGTCTTCTAGCTCAAGAGCGACCTCCTGTAGCACGGTACGCACCTCTTCAGGCAGGCGATTCCAACTGGCACCAGCGGTTAAGTAAGCAGGGGTATAAACGTGATTGGAGATGGAAAGATAGTCTTGCACTTCGTGGAAGCGTGAGGAGTAGGTTTGAATGAGGGGGTTCTCTTGCCCATCCATCGCACCGGTTTGAAGGGCCACAAACACTTCAGAAAGCGACATTGGTGAAGGGGCTGCACCGTAGCTGCGGAACATCTCTATCCGCCAGACACCGCTTGGGGTGCGTAGCTTGATGCCATCAAGATCTTCAGGGGTGGTAATGGGCCGTACGTTATTGGTGATTTGCCGGAAGCCGTTTTCCCACACGGCAATGATATTAAAGCCCTTGGCTTGGGCCGCTTCATAGAGTGGGCCACGCACTACCTCATCTCGTACGCGCTTCATATGCTCGCGGTCTTTGATCAGATAGGGCATTTCAAACAGCGCGAACTCCTCAGCTTCCGAGCTCATCACCGTTGAAGGAATCGAAAGGTCCAGCGAGCCTAAGCGTAGGCGACGCATCATGGACTCATCGCTGCCCAGCTGGCTATTTCCGTAAACATTCACTTCGGCAACGCCATCCAGGCGCTCATTGGCCAACTCAGCAAATCGGTTAGCGGTAATTTCAAATAGCGAGCCCGGCCCGCCTACATGGCCAAGCCTGACCTCGACGTTCGCGCTGGCAACGGATGCGTGTAGTCCGAAAGTAACGGCGGCTGCCGCGAGTGCTATCTTGATAAATTTCATGTGGGTACTCCAAGTGAACCGTTGTTGTTGTTGGGTCTTCACCACTTCAATTTGAATTCAAAATTCAAAATTAGGTATTAAACTTTCGTATTGAAGCGCAGCTTCCTGCGTCAACCCATTGATACACAGCGTGTTTATAAAAACGTCACAAAAAAAAGCAGCGTCTCATCAACGCTGCTTATCTGGACGACCTACTGTTTGACCTAATTCTCTTCACCGCCGGGCGCTAATCCCCAGTTCAGATCAGCCGCTTTGATGCCGGCAATGGCAACTTGCTGATCCTCTTCAGACGAAGCCCCACTCACTCCCACAGCCCCGATCACACACTGCTGCGCATCTAAAATAGGCACCCCTCCGGCTACCGGTACACAATGGCCGTTAGATGCCGCTGCCACGCTGGCGAGAAACGCGGGGCGCTCGGTATTGCGCTCTCCAAGAATGCCGCTGGAAATACCCATACCCAGTGCGGCATATGCTTTCCCCTGAGCCACGGGAAAGCGTAGCGGCGCGCACCCATCTTCGCGCTCGGCAATCACCACATGCCCACCACCGTCTAGCACGACCAGCGTAAGCGGTGGCAAACCGGCTTCCCGCGCCTGAGCAACCGCTCCGTTAACGATGGACCTGGCCTTTTCTCGGCTTAACTGCACGCTACACATGAAAATATTCATTGCCATACATCGGCTCCTAAGTGGTTATTGATTGTTATGGGGAGCAGTGCGATCACTGCCGCCTACCTAGCATAGCTCGACTTATCACAATTGAATTCATAATTACTTTTGCAGATCATACAAAGAGTCGCCAATATATCCTTATGGCTTTGTGTTCAAATGGTGTTTACAAAGCGGCATCAGTCGCTTGGGGGGATACCAAGCGGACACACAATAAGGAACCGAGCAATGACGAAAATCTTACAGCGCAATCTTTACCGTGAAGTCGCCGACCGCATTGGTGAACTAATTGAGCACGGCGAGCTGGCACCCGGCGAGCGCATCTCAGAAAAGCAGCTTTGTGAACGGTTTGGCGTGTCACGTACACCGCTCAGAGAGGCGCTCAAGGTGCTGGCAACGGAGGGGCTTATTGAGCTTCTACCCAATCGGGGCGCGCGGGTGGTGCGTTTAACGTTTAAAAAAGTGAAGGACACCTATGACTTGATGGCAGCGCTAGAGGGTCTATCAGGTGAGCTTGCCTGTCAGCATATTAGTGATTCAGAAATTGCCGCCATTCGCGCTTTGCACGATGCCATGCTAGAGCACTATCACAACCGAGATCTGGCCACTTATTTTGAAATTAACCAGCAGATCCACGAAAGCATATTGGCCGCTTCCCGCAACGAGGTCTTGCAAGAGATGTATAGCAACCTCAGCCAGCGGGTAAAACGCGTGCGCTATTCGAAAAAAATGACGCAAAAGTTTTGGCGCCAAGCCGTTCAAGACCACGAAAACATGATGGCCGCACTTGAGGAGCGTGACAGCAAACGACTAGGTCAGATTTTACGCGATCACCTGTGCAACAAGCTGGAAGTGGCCACGCTGGCAGGCGTGATTGAAGATGACAGCTTAAGCGCAGCTACCGCTTAACCTGCTATTGCCACTGTTCCAGACGCATAGCAGAGCGCTCTAAACGGTCGTGCTCAGCCTCCAATTCACGTAACAACTCACTGATACTGGTTAGGTGTTCCAACGCAATGCCCCTTGCCTGCTCGGCATCGCCGCTTACCACCGCCTGATGCAGCCGCGCATGCTGCTGGTTAATCATTTCCCGAGGGCCAGGCCGATGATAGAGGTGTTTAACCGATGCAAACACAGAGCTGAGCAGCAAATCGGTCAGGCTTTGTAAGGTGTGAACCAATACAGGGTTATGGGAAGCCTGCGAAATAGCTAAGTGAAACGCATGGTCTAACCGAGCCAGCTGTTCCACTTCTAACTCGTCGGGTAAGGCTGCATAGTCTGCCATTTCGCGGTAGCGCCGAGTGATTAACACTCGGTCCATAGAGGTGCCGCGCCGCGCTGCTAGGTAAGCCGATTCCCCTTCCAGCAGGGCGCGCACTTCTAATAAATCAAACAGCGTGCGGGGATGATCGTTAAACAGATGCATCAGTGGGCTTTGCTGGTGCATGGGCAGCAGCGACGCCACGGTTGAGCCGTGCCCCTGGCGGGTATTAATAATGGCTTTACTGCGCAGGATGCGGAGCCCTTCTCGCAGCGAGGCGCGCGAAACGCCTAACCGTTCACAAAGACGACGCTCGGAAGGCAGCAATTGCCCAGGCCGAAAGACACCTTCCAGTATTAACTCTTCCAGACGAGCCGCCACATGCTCAGGCGTGCGCCGCCCCATAGAAATATCGTCTTTGTTAAACGCCATGTGACGCTCCTTTGAATCAACCGAGCCAACTTAGTTGGGTAAGACCATGTCATTCAGGCTCTCTGTTAGGCCCATTATCACCGTACTATCGACCAATTACTGGTCAGACCATTGCACCACAACCTAGACAGGCGCACAAAAAAAGCTCAAATTGAGCGCCATGGTGAAGCAACGCTACCGTTACTTTTAATGATAAAAACTTAGGGATGTCGTTATGAATATCCTTTACGACGAGCGCCTTGATGGTGAGCTTGTCCGCCGTGATAAAGCCGAGGTGCTTAGCGACCTGCAAGGCGCCGTGCCCTCATTAACGCTGCTGCATCGGGAAGAAGATTTACGCCCTTTCGAGTGCGATGGCTTAGCCGCTTACCGCGTGCTGCCGATGTTGGTGGCCTTGCCGGAAACGCTGGAACAGGTCGAAGGCCTGTTAAAGCGTTGCCATGCACTGGGCGTACCCGTGGTGACCCGGGGCGCAGGCACCGGCCTTTCCGGCGGCGCACTGCCGCTTGAGCAGGGCGTGCTGCTGGTCATGTCGCGGTTCAACCAAATTATTACCGTTGACCCCGACGCGCGCATTGCCCGCGTTCAACCAGGGGTGCGCAACCTTGCCATTTCCGAGGCGGCCGCCCCTTACGGGCTCTACTACGCCCCCGACCCCTCCTCGCAAATCGCCTGCTCAATTGGCGGCAACGTCGCCGAAAATGCCGGCGGCGTGCACTGCCTGAAGTACGGCCTCACCGTGCATAACGTGATGCGGGTGGATGTGCTGACCATTGAAGGCGAGCACATGACGCTGGGTTCTGAAGCCCTGGATGCGCCCGGCTTTGATCTCTTGGCCCTGATGAACGGTTCAGAAGGCATGCTTGGGGTGGTCACGGAAATCACCGTGAAGCTGCTGCCCAAGCCAGAAACCGCCAAAGTGCTGATGGCCAGCTTCGATGATATCGAAAAAGCGGGCCGCGCGGTGGGCGACATCATTGCCGCAGGCATTATCCCCGGTGGCCTGGAAATGATGGATAAGCTCGCCATCAAAGCCGCCGAAGATTTCATCAAGGCAGGCTACCCCGTGGAAGCCGAAGCCATTCTGCTCTGTGAGCTGGATGGTGTGGAAGCCGACGTGGACGACGACTGCGAGACCGTGCGCCGCGTACTGGAAAAGGCCGGAGCCACTAACATTCAACAGGCGCGGGACGAAGCCGAGCGCGCCAAGTTCTGGGCCGGACGCAAGAATGCCTTCCCTGCCGTAGGCCGCATGTCACCCGACTACTACTGCATGGATGGCACCATTCCCCGCCGCGAGCTGCCGCGCGTGTTGAAAGGCATTGCCGCACTTTCAGAAGAGAGCGGCCTACCCGTGGCCAACGTATTCCACGCGGGTGACGGCAATATGCACCCGCTGATCCTGTTCGATGCCAACAAAGAGGGCCAGCTTGCCCTGGCGGAAGACGTAGGTGGCAAGATCCTGGAGCTATGCGTAGCCGCCGGTGGCTCGATTACCGGCGAGCATGGCGTGGGGCGCGAAAAAATCAACCAGATGTGCAGCCAGTTCCAGCCCGATGAGCTGACGGTCTTCCACGCGCTGAAAGCGGCCTTCGACCCCAAACGGCTGCTCAACCCAGGGAAAAACATTCCCACCCTGGCGCGCTGTGCCGAATTTGGCGCGATGCATGTGCATAACAATGAGTTACCGCATCCGGAACTGCCACGCTTCTGATGCAATAAGGAACCACCATGACCGAACTAGCGATACACGCTGCCGACCGAGACATTGCCGACGAGCTGAGCGAACAGGTTCGCAGCGCCTACCACGACCGTACTCCGCTGCGCATCGTGGGGGGCAATACCCGAGCCTTTTATGGTCGTCCGGTGGAAGGCACGGAACTCAACGTCGCCGCCCACAGCGGCATCGTCTCTTACGATCCTATCGAACTCGTCGTCACGGTGCGGGCAGGCACCCGCTTGAGCGCGCTGAACGCGGCGCTGGCAGAAAAACATCAAATGCTGCCTTTCGAGCCGCCCATTTTTGGCGAAGCCAGCACCATTGGCGGTGCGGTGGCCACCGGTATGTCCGGCCCTCGCCGCCCTTGGGCAGGTGCTGCACGGGATTTTGTCCTGGGCACGCGGGTGATTACCCAAGAAGGCAAGCTGCTGCGCTTTGGCGGCGAAGTGATGAAAAACGTGGCGGGCTATGACCTGTCCCGCATGATGGCCGGTGCCCAGGGCACGCTAGGCGTGCTGGCCGATATCTCATTTAAGGTGCTGCCTATTCCCACCGCCAGCCACAGTCTGCGCCTTGAAATGGGCTTGCAAGATGCTTTAGCGAAGCTCTCTGAGCTTGGCCGCCAGCCGCTGCCTATCACGGCTGCGGCATGGCACGCGGGCGAGCTGTTTATTCGGCTGGAAGGCGGTGAAAGCTCCGTCAAGGCCACGAAAGAGCGCCTGGGCGGTGAAGCGCTGTCTGCGGATTTCTGGCAACAGCTTCGTGACCAGCAGCATGGCTTTTTCAGCCTCAACGAAGGGCAAGCACTGTGGCGCCTCTCGCTACCGCCCCATACCCCAGCGCTAAAGCTCGCCGTTGATGAAAGCGATATCTTCTATGATTGGGGCGGCAGCCAGCGCTGGGTGAAAACCGCACTACCCGCAGACACGCTGCGCGATGAATGCCAGAAGGCCGGTGGCCACGCGACCTGCTACACCCCGCATGCCCAAGGGGGCGCGGAGTCACCGTTTACTCCGCTGAATGCTGTGGTCGAGAAGTACCACCGCAACCTGAAGGCCGAGCTGGATGCCCACGGCATTTTCAACCCTGGTCGTCTTTATGCGGCATTTTAATCAGGAGAGCTGACATGCAGACGCACTTTACCGATGCCGACCGCCAAAAACCGCATATTCAGGAAGCCGAGCGCATTCTGCGTACCTGTGTGCACTGCGGCTTTTGTAACGCCACCTGCCCCACTTACCAGTTGCTGGGCGATGAGCGAGACGGGCCACGCGGGCGCATCTACTTGATGAAGGAGCTGCTGGAGAGCCGCGATGACGATGACCAAGTCACCGAAGAGACTCGCCTGCACCTAGACCGCTGCCTAACCTGCCGCAACTGTGAAACCACCTGCCCCTCCGGCGTGGAGTATCACAAGCTGCTGGATATTGGCCGTGCGGAAATAGACCGTCGTGTGCCGCGCCCGGCGGCAGAACGGGCTCAGCGCTATGCGCTGCGCAAAATGCTGGTCGACCCGAAACGCTTCAAAGCGCTGCTGGCCCTGGGGCAAACCTTCAAGCCTCTAGTGCCCGGCAAGCTGCGTAGCAAAATGCCGCCCGCACCGGTCGATGCAGGCCAGCGACCCGACAGCCAGCGCCATGCCCGCAAGGTATTGATTCTAGAAGGCTGCGTGCAGCCGGGCCTGTCGCCCAACACCAACGCAGCCACGGCACGCCTGCTCGATCGTTTGGGCATTAGCGTCACACCGATTAGTGAAGCTGGCTGCTGTGGTGCTATCGACTTTCACCTCAATGCCCAAGAGGCGGGCCGCGAGCGGATGCGCGCCAATATCGATGCCTGGTGGCCGCAAATCGAGCAGGGCGCGGAAGCCATCGTACAAACCGCCAGCGGCTGCGGCGCGTTCGTCAAAGAGTATGCCGACATGCTCAAGGACGACCCCGCCTACGCTGAAAAGGCCAAAAAAGTCAGCGCACTGGCAAAGGATATCGTCGAAATACTGCGCGACGAGCCGCTTGAAGCGCTGCAGCTTAAAGAGCACCAGCGCTTAGCGTTCCACTGCCCCTGCACGCTGCAGCACGCCCAGAAACTCAACGGCGCCGTGGAAGGCGTGCTTAGCAAACTCGGCTTTGCACTAACGCCCGTGAAAGATGCCCACCTGTGCTGCGGCTCGGCAGGCACCTACTCGGTCACACAGCCAGAGCTCGCCACTCAGCTGCGCGATAACAAGCTGAATGCGCTAGAGGCAGGCAACCCTGAGGTGATTGTGACCGCCAACATCGGCTGTCAGACCCATCTCGCCAGCGCCAACCGTACGCCGGTACGCCACTGGGTAGAAGTCGTGGACGCTGCCCTGGTATAACCCTTTACACTCGCTGCGCTTTCACAACGTATTAACGGTTGGGCGCAGCGCTTTCATCCCTATGATAAAAAGGATCCTTTGATGCAAACCAAAGCTGTTTTAGGCCAAGCCGACGTTATCCAAGTCCTCGACGCTGCACAGAAAGAAGCTGACGCCAATAGCTGGCCGGTCACCATTGCTGTCACCGACGATGGCGGCCACCTGCTGGCACTGCGCCGTTTAGACGGTGCTGCCCCGTTCAGCGCCGATGTCGCTACCCAAAAAGCGCGTAGCGCGGCTCTGGGACGTAAAGAGACCCAAGTGTTTGAAGAGATGATTAACGGTGGCCGCACGGCGTTTGTCTCTGCGCCGCTACAGGGCCTGCTGTCTGGCGGCGTGCCGATCATCGTGAATGGCCAAGTCGTCGGCGCTGTTGGCATCTCTGGCGTTAAGCCAGATCAAGACGTGCAAATTGCCAAAGCAGGCGTCAGCGCGATCGCCTAACGCTTACCTAGTCAGTAACAGAAGTAAGTAACAGCAGCGTGCAGCGCATTGACTGCACGCTGCTTGTTAGCGTGTTATGTACGCGCAATAAAAAAAGCCCGAATCTATGATTCGAGCTTTTTAGAATTTGTTCGGCTTTATCAATATGACTGCCGATGGGTGCTTAATGGCGGACCGGACGAGACTCGAACTCGCGACCTCCGGCGTGACAGGCCGGCATTCTAACCGACTGAACTACCGGTCCACTTTAAGACACACTAACCATTTAAATCATTTATTAAAGCGGTTCAGAGGCGCTAAAACATTGGCTTAAATGGTGGGTGGTACTGGGTTCGAACCAGTGACCCCCAGCTTGTAAGGCTGGTGCTCTCCCAACTGAGCTAACCACCCGGGGTATTGATAGCTTATTGCTTATCAATATTGCTACTTCTCAAGTTATCGTGGCGGACCGGACGAGACTCGAACTCGCGACCTCCGGCGTGACAGGCCGGCATTCTAACCGACTGAACTACCGGTCCGAATAGCGATAACTAATTGCAGACTAAGATGATGATGGCGGACCGGACGAGACTCGAACTCGCGACCTCCGGCGTGACAGGCCGGCATTCTAACCGACTGAACTACCGGTCCACAAATGCATCACTTAACTGCGTTACGTTTCCAGGGAACCAAATAAATGGTGGGTGGTACTGGGTTCGAACCAGTGACCCCCAGCTTGTAAGGCTGGTGCTCTCCCAACTGAGCTAACCACCCGCTGGTCACGTGGCGCTGCATTCTACAGAAGCCTGTTTGAATGTCAACACGTTGCGTTTAAATTTTTGATTTAAACCAGCGTACTGCACGTTCTCGCGGCAACCGCTTACTGAGCGCGGACGAAGGATGCCGCAACTATGGCTGCTTCGTCAATCAAAACCTGCTGATTGACACCAGAACGTCGCCGCGGCTTAAAGTCATGGTCGCCATCGGTTAGCCAATGAATGTGAAGAGCGTCTGGTAAATCATAGGCGGCCACCTCTTCACGCGTGCCAAACGGATCACGCTCCCCTTGCAGAATCAGCATAGGCGTAGCGATGTCAGGAAAATGATCGGTGCGAAGAGAGTCGGGCTTTTTGGGTGGGTGAAACGGATAGCCTGCTGCAACGACGCCTGCGCAGGGGTGCTGACTGGCAAACAGCGATGCCACACGCCCGCCCATGGATTTTCCTCCCACCCATAAAGGCGAACCACTGATGGACACGACCAGATCATACCAAGCGACGAAGTGCTCCAGCGTTTTCGTTACGGGCGGAGGCGGACGGCGCTTTGCCTGCTCGCTCATCTGCTGCATGTAGGGGAAATCGATCGCCCAAACTTGGAGCCCCTGATGGGCCAGCGTCGCGGCAAATTGCCGCATAAAATCTGACAGGTGACCGGCCCCAGCACCATGGGCTAGCAGAATTCGCCCCTGCTCGGGGGTGCCGGAGACGCTCACCGGCCCCATCCCTTCCACGAGAAACCGCTGAACAGCGGGGCTGGCGAGCCGTTCACGCAGCGCCTGTGGGGTGATGGTCACGAAACCATGGCCAGCGTAATAGGACACTTAGCCCTCCTAATAATTCAGCGTTACATCCATTGGCGTGTTCAGCTTAGGGCGCGGCTGCGATAGAATCTAGGCCGGATCTTGACCTGCATCATCAAGCGGGTGGCCGCACCCGTGCACAATGCGATGGCAACGTGCGATTGCAAAATGCCACGGGTTACCCCCTAACCGCGTTCGATGGGAACATGAAATGAGCACAGCATTGGAACACCCGACCTACAACTACAAGGTAGTTCGGCAGTTCGCGATTATGACCGTTGTGTGGGGCATCGTAGGTATGACGCTTGGCGTTATCCTTGCCTCCCAGTTGGTCTGGCCGCAACTGAACCTCGGCCTACCTTGGACGAGCTTCGGGCGTCTTCGTCCGTTACACACTAACGCCGTTATCTTCGCCTTCGGTGGCTCAGCGCTCTTTGCGACGTCGTATTACGTCGTTCAGCGTACCTGTCAGACACGCCTGTTCTCTGACAAGCTCGCAGCGTTCACCTTTTGGGGGTGGCAAGCGGTGATCCTGTCGGCGGTGGTTTCCCTGCCGCTGGGCTACACCACGACCAAAGAGTACGCAGAGCTCGAATGGCCGATCAACATCCTACTGGCGGTAGTGTGGATCAGCTATGCGATCGTGTTCTTGATGACAATTAAGAAACGCAACACGTCGCACATCTATGTGGCGAACTGGTTCTTTGCTGCGTTCATTCTGACTGTTGGCGTTCTGCACATCGTGAACAACGCCGCGATTCCCGTCACGCCCATGTACTCCACCTCCATTTATGCAGGTGCCGTCGATGCCATGGTGCAGTGGTGGTATGGCCACAACGCGGTGGGCTTCTTCCTGACGGCGGGTTTCCTGGGCATGATGTACTACTTCGTGCCGAAGCAGGCTGAGCGTCCGATCTACTCTTATCGCTTGTCTATCGTCCACTTCTGGGCGCTGATCATGATCTACATGTGGGCAGGCCCGCACCACCTGCACTACACCGCGCTGCCCAACTGGGCGCAGTCGCTGGGTATGATCATGTCGATCATTCTGCTGGCACCGTCTTGGGGTGGCATGATCAACGGCATGATGACCTTGTCAGGCGCTTGGCATAAGCTGCGCACCGACCCAACCCTGCGCTTCTTGGTGGTTGCCCTGTCGTTCTACGGCATGTCGACCTTCGAAGGTCCGATGATGGCGATCAAGACCGTCAACGCGCTTTCCCACTACACCGACTGGACCATTGGTCACGTTCACTCAGGTGCGCTTGGCTGGGTCGCGATGATTACTATCGGCTCCATGTACCACCTGATTCCACGCGTCTTTGGTCGTACCGAAATGTACTCCGTTAATCTGATCGCCGTGCACTTCTGGCTGGCGACTATCGGCACGGTGCTGTACATCGCAGCGATGTGGGTCAACGGCATCATGCAAGGCTTGATGTGGCGCGCCATCAATGCTGACGGCACGCTGATGTACACCTTCGTGGAATCGGTTGAAGCCAGTGGCCCCGGCTACTTCGTGCGCATGGTGGGCGGCCTCTTCTGGGTAACCGGCATGCTCCTGATGGCCTTCAACGTGTACATGACCGTGAAGCGCCGCGAAGCCATTGGCCTCACTGCGCCGCAAGCCGCTTAAACCGGGGAAGTTAAGACCAATGAAACACGAGATTGTCGAAAAGAACGTTGGCCTACTCGCCGTGTTGATCCTGGTTGTGATCAGCTTTGCCGGTTTGGCCGAAGTCGTTCCGCTGTTCTTTCAAAAGCAGACCACCGAGCCGGTCGAAGGGCTTCGCCCCTTGACTGCGCTCGAACTGGAAGGCCGCGATATCTATCGCCGTGAAGGCTGCGTTGGCTGTCACTCGCAGATGGTGCGCCCCTTCCGTGCAGAAACCGAGCGCTATGGCCACTACAACGTAGCGGGCGAACAGGTATACGAGCACAACTTCCTGTGGGGTTCCAAGCGTACCGGGCCTGACCTGGCGCGTGTAGGCGGCCGCTACAGCGATGATTGGCACCGTGCCCACCTGTACAACCCGCGCGATGTCGTGCCGGAATCGATCATGCCAGCCTACCCCTGGCTGTTTGAGCGTACCCTCGACGGCGAAGCCACACCGGATAAAATGCGCACCCTGCGTCAGCTCGGCGTGCCCTACACCGATGAGGACATCGCCAACGCGACCGCTGACGTACGCGGCACCCAGGAAATCACTGCCCTGGTCGCCTACTTGCAACAGCTAGGAACCGTGCTCGAGGGCACACGTTAAGTTATGGATACGGGAACTTTCCGCGGCCTGATCACGCTGATTTTGATCTTCGCTTTCATTGGCATCTTTTTCTGGGCCTACTCGAAGCGACGCAAACCAGATTTTGACGAAGCGGCCAACCTGCCCTTCGCCGACGATGATGAGCAGCCGACCCGTGATAAGCATGCTTCGACCGAAGACGAAGCGGATTCCCGCCACGACAGGGGAGATAAGAATAGATGAATAATTTATGGGGTGACTCCCTATCCAGCTTCTGGAGCGCCTGGATTATCGTCATCACACTGGGCACGATCGCGCTGAGCGTTTGGATTTTGTTAGCCAACCGCCGCACCGATAAAACGCCCGATGCCGATGGCAATGTCGAGACCACTGGCCACGCGGCGGATGGTATCGAAGAGTATGACAATCCGCTGCCGCAGTGGTGGTTCAAGCTCTTCATCCTTACCGTGGTGTTTGCCCTCGGCTACTTGGTGCTCTACCCAGGTCTGGGTAACTACGCCGGCATCCTGGGCTGGTCTCAGGAGAGCCAGTGGGAAGAGGAAGTGGCCGACGCGGAAGACCGCTTCACGCCGATCTTTGCCCAGTACCAGGAAGTGCCGATTCCAGACCTCGCGCAGGATGCCGAAGCCATGCAGGTGGCAGAGCGTATCTTCTTGAACAACTGCGCCGTATGTCATGGCTCGAATGCCCAGGGCGGCTACGGCTTCCCCAACCTGACCGACGACGACTGGCTCTACGGGGGCGAACCCGAAAACATTCTGACCACGCTGAACAATGGCCGTAACGGTCTGATGCCGTCCTGGCAGCAGCTCGGTGAGAACAATATCGAAAACCTGACTCAGTACGTGCTGTCGCTCTCCGGCGAAGAGCATGACGCCGAGCGTGCTGCCAGCGGTGAAAGCACCTTCCTGGCTGCCTGTGCGGCGTGTCACACGCCCAGCGGCACGGGGAACACCGCTCTTGGTGCGCCGAACCTGACCGACGACGTGTGGCTCTATCTGGCACCCGGCCAGAGCGTGGACGACTCCATTCGCCAAACGCTGCGTAACGGTCGTAACGGCCACATGCCTGCCCAGGCTGCGTACATCGGTGAAGAGCGCGTTCACCTCGTGGCCGCTTACGTGTACAGCCTACGTTTCAACGACTAACCCCGTTGATAGGCGTTTTAACGCCAGCGTGTACGAAGGGGTGCGGTTACATACCGCACCCTTTCTACATCCAGCATCCGCTCAGCCACCCGGCTATCCGTTACACTATTGTTTAGCAATGTGTGTATAGCGATTCGACATACAGCGACGCGATCTCCTTCACCAATGAAGGTTGCGTGAGCCAGGCTATCGTCCACTCCTGCCTATTGAGCTGCGATCACCGCCATGGAAAAAATACCTAGCCACGATATTACGCCGCCAACCGTTGGGCACCAAACGCCGGGAGACACCACCACGCAAGAGATGTACGCCAAGCGGCGGCATATCTACGTGCGGGAGATCAAAGGGCTGTTTCAAAAGGTACGACGCAGCGCGAACTGGGCGCTAATGATGGGCTTCTTTTTGCTCCCCTGGCTGAACTGGGGTGACCGCCCTGCCGTGTGGTTTGATCTACCGGGCCGTGAATTCCACATTTTTTCGGCCACGTTCTACCCGCAGGAGTTCATCCTTCTCTCGTGGCTGCTGATCATTTGCGCCTTTGGACTGTTTTTCATCACCGTGTTTGCGGGGCGTGTCTGGTGTGGCTACACCTGCCCGCAGAGCGTTTGGACATTTTTATATATTTGGCTTGAGCACCGCATCGAAGGCTCGCGCAATCAGCGCATAAAGCTGGATAATCAGCCGATGACTGCCAACAAAGCCTGGCGCAAGGGGGCAAAACACGCTGCTTGGCTGCTGATTGCCCTGGCCACCGGCGTGACGTTCGTCGGCTACTTTACGCCGATTCGTGACCTGGTACAGGAGCTTCCCACGCTAGAAGCCCATGGCTGGTCCTATTTTTGGGTAGGTTTCTTTTTAGTTTTTACCTACCTCAACGCCGGCTGGCTGCGTGAGCAGGTGTGCATTTACATGTGCCCCTATGCTCGCTTCCAGTCGGTGATGTTCGATCGCGATACGCTGATCGTTTCTTACGACGACGCCCGCGGCGAACCCCGCGGCCACCGCAAGAAATCGCTCAGCCATGCCGAGGTCCGAGAAGCGGGCCTGGGTGACTGTATCGACTGCGAGCTGTGTGTCCAGGTCTGCCCGACCGGCATCGATATCCGCGACGGGCTGCAGTACGAATGCATTACCTGCGCCGCCTGTATCGATGCCTGCGATAGCGTAATGGATAAAATGGGCTACCCCAGAGGGCTGATTCGCTACACCACCGAGAACGCCCTGGAAGGTAAAAAGAGCCACATTCTGCGCCCGCGCTTGATCGGCTATTTCGTGGCACTGGTGGTGATGGTGGCGACCTTTGCCTGGGCCGTGAACGACCGCACACCGCTAACCTTCGATGCCGAACGCGAGCGTACCCAGCTCTATCAAGTCACTCGCGATGGCCAGATAAGCAACGTCTACAGCCTCACCGTGCGCAATTTGGACGCCCAGGATCATACCTATGACATCAGCGCGGCGGGCCTGCCTAACCTGCAGCTAGATAACACCGCGCTACGCGTTCCCGCCGGTGAGTCGCGCATTCAGGTGATCACCGTGCTGGCGGACCCTGAGACCTTGAGCGAACCCAGCCACGCCATCACCTTCACGCTGCAGGCGCAGCAAGACGAGCAGATTCGTCAGACCCGCGAAGCGCGGTTCTTGAGTGATATTAGGAGATAAACGCGTCATGTCCGACACCCCGATTCCGCCTTGGTACAAACAGTTCTGGCCGTGGTTCCTGCTCGGGCTACTGTTTTCGTCCATTCTGTTCAGCATTGGCTTTGCGGTCATGTCGATCAAAAGCTACGACGGCATGGTGGTTCAAGAGGATTACTACGAGCACGGCAAAGCCATCAACATGGTGCTGGCGAAGCAGGAGCGCGCGCGTGAACTCAATTTGAGCGCCGACCTTCGCATCGACCCGCTGACGAGTGATATCGTCATCGACCTTGCAGGCGATGTTCGCCCGGACAAACTCTATCTGGACCTCATCTTCCCCACCGAAGATGACCGAGACCAATCCTTCGTACTGGAGCACGTCCGGGAAGGCCGCTACATCACCCAAGGGCCGGATAATCTGCGCTACCGCTGGTACCTTCAAATTCAGCCCGAGCAAGGTGATGACGCCGATTGGCGGCTGATCGGCGAAGCCCGCTTCCCGAATGAAGAGAGCGTTGCTCTACTGCCCGGAGGGCGCTCAGAAAGCGAATGAGCACGAACGCGCTAAGCTGCTACCACTGCGGCAGCCCGGTGCCCGACGGCGCACCGTGGCAAATCGTGGTGGACGACACGCCCCATTCATTGTGTTGCCCCGGCTGTGAAGCCGTGGCACACGCCATCGTCGACGGCGGGTTAGAGAGCTACTACCGCTATCGCACCGAACTGCCCGAGCGCCCCGACGAACGTCAAGCCGCCAAAGCGGAGACCTGGTCGGTGTTCGACGATCCAGGGCTGCAGGCGCAGTTCGTTCACCCAGACGGCGATGAGGGCCACGTCAGGGCAACGCTGGCCGTAGAAGGGATTACCTGTGCCGCCTGCGCGTGGCTCATCGAGCACCGCTTGAACGCGCTTGAAGGCGTTGTCTCCAGCGCAGTCAACCTGACCCATCACCGCCTACGCGTCGCTTGGGACCCTAACGTCATCAAGCTCTCCCAGCTCTTCGCCGAGCTCGCCGCTATTGGCTACGATGCGCAGCCCTACGAGCCGGACCACGCCCAAATGCGCTTGCAGCATGAAGAGCGCATGAACGTGCGCCGCTTGATCGTGGCGGCGGTGGGAATGATGCAGGTCATGATGTTCTCCATCCCCATTTACGTCTCGGGGCCTGGGGAACTCAGTGAGGACTTCTTTGCGCTGTTTCATTGGCTCTCGTTCGCGCTGGCCACGCCGGTGGTGTTCTTTTCGGCGCTGCCCTTCTTCCGTAACGCCCTGCGCGATCTCAAAACCGGCGTACTAGGGATGGATGTGCCTGTTTCACTCGCCATTGGTGGCGCGTATTTCGCCAGCAGCTACGCGGTGCTATTTAACGTGGGCGAGGTCTATTTTGACTCGGTCGCCATGTTTACCTTCTTCCTACTGTTTGGCCGCTACGTAGAAGGGCGCGCCAGGCGACGCAGCGGCCATAGCGGTAATGCCTTAAGTGGCGTGCTGCCGGTCTCTGCTACACGGCTGGAAGCTGACGGCAGCGAACGCATTCTGCCCGCTAGCGAGCTTGCCGCCGGCGACCGCGTGCTCATCAAGCCCGGCCACGGCGTCCCCGCCGACGGTATTATCGAAGATGGCGAGTCTAGCCTGGACGAGTCGATGCTGACCGGCGAGTACCTGCCCGTCACCCGCCGAGTGGGCGAACAGGTAGTAGGTGGCAGCCAAAACATGGAAAACCCGCTCACGGTGCGGGTGACTCATGCAGGCCACCATGCACGCGTGGCGGGCATCGTCGATTTAACCGACCGCGCCTTTGCCAGCCGCCCGCGCTTGGCGCAAATGGCGGCGCGCATGGCCCACCTGTTTGTACTGCGCCTGCTGGTGGTCACCGCTTGCGTGACCGTGGCGTGGTGGTTTATCGACCCTTCCCGCATGCTCTGGGTGCTACTCTCCGTCCTGGTAGTCACCTGCCCATGCGCGCTGGCACTCGCCACCCCGACGGCACTCACCGCAGGACACGGGCAACTGCGCCAGCGCGGCGTGTTGATCACCCGTGCCGATGCCATCGAGTCGCTCTCTAACGTCACGCGGGTGATTTTTGATAAGACCGGCACACTGACCCGCGGCGAGATGCAGCTCACCCAAACCTGCTCGTTAACAGCGCAGAGCAGTGAACAGCTGCGGGCCATTGCCGCCGCGCTGGAAGCTCACTCCGAGCACCCCATCGCCCGCGCATTTCGCCCGTTTCGGGACGCCACGTTGCAGGCGCGCCAAGTCAAAAGCGTGACGGGAAGCGGACTAGAAGGCGTGCTCAACGGTGCTACGTGGCGCTTGGGCAAGCCCGATTTTGCGACGACGAAATCACTCACGCCGCCCAGCAACGGCCAGTGGCTGCTGCTCAGTGAAGATGACGCTCCGCGGGCCTGGTTTAAGCTCCACGACGGTATCCGTGAAGACGCGGCGCAAACTGTAGCCGCCCTGCAGGCGAAGGGGCTTAACGTTGAGTTACTGTCAGGCGATACACAGGAAGCCGTAGAGAGCTTAGCCGAGCAGCTCAATATTGCGACGTGGCACGCAGGCAAGTCACCGGAAGGCAAGCTCGAACGGCTGCGTGAGCTGCAGGCACAGGGCGAATGCGTGGTGATGATTGGTGACGGCATCAACGATGTACCGGTGCTCGCCGGTGCTGATGTGGCCATTGCCATGAACGGAGCCACCGACTTGGCACGCACTCGGGCCGACGCGGTCTTGCTCAGCCCACGCTTAATGCGTATTTTCGAGGCCATTGAAATCGCCAGCGCCACGCGACGCATCATGCGCCAGAACATGATCTGGTCAGTGTGCTACAACTTCTCCGCGCTGCCCCTGGCTGCGATGGGGCTAGTCCCGCCGTGGTTGGCGGCGATTGGCATGTCGCTAAGTTCGCTGGTCGTGGTGGGCAATGCGTTACGCCTCACGCGCTGGCGTACCTCCCCCGCTCCTCAGATAGCCCCAGCCACACCGGTGACCGTATGACCATTCTCTATCTACTGATTCCGCTGTCACTGATTCTGTTAGGGCTGGCGGTGTGGGCGTTCTTCTGGGCGGTGAAGAATGATCAGTTCGACGACTTAGAAGGCCCCGCCCACCGCATCCTGTTCGATGACGATGAGAACGACTTTACCCCCGAGCAGCGCGCCGAACGCAAACAAGCCGCCAAGCCACCCCGCGATCGCGAGCCACCGCCATGAACCCCACGGGACTGGATCTGCCGCCGCTCATGGCGGCGTTCGTGTTTGGCCTGATGGGCGGGGCTCACTGCATTGGCATGTGCGGCGGCATTATGAGTGCCCTGACCTTCGCCGTGCCGCCCAGCATGCGCCACCCGGCGCGCATGGGGGGATTACTGCTCAGCTATAACTCGGGCCGTATCCTGAGCTATATGACGGCAGGAGCCTTGGTAGCCGCGCTCGGCACCTTGGTGTCGCTCTCTTCACAGGCGCGTATCGCTCTGCAGATTATCGCCGCAGTCATGCTGATCCTAATGGCACTGTACATCGCCAACTGGTGGAAAGGGCTATTGAAAGTCGAAGCCGTGGGGCGCAGGCTATGGCGCTTCATCGAACCCGTTGGGCGACGTTTGATGCCCGTGGTTCACCTGCCGCAAGCTTTTGCGCTAGGTGCCCTGTGGGGCTGGCTGCCTTGCGGGCTGGTGTACTCGATGCTCGCCTGGAGCTTGGCCATTGCCGACCCGCTACAAGGGGCGTTATTGATGGGTGCCTTTGGCATGGGCACCCTGCCCGCACTGCTGGCCACGGGCCTTGCGGCGCGCCAGCTAAGTCAGCTCATCCGCCATCCCGCCACGCGTAGCCTCGCCGCACTGACCATTATCGGCTTTGCCCTGTGGCAGCTCTGGGCACTTCTCTTTCCCACCGGGCATTGAACACAAGGACGGCTATTGCGCCGTTGCTTGATATAGCTCAACCCTTTGCGTGTGGGACCGGCGTAACATTGGCGCATCCGCTTTTCTGCTTGCCCTGTTACGTCGGAGCGCTTCCTATGCCCGTTAACGCCACTGCTGCCCTCGCTCACCCCTCTTCCGCAGCGGCGGAGACCACTGCCTGGGACGACGCACTGCTACGCCGTTACGACACCAGCGGCCCGCGCTATACCTCGTACCCGACGGCGCTCTCTTTTCATGACCAATTCACTGCTGACGATATGAGCCAGGCGCTTGCGCGCAGCAACGCCAGCCGAAAACCGCTCTCACTGTACGTGCACGTCCCGTTTTGTCGGAAAATTTGCTTTTACTGCGCGTGCAACAAAATAGCTACAAAAAATACCGCTCTGGCCGAACCCTACTTATCACGGTTGGATCGCGAGATGGTGCTCACTGCGCGCCATTTGGATACAAAGCGTCCGGTGCAGCAGCTGCACTGGGGCGGCGGCACGCCAACGTTTCTCACTCTGGCTCAGATGAGCGATTTGATCGACCGCTTAGACGCACGCTTTGGCCTCTCCAATGCGCCGGACCGTGATTACGCCATCGAAATCGACCCACGTGAGGCGGATGTCTTTACCCTGCGCCATTTGCAGTCGCTGGGCTTCAACCGCTTGAGCTTGGGCGTACAAGACCTCGATCCACAGGTACAAGCGGCGATCAATCGCGTTCAGCCCCGGGTGCTCACCGAAACGCTAATGGATGAAGCCCATCGGCTCGGCTTTCGCTCGCTCAACCTCGATTTGATTTATGGCCTGCCCTTACAAACCGAGAAGAGTTTCGCGGACACGCTGCGCCAAGTGATCGAGCTAGGTCCCGCACGGCTGTCGGTGTTTAACTATGCGCATCTGCCGACCCGCTTTGCGCCCCAACGACGCATCAAGGACGCCGACCTGCCCAGCGCCGATGAGAAGCTGGCCATGCTGCATACCACCATTGCGATGCTGACCCAGGCGGGCTATGTGCATATCGGCATGGACCATTTCGCGCGCCCCGACGACAGCTTGGCCAAGGCGCAGCGCAACGGCACCCTGCAGCGCAACTTTCAAGGCTATTCCAGCCACGCCGAGTGCGACTTGATTGGTTTGGGGGTATCGGCCATTTCTCGGATCAACGATAGCTACGCGCAAAACCCTACCCGGCTCGCTGACTATGAAGCGGCCTTAGATGAAGGTAGGCTGGCGACCGTGAAAGGGTTACGTTTAAATAAGGATGACCTAATGCGAAGAGAGGTCATCGAGCGGCTCATGTGCGATATGGCCATTGACCTCGACACTGTCGGCCAGCGCTGGCAGGTCGATGCCGCAGATTACTTTGCCAACGCCCTTGAGCGGTTGGAAATCGCCGAACGGGATGGCCTGTTAACGCGTCAGGGGCTTCGGCTCACCGCCACCCCGGTGGGGCGGCTACTCATTCGACACCTGGCCATGGCCTTCGACACCCACTTACAACGCCAGGATGGCCAGCGCTACTCGAAGATCGTGTGAGCGCCTTGAGCCACCTGCCCCCTGTACCCATGATGGCGAATAAGAAGGGAGACCCCCATGTCATATCCTGCCAGCCAACGACGTTCACTGCTGCAAGAAGCGCGCTGCCAAACCTGTAGTTTAAGCTCGCTGTGCTTACCGCTTGCCCTGGAGCTTGAGGATATGAGCCAGTTCGATGCCATCATTCGCCGTCGCTCGCCGCTGAAGAAGGGCGAACCGCTGTTTCGTCAGGGCGACGCGTTCACCAGCGTTTATGCCGTGCGCTCTGGCAGTTTGAAACAGGTGACCAGCGAAGGGAACGGTAACGATCAGCTCACCAACTTCTTTCTGCCCAGCGAGCTGGTCGGCTTGGACGGTATCGACGAAGAGCACTACCCCGGCACCGTGATTGCCCTGGAGACTACCACGGTGTGCGAAATTCCGTTTGACCGCCTGGACACCCTCTCAGAAGAGATACCTGAGCTGCGCGGCCAACTTTACCGCAGTATGAGTAAGGAGCTGCGCGATGACCGACGGATGATGCGCTTACTATCGCGCAAAACCGCCGACCAGCGGCTGGCCAGCTTTTTAATTACCCTCTCTGACCGCTTCCGTCGCCGGGGTTACTCCCCCTACAGCTTTCGGCTGTCGATGTCGCGGGCCGATATGGGCAACTACCTGGGTCTGGCGGTGGAAACGGTCAGCCGTATTCTCAGCCGCTTTCAGCAGCAGGAGGTGGTGGCCGTTTCGGGTCGCGAGGTAAATATTTTGGACATGCAGCGCCTCATCACCCTGGCAGAAGAGGAGGCGCAGACGATTACACGTTAAACGCCTGAATGCGGCTCTCCATCAGCGCCGCCTGCTTCGCTTCCAGACCGGCAAAGTCGAATAGCTCGCGGTCGGCAAGCTGGGAAGGGGCGACGTTGGTGACGGCTTTGAACATGCTCTCCAAACGGCCAGGGTGCTTCTTGTCCCACTCTGCCAACATCTCTTTGACGATCTGGCGCTGCATGTTGGGCTGTGAACCGCACAGGTTGCAGGGAATGATCGGAAACGCCATCAGCCGTGAAAACTCTGCAATGTCCGCCTCTTTGCAGTACGCCAGCGGGCGAATCACGATATTTTTCCCGTCATCAGAGAGCAGTTTCGGCGGCATGGCCTTCAGCGTACCGCCGAAGAACATATTCAGGAACAGCGTTTCCAGAATGTCTTCCCGGTGGTGGCCCAGGGCAATCTTGTTGGCGCCAATCTCGTCGGCAAACCCATACAGCGAGCCACGGCGCAGACGTGAACAGAGCGCGCAGGTGGTCTTTCCTTCCGGCGTTTTCTCCTTCACGACCGAATATGTATCACGTTCGAGAATGTGGTACTCCACCCCCAGCTTGTCTAAGTACTGGGGCAACACGTGCTCCGGGAAACCAGGCTGTTTTTGGTCCATATTGACCGCCACGAGCGAGAAATTGACCGGCGCGTTGCGCTGAAGATTGCGCAAGATCTCCAACATCGTGTAGCTGTCTTTGCCACCGGAGAGACACACCATGACCCGGTCGCCCTCTTCGATCATGTTGTAATCGATGATGGCATTTCCCACTTCGCGCCGCAGGCGTTTTTGCAACTTGTTGAATTCACGCTTCTGCTTGGCATCCTGCAGCTCATGCTGCTGGGCAAGGGACTCGTCAGACGCGCTGTCTGACGCAGTAGGGTCAAAGTAGTCAGGTTGTAACATGATCGTCGCACTGCCGATGGGTGAAGGAGCAGCGCGTATTCTAACAACACTCCGAAGCTCTACCCAATACAAACCCTAGGCCGTCAGGGCGATCTCACGCTGTAAACGCAGGTAGAGGAGCGCGCTGGCGGTGGCTTCACTGACCACGCTGGGCCAGATCAATGGCGGTAGCTGCCAGCGAGCCAACGCTACGCCAAGCGGGTCGAGGGTATCGATGTGTGGATGCAGCCGCCGCAGCTGTCGCCCATGCAACTTGGCAACGTCCACCTGGGCGTTGGGGAGACCAAACCCCAATACGCTTTTGAACAGCCCGTTCAAAGGTTCGAGGGTGTGCTCCAACTGCCAGCCGACCAGCGGCCGGTTGCCGATGAAGTCGGCCAACTCCGTCAGGCACTCGGCATCTGGCGTGCGCGGCGCGTCGGTGGCGTGTAGCTGGTGATGGCGTCGCAGGGTAGCAGGGACTAGCGCGGGCGATACCGACAACGTGGCCCACCACATACGACTGGTGTGCACACGGCGCGGGTTCAGTACCACCGCCGCTACGCTGATCACCGCTGGCTGACCCTCGCTCACCTGGCAGGCCATGGCCACGGACTCTTCCCCCATGTAGGGCTGAAATAGCCAGGCATACGGCGAATCGGCCCAGCGGCGACGGTCGCTTTCTCGCTGAAGCAGCGTTCTCAGCGAGCCGCTGAGCAGCGTCATGTGTCGGTCTAACAGGCGCATTCCGCTCACGAGTACTCCAAATGATAGCGGTGGGAAAGACGCTGCTTGAAGTCTTTCACGATGTGCAGGGCTTCGCGCAACAGGTCTCGTTCCAGTGAAGAAAGCTCTTGTACCACGACCCGATTGGTACGCTTGGCGTGGGTGCCCTCCATGTCCTGGAGCTGCTGGCGAAGACGCAACTCGGTGAATAGCGCCAGGGCTTCGCCGAGATCATCGGCAAACCGTCGATCCAACCGCCCATCGATGGCCAGGGCCTCCAGGCGATCCAGGGTCGACGTGGCCTTGATGCGCCGCTCAAGCGCCATGGTGCGCACGCCGTGCACGATAGGGAAGATGCCGCCTTTTTTGATATCGATACCGTGTTGGGGCTTCTTCAGCGAGCCAAATAGCGTCAGCGGCGTCGAGAAGCGCAGCGCTGCCCGAGCAAAGTAAGAGAGCAGCAGCTCATCGTGGGAGCAGCGCTCGAACAGCGCCTCACGTATTTGATCCAGTAGCGCGGGGTTACCTGCCACGCCGTGGGAGTCGAGCAGAATCGCCAGTTTCATCAAGCTGTCACCGTCCCGGGCGCTCACCCATTTGGCGATACGGCTCTTCCACTGCGAGACGGTGCCCACCCACTCGGGATTGGACACCATGATGTTCCCAGGACACGGCGGGTAACCCAACTGGATCAGCGTGTCGGTGAGCCCGCTCATCGCCTCGTGCACCTCGGGCCACTGGCAGTCGTCGGCCAGGATCAGGCCATTGTCCTGATCGGTTTTTAGAATCTGTTCGCCGCGCCCTTCGCTGCCCATCACCATCAGGCAGCTATGGCGGTGGTACTGCTCGGGCACCGTAAATCCCCACGCTTTGCTCATGATGCGACCATTGAGCGCCGCCAGTAACTCCATGGCAAAGCGCAGCTTCACGCCCTGGGCCATCAGCGCGTTGACCAACTCAGGCGTACGCTGGCTGGCGGCCGCCAAGGCTTCCAGGCTATTGGCTTGCTCGACCTGCAAGCTCACTACGTAGCTGCGGCTGGAGAAGAAGCTCAGCACGTCCATCAGCTCTACGACACCCCGAGCGCACTCGTCCTCCATCACCACGACCCGGGCGACCTTATGGCGAGTCATCAGTATCAGCGCTTCAAACAGGTACTGCTCGGGGGTCACGGTGACCAGCGCCTGGTTTGCCAACGCCTCTACCGGGGTATGCTGGGTGCTGTCCCCCAGCACTAAGCCATTGAGCAGATCGGTTTTGGTGACCATGCCCAGCGCGCCTTGCGTCCCTACCAGCAGGCTATCGGCGTGACTCTCGTTTAACTGACGCACGGCATCGCGAATACTTTTCGATGCGTCGATCAACAGCGGCTCACGCATGCACTCGTGCACCTTGGCTAGCATGAAGCCTGCCATCGTCACGCCCCCCTCGGCGCGCTTTTCGGTGAGCAGGCGCGCCTTATGGGAGAGCGACTGTTTGAAGAACTGCTCGAAAGGGGGATAGTGTCGGCAGAGCTGCACGAACAGCGCTTTAGGCATCACATAGCACAAGCACTCTTGTTCGGCCTGGAAACGGTAGCGGCTTTTACCGTTGAGAATGCTGATCGCCCCAAACAAGTCCCCGGCCGTGTAGTGGCCAATCCGCGCGCTGGCGGCGGGTAGCGTGGGGTCCAGCTCGGCGACCTCTCCCTTGTGAATGAGAAATACCGACTCGCCTGCCTGGCCCATCTCAAGAATGATTTCATCCCGGTCGAAGTAGGCAAGGTCCATACCGCGACGAACGTGATCGCGCCCCGCATCATCCATCAGCGAAAACGGCAGTTGGGAGAGATCCACGTCTACCATGGGCGACCTCACTTAAGGGCAGTGACTAAAGAGAACTAGAAACGGTTTGACGACCTGTAGACACATTGACTCATTATACTTTCCGCTATAGCGCTAACGTCTTAACGACGTTTGTTTAGCGACGAAAGTAGTGGCTTTTTTTACTCCCTTTTAAATCGACTAAACACCACTTGTTAAGGTAGCAAACATTGCTTTTAACCGAGCCATAGACCATTGTCCTATCACCGCCAGGAAGGCGTTTAAAGAACGCTGAAAGCTCATGAAAAATAATGCTTTATATTCATACAACTCCTGTTTGCCACGTGACTAAAAGCGCCTGATACCAAAGTCTGGGATTTATTTTCGGCGATTATTGCCCAGTATTATCAGCGAGTCATACAGGGTAATCGCACACCACCTGTCTAACGCACTTCAAGCCGCTGACGATAACTTGCCGATCACCCCTTAACGACACAAAACGGCTTAACAATAAGAAGGTGACGTGCTTGGCAACGCTGACTTACCGCTCACTCACCAGCGCGGTGTTCCATGCGGGGTTGCCCTGATGAACCACACGCTATCTTGAGTTCACTTTCCAACCCTAAAAATCACAACTGGAGAGCAACACAATGGCAGACGATAAATCCAATGCTGCTGAATACTGGAAGGCCAACGTCCGGCTGATCTTCGGATGCCTGGTGGTTTGGGCATTTGTCTCCTACGGATGTGCCATCCTGTTCCGTCCGCTGCTCGCGGGCATTCCCGTTGGCGGTACGGACCTGGGCTTCTGGTTTGCTCAGCAAGGCTCCATTCTTACCTTCATCGTGCTGATCTTCTTCTACGCCTGGAGAATGAACACGCTCGACAAAAAATACGGCCTGGGGGAGTAAGCCAGCATGAGCCAGTTTGCAATCAACTTACTGTTCGTTGGCGCCTCGTTCGCGCTCTATATCGGGATTGCGATATGGGCGCGAGCGGGCTCCACCAAAGACTTCTATGTCGCCGGCGGCGGCGTACACCCCATTACCAACGGTATGGCCACGGCAGCCGACTGGATGTCGGCGGCATCGTTCATCTCCATGGCGGGTCTGCTCGCGTCTGGCGGCTACGCGAACTCTACGTTCCTGATGGGCTGGACCGGTGGCTACGTCATCCTGGCGATGCTACTGGCCCCGTACCTGCGTAAGTTCGGCAAGTTCACCGTGCCTGACTTCATCGGCGATCGCTTCTACAGCAACACCGCGCGTTTAGTGGCGATTGTGTGCTTGATCATTGCGTCGGTGACCTACGTCATCGGCCAAATGACCGGCGCAGGCGTGGCGTTCTCCCGCTTCCTGGAAGTGAGCAATACCTGGGGTATCTGGATTGCCGCAGCGATCGTCTTCATGTACGCCGTGTTCGGCGGTATGAAAGGCATCACCTACACCCAGGTAGCGCAGTACGTGGTACTGATCATTGCCTACACTATTCCGGCGGTGTTCATCGCCATGCAGCTCACCGGCAACCCGCTGCCGATGTTCGGTATGTTCAGCACGCACACCGAATCCGGCGTTCCACTGCTGCAAAAGCTGGATGACGTGGTGTCGGCACTTGGTTTCCGCGACTACACCGCTGACGTGGACAACAAGCTGAACATGGTGCTGTTCACTCTGTCACTGATGGTCGGTACTGCGGGTCTGCCCCACGTGATCATCCGCTTCTTCACCGTACCGAAGGTCGCCGATGCGCGCTGGTCAGCGGGCTGGGCACTGGTGTTCATCGCCCTGCTCTACCTGACGGCTCCCGCAGTGGGCTCCATGGCACGCCTGAACCTGATGACCACCGTCTATCCGGAAATGGCAGGTCAAACCGAGAACTACGAAGAGGCCGCGCGTAACCCGATCCTCTATGCCGATCGTCCTGAGTGGTTCCGCACCTGGGAAGAGACCGGCCTGATCACTCACAACGACTTGAACGAAGATGGCCGGATTCAGTTCTACAACGGCGCTGCTGACTACGCAGACCGCGGCTGGGAAGGCAACGAGCTGGAGGTGAACAACGACATCCTGGTACTGGCGAACCCTGAAATTGCCAACCTGCCCGGCTGGGTAGTGGGTCTGATCGCAGCGGGCGGTATCGCGGCGGCGCTCTCCACCGCAGCGGGTCTGCTCTTGGCAATCTCGTCAGCGATCAGTCACGACTTGATCAAGACCATGATCAACCCGAAAATTTCTGAAAAAGGCGAAATGTTGGCAGCCCGTATCTCCATGGGTGGTGCGATCCTGCTGGCGACCTACTTAGGGCTCAACCCGCCCGGGTTTGCCGCTCAAACGGTCGCGCTTGCCTTCGGTATTGCCGGTGCCTCGCTGTTCCCTGCGCTGATGATGGGTATCTTCTCCAAGCGTATGAACAACAAAGGTGCGGTGGCCGGTATGCTGGCAGGCCTGATCTGCACCCTGCTCTACATTTTCACCTACCTAGGCTGGTTCTTTATTCCGGGCACCAACATGCTGGCCAACACGCCGGACAACTGGATGCTGGGTATTTCACCGCTCTCGTTTGGTGCCGTAGGTGCCGTGATCAACTTTGCCGTGGCCTTCGTTGTCTCCAACGCCACCGACGCGCCGCCGCAAGAAATTCAGGACCTGGTGGAAAGCGTACGCTATCCGAAAGGTGCTGGTGCTGCGGTTGATCACTAAGTCATAATCGTTCCACCCTATTGCGCCGTCGGCCAATAGCGAACGGAACCATCTTCCATCGGGCTTCCTTAGGGGAGCCCGATGGCTTTTCAGAAGGAAAACGTATGATTTGGCACTTAGTGGCCGCCGTGTTTGCAGGCCTTGCCGCGGCCGGGATTGGCCTACTGCTTCGCACCTTGAGCCGTAAACGACTTCCCAAGTGGATCGTGCCGGTGTTTGGCGGCTTGGGGATGCTGGGCTACCAGGTTCAGTTCGAGTACAGCTGGTATGAACACAAGCAGCAACAGTTGCCGGACACGGCCAAAGTGATCTCCAGCGACACCTCTAGCCAGATCTGGCGGCCGTGGACCCTGCTATTTCCCATGACCACGACCTTCAGCGTGGTGGATAGCGAAAACGTCCGTTCGCAAACCGTCGAGGGCGACGTGGTGGCCGAGTTCATTCTGTATCAGTTCGAGCGTCGCCATACGGACCTGATCACTACACAGCCCTACATCCTTAACTGCTCAAGCCGAGAGCTGGTTCCGCTAAACCCCGAGAGCGGCGAAGCGGATCTCGACGCGCTTCGATCTCTGCGGGAAACGTCACCGCTGCTAACTACCGTTTGCCAACTGGCCAACGAACGGCAGACGTAGCGCCCTCCCTTCGCCTAGAATGGGGCCCTTTGCTAGGCGACGTACGGCTTAGACGTATCGTCACAGGTACGATTGGTGAGGAGACACTATGTTTCATGGCGGGCTGCTGGTCGCGGTGTCACTGCTCTATATCGCAGTGCTGTTTGGTATTGCCTGGTTTGGCGACCGGCGTGCTCGTACCCACGGCGCCAGCCGCCGCCGACCCATTATTTATAGCTTGGCACTCGCCATCTACTGCACGTCATGGACGTTTTACGGCGCGGTGGGCCAAGCAGCCACCGCAGGCTGGTCGTTTGCCAGTATCTTCGTGGGGCCTATTCTGACGTTTTTGCTCTTCTGGCCCGTCCTGGCGAAGATGATCCGCGTTGCCAAGCACCAAAACGTCACCTCCATTGCCGACTTCATCGCCTCGCGCTACGGTAAGACCCAGTCTCTCGCCGCCTTTGCCAGCTTGGTCGCCCTGATTGGCACCCTGCCCTATATCGCGCTACAGCTAAAAGCCGTCTCGACGACCTTCAGCGTCTTGACCGACGCCCAAGACATGACACACGCCCCGCTGTTTGGCGATACGGCCTTCTACGTGGCAGTGGTCATGGCGATATTCGCCATTCTGTTTGGCACCCGGCACACCGATGCCACCGAACACCACGAAGGCTTGATTCATGCGGTCGCCTTTGAGTCGCTGGTCAAACTGGTGGCGTTTTTAGTGCTGGGCGCCTTCGTCACCTGGGGCATGTTTGACGGCTTAGGCGAGCTGATGGGTCACGCCGAAAGCCAGCTAGAGCTGCAGCGCCAGCTCGCTAACCAAGACTTCGGTCAAAGCTTCTGGGCGCAAACGCTACTCGCCATGCTCGCCATTCTGTGCCTACCGCGCCAGTTTCACGTGGCCGTGGTGGAGAATATTCATCCGGACGATGCCACCAAAGCGCGCTGGCTGTTCCCACTCTATTTGCTGGCGATTGCCTTTTTCGTGGTTCCTCTAGCGGCCGCTGGCCTGCTGCTGTTCTCTGAAAGCGGCGTGGAGCCGGATACCTATGTGCTTGCCCTCTCCATGGCGTCCGGCCAGCAGTGGCTAACGCTGCTTACCTTCATCGGCGGTTTTTCTGCCGCCACCGGCATGGTCATTGTGGCGGCGGTGGCGGTGTCCATCATGATCTCGAACGAGATCGTCATTCCCGCGCTCTTCAGGCTGCGCTGGTTCGATACCAAAGCCCGAGACTATGGCCGCTTGGTGCTGCGCGCCCGCCGCCTCACCATCGTGGCCGTGCTGGCCATGGCGTACGGCTTTTATCAGCTGATTGGCGAGTTCACCTCGCTGGCCTCCATCGGCATGCTCTCGTTTGCTGCAGCGGCCCAGTTTGCTCCGGCGCTGATTGGCGGGCTGTACTGGAAGCGCGGCAACCGCTTGGGCGTGATCGTGGGCATGAACGTGGGCTTTGCCATTTGGGCGTATAGCCTGCTGATGCCCGCCATGATTAACGCTGGCGTGCTGCCTCAAGCGTGGCTTACCGGTGGCCCGCTGGGACTTAATTGGCTGTCACCCACGGCGCTGTTTGGATTGAACCTGGGAGATACGTTTACCCACGGGGTCATGCTGTCGCTGGGTATTAACCTGTTCTGCTATATCTTTGTCTCGCAGGTCACCTCGCAGCGAGTCGTGGAGCGCATTCAGGCCTCGCTGTTTGTGGATAGCGTCGAAACCCGGCAAACCTCCGTGAATCGCCCCTGGACGGGGGCCACGACGGTGGGCGATTTGAAAGTGCTGTGTGAGCGATTCCTGGGGGCGGGCCAAGTCGATCGCGCCTTCGATGATTACGCACGCCGAGCGGGCAAGCCGCTAGATGACGGTACCCGTGCCTCCATCGACGTGATCCAATTTACCGAGCGGTTTCTCGCCTCTGTCTTGGGGGCATCGTCGGCGCGGATCGTAGTGAACTCTGCTCTTCAAGGGCGAGGCATCGGCATTTCCGATGTCATTTCGATTGTGGATGAAGCGTCTCAGGTGTTGGAGTTCAACCGCGCCCTGCTGCAGGCCACCATCGAGAACATCAATCAAGGCATTAGCGTGGTCGATCAGAACCTGCGCCTGGTGGTGTGGAATCAGCGCTATTTAGAGCTGTTCCGCTTCCCCGACCACATCATTCGCGTCGGCGCACCGATGGACCGTATCTTCCGCTATAACGCCCACAACGGTGAGTACGGCCCCGGCGACCCGGAAGAGCACGTGCAGCTACTGCTGGATAACATTCGCGATGGCCAACCCCACCGCTACGTACGCTACCGCCAGGACGGCAGCGTGCTGGAAGTACAGGGCAACCCGATGCCCGGCGGCGGCTTTGTCTATACCTACCAAGACATTACCCAACAGAAGCGCATCGAAGAGGCGCTGATCCGCTCGGAAAACAACATCCGTATCTATACCGATAACGTCCCGGCGCTCATTGCCTACTTCGATAAAGAGAGCCGCTACCTGTTTACTAACCGCGCCTACGAGCAGGCGTTCAACATCGATCGCAACGCGGTGATCGGGCGGCGCTACGAAGACGTGCTGCCGGTAAAACAGGCTGAAGAGCGAGTGCCCTGGGTACAGCGCACCCTGGCCGGTGAACGGGTGAGTTTTGAAGTCTCCATGCGGGTCAACGATGCCATGCGCTATATGCTGGTGACCTACACCCCGCACTTTGGCGATAGTCAGTCGATTCTGGGCTTCTTTGCGCTGTATCAAGACATTACCGAGCGCCGCCAGGCGGAAATTGCTCTGAAAGAGACCAATGAAACCCTGGAAGAGCGGGTGCGCGAGCGCACCCAGGCGCTGTCAGAAGCCAACGCGGCCCTGCGCCAGGA
Organism: Halomonas sp. CnH100-B; assembly: GCF_024124605.1. NCBI lineage: Bacteria > Pseudomonadati > Pseudomonadota > Gammaproteobacteria > Oceanospirillales > Halomonadaceae > Halomonas > Halomonas sp. CnH100-B. The sequence goes on along the minus strand of NZ_JAMXRX010000003.1, from coordinate 135,148 downwards.
GAACCGCGTACGCGCCGAAGCGGAGCAGGCACTGCGCCAAGCGAAACAGCTCGCGGAAGACGCCAACGCCTCGAAAACCCGTTTCCTGGCTGCCGCCAGCCACGACCTACTGCAACCTCTGAATGCCGCGCGCCTGTTTACCTCGGCGCTGATGCAGAACGTCACCGCCAGCGACACTCAGCGCACCATTGGCCATATCGATAACTCGTTGCAAGCCGCCGAGGAGCTGCTGGGCACGCTGCTGGACATCTCCAAGCTGGATGCGGGGGCGCTGACGCCACGGCGTAGCCACTTCGCCCTGGCCGACATTTTCCGCCCGCTACGTGCCGAATTCGACGTGATGGCAGATGATCGTGGGCTCGATTTGGTCGTGGTGCCCACCCAGCAGTGGGTGGACTCCGATCCCCAGATGCTGCGCCGGATCGTGCAGAACTTTCTCTCCAACGCGATTCGCTACACCCAAGAGGGGCGTGTACTGCTCGGCTGTCGCCGTCAGGGGGGAAGGCTGCTGATCGAGGTGTGGGACAGCGGTCCAGGCATTCCTGAATCCAAGCTAACGGAGATCTTCCAGGAGTTCCGTCGACTCGACCAGGTGTCCCGCCATAAAGAGAGCGAAAAAGGCCTGGGGCTGGGCCTCTCCATTGCCGACCGTATGAGTCGCGTGCTGGATCACCCCATCAAAGTGCGCTCCTGGGAAGGGGTGGGCACGGTGTTTTCGGTCAGCGTGCCTATCGTGGCGGCCCGGGAGGCAACCGTCGCAGAACAGGAGCCCAGCGGCCGTCGTAGCGGTAATAAGCTGGCGGGCACACGGATTGTGTGTATCGACAACGAAACACTGATTCTGGAAGGCATGACCGCGATGCTCAGCGGCTGGGGCTGCGAGGTATTCACCGCCACCAGCATTGGCGGGGCGAAATCGATTCTACGCAATATGGACGGTGATCCTGACGCCATCCTGGCGGATTATCATCTGGATAACGAGGTCACCGGTCTGATGGCGCTAGAAGCACTGAGCGAGCGCTTCACCGGCGCCGTTCCCGGCATTGTGATTACCGCCGACCGTACCGAGGCCGTCGCCGAAGAGGTCAAGCGCGCTGGCTATCAGCTGTTATTGAAGCCGGTGAAACCCGCCGCCCTCCGTGCGCTACTAACCCGCACGCTGCAGGCCAGCCGCGCCAATCCCTAATCGCCAGCCCGAAAACAGCAGCGCCGCGCTTAGAAACATCTAAGCGCGGCGCTGTTCACCGGTCGTTAGCCGTTACGACTCGACTTTTGGCGGCTCCACTTCCAGCTTCTGCGCGGCAATGACGGCCTGGGTGCGCGAGTGCACGCCCAGCTTACGCAGAATGGCCGTTACGTGGGCTTTGATGGTTGCTTCCGAGACGTTCAGCTCATAGGCGATCTGCTTGTTCAGCAGACCTTCGGTGAGCATGTTCAGTACGCGAAACTGCTGGGGCGTGAGCGAGGCGATCGCCTCGGCAAAGCGCGACTCCTCTTCGCTGGTCTCTTCGAGGACGTTGGCCAGCGCTTCCGGTAACCACACCTCACCCTGCAGAATCTCACCCACCGCCTCGGCGATCAGCTGTAGCGATGACGACTTGGGAATAAAACCCGAGGCACCGTAGTCGATGGCACGGCGCACGACGTAGGGCTCATCGCTGCCGGATACCACGGCAACCGGAATATCCGGCATCTGACCGCGCAACTGGATGAGGCCCGAAAAGCCGTGGGCACCGGGCATGTGGAGATCCAGCAAAATCAAATCTGCATCGGGGTGTCGATTCACGACCTCAGTGGTGGCTTCCATGGTGTCGGCTTCGACAATCTCAGCCTGGGGGGCCAACTGGCGCAACGCCTGGGTGAGCGCTGCACGAAACAGCGGATGGTCGTCAGCGACGATAAACTTATGGGCTACTGCCATGGATATTCCTCCGGTTCCTCGAGCAGCGGGGTTGCCTGCCGCCGCGACGCTAGGCTCATACGGTTGAAGCATGGTACCCCATGGGCTTCATCATGCCCAAGCATCACATGCACAATTTGTCATTGAGACGTCATCCGAACGAAAACAGCAGTGCCGGCCCTATGGCCGGCACTGCATCGGATAAGCGCAGTTTGCCTGATCGTTAGACGCAAATGCTTGACGCCCGTCATTGAACGCCGCCCTCACTGCCGATGGCAGTGAGGGCGAGACGGTTATTGATTGGCCCGATGTTCGATCAGATCATCGACGACCGACGGATCGGCCAGGGTGCTGGTATCGCCGAGACCATCGCACTCGTTGGCGGCGATCTTGCGCAAAATACGGCGCATGATTTTACCCGAGCGCGTTTTCGGCAGTCCCGGTGCCCACTGAATCACATCCGGCGAGGCAATCGGCCCGATATCTTTGCGCACCCACTGAGTCAGCTCTTTCTTCAGCTCGTCCGTGGGATCGATACCGTCGTTCAGGGTCACGTAGATGTAGATGCCCTGGCCTTTGATATCGTGGGGGAAGCCCACTACCGCCGCTTCGGCCACGGCAGAGTGCGCCACCAGCGACGACTCGATCTCGGCGGTGCCCATACGGTGGCCGGAAACGTTCAGCACGTCATCCACACGACCGGTGATCCAGTAGTAGCCATCCTCATCACGACGGCAGCCGTCGCCCGTGAAGTACATGCCGTCGTAGGTGGAGAAATAGGTCTGAACGAAGCGCTCATGATCGCCCCAGATAGAGCGCGCTTGCCCCGGCCAGGAGTCCAGGATCACCAGATTGCCTTCGGTGGCACCTTCGAGCTTATTGCCCTCGTTATCGACCAGGGCAGGTTTGACGCCAAAGAAAGGCGTCGTCGCCGAGCCTGGTTTCAGGTCGGTGGCCCCCGGCAGCGGTGCAATCATGATGCCGCCGGTTTCGGTCTGCCACCAGGTATCCACGATGGGGCACTTCTCGTTGCCGATCACGCGGTAGAACCACTCCCACGCTTCCGGGTTGATCGGCTCACCCACCGACCCCAGCAGGCGTAGCGAATCCCGCTTGCTGGAGTCCATAACGCCATCACCGTGGGCCATCAGTGCGCGTACGGCGGTGGGCGCGGTGTAGAGGATATTGACCTGATGCTTGTCGACGATTTCACCCATTCGGCCGTGGGTCGGGTAGCTCGGCACGCCTTCGAACATCAGCGTGGTGGCACCGTTCGCCAGCGGGCCGTAGACGATATAGCTATGACCGGTCACCCAGCCCACGTCAGCCGTACACCAGTAGATCTCGCCCTCTTGGTAGTCGAAGACGTACTGATGCGTCATGGCGGCGTAAGTCAGGTAACCGCCGGTAGTGTGCTTCAAGCCTTTTGGTGCGCCGGTGGAACCGGAGGTGTAGAGAATGAACAGCGGATCTTCCGCGTTCATCGCCTCGGCCGGGCACTCGGTTGACTGCTTATCGACCAGCTCGTCAAACCAGATATCGCGGCCTTCCTGCCAGTCGATCTCGCCACCGGTGCGCTTCACTACCAGTACGTTCTTGCACACGTCGGTGCCATCACGCTTGAGCGCGGAGTCGACGTTCTCTTTGAGCGGTACGTGCTTGCCACCACGCACCGACTCATCGGCGGTAATGACCAGCTTAGAATCCGCACCGATGACCCGCTGGGCCACTGCGTCAGGCGAGAAACCACCAAAGACCACCGAATGCACCGCGCCGATACGGGCGCAGGCCAACATGGCCATAGCCGCTTCAGGAATCATCGGCATGTAGAGCGTGACGGTATCGCCTTTCTGAATGCCCAGCGACTTCAAGCCGTTGGCCAATTGATTCGTGCGCTCGTAAAGCTCGCGATACGTAATATGCTTGGATTCGTTGGGGTTATCGCCTTCCCAAATGATCGCCGTTTGATCGCCTCGCTTGTCTAGGTGGCGGTCCAGACAGTTCGCCGCCACGTTCAGCTCGCCGTCTTCGAACCAGCGAATATCGACGTTATCGCGGGCAAACGAGGTGTTTTTAATTTTGCTGGGCGTTTTGATCCAGTCGAGGCGTTTGGCCTGCTCGCCCCAGAAACCTTCCGGGTCGTCCATGGACTGCTGATACATTGCCGCATATTTATCTTTATCGGCCCATGCCTTGGCAGCGATGCTATCGCGCACTGGATAGACGTTTTTATGCTCGCTCATGAAGTTGCCTCTGTCCGTGAAGTTGCACTCTCTGGTAAGTGATGTCGGTTTTATTATTGGCTGCACCGACGCGCGTAATATTTACCTAGCATAAACCTGTCCCGAACGGCTTCCCTTTAGACATTGGTAGTAGCAATTTTTATTTAAAAAACAGTTACTTAAAATAATAATCACGGGCGTTCGAAAGCACGATAGACCAAGGTCTCATCACAATGACGGCAGCGGTAGCGTCGCCCCTTGACGACCAGGGCATGGCGGCGCGGTGTAAAACGGTGGGTCTGACAGCGACACTCATAGCGATAGGGGCGCGGCTGGGAGCGCTGAATATCGAAGCAGTGGGTCACCCGTGGCACGAGCCCGAACAGATCACGCATGACCGCCTGCCACTCGCGGCCGTGGGGCTTTAAGCGCGTGCCGTTGGCCAAATGAAAGACCAGCCAGTGGGCCATTTCGTGGGGAATCACTTCGTCGAAGAAGGCCTCGCGATTGTCTGCCAGCAGCACCGGGTTGAAACGCAGCCCGCCCCGCCCAAGATGCGCTTGCCCCGCCGATGCGCCCTTGAGGTCAAACCACACCTTGGGCGCAGGCAGCGCTGGATGCACCTCTCGGCAGCGTGCCAAGGCCTGTGCGACCCGCTCTTGGGCGGCCCGAAGAAGCGCCTCCTGGGAGCGCGCCATCAAATCATCGTGCGGCCAAGGGGGCAGTGGTGACGTCTTCATTAGTGATAAACTAGCCATTAGTGACGTTGCTCGATTGTGACGGATCGACAGCGGTTTTCAATGATGACGTTGACCACGAGGCTCCCTATGGCAGAGCGCAACACCGTGACCGAAGCTAACTCGCCCGACAGCACTCCGCCTCAGCCGCTGCTTGATGATGAACAGCTGGACAGGCTGGACGATTTTCTCGATTCAGAGCAAGTGGGCGAAGATGCCCTTGATCTAATTTCAGCTCACGGTTTTCTCGTCGCCCTGGCGGTTGCTCCTAGCGAGCAGCCCACCGAACAGTGGCTGGAAGAGCTCTTCCAAGGCGAACCCAACTACCGCGACGCCGCCGAGCGCGACGAGATCGTCCAACTGCTGACGCTACTGCGCGACAACGCCATGGCGGTGCTGGAGCAAGGTGGTCTGCCAGAGCTACCTTTCGAACTAACACTGGATGGCCTGCCCGCCGAAGAGACGCCGATTGGCGACTGGTGTGCAGGCTTTATGGAAGCGGTGTTCAGCGACGAAAGCGCCTGGTTCCAGGATGACGAAGAGGCTGCCGCCACGCTGCTGCTGCCGTTCATGTCGCTATCGGGGCTCTTCGACGACGAACCCGACATGGCCGAGATGGCCAGGGATCAAGCCAGCCAAGAGACCTTCGTTGCTCAACTGCCCGAGCTGGTGCTTGACCTTTACCTGCACTACCGCGTGCCGCCGGAAACCCCCAAGCCCAAACCGCGTAAAAAAACGCCCGCCAAGGCTAAAGGCAAAAAGCGCAAATAACCGCGCTATTTTAGACGCATCACAAGGCCATCCACGACGCCATACACCCACTCCTTGGCCCGCTGCCCCCAGGGGCGCGCGGCCCAGGCGGCGGCATCTACCTCTTGGCTGGCGGCAAAGTTACGCTCGAAAAGCGCCTGCACGTCGCTGGCGAATCCTGGATCGTCTATCTCCTGGTTGGCCTCTAAGTTCCAGTGCAGGTTCCAGTGATCGAAGTTGCAGGAGCCGAGACTAACCCACTCATCGGCCAGAACGAATTTGGCATGTATGAAGGTCGGCTGGAATTCGAAAATGCGTACGCCCGCTTTCAGCAACCCCTGATAAAAGCGCTGGCCCGCATAGCGCACGCCGGGATGATCGTGCTTGGCACCGGGCAGTAGCAGGCGCACATCCACGCCTTGCCGAGCAGCGCGGATCAACCGGCGGCGCAGCGCAAACGTAGGCACGAAGTAGGGCGTGCACAGCCACAGCCGCTGTTGGGCGCTACTCACCCGGGCATACAGCGAGTGGCGAATTGCTTGGTAGCGATAGCCTCTTGCCGACATCACTCGCCCCCGCACGCCATCGGCATGGGAGGTCGCGCTGCGCTGTGGCGGGAGCGGAAGGGGCGCTGGGTTACCCGACGCTTGGCGAGTCAGCCGGGAACGCCACAGACGGCGAAACAGCACTTCCCAGTCCGCAACGGCCGGGCCGTCGATACGTAGCGCGATTTCATACCATGCCTGCAGGAACTCATCCACTGCGCCAAAACCGCCGGTAAAGGCAATCTCACCGTCCACCACCACGATCTTACGGTGGTCGCGGCTGAGATTACGGGCCAGGGAGTGAAATCCAATCGGGTTGAACAGCTGCAACGCCACGCCAGCGGCCTCCAGGCGCTCACGGTCGCGTCGCTCCAATCCCATCGCGCCGTATCCGTCCAGCAGTAGGTAGGTTTTTACCCCTCGCTGCGTTGCGGCTTCCAATGCATCAATGACTTGGTTTGCGAGCTCGCCGGACTCCATCAAGTAGAGCTCCACCAGCACGTAATGCTGTGCCTGACTGACCGCTTCGAACATCGCCGGTAAAAAGCGCGACGCTTCCGGCAGCAGAATCACACGGTTTCCTTCTCGCCACTCGTGCTGCATAGAGACTCCTTCTCTGGCTACGCTGTGTCATCCACGCTCAGCGGCTGAGTGAACGATGAACGTACAGATCGTAGCGGCTCGTTTTGCCTTCCAGCGTGTGCTGCGGCGCGGGCCCCGCAATAGGTGGCGCTTTACGGGGGCGTTTCACCACCACCCGGTGAGTCGCCACGTCGAGCGCGGCTTCCAACAGCCGTGGGGCATCGTCGTCGTCCCCGGCCAGCTCGCGAAACACGCGCATCTCTTTTTTCACCAGCGCGGACTTCTCCCGATGGGGGAACATAGGGTCCAGATGAATGACCTGAGGGGCGAACTCGGCGTCTGCCACCAGTATCGCCAACTGTTCGGCGGCATCGCCATGACGCAGGCACATTCGCGCGGCAATCGCGGCGGTGTCCTCTGCGGCCGCCGCACGCGCGAGGCCATCGCTGAGCAAGGCGGCGATGGCCGCGACCCGCTCGATCATCAGCACCGGCGCTCCAAGGCTTGCCAAGACGAAGGCGTCGCGCCCCAGCCCCGCCGTAGCATCGATCACGCTCGGCGTCACGCCTTTGGCCAGCCCGCAGGCCTTCGCCACCAGCTGCCCACGGCCGCCGCCGAACTGACGGCGATGCGCGGCCTTTCCCGAGACAAAATCAACGCTGAGCGGCTTGCCGTACTCCCGCTCCTCCCCGATCAGGGCAAGCTGGCCCTCCACATAGCCCAAGGTTAGCCCCGTCGGCAGGAGAACCTCCGGTATCGGCTGGCTCATGCCGGTTTTTTCCACGCCACGTTATTACGCAGATACACCGGCTGTGCCGCGTGGGCCGCTTGGCCCAAGCCTGCGTCCAGGTCGCGCGCGGCCAGCCACGCCATCTCCTCTGCGCGCGGTTCTAAGTCCGTGAGATGTTGCGACATGCTGGCCTGCACGCCGACAGCAAACTCATCCCACAGGCTAAAGCCCGAGCCTACGCCTACCCAATCGGTTTCGTCGGCCGGCAAGCGGAATGCACCGGGCGCGATGACGACCTCGTCACTTTGTAAGCTTAAGGTATCGTTCAAGCAGTGCCAGGTGGCCGCATACACTTCGCCCATGCGCGCATCCAACGCGGTGACCACATGGCGAAAGTGATAACGCCGATGCGCTTGTAGCGCGAGCGCCTCCAAGGTCGAAATGCCGAGCAGCGGGCAGTCCAAGCCAAACGCCAGCCCTTGGGCAGCACCGGCCGCAATGCGCAGGCCGGTAAACGAACCGGGACCACGCCCGAACGCAATGGCGTTCAGCGCTTGAGGGGCAATGCCCGCATCAGCGAGCAGCTCATCCACCATCGGCATCAAGCGCTTGGTGTGCGCGCGTGGCGTCATTTCATAGCGCGCCAAACAGTCACGCTGACCGCCTGCTTGGCGGAGCAAAGCCGCAGAACAGGCGCTGGAGGAGGCATCCAGTGCCAGAAGGTATAACGACGACATAGCGGTGTTGCACTCCGTAAAAATAGGCCTCTAGTATACCGTCACATGCCTGAAACGACGATGGCCCGCAGGAAGCCTGCGGGCCATCGTGGCACGTGACGCTGCAGCGCGCTTAGCTCAGTGCTTCTTTCACCTGGCGCGTGATGTCCGCCACGCTGCCCACGCCTTCGACGCGGTGATACTGCGGCGCGGCGGCCGGGTCCTCTTTCGCCCACTGCTGGTAGTAGTCCACCAGCGGCGCGGTTTGGTCGTGGTAGACCGACAGGCGGTTACGCACCGTGGACTCTTGGTCGTCTTCACGCTGGATCAGCGTTTCGCCGGTGACATCGTCTTTACCCGGCTCTTTGGGCGGATTGTGCTCGATGTGATAAACGCGACCAGAGGCCGGGTGTACGCGGCGACCCGCCAAACGGCTGACGATCTCTTCATCCGGCACCGCGATTTCCAGTACGTGATCCAGTTTGACGCCGCCCTCTTTCATGGCGTCGGCCTGGGGAATGGTCCGCGGGAAACCGTCGAACAAGAAACCATTCTCGCAGTCCGGCTGGCTGATGCGCTCTTTGACCAGATCGATGATGATGTCGTCCGACACCAGACCACCGCTGTTCATGATCTCTTTGACCTTCAAGCCCAGCTCAGTGCCGTCCTTGATAGCGGCGCGCAGCATATCCCCGGTGGAAATTTGGGGAATCTTGAACTGCTCACAAATAAATTGAGCTTGAGTCCCCTTCCCCGCGCCGGGGGCACCCAACAGGATTAAACGCATGGCACTGCTCCTTGAATGATCGTCTTGAATGATAGTGATAGTTGAAATCAATGAATCGACAATAACCGTGCCGTTCAGGCGACACAACTCCCCAAAAGCCTGAGAGCACGATTATTTTGTGTTTTTTTGAGCAAAAACAGCAAAGTGGCCAACGTTAGTACTTTGGTCACCCTGTTTGCTTCAAACTGCCGTTTAAGTGGGCTTGCTATAAACACAAGCGGCGCCCATCAGGGCGCCGCTTGTGGCTTGCTCGTATGATCGCTTACAGCAGCAAGCGACGGATATCGGTGAGCACGTCCGCCAGGAAGGCGGTGAAGCGCGCTGCATCCGCACCGTTGATCGCGCGGTGATCGTAGGAGAGCGACAGCGGCATCATCAAGCGCGGCTGGAAAGCACTGCCATCCCATACCGGCTTCATCTGCGCTTTCGACACACCCAAGATCGCGACCTCAGGGGCGTTGACGATCGGCGTGAAGGCCGTGCCACCAATCGAACCCAGGCTCGAAATGGTGAAGCAGCCACCGGTCATCTCTTCCCGCTTGAGCTTCTTGGTTTGCGCTTTCTTGCCTAGCTCCGCCATCTCCTTGGCAATCTCGATCAAGGATTTCTTATCGGCGTCGCGCAGCACGGGCACCATCAGACCGTCCGGCGTATCCACCGCGATACCGATATGGACGTACTTCTTCCATACCAGCGTATCGCCGTCGCCTTTCAAGCTGACGTTGAACTGCGGGAACTTGCGCAGTGCAAAGGCACACGCCTTGACCAGGAACGGCAGCGGCGTGAGCTTGGCCCCTTGGGCTTCGGCTTCGGCCTTCATGGCCTTACGGAAGTTTTCAAGCTCCGTGATGTCGGCTTCGTCGAACTGGGTCACGTGGGGCACGTTGAGCCAGCTACGATGCAGGTTCGTCGCGCCCATCTTGAGCAGGCGACCCATCGGCTTCTCTTCCACCTCACCGAACTGGCTGAAGTCGACTTCCGGCACGGCGGGGATGCCTGCACCACCGCTGGCCGCAGGAGCGGCAGCCTGGGCTTTACCCTGGTTGGCAATCGCCTGTTTGACGTAGGCCTGCACGTCTTCTTTCAGCACGCGATCTTTCGGGCCGCTGGGCTTCACGAGGCCCAGATCGACGCCTAGCTCACGGGCCAGCATACGCACGGCGGGGCCCGCGTGTACCAGCTTGCCGTCGCGAGGCTTGTGAGACGCCATTTGCGCTTCGGGACTGGGGGAACCCGCCGGGGACGCCTGCTTGGCGTTGGGCGCGCTCTGCGGCTTGCTATCCGCTTTTTCAGGGGCCGCTTTTTTGGGTGCGGCTTTCTTGGCACCCGCGACTTCCATATAGCCGATCACGTCGCCTTCAGAAACGGTGTCACCCTCTTTGACGGTGAGCTCCAGAATCTTGCCCTTGAAGGGGCTCGGCACGTCCATGGAGGCTTTATCGGACTCCAGGGTGATCAGCGGATCTTCGACGTCGACCTCGTCACCGGCGGCAACGCCAATTTCGATAATCGGTACGTCAGATGAGCCTGACAGATCCGGCACGCGAATCTCTTTACGCTCTGGCTCGCCGCTGCCGCCTTCGTCGTCAGCCGTATCGTCTTCGGCTTCAGCTTCGGCAGAGTCGTTAGTGGAGGCAGACTCGTCGGCCTGGGCAGGCGCGTCCGCATCACTGTCATCATCGCCTTCACCCGCGATTTCCATCTGGCCAATCACATCGCCTTCGGACACGGTGTCGCCCTCTTTCACCGTCAGCGCGACGATCTTACCGCTGTGCGGGCTGGGCACGTCCATGGAGGCTTTGTCAGACTCCAGGGTGATCAGCGTGTCTTCGGCGTTGACTTCATCGCCTGAGCCGACGGCGACGTCGATGATCTCAACGTTGTCAGAGCCACCGAGATCGGGGACTTTGATGTCCACGGTTTGCTTGCCGCCGCTTGCTTTCTTTGGCGCAGGGGCCGCTTCTTGCTGCTTGGCGGGCGCTTCGTCTGGCTCAGACGCTTGGGAGTCGGCTTCCGGCTCGGCATCATCACTCTCACCGCCACCTTCCACTTCCAGCTCGACGATATCATCGCCTTCCGAGACTTTATCGCCCTCTTTGACCAACACTTTGATCACCTTGCCGCCTTTCGGGGCCGGTACATCCATGCTGGCTTTGTCGGATTCCAGAGTGATCAGGGTGTCTTCCGCTTCAATGACGTCGCCTTCTGACACCGCAATCTCGATGATTTCGACATCGGTATCCCCACCGATGTCGGGAACTTTGATGATTTCGCTACTCAAGGTCGCGCTCCTTCCAAATCGGATCGAGCCGGCGGGCATCTGCCCGCCGGGCAGCGGTTTAGCTGGTCAGCGGGTTCGGCTTGTTGGCATCGATGCCATACTTTTTCAGCGCGTCGCCGACATGCTTGCGATCAATCTCACCACGGTCGGCCAGGGCACGCAGCGCGGCGACGGTGACGAAGTAGCGGTCTACTTCGAAGAAGTAGCGCAGCTTCTCGCGGGTATCGGAACGGCCAAAGCCGTCGGTACCCAGCACGGTGTAGTCGTTCGGTACCCAGGCACGCACCTGGTCCGCGTACAGCTTCATGTAGTCGGTCGACGCAATGACCGGACCGTCACGGCCTTCCAGGCACTTGGTCACGTGGGGCTTGTTGGCCTCGGCATCCGGGTTCAGGAACGCTTCACGCTCCAGCAGCAGCGCTTCACGACGCAGCTCGTTGAAGCTGGTCACGCTCCAGATGTCCGCACCGATGCCCCAGTCGTTGGCAAGCAGCTCGGCAGCGGCTTCCACTTCGCGAAGAATGGTGCCCGAGCCCATCAGCTGAACACGACCTTTGTCACCCTTCGTCTCTTTGAGCAGGTACATGCCCTTGACGATGTCGTCGGCCGGTACGTTCTCAAGCTCGGGGTGCTCGTAGTTCTCGTTCATCACGGTCAGATAGTAGAAGCAGTTCTCTTGATCCGTGAACATGCGCTTCAGACCGTCTTGCACGATGACCGCCACTTCGTGTGCATAGGTGGGGTCGTAGCTGCGGCAGTTGGGGATGGTGGACGCCTGAATCAGGCTGTGACCATCCTGGTGCTGCAGACCTTCACCGTTGAGCGTGGTACGCCCGGCGGTGCCGCCGACCATGAAGCCACGTGCCTGCAGGTCGCCTGCGGCCCATGCCAAGTCGCCGATACGCTGGAAGCCGAACATCGAGTAGTAGATGTAGAACGGCAGCAGCGTGACGTTGTTATTGCTGTAGGAGGTCGCGGCGGCAATCCACGCCGACATCGCACCTGCTTCAGAAATACCCTCTTCGAGAACCTGACCTTTCTGGTCCTCGCGGTAGTACATGATCTGGCCTTTATCGACCGGCTCGTACTTCTGACCTTCAGAGGTGTAGATACCGAGCTGACGGAACATACCTTCCATACCGAACGTACGTGCTTCGTCCGGAATGATCGGCACGACCTGCTTGCCCAGTTTCTTGTCTTTCACTAGGCCGTTCAAGATACGCACGAACGCCATGGTGGTAGAGACTTCACGCCCTTTGGAGCCGCCCATTTGCGAAGCAAAGGTCTTGTCTTCCAGGGTCGGTATTTCCAGCGGCTCAAACGAGCTGCGACGGCTCGGCAGGTAACCGTTGAGACGCTCGCGCTGCAGGTGCATATACTTGAGCTCGGGAGAGTCCTCTTCCGGCTTGTAGTACGGCACGTCCTTGAGCTGCTCGTCGGTGAGCGGAATACCGAAGCGGTCGCGGAATTTCTTCAGCGCTTCGTACTCCATGCTCTTGACTTGGTGCGCTTCGTTGGCCGCTTCGCCATCACCGCTGCCCATGCCGTACCCTTTGATGGTGTGCGCCAGGATGACGGTGGGCTTGCCATTGGAGGTATTGACCGCTTCGTGATAGGCCGCGTAGACCTTGAACGGGTCGTGACCGCCACGGTTGAGCTTCCAGATATCTTCGTCGGAGAGGTCTTTGACCATTTCTTCGGTTTCAGGATACTTACCGAAGAAGTGCTCACGGGTGTAAGCACCGCCGTTCGCCTTGTAGTTCTGGTACTCGCCGTCGACCGCCTCGTCCATGCGTTTTTGAAGGATGCCTTTCTTATCCTTCTCGAACAGCGGATCCCAGTGACGACCCCAAACGACCTTGATCACGTTCCAACCGGCACCGCGGAAGACGCCTTCGAACTCGTCCATGACACGGGAGTTACCGCGTACCGGACCGTCCAAGCGCTGCAGGTTACAGTTGATGACGAAGATCAAGTTATCGAGGTTCTCACGGCCCGCCAGCGAGATCGCGCCCAGGGATTCCGGCTCGTCACACTCGCCGTCGCCCATGAAGCACCAGATCTTGCGGTCGTGCATATCTTTCAGCTCACGGTGATGCAGATACTTCATCACGTGGGCTTGATAGATGGCCTGAATCGGGCCAAGACCCATGGACACCGTGGGGAACTGCCAGTAGTCCGGCATCAGCCACGGGTGCGGGTAAGAAGAGAGGCCATCGCCGTCGACTTCGCGACGGAACTTGTCCATTTGCTCTTCGCTCAGACGGCCTTCCAGGAACGAACGCGCGTAGATACCCGGCGCCACGTGCCCCTGAATGTAGATCAAGTCGCCTTCGAAATCGCCTTTGGGAGCGCGGAAGAAGTGGTTGAACCCCACATCGTACAGCGTCGCGGACGACATGAAGCTTGCAATGTGACCACCCAGGCCCGGGTTGGCCCGGTTGTTACGAATCACCTGCGCAATGGCGTTGTAACGGATCAGGGAGCGGATACGACGCTCCATGAACAGATCGCCAGGCATGGGCGCTTCGCGGTGAACCGGGATCGTATTACGGTGGGGGGTTGTCACCGAGAAGGGCACCTTCATCCCGTCCCGGCGCAGGCGATCCGCCAGGCGGGTCATCAGGTAGCGGGCACGATCCTCGCCCTCACGATCCAGTACCGATTCCAGGGATTCCAGCCACTCCGTGGTTTCGACCGGATCGAGATCTTCTCTTGTCTCCAGACTCATAGAGGTCTCTCCGAATGACGATAAATGACAATGAGCCCCGCCAACCCTTCGGGCCTGGGGCGGCTGCGGTGTTTAGCCACCACAGGCCATACAATGGCACGACGCGTTTGCACCGTACGGGGGTTTTCGTTCTACATTCAACAAGCTACGCTCGTCTTGATGTAGTAAAGCTACACATAGAGAGTGAAAGTTAGCCTTTTGTATATGCGAAGATACCGCAAAGTCGCCACGCTGCCAATTCCAGTGAGCCGTAAAAGGCTATCCAAAACAAACTATTGCACTGCAACATAAGCACCTTTTAAGACCTTCGTCGCTGCGACGAACACCTTCAAAATGTAGTGAAACTACCGTTTTATTACCTGCCTCAAGAACTACTTAACGCTACTTTTTAACCCACGCTTTTATTGTTTAAAGGCCACCTGTGACAATCGCTGGCGGAAATACGCCCAATCGAAGGCGGGCCCTGGATCGGTTTTGCGCAGCGGCGCTACTTTGGCATGGCTGGTGATTCGCTGAGGCGTCAAAGCCGGGTAGCGAGCCATAAGCCACCCCACCGCGTCGACGAGGGCGGTGTACTGCGCTTGGGTAAAGGGAGTGTCATCATCGCCCTCGAGCTCGATGCCTACGGAAAAATCGTTGAGCCTGGATCGCCATGCGCCCAGCGCAGGGTCCCACCAGCAGGAGCGACCGGCATGCCAGGCACGCTGATCGGTATCGACGAACTGAACGCACTCGCCGTCGCGACGGATCAACAGATGGGCCGATACCCGCAGGTGGGCGATCTCGGCAAAGAAAGGGTGTCCGTCCGGGGGCAGTCGATTGGTGAATAGCGCCTCGATGGCATCGCCCGAGAACTGCCCTGGCGGCAGGCTAATGGCGTGCAAGAGCAGCAGTGAGACCTCCTGCTGGGGGCGTGCATCCTGGTTCGGTGATGGCACCTGCCGCGCCCTGGACCACGCTCCCGCCCTGTTTTCTTGGTTCATGCGCGCACGCACTCCTCTACGTTAGCCGTCTGTTTCACTATAATGCCCGTCATCGAAGACGACGCCCAGAGACCTCCCCCTATGGATTACCAAACTGCTCTTGCTGAAGAGATTCGCGCTTGCGCCGCCCGTCTGCTGGCGGAAGACGTGGGTGCAGGCGATATCACGGCTCAGCTGATTCCTGAGAGCCAATGGGCAACCGCCAAGGTGATTACCCGTGAAGCCGCAGTACTCTGCGGTGTTGCCTGGGTCGATGAGATCTTTCGCCGCCTGGATGGCCGCGTGACGCTGCGCTGGCAAGCTGCAGATGGCGACCTTTTGGCACCCGACCAGTGCTTTCTCGAGCTCGAAGGTCCGGCCCGCAGCCTGCTCACCGGCGAACGGGCCGCCCTCAACATGCTGCAAACACTGTCGGCTACGGCCACTGCCACGCGTCGCTACGTGGACTTGATCGAAGGCACCAGCGTGCGCTTGCTGGATACTCGTAAAACGCTTCCCGGGATGCGACTGGCCCAAAAATACGCAGTCACCTGTGGGGGCGGACATAATCACCGCATCGGCCTGTGGGATGCGTTCTTGATCAAAGAGAACCACATCGCCGCCTGCGGCGGCATTCAAGCCGCCGTGGCTCAAGCCCGCAAACTGGCCAGCGACCTACCGGTGGAAGTGGAAGTCGAAACCTTCGAGGAGCTAGATCAAGCCCTAGCCGCCGGTGCCGACATCGTTATGCTGGATAACTTCGCCATTGAAGACCTCCACGTGGCGGTGGAAATCAACGGCGGCCGCGCCACGCTGGAAGCCTCCGGCAACGTAAATGACTCTACGCTGAGAGCGATTGCGGACACGGGGGTCGACTGCATCTCCAGCGGCGCGCTGACGAAAGACGTCAAATCCATCGACCTGTCGATGCGGATCACCCAAACCTTCAACGTGTAGGCGTTAGGTTTCTACGGCGCTGAGCTGCTTCACCAGTCGGTAGCGACGCAGCATTTCACCGCTGCGCTCGACCCACTGCTCGCCGAGGTTATCGAAGCCTCGGCGCAGCAGGCGCTCATAGAGCACCAGGCTCGCCTCGATCTCTACGCTCGAAACGCCGTGCTCGAGTAGAATGCGTTCGGCGTGGATCAGTAGCGTGGTGCCAATACCACGCCCCGCCAGCGACGGCCAAACGTAGAGCGTTTCAATGCGGCCTGCGCTGATATTCAGCTCTAGAAACCCGACACAGCGGCCATCGCAAGCCGCCACCAGTGTGGTGTAGAGCGCCTGGCGCGCTGCCCAAGCGCTCGCCTCACGAGGCAGCGCATTCGCCCAGGCACGGCGTTCATCCAACCCATAGTGTGTGGCCGCGCCCTGCATGACCGCATGGTAAAAGACTTCCGCCTGATCGGCGGCATCTTTGGCCAGCGCCGCGCGATAGGTCACACGGGCAGTCGGCGCAGCAGAGGGTGCGCGTTCGTTCGTTTTCAACATGCTTCGCCTCAATGCGATTTAGCGGCTGGCAACGACAGCGGACTGTCTGTCACCCACTGGCTATTTTATACTCGTCGCCACGTTCCGAAAGCCCCACTTCATCGACCCCGTCGGTGTCGGTCAACCACAAGGCAGTGCCATGCATGATCGATCAGACAGCGCGTCATTTGCGCTGACGCCCATTGGCCATATCGTCAGCGACTACCCGGACAAGTTCGGCGTTCCTCGCCAGCCGGGACTTGCGCCAGCGGCCAGCGCAAGCTTGGTACTTACCGCACCGTTCGATGATCCTCTCACCGTACGGGGCTTGGAAGAGTTTAGCCACCTATGGGTGACGTTTATCTTTCATCACAGCCCGACCCGCTGGACGCCCTTGGTACGCCCACCGAGGCTGGGCGGTAACCGCAAAGTCGGCGTCTTTGCCAGCCGCAGCACCCACCGCCCCAATCGGCTTGGGCTATCGTTGATCGAGCTGTCTCACATCGACACCCGGCAAGGGGTGAGTCTGCATCTCGTCGGGTGTGACTTGATCAGCGGGACGCCAGTGGTCGATATCAAGCCTTACCTGCCCTGGGCCGAAGCCAAGCCCGATGCTCGGGCAGGCTTTGCACCCAGCGCGCCCTCACGGCTACCCGTACATTTTAGCCAGGCCGCCAAAGCAAGCCTTGCCGCCCGTGCCGATGGAGCGTCGCTCCATGCGCTGATCGAACAGGTATTGAGCCAAGACCCACGTCCTGCCTACCAGAAAGCCACGCAGAGTGACCGCCTTTACGGGGTGCGGCTGCGCGACGTAGACGTCAAGTTCCAGGCGATCGATGCCGCCTCTGAAAACGACGCCACCACCTTGACGGTGGTGGCAATCGATACACTGACTGACGAAACGCTCTTAGGCGGGAAAGGTAATCCCTAAGCGACGGCCGACTTCTTCATAAGCCTCAATAACGCCACCCAAGCCCTGGCGGAAGCGGTCTTTGTCCAGCTTCTCGCGGGTGTTGGCATCCCACAAGCGGCAGCCATCGGGTGAAAACTCATCCCCCAGCACGACCTCGCCGTTGAACACACCGAACTCTAGCTTGTAATCCACCAGCAGCATGTCACCCTCGGCAAACAGCTGCTTGAGGATGTGGTTCACCTTGAACGTCAGGGTCTTCATTTTGGCCAGTTGCTCGGGGGTTGCCCAGCCAAAGGTTTCTGCCAGCGACTCGTTGATCATCGGGTCGCCCTTCTCGTCGTTCTTCAAGAACAGCTCGAAGGTCGGCGGGTTTAGGGCAATGCCCTCTTCCACCCCCAAGCGCTTCACCAAACCGCCCGCCGCAATGTTGCGCACCACGCACTCGACCGGAATCATCTGCATTTTCTTGACCAGACTTTCATTGTTGGAAAGCTGCTTTTCGAAATGCGTGGGGATACCGCCCTCTTCCAAGCGCTCCATGATGAAGGCGTTGAAGATGTTGTTCACCATTCCCTTACGGGCAAGCGCCTCTTTTTTCTTGCCATCGAAAGCGCTGGTGTCATCACGAAAGTGCAGTACCAGAAGGTCAGGGTCGTCAGTGGTATAGACGGATTTTGCCTTGCCGGCATAGAGTTCTTGGCGCTTTTCCATGGGGGCTCCGTGAGAAAGTGAGAAGCAAAGGGTTAACGTAAGTAGCCGGAGACGCGCTCAAGCAACTCGCGCTGATCATCCGCACTGAAATTACGCTCGCTGGCGTTGATGGCACGCAGTACGGTTTGGTCGCCGTTGGGCTCGAGCGCCAAACGAATCTGCTGTGACATCCGGCGTACGTCTGGACTAAAGACGATCTGCAGCGGGTTACGTCCACGCTCGGTTTCGGTCATGTACTCCACCAAGAACTCGTAGTCATCAGCGGAGGTCGCGAGCAGGTCACGCTGCCCTTCTTGAGTGAAATCAAGCGATAGGTAGTGGTTCAACTCGGCCCAGACGCGGTCGATGGGCTGCGGAATGACCACTTCCCACTCGTCGCCCTGCTGACGCAGCTGAAGGGTCTGCTCGCTGGCCAGACGCTGGGCGGTCCACGAGGAGGAGCTGGCAGTGGCGCTACGAGCACCCAAGTACTGCTCCAAGGCCGCGAGACAGCTCTCGACGCTTTGACCGCTCTGATCACAGCGCACTTCGCTACTACCGGCGCGCAGGGCGCTCTGTAGGCGTAGCGTCGCCTGCGGGGTTACGATGACGCCTTGATTGGCACTGCTCTCTTGAACGGGGAGTTGGCGGCTACGCACGAAGGCTTCCAATTGCGGCCAAACGGTACCAGGGTCCGCAGCGACGACTAACCAGCTTTGGTCACCGACTTGGCGACGTTCGACGTAGTCAGGCTCCAGACCGCTGCCAATGGCCAGCGACTGAGGCGGTTCGACCTCGGCTGGCTCATCGAGCTGTGTGCCCTGCATGGCGACCTGGGGAACGGGCATCGCATCGCGGTAACGCTGGGTATTGCGGGACTCGGGCAACACCAAAGGCGGCGCCGGGGCCGCTTCGATGTAGTCCAGGTTGCGGTCGTGGTAGTACCCATCGCGTGCGCAACCTGCCAGTGTGACAGCGGCTGCGAGTGCCAGCGGTATCCATTTAAGCGCACGTTGTTCAAGCACAGAGCTCATCAAGCCACCTTAACAGTCAACAGATCAGTTACCCGGCCGGCGATGCCTTCACCGGGTAGCAAAAGGGTTTCGAGCGCCGGGTTACTCCTCTACGACACCCGCCAGCTGCAGCGCTTCACTGACCGTGCCGTGGTACTTCTCCGACAGCCACGTCAGCGGCAAGCGAATACCGGCGTCCATATAGCCCATGCGGTGCAGCGCCCACTTCACGGGAATGGGGTTGGATTCGATGCCCAGGTTCGTGTGCAACGGCATCAGGCGCGTATTGATTTGGTGCGCCTTGTCGGCGTCGCCCGCCACGGCAGCCGCGCACAGATCATGCATGGCTTTGGGGGCAACGTTGGCGGTGACGGAGATGTCACCATGGCCACCCATCAGCATGAAGTCACAGGCCGTCGCGTCGTCGCCGGAGTAGAGCATGAAGTCGCTGCCTTTCAGGCGTGAGATTAGATCCTCAGCGCGCTCAAGGTTCCCGGTCGCGTCTTTCAGGCCGATGATATTGTTCACTTCCGCCAAACGTACCACGGTCTCGTTGTAAAGATCGGAGCAGGTGCGGCCCGGCACGTTATACAGAATGACCGGCAGTTTGCTGCCTTCTGCCACCGCCTTGAAGTGCTGATAGAGACCTTCCTGGGTGGGCTTGTTGTAGTAAGGGCAAACCGACAGGCAGTAATCCGCGCCCACTTCGCTGGCGTAGCGTGCCAGCTCGACCGCTTCCGAGGTCGCGTTCGCTCCGGTACCGGCGATGACCGGAATACGGCCGTTGACCTCTTCCACCACGCTGCGAATCACGTCGAAGTGCTCGGCAAAAGACATGGTGGTGGGCTCACCCGTGGTGCCCGCAGCGACGATGGCATCGGTGCCATTATCGAGGTGGAAGTTCACCAGACGACGAAGCGCCTCCCAGTCGATGTCGCCATTGACCTTCATCGGCGTCGCCAGGGCGACAATGCTGCCTGTGATCATCCGTATTTTCCTCACCTGCAAAAAGTTGAAATCAAGCTGCCACGTGGGATGCAATGGCGTACATTACGTCAAGACGCGGCGTTGATGCCTTAAAGGAGCGCGATCACCCCTGCCCACAAACAGCAAATGGTACTCAGGCGATTCGAGCCTGTACAGCGTAAAGCACTGCGAGTTTATCGAACGCTTTGACAGCAGCGCAGCGCTTGCGTGTAATTCCCTATGAAAGTCACCCCGATAAGGAGCCTTTATGGCGATCGAACTTGGCCAGCCCGTCCCTGATTTTTCCGCCCCCGCCACGGGCGACACCACCGTCACGCTGTCGGCACTGCGCGGCAAGCAGGTCGTCATCTACTTCTACCCGAAAGCCAGTACGCCCGGCTGCACCACCGAAGGCGGCGATTTTCGGGATCGCAAAGCCGCCTTCGATGCGGCCAACACCGTGATCATCGGTGTCTCCCGGGATGGCCTGCGCGCCCAGGAGAACTTCAAAGCCAAACAGGATTTCAATTTCGAGCTGATTTCCGACAAAGACGAAACCGTTTGTCAGCTTTTCGACGTCATCAAACTCAAAAAGATGTACGGCAAAGAGCACCTAGGCATCGAGCGCAGTACCTTCTTGATCGACCAGGACGGCAAGCTTGCCCAAGAGTGGCGCGGCGTCAAAGTACCCGGCCATGCAGAAGAAGTGCTGAGCGCGGCGCAGGCACTTCACCGCCAGTAACAGCGGCGCACAGCGCGGTGCCCCTCGGATCGGGGCACCGTCGCCCTTAGGGTGAATCCTGTCCCAAGCGAGGCGGTTGCGCTGCCTGTCGACTTTCGAGCCCTCTGGGCCAAGCGTACACCAACGCCTTGAGCAGCGTGGCCAGCGGGATGGCGAAGAATACTCCCCAAAACCCCCAAATACCGCCAAAAAACAGCACCGCGACGATAATCGATACCGGGTGGATATTGTTGGTTTCCGAGAACAGCACGGGAGCCAGCACGTTGCCATCCAGCGCCTGAAGCACGCCGTAGGCCACCAGCACGTACACGAACTGCTCACTGATGCCAAAGTGGAACCCGGCCACCGCCGCCACGGGAAGCGTTGCGACCGCCGCGCCAATGTACGGCACCAAGACGGAAAATCCGACCAGCACCGCCAGCAGCGCCGTGTAAGGCAGTCCAAAAAAGGCGAACGTGATGTATGCCACCGTGCCCACGATCACGATTTCGATGGATTTGCCGCGAATGTAGTTGGCGATCTGGCGGTCCATCTCGTGCCAGATACGGGTGAGCAGCGTCCGCTTCTGCGGCAGCAACGAAAGCGTAAAACCCACCAGCGCCTCACGGTCTTTCAGCATGAAAAAGACCAGAATCGGCACTAGGACCAGATAGATGATCAGCGACATGATATTGCCCAACGAGGTCAGCGAGAGCGTCAACGCGCGCTGGCCAAGCTGGCTGATTTCCCGTCCGGCAACGCCAATCCAGCTCTGCATTTGATCGGGCGTCACGATATTGGGAAAACGCTGCTGTAACTGATCCAGCCACCCTTGGCCGCTGGCAAACATGCGCGGGGTCTCTTGAACGAGCCCCACCAGCTGATTCCAGATTAGCGGCATCAAAATGAACGCCAGCGTCAGCAGCACGCTGACAAACGCCAAGAACACCAAAATGACGGCCAACAGGTGCGGTACACGTCGCCGCGTCAGTGCGCTGACCACCCCTTGCAGTAAAAACGCCAGCACCAGCGCGGTAAAAAAAGGCGCAAGCATACGACCAAACCAGATGATCGCGGCGAACCCCGCCACCAGCACGAACAGAAGAATCAGCGCCTCTTCGTCCGAAAAGTAGCGTTCGACCCAACCTCTCAGGATGCTGCGCATGGTCATGAGTGGGCATTCCCTGCTTTACGGATCCAAAACACATATACATCGCCGCGCTGCACCCGCGCTTCCATGACATGGTCACTCAGCTCGGTAAATGCCGCCATATCCCGCCACGACCCAGCATCGGTGGCGCTGACTTCCAACAGTTGACCGGGGGCTAGACCGGCCAGTGCCTGCTTGGCTTTCAGCAGCGGTAGCGGACAGTGCAATCCGGTGGCGTCCACTACCCGATCGGGCTGAACCCCCTCGGCCAACCCAGACGCTGTTTGCTCAGACATACTCTCCCCCAAAGGCAGCTTCTATGGTGCTCAATCGTTCGTTGGCTACATAAGCGTCGCATTGTTGCATAAACTGTTTTTTTGCGATGCCCGCCGTGGCTCTGATTTAACGGCACTTCCCTGCCTGAATCAATGTCACACCGTTGTTAGCCGCGCCTATAACCTGAACGAATGGGGATGCCATGCTGCTTTTTAGACCCACCAACGCCCGCTGGGCCTGTGCGCTAGCGCTATCGCTCGGCACCCTGTGCGTTAGTTTGCCCAGTCACAGCTATGAGGATTACCAACTACCCACGCTAGGCGGCGCATCGTCATCCGTGAGCAACGAAGAGTTTCGTCTGGGTCGCGCGTGGCTGCGCCAGTTTCGCGCCCAGGCACCGCAGTGGCAGGACCCCATCGTGAGCGACTACCTAGAAAGCCTGGTCGCGCGCCTGGCGCCCTACAGCCAGCTCGGCAGCCTGCAGACGACGACAGTGATGGTGGATAACCGCTCGCTCAACGCCTTTGCGGTGCCCGGCGGCGTGGTGGGCATCAATTCGGGGCTATTTGCCTTTGCCGAGGATGAAGGGGCGTTTGTCTCGGTGATTGCCCACGAGCTTGGCCACCTCTCCCAGCGCCACTACGCTCGCGGCAGCGCCCGCGCGGAGCAAACCCAGCTGCCCGCCATGGCCGCCATGCTCGCGGGGATGCTGATTGCTGCCAGCGGCGGCGGCGATGCGGGCATTGCCACCGCCATGGGTTCTCAGGCGGCGCTGATTCAAGATCAGCTCGCCTACTCCAGGCGCTTCGAGCAGGAGGCCGACCGCATCGGCCTACAGGCCATGGCAGACGCCGGTTACGACCCCGAAGCCATGGTGCGCATGTTCGATACCATGCAGCGCCTTTCGCGCCTTCAGGGCGGCACACCGCCGGAATTCCTGCTCACCCACCCGGTCTCGGACAGCCGCCTGAGCGACGCCCAGGCGCGGGTGTCTCAGCTCAGCGTGGCCAGCCGCTACACCAGCGATACGTTGTACGACATGATGCGTGCCCGGGCGCTGCTGAGCATCTACCGCAACACGCCCCAGCAGGCGGCGGCGCGACTGGCGCAAGAGGATGCCGAGGAGCCTGCGCTACGCTACATCGACGCGCTGATCACGGCACAAAACGGGCAGACCGACCGTGCCCTCCAAACCCTCGACCAACTAGCCAGCGAGCTTCCCGATTACGGCATGCTGCCCGCCACGGCGGCGCACGTGGCGTTGACCGCGCAGCGCTACGATGACGCCATCCACCGCAGCCAGCGGCTGCTGCGGCTAATGCCCAACTACCTGCCGGCGCAGCTCACGCTAGCGGAAGCGCAGCTACAGCGTCATCCTGAAGCCGCCTATGACCTGCTTCGGGACATTACCGCGCAACACCCGGAAAACCCGCAGGGATTCAACCTGCTGGCCGAGGCGGCCGGGCGCAGCGGCTTCAACGGCTGGGGTCATCTGGCCCGTGCCGAACACCTCCAGCTCACCGGCCGCATAGACCGCGCCATTCGACAGCTGAGTATTGCCAAAGACGCTGCTCAACAGGAGAACGACGCTCAAGCGCTCGCGCGTATCGAGCAGCGCCGAGAAGCGTTTCTTGAGTACCGAGAGACGCTGGAGACATTTTAACGCCCATGCAACCTAGGCAAAAAAGCCCGACGCATTGCGTTCGGGCTTTTGGCTAACATCAGAGACGTTGTGCTGATGTCTAAGCGTTAAAGTTCAGCATGCGTTCGAGGGGTTTGAGCGCCTGCTGACGCAGCGCGTCGTCGACGAAAATTTCGCCGCTGCCTTCACGCAGCGCCCCTGCCAAATTATCCAGCGCGTTCATCGCCATCCACGGGCAGTGGGCACAGCTACGGCACGTCGCACCGTTACCGGCGGTGGGCGCTTCAAAGAGCGTTTTCTCAGGCACCGCTTGCTGCATCTTGAAAAAGATCCCACGATCAGTCGCCACGATCAGCTTGTCGTTGGGTAGCGTTTTCGCCGCTTTGATGAGTTGCGAGGTGGAGCCCGCCACATCGGCCAGCGTCACGACGGCTTCCGGCGACTCCGGGTGGACAAGCACGGCGGCATCCGGATATAGACGCTTCAAGTCTTGAATGCCTTTCGCCTTGAACTCCTCGTGCACGATGCAGGCACCGTCCCACATCAGCATATCGGCCCCGGTTTTCTTCTGAATATAGCTACCCAGGTGTTTGTCCGGCGCCCAGAGGATCTTTTCGCCCTTCGCCTGCAAATGCTCGATGACCTCCACGGCGATCGAAGAGGTCACGACCCAATCGGCACGCGCTTTTACTGCCGCCGAGGTATTGGCATACACCACCACCGTACGATCAGGATGGGCATCGCAGAACGCGCTGAACTCATCGATAGGGCAACCGACATCCAAGGAGCAGGTCGCTTCGAGCGTTGGCATCAACACGCGCTTTTCGGGGGAGAGGATCTTGGCCGTTTCGCCCATGAAACGCACGCCAGCAACCACCAGCGTAGTGGCCTCATGGCGAGCGCCAAAGCGGGCCATTTCCAGAGAGTCAGCCACACACCCGCCAGTCTCTTCGGCTAGCTGCTGAATGGCATCGTCGGTGTAGTAATGCGCTACCAAAACGGCGTTGTTCGCCTTGAGCAGCTGCTTGATCTCAGCCACTCGCGCTTCGTCTTCCGCCGGGATGCGGGTAGGGCAGTACGGGCTTGGCAGCGGAGCGTCTAACTCCACTTGAGAAGTCATCATAGTCATCGTGTCTACCACTGTGACGAACAGGGAATCCCCCTGTTAAACACCAGTCACGGCGTATGCGCTCCGCATGCGCCGCACTCGGGGCAACGGCCGCTGCGTCTCTCGCGGTGGCGCGTCACCAATCTGACTCTTGGGAGCCAGGGCTGCCGTGACAGCTCGGCAGCTATACGATCAATCGATTAGACGTACATTCATCCTGTTTCACGATGCCATCACGTCGTTGTCATGGCATTGTGGTGGACAATGATTGTTCGCTGCAAGCGCAAAGTCACGCTGCGGCGCGTCAAAACGCCCATAGCAAAACGCCCCTGGCAGCAAGCTACCAAGGGCGTCGAAATTTGGTGGGTCGTGTAGGATTCGAACCTACGACCAATTGATTAAAAGTCAACTGCTCTACCAACTGAGCTAACGACCCAAATTTTGCTGCGTTACTACGGATGGCGCCAACATTCACGAATCCCGCAATGGCTGGCATCAAAACAAGGCATTAAGAAGATAACGGCTTGATGCATTGTTTGGTTCGGATGGTGGGTCGTGTAGGATTCGAACCTACGACCAATTGATTAAAAGTCAACTGCTCTACCAACTGAGCTAACGACCCGTCCGAACGGATGCATATAGTACGGATACGGCTTGTGAATAGCAAGCCCTTTTTTATCTTTCGTCTATATTCCGTCCTCTGCGGCGTCGACAACGCCTACACCGCAGAGGTCACTTGCTTAGCCGCGCTTGGGTTTCGGCTTACGCATCGCCTGCACCGGACGGCGCTTGTGCTTGTCACGGCTCCAGCGGTTCTTCTCGTCTGGCGTCAGCTCAGGCACTTTCCGGGTTTCAAGATTGGCCAGCGTCGCCAAGTCATCCACCTCATCCTGAGAGAGTTCGACCCACTCACCAGCTTTCGCGCGCTTGTCGAGGAAGATGTTGCCGTAGCGAACGCGCTTCAGGCGGCTAACGGTAAGCCCCTGGAATTCCCACAGGCGGCGAACCTCACGGTTGCGGCCCTCCAGAATCACCACGTGGAACCAGGTGTTGATGCCTTCGCCACCAAACTCCTGCACGTCGGTGAAGCGCGCCGGGCCATCTTCCAGCATCACACCGTCGACCATAGCGACGATATGCTCACGCTTGACGTCGCCCATGACCCGCACCGCGTACTCACGCTCTACTTGAGTCGAGGGGTGCATCAAGCGGTTGGCCAGTTCACCGTCGGTGGTGAACAGCAGCAAACCGCTGGTGTTGATGTCCAAGCGGCCAATCGCAATCCAGCGCTCGCCTTTCAGGCGCGGTAGGCGCTCAAAGACCGTGCGACGGCCTTCCGGATCTTTGCGGGTGCACAGCTCGCCTTCCGGCTTGTTGTACATAATGACCCGGCGCGGCACTTCCTCTTCCGGGCGCAGCGTTACAGGGCGGTCATCGAAGCTGACCTTATCCCGCGCTTCCACCCGATCGCCCAGTTTGGCGACCTGGCTATTCACCTTCACCCGGCCATCGGCAATGGCGGTTTCCATTTCACGGCGGGAGCCAAGGCCCGCACGGGCGAGGACTTTCTGCAGCTTTTCGCTGGTGGGCGGCGTGGTGTTATTACTCTGACTCATGGTCGTCTGACCTCACATCGTTGGTCTGCGTGCCAGCGTCCTCATGTTGACGCTTCGCACGTGCCGCTAGCCGAGCCTCTAAATCGGCAAAACTGAGCGGCTGGGTTAACGCCGTCTCGGCGTGGTGATCGGCACTCTCTGCCGACGTATTCTCATCTTGCTGGGGTGGCGCATCCTGCACGCTTTGCACCGTTTCGTCCAGTGCTGGCAGTGGGTTTTGTTCGCCCGATTCCTCTTCGACGGAGTGCGCTTCGTGATCGTCGCCGCTGACCAGCGTATGCATGGGCGGCAGCGCATCCAAGGTTTTCAGCCCGAAGTCATCCAAAAAGCTGCGCGTGGTGGCATAGACCGCCGGGCGACCCGGCACGTCTCGGTGGCCTACCACGCGTATCCAGCCGCGCTCCATCAGAGTGCGAATGATCGAACTGCTGACGCTCACACCGCGCACATCTTCGATATCACCCCGAGTCACCGGTTGACGGTAGGCAATGAGCGCCAGCGTTTCCAAAAGTGCTCGAGAGTAGCGCTGGGGGCGCTCGTCCCACAGCCGCGAGACCCAGTGGGCCAAACGCGGGCGAATGCGTAGCTGAAAGCCCGAGGCGGTTTCGACCAGTTCGAGCGCGCCATTATCGTGGCGCAGCGCCAGCCGCGACAACGCCTCCCTCAGCGCTTTGCGGGTAGGGCACTCCTCTTCTAAAAAGAGCGTTTCCAGGCGCTCGACCGGCAGCGGCTCCCCCGCCGCTAGCAGCGCCGCTTCAATAATATCGTCTAACGTGGTGTCTCTCACCGCGACTCCTCGTCAGGTTCAAACGCAGGCTCTTCGAATGCCGAGGCGGCATCGCCCTGCTCCTCTCCCAAACGCTCGAAAGCGTCCTCTTCCCCATCGGCCAGCGCCGCTTGGCGGGCGCGCACGTGAATGGGCGACAGCGGTGCGTTTTGAACGATCTCAATCATGGCCTCTTTGGCCAGCTCTAAAATAGCCATAAAGGTTACCACCACCCCGGCACGCCCCTCTTCAAGGGTAAACAGCGCTTCAAAAGGGGTGTAGCGACCGCTCGCGCCATCCTGGCTGAGTTGCTCCATGATTTTCAGCATCCGCTCGCGGGTAGAAAGCACTTCCCGGCTGATCTGGTGGGCCTGGGCCAGCTCGGCGCGCTTGAGAATATCGGACAGCGCCCCCAGCAGCTCATCGAGCGCCACATCGGGATGGATCACCCGCGTTTCCAACGGCGGCAAGCCCGCCTGTACGCTGAACCAGTCCCGGCCGACGCGGGGCAGCGTATCCAGCGCCTCGGCGGCCTCTTTCAGGCGCTCGTACTCCTGCAGACGGCGAATCAGCTCGGCGCGGGGATCCTCTTCCTCCTCCCCCTCCGCTTTCGGCGGGCGCGGCAACAGCGTCCGGGATTTAATCTCCGCCAGCATGGCAGCCATCAGCAGATACTCGCCCGCCAGCTCGATCTCCATGGCTTTCATCAGCTCCACGTACTCAATGTACTGGTGGGTGATGGTGGCCACGTTGATGGTCAGAATATCCAGGTTCTGCCGCCGAATTAAATAAAGCAACAGATCCAGCGGCCCTTCGAAGGCTTCCAGAAAGACCCGCAGCGCCTCGGGTGGAATATAGAGATCTTCCGGCAGCTGCGTGATGGGCTCATCAAACAGACGCCCAAGCGCCTCCACCACCGGCTCGGCAGTAGATTCCGCCACGTCTTGGTCTTGGTCTTGGTCTGGCGCTGCGCTTGGCGTCTCGCTCACGCGGGTCGAATCCTTCGTTGATGAGTGGGAAAACAGCAGTGTAACAGCGCGCTGTCAGCGCGGCATCTAGCCAGCATCGGCAGCTTTCCGATAGCGCCCTTGATAATCGAACAGCTTATCGCGGATTTGAAAGTGTCGGCCTACCTTTCGCCCCACCACAAAATCCGGGTGGCGCAATCGGCGCTGCTCGTTGACAACCTCATCAGGCGTCGTCGGTTGCCATTGACCGCCTGGCGCACGCAGATGGGTACGCAAAAATACGGCATAAAACGCGCGGCGCTGGGCCGGGGTTTCTAAAGCAAACCATTCGCTCAGGCTGTCGCCATCTTCATCGTGGTAGGTGGCTTTTAGGCGCGGCAGCCCACGACCATTGGTGGTCGCCTCTAACTGCATGCCGCTGACGCGCAGCACCTTGGCATCTTTTAGCTTCAGCGCATCCTTGAGCTTGTCGTCAGCGTCCACGAGCAGCTTCTCGCAGCCATGACAGCGACGGGCGGCAATATCGTTCTCAGCGCCGCACTCGTCGCATACTTTGAAGCGAAAGCGAAACTCGCACTGGCGGCGGCGCCCTGTGTCATCCTCAATCAGCCCCTGGCAGCGGCGGCCGAAGTGTTCGATCACCAGCTCGCCGTCGCGCTTGCCCCAAAACAGGTTCGCGTGACCGCAGTCCGGGCAGGGCACCTGCACCGGTTCGCTATCGCTATCCGGCTTGGGTTCGCCTACTTCCGGGGCGTAGAGATCCCACGGGTTGCCCGCATAGTCGAGAATCAAGCACTCCTCTTTACCCGGCGAGAGGCGCAGCCCGCGCCCCACGATCTGCTGATACAGGCTGACCGACTCAGTGGGCCGCAGAATCGCGATCAGATCGACGTGGGGGGCATCGAAGCCGGTGGTCAGCACCGCCACGTTGACCAAATACTTCAGTTGGCGCGCTTTGAACGCATCGATCAGCGCGGTACGCTCGGCCGAGGCGGTCGCACTGGTAATCAGCGCGGCCTGCTCGGCGGGCAGATAGCCCATGATCTCTTCGGCGTGGGCCACCGTCGCGGCGAAAATCATCACCCCCTGGCGGTCGGCAGCGTACTCCACCACCTGGGCAATGATGCCCGGTGTCGCCCGGTTGCCCGCCACCACCCGGTTGAGTTCCTCCTCCCGAAACAGCCCGCTGGACGAGGGCGCCAGCGCCGAGAAGTCGTACCCCTCGATGGCCATATCCAGCCGCTTGGGCGCGGCCAAAAAGCCCTGTTTGACCATCAGACGCAGCGGCTGCTCGAACACGCAGTCGGCAAAAAAGCTCTCTTCTGAACCACGCACCATCCCGTGATGGTGGCGGTGGTAGATAAAGCCCTGCCCCAAACGAAACGGCGTGGCGGTAAGGCCGAGGATTTTTAGCTGCGGGTTCTGGCTCCGTAGATGCTCGATCACCTGCCGATAGCTGGAGTCCTCCTCCAGCGATACCCGATGGCACTCGTCGATTACCAGCAGAGTAAAGCTGGCGTCGTTGAATTGCTCCATGTTACGCACCACCGACTGCACCGAGCCAAACACCACTTGGCGACTGGCCTCTTTGCGCTTTAACCCAGCGCTGAAGATATCCGCCTCCAAGCCGTACGCTTGGTACTTGGCGTGGTTCTGCTCCACCAGCTCGCGCACGTGGGCCAACACCAGCACCCGCCCACGGGCGAGTCTCGCCAGTTCAGCGATCACCAGCGACTTGCCGCTGCCCGTCGGCAGCACCACCACGGCGGGGGCGCTGGTGGCGCGAAAGTGGCTGACTACCCGCTTGACCGCCTCGGCTTGGTAGGGGCGCAGCGAAGGCGCTGCCCCGTTAGCCAAGAAAGGCGGCCCGGAGGCCGCCTTATCAGGATGTGTCATCCATCACCTTTCAGGTTGATCACATGACATTAGCCCAGCCACACCCGCGCATTGCGGAACAGGCGCAGCCACGCACCATCCTCGGTCCACTCCGCCGGACGCCAGGAGTTAGTGACCGCGCGGGTCACCCGCTCGGGGTGCGGCATCATGATCGTGACGCGACCATCCGGCGTGGTCAGGCCGGTAATGCCCGACGGCGAGCCGTTGGGGTTGGCCGGGTAGCGCGTAGTGACCTGACCGTAGTTGTCGATGTAGCGCAGGGCAATTTGGCTGCTCGACTGCATGCTACGCAGGTGCGCCGTGTCGCGGAACTCGGCGCGGCCCTCCCCGTGAGCAACGGCGATAGGCAGCTTGGAGCCTTCCATGCCCGCCAGCAGAATCGAAGGGCTCTTCTCTACCCGCACCATCGACACCCGGGCTTCGAACTGTTCGGACTCATTGCGCACGAAAGCCGGCCAGTTTTCCGCACCGGGAATCAGCGTTTTGAGCTGCGAGAGCATCTGGCAGCCGTTACACACGCCCAGCGAGAAGCTATCGTCACGGGTGAAGAAGGTTTCGAACTGCTCGCGGGCGCGCTCGTTGAATAGCACTGACTTGGCCCAGCCGCCGCCTGCACCCAGCACGTCGCCGTAGGAGAAACCGCCACAGGCCACCAAACCTTTGAACTCCTCCAGCGAGACACGGCCTTCGAGGATGTCGCTCATATGCACATCCACCGCATCGAAACCCGCTTTGTGGAAGGCCCAGGCCATCTCTACCTGACCATTGACGCCCTGTTCACGCAGCACGGCCACCGCGGGCTTGGCGGTGTTGATAAAGGGCGCGCTGATATCGTCGTTGATATCGAAGGTCGGCGCGGCGCTGAGGCCCGGGTCGCGAACGTCGAGCAGGTTGTCGAACTCGTTCTTCGCACATTCCGGGTTATCCCGCAGCGCCTGCATGCGGTAGCTGGTTTCGGCCCAGGTGCGCTGGGTTAGCTGGCGGGTGGTCTCCAGTAGCGGCTCTTCGAACAGCGTGACACGCACTTGGTCGTCGTAACGCGGGCGGGCAATCACGCCACAGGTTTCGATACCCGCCATGGCGAACTGGGTCAGCACCTCTTCGGTGTGCTGGCGATTGACCTGAATCACCGCGCCCAGCTCTTCGGAGAACAGGGCGTTGAAGGCTTCTACCGGCTCATCGATCAGCCAGTCGAGCTTGATTTCGAGACCGGCGTGCGCGGCAAAAGCCATCTCCAGCAGCGTCACAAGCAGGCCGCCGTCGCTGCGGTCGTGATAAGCCAGCAGCTTGCCGTCGCGGTTCAGGCCTTGGATCACTTCGAAAAACGCTTTCAGATCTTCCGGGTCGTCCACATCCGGGCACGCGTCGCCCACCTGACCATACACCTGCGCCAGCGCCGAGCCGCCCAGACGGTTCTGGCCGTTCCCCAGGTCGATCAAAATCAGGTCGGACTCGTCCTGCTCCAAGTTGATCTGCGGCGTCAGCGTCGCCAGCGCGTCGGTCACCGGTGCAAAGCCGGTCACCACCAGCGACAGCGGCGAGGTAATGCTCTTCTCTTCGGCGTCATCGCCCTCTTGCCACGCGGTGCGCATGGACATGGAGTCCTTGCCCACCGGCACGGCAATACCCAGCGCCGGGCAAAGCTCCATACCGACGGCATGAACGGCGTCGTACAGCGCTTGGTTTTCACCGGGGTGATCAGCAGCGCTCATCCAGTTAGCAGAGAGCTTGATATCCGACAGCTTGGCAATCGGCGCAGCCGCGAGGTTGGTAATGGCTTCTGCCACCGCTAAGCGCGCGCTGGCCGCAGGGTTGATCAGCGCCACCGGCGGGCGCTCGCCCATGGCCATGGCTTCACCGGCGTGGGTGTCGAAGCTCGCGGTGGTCACCGCGACGTCGGCCACCGGCACTTGCCAGGGGCCTACCATCTGATCACGGGCAACTTGGCCAGTGATGGAACGGTCGCCGATGGTGATCAGGAAGCTTTTCGAGGCCACCGTGGGCAGGCGCAGCACCCGGTCCATTGCTTCGCGCAGGTCCAGGTTATCCAGCATGACGCCAGAGAGCTCGGGCGTTTGGCGCTCAAACGAACGGGTCATCTTCGGCGGCTTGCCAAACAGCACGCTCATGGGCAGATCGACGGGCTTGGTTTCGAAATGGCCGTCG
This sequence comes from Halomonas sp. CnH100-B, assembly GCF_024124605.1. NCBI lineage: Bacteria > Pseudomonadati > Pseudomonadota > Gammaproteobacteria > Oceanospirillales > Halomonadaceae > Halomonas > Halomonas sp. CnH100-B. The sequence goes on along the minus strand of NZ_JAMXRX010000003.1, from coordinate 102,844 downwards.
CGCACTTCCAGGTGGTGCTCCGCCTGGGCTTCGCCCACTACCGCGTAAGGGCAGCGCTCGCGCTTGCACAGCGCGTCGAAGGTATCCAAGTCTTCGGGGGCCACTGCCAGTACGTAGCGCTCCTGGGCTTCGTTACACCAGATTTCCAGCGGGCTCATGCCCGGCTCGGCATTGGGCACCGCGCGCAGGTCAAACAGACCGCCACGGTTGCCGTCTTTGACCAGCTCCGGCAAGGCGTTAGACAGCCCGCCCGCACCGACATCGTGGATAAAGCGAATCGGGTTGTTGTCGCCCAGCGCCCAGCAGCGGTCGATGACTTCTTGGACACGACGCTCGATTTCCGGGTTTTCCCGCTGCACGGAGGCGAAATCCAGATCCGCGCTGGACTCACCGGACGCCATGCTGGACGCCGCACCGCCGCCCAGGCCGATCAGCATCGCCGGGCCGCCCATGACGATCAGCTTACCGCCGACCGGAATCTCGCCTTTTTGCACGTGCTGAGCGCGAATGTTGCCATAACCGCCGGCAATCATGATCGGCTTGTGGTAGCCGCGACGCTCGATGCCGCCTTCGCTGAGCGCATCCTGCTCATAGGTGCGGAAGTAGCCGGTCAGGTTGGGGCGGCCAAACTCGTTGTTGAACGCGGCACCGCCAATCGGGCCGTCCAGCATGATATTGAGCGCGGACTGCATGCGCTCGGGCTTGCCGTAGTCGAAGGCTTCCCAGGGCTGAACAAATTCAGGAATGCGCAGGTTAGAGACGGTAAAGCCGGACAAACCTGCTTTTGGCTTGCCGCCGATGCCGGTCGCGCCTTCGTCTCGAATCTCACCGCCAGAGCCGGTGGCCGCACCGGGGAACGGCGCAATCGCCGTGGGGTGGTTGTGGGTCTCCACCTTCATCAGAATGTGGATCGGCTCTTGGTGGGCATCGTAGCGGGCGCGCTCGCCCTCGGCACCGGTGAGCGGCGTGGGGAAGAAGCGTCCGCCGTGGCTGCCTTTGATCACCGCCGCGTTATCGCTGTACGCAGAGAGCACGTTATCCGGTGACGTGGCGAAGGTGTTCTTGATCATCTTAAACAGCGAGTGGCTCTGGGCCTCGCCGTCGATGACCCAATCTGCATTGAAGATTTTGTGGCGACAGTGCTCAGAGTTCGCCTGGGCGAACATCATCAGCTCCACATCGCTGGGGTTGCGGCCTAGCTCGATAAAGGCCTCGACGAGGTAGTCGACTTCATCATCCGCCAGCGCAAGGCCCAGCTCACGGTTCGCCGTCATCAGCGCGTCGCGGCCGCCTTCCAGAATGTCGACGCTGCCAAGGGGGGCAGGCGAGTGGTGGGCGAATAGCTTGCTCGCCTCGGCTACGTCGGCCAGCACGTTTTCGGTCATGCGGTCATGCAGCAGCGCGCTGATCGTTTCGAGCTGCTCAGCGCTGGGGGCGCCGCGTAGGCCTACGCGGTAATCGATACCCCGCTCGATGCGACTAATCTGGCTGAGCCCGCAGTTGTGGGCAATGTCGGTTGCTTTAGAGGACCACGGTGACTGAGTGCCCAGACGCGGCACGACCAGAAAGCGCTGCGCGTTATCGGGGGTTTCCTGGTGTTCGTGGCTGCCGTACGCCAGCAGTTGCGCCAACCGCGCCTGGGCGGCCTGATCGAGCTCTTCGTGGTGGTCGATGAAGTGGACGTAATGGGCAGACAGCGCCTCCACCTCCGGAACACGGTCACGCAACACCATTAACAGCCGTTCATGACGGAAGGCGGAAAGGGCGGGTGCGCCTCGCAGTTCGAGCATATCTGAGAGCCTCTAAAGCAGGGAGAGTTCGAGCAGGAAATCACCGGGCCGCTACGCGGCAATCCCACTATGATACTGGAAAGCGGCGTCCACACGAAATCAACAAGGTGACAGCGCCTGGCAGGCTGGGTATCGTGGCAGACTGTTCCATGTTGACCAGCCCTCATGCCGACATCGATTGCCCAACATTTTATCGCTCATTACCGGGCGTATTTCGCGATGATCGCGACACTTCTTCTGATTTTAGTGCCGCGCAGTGCGTCCATGACGAGCGGTGAACACCTTGCGCAAATTCAAGCGAAAGAGTTCATCACGATTCATACTCGCAACACCCCCACCACCTATTACGAAGGCCGCCAAGGGCCGACCGGCTTCGAGTATGAGCTGATGCACCGCTTTGCGGACTACCTAGGGGTCAGCCTCAACCTGAACGCGAGCCACCACCCGGAGAGCGTGCTTCCCGTCGTGCGCGAGCAGGGCGACTTAGGCGCTGCCGCCCTCCCCCTACTGGCAGACTCACCGGGCATTCACTACACCCGCTCCATCATTCAAATGCAGCCGCTGGTGGTGTATCGCCGCGGGCTCAACGGCATCGATGAACCGGCAGATCTCGTGGGCCTGGAGCTGGGCACGCTGAGTGAGGCGGGCACCAGCCAAGCGCTGCGCGCCCTTCAACGTGACTACCCCAACCTTAGCTGGAAAGAGTCTCACGAGCTTGAAGTGGCCGAACTATTGGCGCGAGTAGAAAACGGTATTTTGGATGCGGCGATCATTTTTGATCACCAGTTTCGTTTGAACCGGCTGTTTTTCCCAAACGTCGAACGCGGTTTTTTTCTAGGCGAGCCGCTCTCTCTGGCATGGGCCGTGCCTAGCGGCCGCGGGCTTGGATTATTAGAAGCCGCCAATCAATTTCTCCAGGAGCTACAAGAGAACGGCACCCTGCAACAGCTGGTGAGCCGCTACTTCGGCCATGACGACTATCTGGAGTACGTGGGCACCCGCACGTTCCTCGCCCATCTCGATGAGCGCCTGCCCAACTACACCGAGCTATTCAAGCAAGCGGCCCGCGATACCGGCTTTGATTGGAAGCTACTGGCCGCCGTCGGGTATCAAGAGTCGCACTGGGACCCGACCGCCGTCTCCCCCACCGGGGTTCGCGGCCTGATGATGCTGACCAACCCCACCGCCAGCGAGATGGGCGTGGCCGACCGCACCGACGCCGCACAGAGTATCGATGGCGGCGCGCGCTACCTGCGCAGCATTAAAGACCGACTTCCAGACAGCATTACCGGGGATGACCGACTCTACATGGCCATGGCAGCTTACAATGTCGGTCTTGGCCACCTTTACGATGCCCGTAAGATTGCCGAGATGCGTGGCGGCGATCCGGATCGCTGGCAGGACGTTCGCGCAGCGCTCCCGCTCTTACAGGAGCGTGAGTGGCATAGCCAAACCCGCCATGGCTATGCCCGTGGCGGCGAGCCGGTCATCTACGTGCGCAACATCCGGCGCTACTACGAGATGATCGAGTACGTGGAGCGCAGCCGACAGCAATTCTTTCAGCTAGAGCAGGCGCCCACCAGCGAAGAGCCGCTGCTGCTGTTCGATATCGTGCCCCCTATCGAGCCGTAATCTGGCTAGCGCTTCTCGGCAAAGAACTGCTTGAGCAACCGCTTGGCGGGCGTCGCCAGCACGCCGCCCGTCACTGCGATCTGATGGTTGAACCAGGGCTGGGCAAGCAGATTGGCCTTTGACTCCACCATGCCAGTGCGTGGCTCGGGCGCGCCGTATACCAAACGGGCAATGCGCGCATGCACCATGGTGCCTGCGCACATCATGCAGGGCTCTAGCGTCACAAACAGCGTGCAGGCCTCTAAACGGTAGTTGCCCAGCCGCTGCCCCGCCTCGCGTAGCGCGCGCACCTCGGCGTGGCCGCTGGGGTCGCAGCTTGCCAGCGGTGCATTGTGGCCAGCGCCGATGATCTCCCCCTGGGCATCCACCACCACCGCGCCCACCGGCACTTCCCCGGCGGCAAACGCTAGGTGCGCTTGGTCCATGGCGCGGTGCATGTAAAATTCATCGCTGCGTATCAAGGCAAACTCCGCTAAGGTAGCAAAACGATCGTTTTAATAGCGTGATGGCCGCACTGGGTGCGCTTTCAATCATCGGCGGGAAAACGGATAGCACCAAGGATACAGAGAATGAACGATGCGCTGAAGTCACTGGTCAGCTTGTTAGAGCTTGAAACCCTTGAAGAGACGCTCTTTCGCGGCCAAAGCCAAGATTTGGGCTTTCCTCAACTGTATGGCGGCCAAGTGTTGGGCCAGGCACTGGCCGCTGCGGCGCGCACGGTGCCGGATGAGCGCCGCCCGCACTCCCAGCACGGCTATTTTTTGCGCCCAGGCGACCCGCACCGCCCGGTGGTGTATCAGGTCGATACCATCCGCGATGGCGGCAGTTTTACCACCCGGCGGGTGACCGCTATTCAGAAAGGGCGACCGATTTTCTTCTGCAGCGCCTCTTTCCAAAGTGCTGAAGAGAGCATCAATCATCAGCGGGCCATGCCACAAGTGCCCACGCCGGAAGCGCTTATAGAGAGCGGCGATGCCAAACACGCGCGCTTCCCCGGCCACCCTATCGAGTTTTTGCACTTGAAGGATAACCCGGACAGAGCGTCACCGGCGGGGCAGTGTCTGTGGTTCCGCTTTGCCGGTGGGCCGCTACCGGACGACCCGGCGCTGCATCGTCACCTGCTCTCGTATGCATCGGATTTCAACCTGCTGACCACCGGCCTGATTCCACACGGCATCAAGTACACCGACCCGAAACTGCGCATCGCCAGTCTCGACCATGCCATTTGGCTGCACGAAGATACGCGGCTAGACGAGTGGCTGCTGTACGCCATCGACTCCCCCTGGACCGGCGGCGCACGGGGCTTGGCGAGGGGTCACATCTATCGCCGCGATGGGCGTTTGGTGGCCTCGACGGCGCAAGAGGGGTTGGTGCGCTATCCGCAGTCTTGAGCCTCTGCTTTGAACACCTCTAAAAACAGCAACGCCCGCAGTGTGCGGGCGTTGTAAAATACCGGTCAGCACAACCCTAGACGGGGGCGCTGTAAACCCGTCCTTGGGCGCTACTTTCGCCATCTGACCGCCATGGATGGTGGAAATGCCGAAATTGCAGGGAGCATTTTTCGGCCATGGCGAAAGACCCCCGTTACGGGCTGTCCTGACCTAAGTGGCCTTGTTAATTACCCACCATACACGTCATTAATGGTTTTCAGCGGGTAGTGAGCCGGGTACGGCTTGCGGGCCACACCAGAGTCGACCGCCGCTTGGGCCACTGCTGAGGAGACGCGTTCCAGCAGGCGGATATCCACCGGGGTGGGAATGATGTAATCACGCCCAAAGCTCATCTCGGTACGCTCGTAGGCGTTCAGCACTTCCTGAGGCACCGGCTCGCGGGCCAGGTCTTTCAGCGCGTGAACGGCGGCCAACTTCATGGCTTCGTTAATGCGCGTGGCGCGTACATCCAGCGCGCCGCGGAAGATGAACGGGAAGCCCAGCACGTTGTTCACCTGGTTCGGAAAGTCCGAACGGCCGGTGGCCATGATCACATCCGGGCGTGCTTCGCGGGCTACGTCCGGGTGAATTTCCGGGTCGGGGTTGGTGCAGGCGAAAATCACCGGGTCAGCGGCCATTTTCTTCACCTGCTCCGCAGAGAGCAGGCCCGGGCCAGAAAGGCCGATAAACACGTCTGCCCCGTCGATGGCATCGTCCAACGTGCGCATGTCGGTATCGCGGGCAAACTCCGCCTTGTACTCGTTGATACCGTCACGGTCAGTGTGAATCACGCCGCGACGATCCAGCATGACCAGGTTCTCTTTCTTGGCACCGCAGGAGATCAGCAGACGCATGCAGGCAATCGCCGCCGCGCCTGCGCCCATGCAGACGATTTTCACGTCTTCAATCCGCTTGCCCGCGATATCCAGCGCGTTGAGCATGCCCGCAGCGGTCACAATCGCCGTACCGTGCTGGTCATCGTGGAAGACGGGGATACTGCAGCGCTCGACCAAGGCTTTTTCGATCTCGAAACACTCGGGCGCTTTGATGTCTTCCAGGTTAATGCCGCCCCAGGTATCGGCAATGCGGGCAACGGTGTCGATAAACGCTTGCGGGCTTTCGGCGTCTACTTCGATATCAACGGAGTTAATGCCCGCAAAACACTTGAACAGCACGCCTTTGCCTTCCATGACCGGCTTGCTGGCCAGCGGGCCAAGATTGCCCAAGCCCAGAATCGCACTGCCGTCCGAAATGACCGCGACTAGATTACCTTTGCCGGTATAACGGTACGCATTTTCCGCTTCGCGAGCGATTTCGCGAACCGGCTCGGCAACGCCTGGGCTATACGCCAGTGCCAAGTCCCGAGCGGTAGCAGTGGGCTTGGTCAACTCCACGGAAAGCTTACCGGGGATCGGTTTAGCGTGATAATCCAAAGCTGCCTGCTTGTTTGCATCCGTCATGGTCAAGGTCTCATCAGCCTAAAGTAGAAAAGTCGTATCAGAATATAGAAAAACCCTAGGCGCCTCAAGCACGTAGTAAACTTACCTACGAAACGACCGTTTTAGCCACTTTCCCCTCCATTTCGAAACTTTTCTACGTTATTTGCTGCAACTTATGCTTCACGCTATCAGCTATAAAGGTTTCCTTATTGATGCAGTGCAGTATTTTTGGAAATAAATTCCAATAGAACAACAAGAGAGTTATCCACACCCACTGGGCGCAATCGCCCTGTGGAAAAGCTAACAAGAAACAAAGAGAGATTGCTTGGTCAGCGAGGAGAGATCGATGCGTCCGCTATTGGCAGCGGGAGAGAGCGGCCGACGAGGCTAACCAAAAGCGTAGCCTTTTAGGGACAAAAAGCCCACGCCGTGGCGTGGGCTTTTGCACAGAGCACGAGACGTGCCTGCGATAGGCTGAATCCGTTAGGATTAGCCGCGCTTGATAGCAGCGCCGAAACGCTTGTTGAAGCGCTCTACGCGGCCACCAGTGGTCGCTTGCTTCTGCTTACCGGTGTAGAACGGGTGGCAGTTGGAGCACACGTCCAGAGAGAAGTCCTGACCAGAGGTAGAACCGACCTGGAAGCTTGCACCGCAAGAACAGTTGGCGGTGACCGTGTTGTAATTCGGGTGGATACCTTGTTTCATCTTGAGCCTCATGAGCTATATGCCGCCACCTGATCCATTGCCAGGCACCGCATACGGGTTTGAAAAAACTGCTAACCGGTTAACCGCTCCATCCGATAGATTCAGAGCGGCCGCGCATTCTAGCAAACTAATCGCCGGAGGCCAATTGTCCGATCCTGTTTCTTCAACGCCCCCCACCCAGGGGCAGCCTCAAGGCGCTTTTCAGGTAGTGAAAGTGGCGCTGCCATCGCCGCTGCGCCGCCTGTTTGACTATCTACCGGCCCCGCGCGCGCCCGTCTGTGGCTGGCAGCCGGGGCTCCGGGTGCGTGTTCCGTTTGGCCGCCGAGAGGTGGTGGGCGTGGTGGTCTCCCTCGCCACCGGCAGCGAACTCCCCCGCGCGCAGCTACGCGCTATTAGCGAAGCGTTGGATGACGCCCCCCTGCCCAGCGACTGGCAGTGGCTGTGCCACTTTGCGGCGCGTTACTACCAGCACAGCCTGGGCGATACTCTGCAGCACGCCATGCCCGCTAGGCTGCGCCAGGGTCACCCGATGGCAGGGCGCACCCAAACCCTGTGGCTTCCGCTCCCCAACGATGAAACGGCCCTGGCGCGCGCGCCTAAACAGGCAGCGCTTTATGCGCTTCTTCGCCAGCACCCCCACGGACTTCCAGGCCGCGCCGTGAGCGCCCACGGCTTCACTCGGGACCAGCTATTAGCGCTGCAAAAGAAGGGCTTTACCGAGCCTCAAGAAATCACCCTGACTGCCGCTCAACCCACCGGCGGAAGCTTACTCGCCTCGCCGTCGCTGCCGCTCAACCGTGAACAGGCCGCTGCGCTCGCCGTGCTGCATGAAAAACTCGACGGCTACCACCCCTGTTTATTGGAAGGCGTGACCGGCAGCGGTAAGACCGAGATTTACCTACAGCTCATCGAAGCGCTCGCTGCCAAAGGAAAGCAGTCCCTGGTACTCGTGCCTGAAATCGGCCTTACACCGCAAACGCTCGCGCGGTTCAAAAGCCGCTTTCGCGTGCCGGTGGTGGCGCTACACTCCGGGCTTACCGACCCAGAGCGCTTGGATGTATGGGAAGCCGCCGCCAGCGGCCGCGCGCTGGTGATCATCGGCACCCGGTCGGCCATTTTCACCCCGCTGGCGAACCCCGGGGCGATCATCGTCGATGAAGAGCACGATGGCTCTTACAAACAGCACGACGGGCTGCGCTACCACGCTAGGGATTTAGCCGTTGCCAGGGCGCACTATCACGGCATTCCTCTATTACTGGGTAGTGCAACGCCCTCGTTTGAAAGCCTGCAGCAGGCGCTTACGGGTGCTTATCGTCACCTGCGGCTAACCCAGCGGCCCAGCCGTCACCCGCCCGCTAAGCTAGAGCTGATCGACCTGCGCCACCAGCGCCGCCAAGGGGGGCTGCTGCCGGGGGCCATCAAAGCCATCAAAAGCACCCTCGCGGCGGGCAAGCAGGCGCTCATTTTTATCAACCGGCGTGGCTTTGCGCCGAGCCTGGCTTGTCATAGCTGCGGCTGGATGGCCGAATGCGGCCAGTGCGATGCGCGCATGACGCTTCACCGCCAGCCACCGCTGCTGGCCTGCCACCACTGCGACAGCCGCCGTGCCCTGCCGGATGCCTGCCCAGACTGCGGCAGCGGCGACTTACGTGCGCTGGGTAGCGGCACGGAGCGCACCGAGGAGACGCTACAAGGGCTGTTCCCTGACACCACCGTTCACCGCATTGACCGCGACAGCACGCGCAAAAAAGAGAGCTTCGAGCAGGTGCTCAAAGAGATTCATCGCGGCGAACCCTGCCTGCTGGTGGGCACTCAAATGCTCGCCAAAGGCCACCACCTGCCCCACGTCACCTTGGTGGTGGTGGTCAACGCCGATGGCGGCCTCTACGCGGCGGACTTCCGCGCCCTGGAGCACAGCGCACAGCTCTTGGAGCAAGTGGCGGGGCGTGCGGGCCGCGCCGCCCACCCTGGCCGTGTGCTGGTGCAAACCCTCCACCCGGATGACCCACATCTAGGCCAGCTGGCCGAACATGGCTACGGCGCACTGGCCCGCAACCTGCTGGAAGAGCGCCGCATCGCCAAGCTGCCGCCGTTTTGCTTTATGGCGCTGCTACGCGTAGAAAGCCCACAGGAGCAGGCGGCGCTCGCGCTGGCTCAACACGCCGCCCAGGCGCTGCGCCAGTGGTTGAAGGACGCCCAGCTGCCCGTGCGCTGCCTGGGGCCCGTGCCCGCCCCCATGGAGCGTCGCCAAAACCGCTACCACATTCACGTCATGATCACTGCTGACAAACGTAGCCACCGCCACGCCGCCGCTAACTGGCTGGTGCAGTGGCTAGAAGCCAACCGCGAGGCGCGCAAAGTGCGCTGGTCGATGGATATCGACCCACAAACCCTGGCCTGACCGCCAGGGGACGCACAACGCTGGCGCGCCGAAGGGAATACGGCTTTGAAACTGCGCGCCAATTGCCGATAATGGCCGCTTTGCCGCTGCATTCTCTGGGCGACTGCACACGCCGCCACCGACGACATCCGGATATTTACATGAAAGATACGATTATTTCTCTGCTCGAAGGCGCGGTTGACGCGCTCAAGCACCAAGGCGTGCTGTCCAACGATTTAACGCCCGCCATCAAGGTGGATCCCACCAAAGACAAGGCCCATGGCGACTACGCCACCAACCTCGCACTGATGCTGGCCAAGCCCTCCGGCATGAAGCCCCGTGAGCTGGCCGATACCCTCGTCGCTGCCCTGCCCGCCAGCGACGCCATTCAAAAAACCGAGATTGCCGGCCCTGGGTTCATCAACTTCTTTGCTGCCGCCGACGCCGCCGCGCAAATCGTCGCCCAAGTACTGGATAGCGGCGATGCCTTCGGCCGCAGCCTAATCGGTAAGGGTGAAAAAGTGCAGGTGGAGTTCGTTTCCGCCAACCCCACCGGCCCGCTCCACGTTGGTCACGGCCGCGGCGCGGCGATTGGCGACTGTCTCTGCCGCCTGCTGGAAGCCACCGGCTACGACGTGACCCGCGAGTTCTACTACAACGACGCGGGCGCGCAGATCAAAAACCTGGCGCTCTCCGTTCAAGCCCGCGCCAAACACCTCGGCCCCGACGATGCTAGCTGGCCGGAGGATGGCTACCGCGGCGAATACATCATCGATGTCGCCAACGACTACATGGCAGGTAAAACCGTCACCGCTGATGATCGGGAAGTGACCGCCAAAGCCGATGCAGACGACCTAGACGCCATTCAGGCCTTCGCCGTGGCTTGGCTGCGCCGCGAGCAGGATCTAGACCTCAAAGCCTTTGGCGTTGAGTTTGACGTCTACTTCCTGGAGTCCTCGCTCTACGAGGATGGCAAGGTCGAGGCCACCGTCGAAAAACTGGTCGCCAATGGCCACACCTATGAAGAAGACGGCGCCATGTGGCTGCGCACCACCGACTTCGGTGATGACAAAGACCGTGTGATGCGCAAGCGCGAAGGGGGCTACACCTACTTCCTACCCGACGTGGCGTACCACCTCGACAAGTGGCAGCGCGGCTTCACCACCGTGATTAACGAGCAGGGCGCCGACCACCACTCCACCGTGACGCGGGTGCGGGCGGGGCTGCAAGCGCTGGAAGTGGGCATCCCGACAGGCTGGCCCGACTACGTGCTGCACCAGATGGTGATGGTCACCCGTTCAGGGGTCGAAGTGAAGCTCTCCAAGCGGGCAGGCAGCTACGTCACCGTGCGCGACCTGATCGACGAAGTAGGCCGTGACGCCACGCGCTTCTTCCTGGCGGCACGGCGCGCGGACTCTCAGTTGACCTTTGATATCGACCTCGCCCGGTCGCAGTCCAACGACAACCCGGTGTATTACATTCAGTATGCCCACGCGCGGGTGTGCAGCATGTTGCGCAAAGCCGAAGAGGCCGACCAACCCTTCGATCACAGCATCGCCACGGCCCACTTGGCACTGCTCGATAGCGATCAGGAGAAAGCGGTGCTGAACCGGTTGGCACGCTATCCGGAGGTGGTCGAACACGCCGCCAAGAACCGCGAGCCGCAGCAAGTCGCCCAGTACCTGCTGGACTTGGCCGGTGACTTCCACACCTGCTACAACGCGGTCAAAGTGATGGTCGATGACGACACCCTGCGCAATACTCGCTTGGCGCTGGGCTTGGCAGTGCGCCAAGTGCTGCGCAACGGCCTTGATCTGATGGGTGTCAGCGCCCCAGAGGAGATGTAATTCATGGCCAGCCCGCGTAATAAGCCTGCCCGCCGCGGAGCCACCACGCAGCGCAAATCGCCCCGCCGCTCCGGCGGCGGGCTGCGCATACCCGGCTGGCTATGGGGGATTGCCGGGGTGGCCGCTGGTTTCTTCCTCGCTCAGCACCAGCACGGCACGGCTCCCTGGCAGGAGCAAAGCGAGACACCCCAGGCCACGGTGTTGCCCAAGCCGGCCGGTAGTGACGAACGCAGCGCCGCGCGGCAAACCGAAACGCCTGCCGAACAGGCGATGCCCACCTTCGAGTTCTACACGCTGCTACCCGAAACCGAAGTCATCGCTCCGGGCGGGGCTGTGCCTTCCAACGTCACATCGCCCACCGTGGCAGCCAGTGACGAGGACACCGAGCCCGATACGGCCACGACGGACTCGTCAGAGAGTACAGCAAGCGCCACAGACAGCGCGACGGACGACCCCATTGCCCAGGTCATTGCCGCCAACACGCGCCCCAGTGATCAGGCAGCCGCCGTTCAGCAGGCACCGGCCAGTGCTTCGAACCGCTACATGCTGCAAGCAGCCTCGTTTCGCGAGCTGAGCGATGCCGAGCAGCTGCGCAGCCGCCTGCGCAACCTGAGCCTGCTGGCGCAGATCAGCGAGGTACAGGCCAACGGCGACACTTGGCACCGGGTTCAGGTCGGCCCTTACGACGACACCCGCGAGCTCAATCGCGCCCAGGATCTGATGAGTACCCAAGGCATCGAGCCACTGCTGATCCAGCTACAGAACTAATCCCCACGGCGTGACACGCCTGCCGCCACCTTTTATCGGATGGCTTTCGCTTGCGGGCGGTTGATTTTTTATCAGCCGCCCGCATTTTGTTGGGAATCGCTTTTTATACGGCCGCTCACTGCGGCCGATCAGTCATCGGGAGCGCGTCTCCCCCAAGGAGTTATCTCCATGACCACGATTGTTTCCGTTCGCCGCGGTAACCAGGTTGCCCTCGCAGGCGACGGCCAAGTCTCGCTTGGCAACACCGTCATGAAAGGCAATGCCAGCAAAGTACGCCGCCTGTATCGCGGCAAGGTGTTGGCCGGTTTCGCCGGTGGCACCGCCGATGCGTTTACCCTGTTCGAGCGTTTCGAAGCGCAGCTTGAAAAGTATCAAGGCCATTTGACCAAAGCCGCCGTCGAACTCGCCAAAGACTGGCGCACCGACCGCGCGCTGCGCCGTTTGGAAGCGCTGTTGGCCGTCGCCGACCACAGCGCCTCATTGATCATTACCGGTAACGGTGACGTGGTCGAGCCGGAGCGCGGCATCATCGCCATTGGCTCTGGCGGCAACTTTGCCCAGGCCAGCGCCCGAGCGCTGCTCGAGAACACCGAGCTGTCCGCTCGCGAAATTACCGAAAAATCCCTCGCCATCGCTGGTGACATCTGCGTATTCACCAATCACCACGTGACGCTCGAAGAGCTGAACATCAACGAACGTTGAGGCCCCTTTATGACCCAGATGACACCCCGCGAAATCGTTCATGCGCTGGACCAATACATCATTGGCCAGCAGGATGCCAAGCGCGCCGTGGCCATTGCCCTGCGCAACCGCTGGCGCCGCATGCAGCTCGACGACGAGCTGCGCCCCGAAGTCACGCCGAAAAACATTCTGATGATTGGCCCCACTGGCGTAGGTAAAACCGAAATTGCCCGCCGCTTGGCGAAGCTCGCCCGCGCGCCGTTCATCAAGGTAGAGGCCACCAAGTTCACCGAAGTGGGCTACGTAGGCCGCGACGTCGAGTCGATCATTCGCGACCTAATGGAAGCGGCGATCAAAATGGTTCGCGAGCATGCCAAAGAGGAAGTGGGCCACCGCGCCGAAGACGCCGCTGAAGACCGCGTGCTCGATGCGCTGCTGCCGCCGCCCCGGGGCCAGGAAGATAAACCCCGTGAAGATAGCGGCACCCGCCAGACCTTCCGCAAAAAGCTGCGTGAAGGCCAGCTCGACGATAAAGAGATCGATATCGAAATCTCTTCCCAAGGCCAGGGCATCGATATCATGACTCCGCCGGGCATGGAAGAGATGACCAGCCAACTGCAGAGCCTGTTCTCCAACATGGGCCAGCAGAAGCGCGAGCAGCGCCGCGTGACCGTCAAAGAGGCGCTGGTGCTACTGCGTGACGAAGAGGCCGGCAAGCTGGTCAATGAAGAAGAGATCAAAGCCCGCGCCGTGGAAGCCGTCGAGCAGCACGGCATCGTGTTCCTGGACGAGATCGACAAGGTCGCCAAGGGCAGTGGCCAATCCAGCGGTGGCGAAGTCTCCCGCGAGGGCGTGCAGCGCGACCTGCTGCCGCTGATCGAAGGCTCGACGGTGTCGACCAAATACGGCATGGTCAAAACCGACCACATTCTGTTCATTGCTTCCGGTGCTTTCCACCTGTCGCGGCCTTCCGACCTCATTCCAGAACTGCAGGGTCGTCTGCCCATTCGCGTCGAGCTGGATGCGCTCACACCGGGCGACTTCAAGCGGATCCTCACCGAGCCTTCTGCTTCGCTCACCAAGCAGTATCAGGCACTGCTGGCCACAGAAGGGCTCGACGTCGAGTTCACCCCGGACGGCATCGAACGCATTGCCGAGATCTCCTGGCAGGTGAACGAAGGAACCGAGAACATCGGCGCTCGTCGTCTGCACACGGTCATGGAGCGCTTGCTGGAAGAGGCGTCGTTCAAAGGGGGAGATATGGACAGCCCCTTGGTCATCGACGCCGACTACGTCAATGCTCAGCTAGGCGAGCTGGCGGTCGACGAGGACCTGTCGCGCTACATTCTGTAAGCGCCGCTTTCGGTAGAGCCACCGGCAGCCTGCTCGCATTGGCGGGCAGGCTGCTTTTGCGATTGATCGTTATGAGGTGCCCCCCATGAACGCCCCGACGCCCACCCGGGTTCACTATCATAAGCAGGCGCGTGAGCTGGAACTTGGCTATGCCAGCGGCGAGACGTACCGGCTTCCCGTCGAACTTTTGAGGGTTTACTCCCCCTCCGCCGAAGTGCGCGGCCACGGCGGTGATACGGCCGTGCTGCAAGTGGGTAAAAAAGATGTTGGCTTACAGAACATTACCCAAGCCGGTAACTACGCCCTCAAACTGCACTTCGACGACGGCCACGATAGCGGCCTGTATAGCTGGAACTATCTTTTCGACCTCGCCACCCACCAAGACGCTTATTGGCAGAACTATCTCGAGCGCTTGGAGGCGGCAGGGGCCTCTCGCGAGCCTGCAGGCATTCAATTCAAGCAGCTGTGACGCGCTGCCCCAGGCGAGGCGCAGACAAATTGGGGTCGAGAAGGCTACAATGTTGCCAACCATTGATTGCGATGACCTAACGGTCGACAACTACCGCCTCGAATTCGGGAGCTAAAGCCCCATGAGCCCCACGGAAAAGCGCACTACCCATTTTGGCTACCAAGAAGTGCCGGTCGACGAGAAAGCCTCCCGCGTGGCCGACGTCTTCCATTCGGTGGCCGCTCGTTACGACGTGATGAACGACCTGATGTCCATGGGCATCCACCGGGTCTGGAAGCGACTCACCATCGAACGTGCTGGCGTCCGCCCAGGGCACCAAGTGCTCGACATTGCGGGCGGCACTGGCGACCTCACCCTCAAGTTTTCCCGCTTGGTAGGCCCGCGTGGCAAAGTGGTGCTGGCCGATATCAACGCCTCCATGCTCAAGGTCGGCCGCGACAAGCTGATGGATAACGGCGTGGGCGGCAACGTCGAGTACGTGCAGGCCAACGCCGAGTGCCTGCCCTTCCCGGATAACAGCTTCGACTGCATCACCATTGCCTTTGGCCTGCGTAACGTCACCGATAAAGACGCCGCGCTGCGCTCCATGGCGCGGGTACTGAAGCCCGGCGGACGCCTGCTGGTGCTGGAGTTCTCGAAACCCAACAACCCGCTGCTCTCCAAAGCCTATGACGAGTACTCCTTCCGCCTGCTGCCCAAAATGGGTGAGCTGGTCGCCGGTGATGGCGAGAGCTACCGCTATTTGGCCGAGTCGATTCGTATGCACCCGGATCAAGAGACGCTGAAGGGCATGATGGAGATCGCAGGCCTGGAACGGGTGGAGTACACCAACCTGACCGGCGGTATCGTGGCCCTCCACCGCGGCATCAAACTATGACACAGCAGCAAACAGCGATGATCCCTTGGAACACGAGGTCGGCATGCTAGTCACCCCGACCCTGCTGCTGGCCGGATGTGAACGCACGATCAATGCCCTGCTCGCCCGCGACCCGGCGGCGCCAAACCGTTTGGCATCGCTGGCAGGTAGCCGCTTGCTGGTCCGTTTGGAGAAGCCCCAGCTCGCGCTGCTGCTCTGCTACCACGCGTCAGGCATTGACCTGCAGCACGGCGACGAAGTGGAAGAGACCAACGTCGATGCCGTCGTGGAACTCACCCCCGAGACGCTCTCCGAATGGCTGAGCGGCGCTTCCATCGAGCGGCTGATGTTCGACGGCAAATTGGCCGTACGCGGCCGACTCCATCTGCTGGAAGCGACCCGCGATCTGCTGTTCGATCTGGATATCGACTGGGAGGGCGAACTGGCGCGCTGGCTGGGCGATATGCCCGCTCACTCCCTGGCGGAAGGTATTCGACGTGCGGCCCGCTGGGGGCTGCGTGCCAAAGACGAGCTGCTGCAGGATGTCTCGGAGTACGTGTTCGAGGAAGCACGCCTGCTGCCCGGCCGCCAGCAACGCGACGTGCTGCGCGACCACCTGACCGAGCTAGAGATCGCCACCGACCGCCTGGAAGCGCGGCTTAACCGTCTCCATAAGCGACTTACGCAGCCAGCGGAACCATCAACGCCTAAGGAGCAGCGCGGATGAGCCTGCGGCTGTTTAAAATCGTCTGGGTCGTCACACGGCATCGCTTGGACACCTTGATTCCTGCCGAGCGCCTGCCGCTCTGGATGCGCCTACTACTGAAGCTGTCGCCGCTTCAACTGGTGCCCGTTGGGCAGCGCAGCCGTGGCGAGCGTTTGCGTTTGGCGCTGGAGGCGCTGGGGCCGATCTTCATCAAGTTCGGCCAAATGCTCTCGACCCGCCGTGACCTGCTGCCAGAAGACATCGCCGACGAGCTAAAGCGCTTGCAAGACCAAGTGCCGCCCTTCCCTGGCGAGCTGGCCGCTGCGCGGGTGGAAAAAGAGCTCGAAATGACGCTGCCGGAGGCGTTTGCCGCCTTTGATCGTGTCCCCTTGGCGTCGGCCTCGATTGCCCAAGTCCACGCCGCCACGCTGCACAGCGGCGAAGACGTGGTGGTCAAAATCATCCGTCCCGGCATCGACCGTATCATGCGTCAAGACATGGGCTTGATGTACCAGGTGGCCAAGCTGCTGGCCAAAGTGCCCGAAGCCCGGCGCTTACGCCCGGTCGAGGTGATCCGCGATTATGAAGCGACGCTGTTCGACGAGCTGGATCTCTACAAAGAGGCCGCCAATACCTCCCAGCTCAAGCGCAATTTCAAAGACTCACCGCTGCTGTTCGTGCCGACCATTTACTGGCCCTACACCCGCCGCCACGTCATGGTACAGGAGCGCATTCGCGGAGTGCCGGTCGCCGATCTGGATACGCTCATTGCCCGTGGCACGAACTTGAAAAAGCTCGCCGAGCGCGGGGTGGAAATTTTCTTCACCCAGGTGTTCCGCGATAATTTCTTCCATGCCGACATGCACCCCGGCAACATCTTCGTAAACTGTGACGACCCGGACGATGCACAATATATCGCTATCGACTGCGGCATCGTCGGCAGCCTCACCCGGGAAGATCAGGACTACCTGGCGCGCAATCTGCTGGCATTCTTTCACCAGGATTACTACGAAGTCGCCGCGCTGCACATCGAGTCGGGATGGGTCGGTGAAAACACCCGCGCCAACGAGTTTGCCGCCGCCATTCGCACGGTATGCGAGCCCATTCTAGAGAAGCCGCTCAAAGACATCTCGTTTGGGCAGGTACTGCTCGGGCTGTTCCAGACCGCTCGGCGCTTCAATATGGAAGTGCAGCCCCAACTGGTGCTGCTGCAAAAGACGCTGCTCAATATCGAGGGTTTGGGCCGCCAGCTCTACCCCGACCTGGACCTTTGGAGCACCGCCAAGCCCTATTTAGAGAAGTGGATGAAAGAGCGGGCAGGCATTGGCGGGCTGTGGGAATCGCTCAAGCGCCAAGCACCGGAGCTTTCTCATCAGCTGCCTGAACTGCCCGTATTGGCGCATCAGGCACTTAGCCGCATGGAGCATGAGCATCGTCAGCGCCATCAGCAGGTGACGGCGATCAGCCAGATGCGCCGCCAAATGAGTCAGCAAGGTAAACGCCAGCATCGGCTGCGCATTGGCTTGGCCCTAGTCGCTATTGCGCTGGCTTGGCAGCCACTCAGTAGTTGGGCTGCCACTCAGGATTGGCCGATACTCGCGGCTGCCGGTGCCGGCTTAATACTGCTGCTCTGGCACTGATACGATGCAATCACTTGACGAAACGACGCCGCCGATTGATAAAGAGAACACCATGACCGACGCGAATCACGCTCCTGTGCTCGACGCCCTTGCTGACGTTTTAAAGCAGCGTCGCCACGCTAATCCAGAAGATTCTTATGTTGCCTCCTTGCATCATAAGGGCTTGAACAAGATACTCGAAAAAGTGGGTGAAGAAGCCACAGAAACGCTGCTGGCGGCCAAAGATGCCGAGCACGGCAGTGACGAGGCCCGTGAAGCGTTGATCGCCGAAACGGCCGACCTGTGGTTTCATAGCCTTGTCATGCTGTCGCACCTGGATCTCGACCATCAGCGGGTACTTGATGAACTCGCTCGGCGGTTCGGTATTTCTGGCCACGACGAGAAAGCGTCCCGATCACAACGTTAACCCTGCTCCGATGAGGAAATGCATATGTTAGGTGGTATCAGTATTTGGCAGTTGCTGATTGTTCTGGGCATTATCATCCTGATTTTCGGCACCAAAAAACTGCGTAACGTGGGCACCGACCTAGGCGGTGCCGTCAAAGGCTTCAAGAAAGCCATGCACGAAGAGGAGAAAGAGGGCGACAAGAAGGACGCCGATCAGCCTCACGCCAAGGTGAGCCACGAAGAAGCGGGCAACACCTACGACGTGCAGGCCGAAGAGAAACGCGCTGCTGCCGACCGCAACGAAGAGCGCAAATAACCCATGCTGGATATCGGCTTTCTTGAACTCATGCTCATTGGCATCGTGGCGCTGCTGGTGCTCGGCCCTGAGCGGCTGCCTAAAGCGGCACGCACCACGGGGCTATGGATCGGCAAGATCAAGCGTACGGTATCCGGCATGCAGCGTGAGATCAGCGCCCAATTGGAAGCGGAAGAGCTGCGGCAGAAGCTGAACGAGCAGCAGAAAAAACTCGACGACAGCCTGAAGAAAGCCAAGCAGGACGTCGAAAGCATTGCCGAGCCTGCCGCGCCACACCGCGAGACGACGGCCAACCAGCAAACCACCGAGCAGCGCGTGGCCAGCGCCAGCGCTCGTCTAGACGACGCTCTGAAAACGGTGCGGGAAGACGCCCCAGCCACTGACCAGGCCGATCATCAAAAGGATAGCAACCACCAATGAGTATGTCTGGCGATTCCCAGGAGCCGCATAACGACCAAAGCCAAGCGCCCCTCATTGAGCACCTGATCGAACTGCGTTCGCGCTTGATGAAGGCCATCGTGGTGATCCTGGTGGTATTTCTCGGGCTGTACGCGTTTGCGAACGACATCTACAGCTTCGTGGCCGACCCGCTGATGTCGCTGCTGCCGGCAGGCTCGCAGATGATCGCCACCGAAGTGGCCTCGCCCTTCTTGGCGCCCTTCAAGCTGACGCTGGTAGTGGCGGTCTTCATTGCCATCCCGTTCGTGCTGCATCAGGCCTGGGCGTTCGTCGCACCGGGGCTGTACGACAACGAGAAAATGCTGGCCATCCCCATTTTGGTCTCCAGCGTGGCGCTGTTTTATGCCGGTGCGGCCTTCGCTTACTACGTGGTATTTCCGCTGCTGTTTGAGTTCTTCACCCAAACCGGCCCGGAAAACGTCGCGGTGATGACCGACATCAACCAGTACCTCAACTTTGTGTTGAAGCTATTCTTTGCGTTTGGGGTGGCGTTCGAAATTCCCATCGCAACCTTTCTGCTGATCTTGTCCGGTGCGACCACCGTCGAAAGCCTTTCCAAGAAACGCCCCTACATCATCCTGGGGTGCTTCGTGATCGGGATGCTGCTGACACCGCCGGATGTCATCTCACAGAGCCTGCTGGCCATTCCCATGTACTTGCTTTACGAAGTCGGCTTGCTGTTTGGCCGCTTGGTACGTAAACGCCGCGCAGAGGCCGACACCGACGAGTAAGCGTCATCGCCCTTGCGACGAGCCACTAAAAAGCCTCTGTCATCCCACGATGACAGAGGCTTTTCCCTACGAGTGGCCCCGCGCACGCGTCCGCGTGACCATCACCCCATCATGTCATCGATACGATCCACCAGCTTGAAAATCCCCGTCGCGGCTTCGCTGATACGCGTGGCGAGCATGTACGCCGGGGTCGTGACCACACGGTGCTCGTGATCCACGACGATATCTTCCACGCCACAGCTACGGTGCAGGCCGCCCATGGCGCTGATCGCACCCGCCACGCCCGGATCATGGCCAATGGTGACCGCAATGCCATCGCCCAGCAGGCGCGGTACCATCACCGGGGCAATACACATCAGACCGATGGGCTTGGCATCCTCTTTGAATCCGGCGAGCGCCTCTTTCACGCTCTCCAATACCTGCATGTTGTCGCTCTGCAGGGCGAAATCAGAGAGGTTTTTGGCCACTCCGAATCCCCCCGGCACGATGACCGCATCGAAGTCGTCGGCCTCCAGCTCGGTAATCGGGCTGATATCGCCACGGGCCAAACGCGCGGACTCCTGCAGTACGTTGCGGGTTTCCCCCTCCACCGGCGATTGGTCCAGGTGATTGATCACATGGTGCTGCGCCACGTCCGGGGCAAAGCAGCGATAACCGATGCCCAACTGATCCAAGCGCAACAGCGTCAAGGTGGTCTCGTAGATCTCCGAACCATCAAAGACGCCACACCCCGCTAATACGACCGCTACCTGCTTCGTCATACCTCTCTCCTTATCCAAGCCATCCATGTGGCTGAATGGCTCACTTTAGTCAGTCTCCATCGCTGCCACAAGGCGGCTTTCGCTGCATGGCATGACTGATATACTCACACCAAGCCCTGAACGGGGCACCCACATTGCGATTGCTTGGAGAGAGCCGTTGACTACCTCAACCCCACGCCACTTCCCCGCCACCCGAATGCGCCGCATGCGCCGGGACGATTTTTCGCGCCGCCTGATGCAAGAGTCGACGCTGACGCCCAACGATCTCATCCTGCCGGTCTTCGTTCTGGAAGGCGAGAATCAGCGTGAAGCAGTCGCTTCGATGCCCGGTGTCGAGCGTCTGTCGATCGACCTGCTGATCGAGCAGGCCCGTGAAGCGTATGCCCTGGGCATCCCCGCGCTGGCGCTATTCCCGGTGATTGGCCCTGAGCAGAAAAGCGAGCTGGCCGAAGAGGCGTACAACGCCAGTGGCCTCGTACAGCGCAGCGTGCGTGCGCTCAAACAGGCGCTGCCCGAGCTGGGGATCATTACCGATGTGGCCCTCGATCCTTACACCAGCCACGGGCAGGACGGCATTCTCGATGAGCAGGGGTACGTTCAAAACGATCGCACCGTCGACACTCTGCTCAAACAGGCGCTCTCCCACGCTGAGGCGGGTGCCGACGTGGTCGCGCCTTCCGATATGATGGATGGCCGCATTGGTGCCATTCGCCAAGTGCTGGAGCAGGAGCATCTGCACAACGTGCGCATTATGGCTTACAGCGCCAAGTACGCCTCCAAGTACTACGGTCCCTTCCGTGACGCGGTCGGTTCGGCGGCCAACCTGGGCAAAGCGGACAAGCGCACGTACCAGATGGACCCGGCCAACGGTGACGAAGCGCTGCACGAAGTGGCGATGGACATCGCCGAAGGGGCGGACATGGTGATGGTCAAGCCGGGCATGCCCTATCTGGACGTGGTACGTCGGGTCAAAAGCGAGCTACAGGTGCCCACCTTTGCCTATCAGGTGAGCGGCGAGTATGCCATGCATCGGGCGGCATTCGACAACGGCTGGTTAGAGGCAGAACCGGTGATTTTGGAGTCGTTGATGTGTTTCAAGCGGGCGGGAGCCGACGGCATTTTGACCTATTTTGCCCTGGAAGCAGCGCGCCTTCTTCAGCGCTGAACGTCGCTTATGCCATTAAGATGACAAATCGGTGACACCAGTTTGTCATCTTCCCCCTGCATACTGATTTAATTATCGTTATGAAGCTATGATGGGTAAAAACCACTACTGCGGGGGGCAACCATGGACGACAACGCAACAGATTCCACGTCGACACTATCGTCGACGTTACAGCCCAGTGAGACGTCGAGCAGCGACGTCGATATCGCGCCACTGCGCATCAACCGCACGCCAACCGGGGTCCAAGCCAAAGAGTCGCACACCGAAGCCGACCTGGATGACCCTCAGCTCTACTTCAACCGTGAGCTCTCCCATTTACAGTTCAATATCCGTGTTTTGGAGCAGGCGCTGGACGACGCACATCCGCTGCTGAACCGGCTGATGTTCCTGCTGATCTTCTCCTCCAACATGGATGAGTTCTTCGAAATTCGCGTCGCCGGGCTCAAGCATCAAATGGCCCTGGGCGACGACACCACCGCCGCCGATGGCCGCTTACCCAAAGCCGTGCTGGCCGAGATTTCCGAGATCGCGCACCAGCAAATTGCCCGCCAGTACGAGATTCTCAACGATACGCTGCTACCTGCGCTGGAAGCTCAGGGGCTGCGTTTTCGCCGTCGCGACCAGTGGACCGACGCGCAAAAAACCTGGGTGCGTGATTTCTTCGACAACGAAATCATGCCGGTCATCAGCCCCATCGGCCTCGACCCCTCCCACCCGTTTCCACGGCTAGTCAACAAGAGCCTCAACTTCATCGTCGAGCTCGAGGGGAAAGACGCCTTTGGCCGCGCAGGGGGGATGGCGATTCTACCCGCCCCCCGCTCACTGCCACGCCTGATGGCGCTGCCGAAAGAGCTGTGCGCCGAGGGCTTCTCCGAATACGTTTTCCTGTCGTCGATGATTCATGCCCACGCCGAAGAGCTCTTCCCCGGCATGCGCGTGCGGGGCTGCTATCAGTTCCGCCTGACCCGCAACGCGGACATGACCGTCGACCCGGAAGAAGTGTCCGACCTGGCCTCCGCCCTACGCGGCGAGCTGTTGGCCCGTCGCTACGGTAGCGGCGTGCGTTTGGAAGTCGCCGACAACTGCCCCGACGACCTGACCAACTTCCTGCTGCGTCAGTTCGATCTGGAGAGCGGTGATCTTTATCGCGTACAGGGGCCCGTGAACCTGACCCGCATGATGGCCGTGCTGGGCGACGTCGACCGCCCCGAGCTGCTCTACCGCCCGTTCACTCCCAGCGTGCCCAAAGCGCTGAAAGGCAGCAGCCTGTTTAGCGCCATCGCGAAAAGTGACATTCTGCTTCACCACCCCTTCCAATCCTTCTCACCTATCGAAGACTTACTGCGGGAAGCCGCCCGTGACCCCGACGTGCTGGCCATCAAGCAGACGCTCTACCGCACCGGCTCGGACTCGCCCATCGTCACCGCGCTGGTGGATGCCGCCAGCCAGGGCAAAGAAGTCACCGTAGTGATCGAGCTGCGGGCGCGCTTCGACGAGGCGGATAACCTGCAGCTAGCGTCACGTTTGCAAGAAGCAGGCGCGATCGTGATTTACGGCATCATGGCGTATAAGACCCACGCCAAGATGCTGCATATCGTGCGTCGTGAGAAGGGCGAGCTGCGCCACTACGCGCACCTGGGCACCGGCAACTACCACTCCAAAACTGCCAAGCTCTACACCGACTACAGCCTGCTGACTGCCAACACAGCGCTATGCGCCGATGTGCATAAAGTCTTTCAGCAGCTCTCGGGCATGGGCAGGGCGCGCAAGATCGATACGCTGCTGCATGCGCCCTTCACGCTGCACGAGCGCTTAGTCGAGATGATCGATCGGGAAGCGCAGGTGGCACGTAAAGGGAAACGCGGCCATATCATCATCAAGTGCAACTCGCTGACAGAACCCAAGTTGATCAAAGCGCTATACCGCGCCTCTCAAGCGGGCGTGGAGTGCGATCTGATCATTCGCGGCATGTGCTGCCTGAAGCCGGGCATTCCCGGTGTATCCGACAACATTCGCGTACGCTCGATCATTGGCCGCTTCCTTGAGCACACCCGGGTATTCCACTTCCATAACGACGGCAAGCCGGAAATCTGGTGCTCCAGCGCCGATTTCATGTCGCGCAATATGTTCCACCGGGTCGAGACGTGCTTCCCGCTGCTGGATAAGAAGCTCGCCACTCGGGTACGTAAAGATCTAGAGACCTACCTGGTGGATAACTGCCAGAGCTGGCTCTTGCAGAGCGACGGCAGCTACCAGCTGCAGGACCCCGGCAGCGGTGACGCGATCAGTGCTCAGGAAACGCTGCTGTACGCCTACGCCTCGAAGAGCTAATGCAAAAACCCCGCTGCACTTAGCAGCGGGGTAATAAAAGCCGAGTAACACGCTTGGCTTAAGCGTAACGCTGGCGCAGCTGCTCAGCGGCCTCCACCATATTCGCGAGGGCTGGCTCTACCTCGGCCCAGCCACGGGTTTTCAATCCGCAGTCCGGGTTGACCCATAGACGTTCGGCCGGGATTTTCTCCAGCGCTTTCTCCATCAGTGCCACCATCCACTCCACCTCGGGAATATTCGGGGTGTGGATATCGTAGACACCCGGCCCGATCTCGTTGGGGTAAGCGAAGTCCTGAAACGCATCCAACAGCTGCATATCCGAACGCGACGTCTCGATGGTGATCACATCGGCATCCAGCGCGGCAATGGCGCCAATGATGTCGTTGAACTCCGAATAGCACATATGGGTATGAATCTGGGTGCTGTCGGCTACCCCTGCGGCACTCAGTTGGAAGCTCTCGACGGCCCAATCCAAATAGCGCTGCCACTCGCTCTGGCGCAACGGCAGCCCTTCCCGCAGCGCGGGCTCATCGATTTGAATGACATGGATACCCGCTTTTTCCAGGTCACACACTTCGTCGCGCAGCGCCAGGGCGATCTGACGGCAGGTGGTGGCGCGGGGCTGGTCGTCACGCACGAACGACCACTGCAAGATCGTCACCGGCCCGGTGAGCATGCCTTTCATCGGCTTTTCGGTCAGCGATTGAGCGTACTCGCTCCAGCGCACGGTCATCGGTGCAGGGCGCGTCACGTCGCCAAAGATGATCGGTGGCTTCACACAGCGGGAGCCGTAGCTCTGCACCCAGCCCAAGCGGGTAAACGCAAAACCGTCGAGCTGCTCGCCAAAGTACTCCACCATGTCGTTCCGTTCGGCTTCGCCGTGCACCGGTACGTCCAAGCCAAGCGCTTCCTGGCGTTCCACCGCATAGGCGATCTCTTCGCGCATCCGCGCTTCGTAGTCCGTCTGACTGAGTTCCCCCGCTTTGAACGCCCGACGAGCGGCACGAATGGCATCCGTCTGCGGGAACGAGCCAATCGTGGTGGTGGGAAACAGCGGCAGTGCCAGCAGCCTGCGCTGGGCCTGCACACGCTGTGCATAGGGCGACTGACGCTGGCTGTCTTGTGACGTGACGGCGGCCAAACGCTCGCTCACAGCGGGTTGGTGGATACGCGTCGATTCCCGGCGCGCGTCCAAGGCGCGGGTTGCTTCGCTCAAACGCTGCTCGTCTTCCGGCGTGGCGCGGTTATCAATCAGTCGCGCCAGCGTGACCACTTCATCCAGCTTCTGGCGAGCAAAGGCCAGCCAAGTCACCAGCTCGGCGTCCAGCTCGGTCTCTGGACGCAGATCGACCGGCACGTGAAGCAGCGAGCAGCTAGGCGCGAGCCACAGCCGCTGTCCCAGTCGCACTCTCAGCGGCAGTAAGCGCTCACGAAGTGCCGCCAAATCGGCCCGCCAGATATTTCGGCCATCCACTAAACCTACCGAGAGCACCTGATGCGGGCTTAACCGATCGATCACGCTCTCCACCTGTTCGGGGGCACGCACGGCATCGATGTGCAGGCCCTCTACCGGTAGCCGCGTGGTGAGCGAAAGATTGTCGCCCAGCGCGCCGAAGTAGGTAGCGACCAGCAGCTTCAGCGGAGCGGACTGCAGGCGATGGTAAGCACGCTCGTAGGCCTGCTGCCATGCCAGTGGCAAATCCTGTACCAGCGCAGGCTCGTCTAGCTGCACCCACTCAATGCCCTGAGTCGCCAGGCGAGACAGCGCCTCGCTATACACATCCAACACGCTATCGAGCAATTCGAGACGGTTAAAATCACTGCCCTTGGTCTTACCCAGCCAAAGCCACGTCAGCGGCCCGGTCAACGTCACTTTGGGCGTAAAGCCCGCTTTAAGCGCTTCATCTACCTCGTCAAACAGCCGCGTGGAGGCTAAGGTAAACGTCTTTCCTTGATGAAGCTCCGGCACGAGGTAGTGGTAATTGGTATCAAAATATTTAGTCATCTCGCAGGCGGCCGCCGGGGTACCGCTCGGCGCGCGGCCACGGGCCATGCGAAAGGCGGTGTCCAGATCGACACGGCCTGCATTGACCTCGTCTTGGGCGTTAAAGCGCTTGGGTACCGCTCCCAGCATCACGGAAACGTTCAGCACCTGATCGTAAAAAGCGAAATCACCCACGCTGACCATGTCCAAGCCCGCAGCCTGCTGGGTTTGCCAGTGGGCCAGTCGCAGCGCTTGACCGGCGGCTTCCAGCTCGTCACGGCTGACGTCGCCCTTCCAGTAGGCTTCCGTGACTTTTTTCAGTTCGCGCTGTGCGCCGATGCGAGGATAGCCGAGAATATGAGAAACTGTCATGATGAATCCTTCCAACGTGAATGATTTCACACAGTTTGAGCGCCGCATCAACGTGAATCAAACTAAAGATTTTAATACCAAACATGAAAAATACTCACAATGATTGAATTACGCCATCTGCGCACCCTGCTGGCCCTGCGCGAAACCGGCTCGCTCGTGGAAGCCGCTGAGCGGGTGCATTTGACGCAGTCGGCTCTTTCGCACCAATTGAAAGATCTGGAAAGCCGTGTGGATAGCGCGCTCTTCGTGCGCAAAACCCGGCCAGTGGAGTTCACGCGGGCAGGGTTACGGCTGCTGGCGCTGGCCGATGAGATCCTGCCGGAAGTCCGTAAAGCCGAGCGGGACCTGGCTCGATTGGCGGGCACCGAGCAGGGGCGGCTCCACATGGCCATCGAGTGCCATAGCTGCTTTCAGTGGCTCATGCCCACGGTGGATTACTTTCGCGACCACTGGCCGGAAGTAGAGATCGATATTCCCAGCGGGCACCACTTCGACCCGCTGCCTGCGCTTTCCCGAGAGCAGTTGGATCTGGTCATTACCGCCGACCCGCAACCGCTGGAAGGGGTGCATTACGTGCCGCTGTTTCGCTACGAGGGCCTGCTTGCCGTTGCCCGCCAGCACCGCTTCGCAGGGCAGCCCTATATCACCCCGGACGCCCTGGCCGATGAAACGCTCATTACTTACCCGGTGGAGCAGTCGCGGCTAGACGTGTTCACGCAATTTCTGGCCCCGGCCAACGTGCGCCCCAAAGAGATCCGTACGGCAGAACTCACCATCATGATGATGCAGCTGGTCGCCAGTGGCCGCGGTGTGTGTGCGCTCCCCAACTGGGCGCTCACCGAGTATTTGGAGCGCGACTATGTCAGCGCCGTGAAGCTCGGCGACCAGGGCATTTGGAGCACGCTCTATGCGGCCATAAGGGAAGAGAGCGCAGACGCGCCATGGATGCAGGACTTTTTGCGCACTGCGAAAGAGACCTCTTTCGCAGTGCTTTCGGGGATTAAACCGGCGAGTCGCGACGAGGAATCAGCAGCGTAAAGCGCGCGCCGCCCAAGGCAGGGCTGCTGTCCACGGTGACGCTACCGCCGTGGCCAGCCATGATTTTCTGTACGATCGAAAGGCCCAGACCATAGCCGCCGGAGCTGCGGGCACGGCTATCATCCAGCCGCGCAAAGGGTTTGAAGATATCGGCCCGCGCTTCGAAAGGAATCCCCGGCCCGTCGTCCTCCACATCGATACGTACCAGGTGCGGCTCATCCCACAGGCGAATCACCACCTGAGATTTGCCATAGCGGCACGCATTGCCCACCAGGTTCTGTAGCGCGCGCTGTAGATAGCGAGGTTCGGCCAGCAGCTCGATATCAGGCCCCGGCACGAGGGTCAGCTGCTGGCCGCTGTGTAGCGGCGCCAGCGTGTCGATCACTCGCTCGGCCATGGCCCGACAGTCGACCAGGGCCATTTCGAGCTCGGCACCGTTGACTGTCTCACCACCCAAGCGGGCGTAAGTCAAAATTTCGTCCACCAGCTCATCCAGCTCGGCGATATCGGCATCGATGCCCTGTAGCTGGCGCTGAATGGCGGGCTGGTCAGTCATGTCTTCGACCATCTGCACGGCAAAGCGAATACGTGCCACCGGGGTGCGCAATTCGTGAGACACCGCGCGAATCATCTCCTGCTGACCACGTAACAGGCTCTGCACCTGGTTCGCCATGCCGTTGAAGGCCATTCCCAAGCGGCCTAGAAAGTCCCCACTCTCCACTTTGACACGGGTTTCCAAGCGCCCGCTGGCGATGCGCGTGGCGGCTAGCTCCAAACGCGCCATGCGCGATTCGATGCTGCGCATGATCAGGTAAACAATCAGGCTAAGCACGACCATCAACGCCACCAGCAGCGGCAAGTGCAAGTTCAGTGGCAGCGTGTCTCCTCGGGAAATCGGGCCTGCTTGAAGCCACTGCTCCGCGTCGTCGGCGTCGTTCGGTAACTGATACAGTAAGGTAATGGAGAGTTTGTCCGACACAAGGCGGGTAATCACCCCGCCCAGGGTGAGTTGAAACTGCTGTTCGGTGGTCAGGTCGTCGGGCAACGCATTGAGCAGACTCAGCGGCCAGCTGCCAGGGCGCAGCCGTGTGAGCGCCGTGAGCCGCTCCTCGGCGGGCATCTCGGCCAGCCATTCGCCCAACAGCACCATGCTGCCCTGCCACTGACGCTCGCTCCAAGACCCAAACGTGGCCTCCAGCATCCACTGCTCACCGCTGCTGGACGTCGGCAGGCGCTGGCGCAGTTGCCACGGCTCTTCTGACACCAACACCGTTCCCCGCTCGATGCGCGCTCGCTCGAAATAGCCAAGCGGTGCCTCACTGAGACTACGTAGCGCCAGTTGCATGCCCAACTGCTCCGAAAACTCCCCAAGCAGGACTTCACGCTCCTCCATGGGTACGTCGGCAAGCTGTTGGGTCATCAAGGACATGGGCAGCGCGGCGAGCTGCTCCCGGTAATCTTCACGGCGCACCTGCTCGATGAAGGAGCGCCCGCCCAACGCGATGAAAAACACCACGCAGAGCGCCAACCCCAGCAGCAGGTAGAAGCGCAAAAACGTGCCGTGACCAAGCACTCGCCGCATGCGACAACCTCTCTTAGCTGTCCTTGACGAACAGATAACCTTTACTGCGCACGGTTTTGATGCGGTGCGGCTGATTGGGATCGTCGCCGATCTTGGGTCGTATACGCGAAACGCGCACGTCGATGGAGCGGTCCTGACCGTCGTAC
The DNA here is from genome assembly GCF_024124605.1 of Halomonas sp. CnH100-B. Lineage (NCBI taxonomy): Bacteria > Pseudomonadati > Pseudomonadota > Gammaproteobacteria > Oceanospirillales > Halomonadaceae > Halomonas > Halomonas sp. CnH100-B. The sequence goes on along the minus strand of NZ_JAMXRX010000003.1, from coordinate 73,876 downwards.
TTGATGCCACGCAGGTCGCTGAAGATCTCCTCGCGGGTCAGCACGCGCCCTGCGTTACGCGCCAACAGCCACAGCAGATCGAACTCGGCGCTGGTGAGATCGATACGGTCGCCGGAGAGCCACGCTTCACGGGTGGCGTTGTCGATTTCCAGGTTTTCGAACTTCAGGCGCATCTCACCATCAGGGGCGGGGCCATCGGCACGCCGCAGCAGCGCGCGCATACGCGCCAACAGCACGCGCGGCTGTACGGGCTTGGGCACGTAGTCGTCTGCCCCCATTTCCAGCCCCAGCACTTGATCGAGATCGTCCGTGCGGGCGGTCAGCATCATGATAGGCCCCGCAAAATTGGGTCGCACACGGCGGCAAATCGCCAAGCCATCTTCCCCCGGCAACATGAGATCCAAGATCACCAGATCGGGCTGCAGCGTTAAAATGCGATCGACCCCCTTGGCCCCATCCGCTTCCAAAGTGACTTGAAAGCCATTCGCCTCCAGGTAGTCGCGGGTGAGCTCCGCCAAGCGCTGATCGTCTTCGATGATCAGCACGTGGTCCTGGTCGGGGTAGTCGGGGGTGACCGAATCCTGTGCCCCAAGTGCTTGAAATTGCTGTTCCAAGTGATCTACCATCCTTTTTCTTCACTCCGCTTAGGCAGTTTGTATTATCACCCGCTCACCCGTTGCAAAAGCAGGTTGTGATAGCTCCCAGGATACCTTAAAACCTCGCTAACGCCTGCCCCTTGATCAACGTTCGCCGGGCTTACCTTGCTGGGCGCCCTGCGCCAGCTTGATTCTTCAAACATCAGGCGCTAATGTGAAGTGGCAAACTGTCGACAATCTGGCAGGAGGAGATCCCCATGGGAGATGGCAAAGCCAAAAGTGTCATTAAACGTGTCTATGTACCCACGCAAGTACGTGACCTGCCCAACGGAGAGAAGCTAAAGATCCCCGGGCACTACAAGGCACCGCCTAGCGATGCCAATGGCGCAATGGATGATTAGCCGCTGTTCACCGCGGTCTATATAGAAAAAAGGCAGGCCACTAGGGCCTGCCTTTTTTATACGCATACTGCCATAACGTTCGCTACCCTTTCGGGCCAAACAAGAACCAAGCAATCAGCCCAACGAGGGGAAATACCAGCAGCGCGATAATCCAAAGCAGTTTGGCCAGCCCACTGGCCGAACTCTTGGCGACTTTTACGATGGCCCATACGACAATGACGAGCCAGATCAAACCTAATAAACCGCCGACTTCGATACCCATGTGTCTCTCCTTGCGTGTTAACGTCCATGAGCCTTCAGCTAAGCACATGCGTGGGCTAAACACAAACGGACACTAAGGTTCTGGCAGCTTGAGCACCATCTCTCCCCCGCGTATTTCGATGGCTAACTGATTCAAAAAGCTCATGCCCAATAGGACCGTGTCGCGCTCCATACCGGGGCTGATGGAACCCTGCACATTGCGCATGCGTATGCCACCCAACGCCACTTCGTCTAGCTGGGTCAGGTTGCCCTCCACGCGACCATTGGCCGTGTTGAACCAAGCGCGCCGTCCAGGCGCCAAGCCCAGACGCTTGGCCAGCTCGGCAGGCACCGCCACGTAGGTGGCCCCGGTATCCAGCAAAAACGTGACGGGCTCTCCGTTGATGCGACCTGGTGCTTCAAAATGCCCCGCTCGGTTTCGCTTGAGCGTCACCGGGGCGTTATCCGGGGCGGTGTTCATCAGGTGCACATTCGGCTGCCACATCTGCTCCAGGCCGCCTTGAATCCACCAAGTGCCCACTGCCATGAGCAGTACCCAAAATAGCAGCATCATCACGATGCCGCCGCGCTGTGGACGGTGTGTCACCATCGCTCACCTCGACGCATCAGGCGCTTTTCCAGGCCACCGCTGCCTCACGGCCACGGCGCTCGTTGACGCCTACGCAAATCAGCATGGCCGTTATGAACAGCCCCACACATAAAAGAATAGACGCTTGCAGGCCGATCAGCGTTTGCAATACGCCGAGCATGACGATCCCCAGCACCCCGGCGAGTTTGTTCGCCAGCCCCCAGAAACCGAAAAATTCCGCCGACTTTTCCAACGGCGAGAAGACCCCCACCAGCGCACGGCTCGCCGACTGGCTGGACCCCAAACTCAACCCGGCCAAACAGCCTACGATCAAGAACACGTGCTGTGCTTGCCACTGCCACCCCCACTGCTGATTGAGCCATGCGGTCAATGCGGGAGTCGCCCAAATGGCCACGATCGCGGCCACCCACAGAGCCAGGGTCATTTGGTAGGTGTGCTTGGCCCCGAGTTTATCCTGCAGAAAGCCAAACCCGATGGCCCCAGCCGCTGCCGTGATTTGTACGATGATGAACATGATGTTGCGCACGCTCTCATCCCACCCGATCACTTGCGCGCCATAAATAAAGGCAAAGGCGATAATGATGTAGACCCCCGCCATGGAGAACAGCAGAGAGACTAAAAAGATACTTAAATCTTTGAAGTAACGAAGCTCTTGGAACGTGCCCCATAACCGCTGCTGGGCAATGTGACGATAGGAGACACCGTGGGGTTTGGGCACGCCGCGCTCTTTAAGCCATAAGAACGTGGGAATGGCGGCCACCAAGAAGAAGCCCGCCGCAAACGGCCCCACCCAGCGAATGCGCTCGTAGTTCTCGGCCGTGGCCTCACCCAGCACGACGAGGGTAAACCCAGCCGCCACCAAACCACCGATATAACCCAACGCCCAGCCAAAGCCTGAAATTTTGCCTAGCGCATCCGGCGGCCCCAGTTCGGGTAAGAAGGCTGCGATAAACGACTCCCCCATGGAGTAAGCGTAGTTGGAGAGCACGATCAACAAGAGCCCCAACACCACGTAACCCGGCTCGACAAAATAGAGCATCGCCGTCGTCGCCACCGTTGCCATATAGCTAAATAGCAGAAAGCGTTTCTTTTCAGCACGGTAATCCATGATAGCGCCGCATAGTGGCGCACTGATCACCACCATCAAATAACTGATGGCGAGGGCAAGACTCCACAAAAAGTTGGCGAGTCGATAACCATCATTACGATCCCCCACGATGACCGTGGTAAATAGTTCGCCAAACACCACGGTAATAATGAGCAGCGTGTAGGCCTGATTAGCAAAGTCAAACATGGCCCAGCCGAAAATTTCGCGCCGGGTAGCATAGGCAGTGGCATTAGGCATGGCGGGTGCGGACGGCATATCAGCGCTCTCTTAAAAAGAGTCATAAGAGTATCAGTTAGCAGTATCGCACCGCTATCCAGGTCGTTAACAGATTAGAGGTGACAGACACACAAAGTTACTCTAACTTTGCTAGATTCATTTAATAACAGGGACGCAGTTAGATGGCGCATGGCAACGTTATAAAAAAGCGTTTACTCGCCACCCTTTCGCTGCTGTTAGGGTGTGCTGGGGTCACCGCCACTCTGTTTGCCGACCGTGTTTTGGCTGACGACTCAACGGCATCGCTGTCATCTCTGACGTTTATCACCGAAGAGTACCCGCCTTACAACTATTTAGACGGTGACCGCATCGCGGGCACCTCCGTCGAGCTACTTCAGGCCATGCTGGCCCAAATGGGCACCTCCCTGGATAAGAGGGAGATACGCTATTACCCCTGGGTACGCGGCTACGAACTCGCCTTGCAGCGGCCAAATACGGTGCTGTTTTCCACCACTCGTACGCCGAGCCGAGAGTCGCGCTTTCACTGGGTAGGCCCCATTGCCCAGGACCATGTGGTACTGCTTGCACGCCAGGGAGCGAACATTCGCGTGACCTCGGTGGACGATGCCGTCGAACAGGGGCTGAGCGTGGCGGTCATTCGCGAAGACATTGGTGCCCAGGCACTGATCGAAGCGGGCTACCCAGACGCGCTGGTGCGACCGGCCATGGATAATCGCAGCGCGCTGCATATGTTGCTTCATGAGCGCGTCGATTTGTGGGCGTACAGTACCGATGTCGCCCAGTGGATTGCCGAACAAGCCGGCTATCCTGCAGAGATCGTGGTGCCGCTCTACACGCTGAGCGAATCTTACCTATACTTTGCGCTGAACCCTGAGACGGACCCGCGTCTCGTTGCCCAGTTGCAGCAGGCCTTCGAGCGCGTCACGTCGCTCTCGCTGGCCACACAGGCAGGTAGCGATGGTTAATCGATCGATCTTTCCCGCCAAGCCCTACTGGCTGGTCATTGCGTTTGGCGCGCTGCTGATGGGCATGAGCCACGCCAGCCGCGCGCAACTCCCGTTTCTCACGATCAATACCGAAGAGTACCCGCCGTTTAATTTTCAAAATGCCCAAGGCGAGGTCGATGGCACCGCCACCCGGCAGCTACGCCATGCGTTGGAGAGCGCCGGGATCGAGGCTCGCTTTCGCCTGCTACCCTGGGCACGCGCCTACACCGAAGCAAGGTTGAGGGAGTATCACTGCGTCTACTCCACCACCCGCACTCCCGCCCGGGAACCGCTATTTCATTGGGTAGGGCCGCTGGTGATCAACGAGTGGTCGGCTTTCGGCTTGGTGGAGCGTCAACTGGACCTAGCCGCGCTTACCCACTTACACGAGTGGCGCGTCGGCAGCTTTCGCGAAGATGCCGTTGGTGATTACGTCGCCAGCCAAGGGGTCGACGTGCTGCGCGCGCCCACCGAACGGGAGAACATGGCTCGGCTGGGCGCCGGGCTCGTGGATGTCATCGTCACCGGGCGGGCCACCGCTGAACAGCTGGCAGAAGAAGCAAACATCGCCATCGAACACTTGTTCACCTTCTATTACGCGCCGCTCTACCTCGCCTGCCACCCTAGCGTCGAGCGCAGCGTGATCGAGCAACTGCAGCGCCACTTAGACACCCCCCCCACCCCCCGTATGGAGCCTCTGCCTTGAGTGTCGCCAAGCCCTCTCTCGCCAGCGGTCGCTTGACGCTCAAGCAGGCACTGCTGACGCTGATGATCGCTATAATGATCAGTTTGGTATCTGGAAGCATCGAGCTGCTTGGGCACGCCAGCAGCATGCGCGAAGACGTGCAAAAGCGCACCCTGCAACAACTGGCCATCGTCAATGGCGCGGCGGCCGAGGCAGCCTTTCAGCTCAATCCCGATTTAGCGCATCAAATCGCCTTTGGCTTGTTCAGCAATAGCGACATCGCTCAGGTGGCGATTCGCGACGATTTTGGCCGGGCGCTGGCGGAGTTCTACCCCTCTCAACCCACGACCACCAGCTGGCTCGGCCAGCGGCTGTTTGGCGATATCGTCGACCATGAGATGCCGCTGCGCTACTACATGGGCAGCGACATGCCCGAAGCGGCGGTCGGCCATATCTCGTTGACCCTGGATGCCACCTACCTCACCCAGGAATTTTTAGCGCGGGGGTACACCGTCGTCGGTAGGAGCGTGCTGGAAGCCTTTTTACTGAGCAGCTTGGTCATTGCGCTATTTCATATTTTCATCACGCGCCCGCTGTTGAAGGTACATGCCGCCATCACCCAAACCGACCCGGCGCGCCCAGGCCAGTGGCCCAAACCCACGCTAAAAGGCCACCATGACGACGAGTTGGGCCATTTGGTCGAGAGCTTGGACCACCTACTCAATGCCTTTCAGTCAGGGCTGGAGCAGCGCGACCATCTTCACCAGCTCTCCCAGTACGACGGATTGACGGGGGTGGCCAACCGTCGCCACTTCGATATGTTCATTGCTCAGCAGTGGCAGTGGGCGCATCGCGCCAAACGGCCGCTCTCGGTGATCTTCATCGATATCGACAATTTCAAAGAGTTTAACGACCACTACGGCCACGCCATGGGCGACGATACGTTGCGGGCGGTGGCAACGGCGCTGAACCAATGCATCGACCCCAGCCGCGACCTGCTGGCACGCTACGGCGGTGAAGAGTTCATTTGTGTGCTGCCTGGCAAAGCCAGCGGCGAGGCAAAGTGCGTCGCCAACTGTCTGCGCCAGGCGGTTCTCTCTCTTGCCATTCCTCACGCCTACTCCAGCACCCACTCCCACCTGACGGCCAGCATGGGCGTGGCCACCATGACGCCCGAGCAGCCGCTCAGCACCGACGACCTACTCGGTCTTGCCGACCAGCAGCTCTATCTGGCCAAACGGCGCGGGCGTAACCGTGTCGAGATACACGAACGCCCGGCGTAGCCGGGCGTTTTTTTGCTCTCCATGGGCACGTCGTCACAACAGCCAGTGGGCAATCACCGCTGAGACCCCTACCACCATGGCAGTGACCACCGCGACGGTGACGATGCGATCTAGCCAGCGGTCAAAGGCAACCCCTTTGGGCTGCCTTCGCGTTGCCCCGTGACGTCCCTGTCGAGCCATTAGCACGCTGTTTCCATGGGTGCTTCCTCTATTGAAGCCGTTGTTTAACTATTGATGCGCCGGTTGACCACGCTGGGCGCACGGCGCAGCCGCTCCTCTTCACCAAGCTGCTCGGCTTCGAACGCATCTGCCCCTACCGGGGTTTCACCGTGGCGACGGTAGAGCTGGGTCAGCATGGCTTTGCGGTCTGCGCGCAGTTCGCGCACCAGCACGATGACCATCATATACAGAATGAAGGTAAACGGTAGCGCTGAGAGCACGGCGGCCGACTGCAATCCAGACAGCCCCCCAGCCACGATGAGCGTCAGACAGATCGCCGCAATAAGTACCCCCCACACTACCCGCTTGTAGAGCGGCGGATTGATGGAGCCGTTGTCGGTCATCTGCGCCACAATATACGAAGCGGAGTCGGCTGACGTCACCAAGAAGATGAAAATCAGCAGCATGGCCACGACGGACAGCACCCCAGAGAACGGCATGAGATCGAACATCTCGAACAGGGCAACGGTGATGTTGGCCTCGGTCGCGGCCGCCAAGCCGACATCGGCACCGCTCATTTCCAGGTTGAGCGCGGCACCGCCAAATACGCCGATCCACAGGCACGCCAAGAGCGGCGGCACGAACAGCACCCCGAAGACGTACTCTTTGATGGTACGGCCACGGGAAACCCGCGCAACGAAGGTGCCAACGAAAGGCGACCAAGCGATGACCCATGCCCAATAGAAGATGGTCCAGCTACTGGCCCACTGATTGTCGCTGTAGGGCGAAATTCGCAGGCTCATGCCAATGAAGTTCTGAAGATAGTCACCGATCCCGAGCGTGATGGTCTCGAGAATGGCAATGGTCGGGCCAGTGAACAGTACGTAAAGCATCAGGCCAATACACAGCGCCATGTTCAGGTTAGAGAGCCGTTTAATGCCTTTATCGAGTCCTGACCAGGTCGACGCCATGTACGCACAAAACATCACGAAGAGAATGACGAACTGCCAAAACCCGTTCTCCGGCAGGCCAAAGACCGCGTTGAGACCGCCGTTCATTTGTAAGACGCCAAGCCCCAGCGACGTCGCCACTCCCATGACGGTGGCCACCACGGCAAAGACATCCAACCAAGATGCATAAGGACGAATACGAGGATGCTTGGCCGTGACCGACGACAACACTGACGACACCAGACCCGCCTGCCCTTTACGGAACTGAAAGTACGCAATGATCAGCCCGACGACAGAGAACGCTGCCCACTGGTGAATCCCCCAGTTGAAGTAGCTGTACTGGATGGCGTAGCGCGCAGCCGCTTCGCTCTCGCCGGGCACATCTCCGTAAGGCGGATTGAGGTAGTGCGTCATGGGTTCCGCCATGCCGTAAAACACCAAGCCGACCCCAAAACCTGCCGCCAGCAGCATGCTGATCCAGGAGAAAAACCCGTAGCTCGGCGTACTGTCCTGTGGGCCCAGGCGCACTTTGCCGTATTTACTCAGTGCCAGGCCAATCAGAAAAACGACAAAGCCAAACACTGAAAAAAGATAAAACCAGCCAAACAGTTCGGTGATGGATGTCAGCGCCGACTCCGCTGCGTTACCAAACGCTTCTGGAAAAGAGGCCCCCACCACCACTAAACCGAAAATAATCACAGCCGATGCGATAAACACCGACTTACCTCCATGGTTTGTCATAGCACCACCCTGGCTAATGAACAACATACGTTCATAAAAGTCATCGCTTATTAACGCTCATCGATAGCAGCTCATAAAACATTAGCTCATAACAACATGACGCATAATGTTAGTGCACTCGTTTAAACCTTAACATTCAATGCTAACGATCGCATGTTAAGTCATTAAGTCAGCAAATTAGTCAACCCTAATTGATTCTTATGACGGCCCTTTGAATAGAAGACCGAAGCAACAGTGAACTTGCTCGTGGTGCGAGGTTCCAAAGGAAGCAAACGAACGATGGAGGCTTTCATGCCACAGATGAATCGCGAACAACGTAATGCCGCTTGGCAGGCTGCCCACCAGTGGCGCGCCCGCGCCGCTCAGACACAGCCCAACGGTCTCATGGGCAGTCTCAAACTGCTGCTGACGTGGCTTGCGTTTGGCGCGCTGATGATCGTTGGCGTCGTACTTGGCCTATTTTTCCTACTCGTTGGCTGGGCGATGATGCCGTTTGTTCGCCACAAGATGAAAAAACGCATGGAGCAGATGCGCGCCGATCAGGCGCAAGACATTGGCGGCGGCTATGCAAGTGAACGGCCCACCGGGCAGCAGGATGCGCTCGAAGGGAGCTACGAAGTTAAAGAGGAGCCTCGCCGCTCATCTCGCCACTAGTGTGTCGTTAGGCCCCCAACACCGCCAGCTGCCGCTACGGGGGCGGCTGGATCCAGGCAAATGCCGCGGCCAACGTAAGCGGCATGACGATCAGGCTCCCTAAGTTGCCAATCAACACCAGCGACGCCACCTTGTGCGGTGCCAGCTGGTACTGCTCCGCCACCAAGTAATTCAATACGGCTGGCGGCAGTGCGGCAAACACGAGCAGCGTGGCCGTCTGCAGCGGCGTCAGCGGTATCAGCCACATGAGCGGGAGCGCCACGATGAGCCCGGAGAGTGGGCAAAGCACGGCTCCCAACAAGCCCGTCCGCCAATCACTAAAGTCGATCTCTAGCAGGCGCACGCCCAGGGCAAACAGCATGAGCGGAATACACACGCCCCCCAGCATATGCATGGCTTCCAGCAGCCAGCCCGGCAGCGGCACGCCCCCAACATTGACCAAAAGCCCCGCCACACTGGCCGCGACGATAGGCATCTTCAACATTCTCCACAGCGACGTGCGCGGGTCGAGCATGTAAAGCCCCACCGAAAAGTGCAGCAGCATCTCCACGATGAAGACCACCACCGCCGCTGGCAGCGCTTCCGGCCCAAAGGCCAGCACCAGCAGCGGCACCCCCATGTTGCCGGAGTTATTGAACATCATCGGTGGCAAGAAGACCTTTTTGTCCAACCCCAGCCACTTCACCACGGGCCATAGCACGACCCCTGACCCCAGCACCACCAGCGCGGCCGCGCTGGCGAGCCACGCGTACTCCGCCAGCGGCGCTTGGCGGTCGGCCAGTACCGCAAATACCAGCAAAGGAACGAACAGCTCCATATTGAGGGTGTTCAGACTGCGTATATCGGGCGTGCGGAAACGTCCATAGGCGGCACCGCTGCCGGCAATCAAAAATACCGGCAGCAGCGTGGCTAGAATGTGACCGATCATTGGTAAGACGCCTCATTCTGAGGCCGTGCAGACGGGTGAGTGCACATAGGTTCGTCCTTGTTCTTATTGGAGTCGCCGCCCTGGGGAGGTCGTTATCAGGCTAGCTTTTTACCGATGCTACTGAAAAATGCCTGGCGCGCCAATCAGGGCTCCAGAAAACGCTGCCACAACCTGGTCACCACCTGACGATGTTCTGCAAACTCGCTGACTTGCCCCAACGCCTTGTCTCCCGTCAACGCCGCGCGATGCGTTCGGCTGCGGTAGGCCAAATACGCGTCGCGAAGTTGCTCGGCCTCCTCCTGGGTGATGTGCCCACTCTCCGCCAGGGTCTCCAGAATGCGAATATTGTCGCTATAGGTGATCAGCGCTGGCGTCTGGTGGGAAAGCGCCAGCACGGCGTACTGACACAGAAACTCGATATCCACCATGCCACCGGCGTCGTGTTTCAAGTTAAAGGTCGCGTCGGGGCCACTCTCCACCTGTCCTTTGGTACCCAGGTGGTCACGCATTTTGTGGCGCATGCTGACCACGTCATCACGCAGCGATGCTGGGTCACGCTGACGGCGTAAAATCTCGCCACGCAGGGCATCGAACTTTTTGGCCAGCGCCTCGTTGCCTGCCACCACGCGCGCGCGCACCAGCGCCTGATGCTCCCAGGTCCAGGCGTTTTGGTGCTGGTAGTCGGCGAAGGCATCGAGGGAAGTAACCAGCAGCCCCGCATTTCCTGAGGGTCGCAGGCGCATGTCCACTTCGTACAGGCTGCCTGCGGGGGTCACGGCGGTGAGCAAGTGGATGATGCGCTGGCCTAGGCGGGTGAAAAACACCGGTGTATCCAGAGGACGCGGACCGTCGGTACTGCCTTTGCCGTCGTTATCGTGCAGGAACACCAGATCCAGATCGGAGCCATAGCCCAACTCGATGCCGCCCAGCTTGCCGTAACCAATCACCAAGAACGCCGGCTCTTGGTGATGACACCCGGCGGGAGCGCCGTGCTTGCGCGTCACGTGTTTCCACGCCATGGCCAGCACCGCATCCAAGATCACTTCGGCGATGTAGGTTAAGTAATCGCTTACTTTCATCAGGTGGCGCGTACCGGCAATATCGGAGGCCGCCACGTGGAGCATCTGGGCGTGCTTGAAAACCCGCAGCGCCTCTAGCTGTGCTTCCTCGTCCTCTTCGGGTATGCGGTTGAGCGTTTGGCGCAGCTCATCGGCCAAACGCGCCTTGTCTGCGGGCGTGTAGAGCGTATCGGGGGTCAATAACTCGTCCAGCAGGATCGGGTAGCGTGCTAGCTGCTCGGCAATCCAAGGGCTCGCCGAGCAGAGTCGCATGAGATGCTCCAGCGCTTGAGGGTTTTCCCGCAGCAGCGCCAGGTACGCGGTACGGCGCAACACGGCCTCGATCAGCGGCTGCACCCGCGTCAGCGCGGTGTCCGGGGTCTCGCTCTCGGCAACGGCACTCAGCAGGAGCGGCATGAGCGCATCCAAACGCTCAAAGCCAATGCGCTGCATGCTTTGCACGGCCCGGGAGCTGGAGAGGCTCTGCACGCGCTTGAGCGCTTTTTCCGATTCGTTAAAGCCCGCTTCGCTGAGAAGGGCCTGAGCCTCATCCTCTTCAAGCTCACCGCGCCACAAAAGCCGCCACTGGTGGAGGCTGGCGTCGCTTTGCTCTTCATCGGCCTCTTCTTCAGGGTCCGCGATCACCGCGTCGAAGTGCTGGCGCACCCGCTCGCGGACCTCATCGAGCTGGGCGATAAGTCCGGGCCAATCCTCGTGCCCCATGGCGAAAGCGACGCGCTCGCGGTCCTCATCGTCGTTGGGCAGCATCTGCGTTTGGCGATCTTCCAGCGCCTGAAGGGCGTGTTCCAGATCGCGCAGGAAGGCGTAATCCGGCAGCAGCTCGTCTACCACGGCTGGGGGCAGCAGCCCAAGGTCGGGTAAGCGCTTGAGCGCTGTTTGCAGCGAGGTGACCTGCAGCTCGGTATCACGGCCGCCGCGAATCAGCTGAAACGCCTGCACCACGAACTCCACCTCGCGAATGCCTCCCGGCCCCAGCTTGATATTGCTCTGCATGCCTTTGCGCTTCACTTCCCGGTTGATCATTGCCTTCAGCTCGCGCAGCGATTCGATGGCCCCGAAATCCAGGTAGCGGCGATACACGAACGGCCGCAGGCTCGCCAGCAACTCATGCCCGGCGTCGAGGTCCCCAGCAATGGGCCGCGCTTTGAGCATTGCGTAGCGCTCCCACTCTCGGCCTTGGTCTTGATAGTAGCTGGAGAGCATCGAAAAGCTGCCCACCAGCGGGCCACCGTCGCCCAGCGGGCGCAGGCGCATATCCACGCGGAACACGAAGCCATCCGCCGTCATGGCATCCAGGGCAGCGATCAACCGCTGACCAAGCTTGGTGAAGTACTCTTGATGCTCGAGTGGCTTACGACCGCCTTCGGTCTCGCCCTTTTCAGGGAAGGCAAAAATCAGATCGATGTCCGAGGAGAGGTTGAGCTCCCCGGCGCCCAACTTACCCATTCCCAGCACCACCAGCCGTTGAGACTCACCCTGTCGTCGAGCCGCAGGCGTGCCCCAGCGGGGGGCGTAAAAACGCTCCAGCCAACCCAGCGCCGCGTCGGTGCACACTTCCGCCAGCCAAGAGACCGACCGAGCGGTGTCCCACATGGTGGCACCGTCGGGGCGATTAAGATCGCGCCAAATAATGCCCAGCATACGCGCGCGGCGAAAACGGCGCAGGATACGGTGCAACGCGTCTTCGTCCTCGGCGCTCTCCAGGGCATCATCCAACCACTGAGTCAGCGCTTCCTTACTGGGGGCGCTATCCAACTCTCCGGCAGCGTCCAGCTCGGCCAGCCAGAGGGGAAAGCGCGCCAGCGTATCGAGAGCAAAGGTGGAAATCGTCACCACTCGGGCGAGCGCTTCCCGGCGGGCAGGAGAGAGCGACTCCCAACTGCTGGAGGGTAGCGGCTGCTTGGTCATCGAGGCGATGTTGTCCGCTTGGCTCAACGCCTCGCTCAGGCGTTGGTGTGCCCCAGTGGCGGCAGGTGCGAGTGCTTTAGGAAGCGTGGCCGTGGAAAATAACGCATCGTGGGTCTGCATGAGCACCTCTTTGCCAAGCGGTTGTTATGATTATTAACGACATTCTGGGCCGATTAGCCCATCCATTTTTCCCAGCCTAACAGCCCCCAGGTCAGCCCCGCCATCATCAGTGAGAGCATCACGGCGGCCGAGCCGATGTCCTTGGCGCGTCCCGACAGTTCGTGGTGCTCGGTACCGATACGATCGACCACGTTTTCGATGGCGCTATTGAGCAGCTCGACGATCAGCACGAGAAACAGGCTGCCGACCAGCAGCAGCCAGCTGACCGGACCTTCGCCAATCCACCAGGCGAACGGCAGCAGCACGGCGGTAATCGCCAGCTCCTGGCGAAAGGCAGATTCGTTGCGAAACGCCGCTTTTAGCCCCTTCCAGGAGTAGCGTGTGGAGTGCAGTAAATGGGTTAACCCCGTGTGACTTGGCTTCATGCCCGTTGTGCCTCAGCTAAGCGTTTCATTAATTGGCCAATATCATTGCATCTAGATCTAACGACAGCGGGTCGAGCACCTCGGGCCAGCTGAGATAAGGCGTACTGCCGCTCCCGTTCACCAGCACGCTGAACACGCCCCAGCGCCCTTGGGCCGTGCGGAAATAGCCTGCCGCAGCGCGCACGGCAAACGGCTGGTTGAGCGTGCCGGTTTTCAGCATGACGTTATGTTGGAACGTGGATGAACCGCGACGAATAAAGCGCATCACCCCATTGGCGGGCGATTGAAAAGAGGCTACGAAACTTGGGAACAGCGCGCTTTGACGGAACATGTCCTCCAGCATGACGTTGACACCGTGGGCCGAGGTACGGTTATCGGTGGTGAGCCCGCTGCCGCTGTGTAGCGTGATCGGGCCATGCCCCGACAGGCGCTGGACATAGGTTTCGATGGCCTGCCCTGCCTGACGCAGCTGCGCCTGGGGCGTTTCCACCAAGTTCAGCGCCAGCACGTCGGCCATATAGTTGTTGGAGTAGTTCATGGTGCGCAACAGCAGCTCTTGTAGCGGCTGGCTATCCACGGCGGCCAGGCGCTGGGCGCTGCTCGGCGGCTGGCTGGCGCTGACGCGCCACGGATCACGAACGCTGACGCCCGACTGGTTGAGCATACTGAGCAGTACCTGAGCCGTCTTCTCTGCGGCATCCCCCGCACCACGGTAGACATCCCGCGCCACTGCGTTGGTAGAAATCTGCCCCGTCAATCGCATGACATCACCGCGCTCGTCGGTTAGCCGCTCTGCGCTGATCTCGGTACCGCTATTGGCCGGACGCGTGACGACCTGATTATCGATCACGATCAGCGGGTCTTGGCTGTCGCACAGGCCTACCCGGGCAGGTGCACCTGGCTGGGCGGCCGGCGCGACATTGACACACCAAGTGCCAAAGTTGACGCCTGCCGAGGTGAGCGGCGCGCTGTAGGCATTGGTCACCCGGGTGCGGGCATTGCAGCGGTCCGTGGTGATGCACTCCACCGGCCCGAAGCGCCACTGGCTAACCACCAGCGCGCCGTCAACGCGGTCAACGCCCGCCAGCCGCAAGCGTTGAACGAGCCGCCATAGATCTTCGGTGGTCAGACCTGGGTCACCGCCACCTTCGAACACGAGATCGCCCCTCAGCACGCCATCCTGCACCGCGCCGGTACTGACGAGTTGGCTAGTGAAGCGGTGCTGGGGGCCAAAGCGATTCAGCAAGGCCGCCGACATGTACGCTTTAGTGACCGAGGCGGGCGAGAGCTGACGCTCCGGGTTCAGGCTGCCCAGTAACGGGTTGCTGCCGCTATCGGCATCCAGAAGGCGCGCTTCGGCACTGATCGAAAACCCTTTTGCCTCGAGCTGGCTCAATCGGGTGAAGTCGGCCCAAAGCGCAGAACTGGCGCAGAGTGCCGCGGTCGTGAGCCCTGCGACGACACCGTTACGCAGCCAGCGTGCGGAAAAATGGAGTAAACACGTCACGTTGAGCTACCTCAATGCACATTCATTTTGGAAAAGACCTGTAGCGTCACCACGCCCGCCACGATCAGGGTAATGCCCAGCACGGCGGGCAGGTCGGGCTTTTCGCCAAACACCACGATGCCTACCAGCGTGACCAGCACGATACCCAACCCTGCCCAAATGGCGTAGGTCACCCCTACCGGCAGGGTGCGCAGCACCAGGCTCAATAAATAGAACGCAACGGCATAGCCCCCCACCACCAAGAGACTTGGCAGCGGCCGGGTAAATCCCGCCGAGGCTTTTAGCGCACTGGTGGCGATCACTTCCGCCACAATCGCTAGAATCAGATACACAAACGTCATGGGCGCTCCAAGTCGATGCACAAACGCCAGAGCGTTTGGCCACTTTGGTCATATTTGGCTTCAAACGGGGTGAGATAATCACCGTTAGGTTGCAGGGAGGTGACGCTGGCCGTCTGACCGGTGACGACTTCGACGGCCTGGGCAAACTCTTCCACATAGAGCTGCCAGTTCGAGCGCAGCTCCAGCCGCCCGCCCAAAGCTAATAGTGTGGGGAAAACCGGATGGCCATGCCAGCGCATTTTCAAGTGGGCCGACTTGGGATACGGGTTGGGGTACAGCAAATAGTGACGCTCGGGCGCCCAGCCGGCTTCCAGGGCCAGACGCCAAAAATCGACCAAATCGGCGCGCACCAGCAGCGCATTGTCCGGCGGCTCGCCGTGCTCGCGTCCCAGCCGATCTTCGCTGCGATCAACGCCGATCACACGATGTTCTGGGAACTGTATGGCGAGTCGCCGGGTCGATAACCCGACCCCGCAGCCAGCGTCGAGAATCAAGGGTGCCGTGTGCTGTTGCCGCCACGCATCGGCCTGCTCGAACGCACGACGCGTGTGATCGGCAATGGGTTTGCGCAGCGGATGCGCGAGGGCGCGCGCGACTCGGCGCGCCACATCGTGATGCGGACCGGGTTGATTGGACGTCACTGGCCGTGAAGTGTGCTGCATGCCATCCCCTGGGTTAAAAAAAGCGTGATTCTATCAGTCTCCCGCGCGCTCGGCATGACGCCGTTGTACGCCCGGTGCTATGATCACGCCCGAGCCATTTGTTCAGCTCACTATTAAGCTCGGATCGGTCACCGTTTTCGGCCTGGTCCGACAATAACTGTTATTAAAAACCACCGCACCACGAGGAACCCGGCTTGTCACACTTACCGGTGATTGTCGGCATGGGCGGCATCAATCCCGCCGGCAGAACCTCGGGCCATCAGGCCTTCCGCCGCACCGTGCTTGATGCTCTACCCGCCGACCAGCAGCGCCAAACCCTGGAAGGCTTGGCGGCACTCATGCGCCTTGCCGAGCACTCCGACAACGGATGGCACGACAGCGCAGGGCAGCCCATCGACGCCCCGGCCCAACGGCTGCGTGATCAGGTGCTTAACCACACGCTGATTCGCCGCAACGAAGACCCGCGCTTTCTCGCCCCCGGCCTGCCCGCGAACCGACGAGCCGACCTGGCCCTGGCCGAGCCGCTGCGCGTGACACTGCGCCGCCGCCAGCTGCCGGAACAGCTACCCGACGGGTGGCAGGTGCGTGAGATCGACGCGCGGCAGGTCGAAGTCACCCTTCCTGCCGGTGCTTTCGACGTGCTGCTGCCTGATGCACAGGAACCCAAGGTGCGGGCCGCGGCCCAGCTGCCCAGCGGCTTCGATCCCGCCAGCCTGTACCGCAGCGTCCACCATCCGCGCGGACTCTCGATGGCGGTCTTCGGTGCCAGCGACTGCCTGGGTGCCAGCGGCCTCTCTTGGGAAACCCTACGCCAGCAGCTCAACCCCGATCACATTGCCGTCTATGCGGGCAACTCCATTGGCCAGCTCGATGACCAGGGGTGGGGCGGCTTGCTGAAAAGCTTGGTGACCGGCCAGCGCGCCACCTCCAAGCAGATGCCACTCGGCTATGGGCAAATGCCCGCAGACTTTCTCAATGCCTATGTCCTCGGCAGCGTAGGCGGCACCGGTGCAGCGCTGGGTGCGTGCGCGAGCTTCCTCTACAACCTGCGTCTGGGCATCGAGGATATCCGCGCTGGCCGCCGCCGAGTGGTCATGGTGGGCACGGCCGATGCGCCAATCACACCGGAGATCATCGAAGGTTTCCGCGCCATGGGCGCGCTGGCCGATGACGCCAGCCTGAAAGCGCTGGATGCCTTGGAGCTGCTCACCGATGCTGATTACCAGCGCGCCTGCCGCCCGTTTGCCCGCAATTGCGGGTTCACCATGGCCGAAGCGAGCCAGTTCCTGCTGCTGATGGACGACAGCCTCGCCCTCACGCTAGGCGCCGACATTCTGGGTGCGGTGCCCGAGGTCTTCGTCAACGCTGACGGCTACAAGCGCTCTATCTCTGCGCCCGGCATCGGCAACTACATCACTCTGGGCAAAGCGGCCGCGCTGGTCAAAGACATGCTGGGGGAGACCGCGCTGAAAGAGCGCACTTTCCTTCATGCCCACGGCACCAGCACGCCGAAAAACCGCACCACCGAATCCCACGTGTTCGATGAAATCGCCCGTGCGAACGGCATCGAGCAGTGGCCGGTGGTGGCGATCAAAGCGTTCATCGGCCACTCGCAAGGCTCTGCGGCGGGCGACCAGATGGCCAGCGCCCTGGGCAGCTTTGCCCACGGCTTGCTGCCGGGCATCCCGACGTTGGATGCAGTGGCCGATGACGTGTATGCCGAGCGGCTGCGCTTTTTCACGACGCCGCAAGCGTTTACTGCCGATGCCGCCTTTATCAACGCCAAAGGCTTTGGCGGCAATAACGCCACGGGTGTCGTGCTCTCGCCCGACGTCACCGAGCGCCTGCTGGTCAAGCGCCACGGCCGTGCGGCCATCGATACCTGGAAAGGCCGCCGCGAAGCCGTCCGCGCCAACGCCACGGCTTATCTTGCCGACGCCGACCGGGGACACTATGCACCTCGCTATCAGTTTGGCGAAGCGGTGCTGGAAGGCCCAGAGCTTGAGATACACGCAGACCGCATCCACATTCCCGGCTACGATCAGGCGGTGTCACTGGCCGCCGACAACCCGTTTGGTTCGCTGGACGAGGAGACGCCGACATGAGCACCCGCCGCGAAAATATCGCCGTCTACCCAGGGACGTTCGATCCGATCACCAACGGTCATTACGACCTGATCGAGCGCGGCGCGCGCATGTTCGACAAAGTGGTGATTGCCGTGGCGGCCAGCCCTGGCAAACGCCCCAGCCTGGATTTAGAGACGCGCATTGCGCTGGCGGAGTCGGTGTGCGCATCGCTGCCCAATGTCAGCGTCATTGGTTTCTCGACGCTGCTCACCACCATGATGCACGAACAGGGCGCAACCATCATTCTGCGAGGCCTGCGTGCGGTCTCCGATTTCGAGTACGAGCTGCAGCTGGCCAACATGAATCGTGCTCAAAACCCGGAGCTCGAGAGCGTGTTTCTCACCCCGGCGGTGGAAAACTCTTATATCTCCTCGACCATCGTGCGGGAAATCGCCAAGCTGGGTGGCGATATTTCGCCGCTGGTGCATCCGCAGGTCGCAGAGGCGCTGCGTAAGCACTACACTACCTAGCTATCGATATTGTTGAGTAAAACACTCGGGTATCTAAAACCCGAGTGATACGCCATTCGTGAGGTATGCCCATGGCCCTGATGATCACCGACGAATGCATTAACTGCGACGTCTGCGAACCGGAATGCCCCAATGACGCGATCTCTCCCGGCGAGGAGATTTACGTGATCAATCCCAATTTGTGCACCGAGTGTGTCGGCCACTTCGACGAACCTCAGTGCCAGCAGGTGTGTCCGGTGGACTGTATTCCCCTCGACCCAGAGCGCCCCGAGACCCAAGAGCAGTTGATGGAGAAGTACCGCATCATTACTGCCGCTTAACTCGCCCACTCTAGATGTGCCTGAACGTCTGCAAGCGAAGGTCACTCTGAATGCGTATTTGGACCCTCGCTTGGCCCATCATACTCTCCAACATCACCGTGCCCCTGCTGGGGCTGGTGGACACGGCCGTGGTCGGGCACTTGCCTGACTCCCGCTATTTAGCCGGCGTTACCCTCGGTGCCACCCTATTCAGCTTCCTTTATTGGGGCTTTGGCTTTTTGCGCATGGGCACCACCGGGCTGGTGGCCCAGGCCATTGGGCGTGAGGCGTCGAGCGACGTTCGCAACCTGCTCGGCCAGTCGCTCATCATGGCGCTCGTCATCGGCACCCTATTGATCGTGTTTGGCTCGCCGCTGATCTCTCTTGGCCTGTGGTTACTGGATGGCAGCGCCGAGGCCACGCCGCTGGCCCGCGAGTATGCCGAGATTCGCCTCTGGTCTGCCCCTGCCGTACTGGCCAACTACGCCATTCTGGGGTGGTTCTTAGGGCAGCAGAACTCCCGCGTCACGCTGATGATTCTGCTGCTGACCAACAGCGTGAACATCCTGCTCGATCTGTGGTTCGTCGTCGGTCTAGGGATGACCAGCAACGGCGTCGCGCTGGCCAGCGTGTTTGCGGACTACAGCGCGCTGGCGGGAGTTTGCCGCTACGGTGCGCGCCACGGCTCACTTCTCGTTCTGGACCTCCGCTGCGGCGGCACTGCTGTTTGCAGTGGGAGGTAACCAGCTCATTGCCCTGCTCACCGGACTTGATGACGTACGCGCCACCGCAGCTATCTATCTACCGTGGATGGTGGTCATGCCGCTCATCGCCGTGTGGAGCTATCTATTCGACGGCGTGTTTATCGGCACTACGGCGGTGAGGGAAATGCGCAACAGCATTTTTGCAGGCCTCGCCGTTTACCTACCTACTTGGTGGTTCTGCCAGGGACTGGGCAATCACGGCCTCTGGCTGGCGTTTACGCTCTTCACCCTGACTCGCTCGGCCGTGCTCATTGGTTACTACCGCCGCTACCGGCTGACCCGCTGGCGTGCGTCCCCCCGCGTGTCTCACCTTTGATCAGCAGCGTTGAACGCCACAACGGGCAGGGCTAGCTAACTGCGCTACCGTAGTGTGATGCGACAATGCTAAGCGCCCTGCGCATTGGCCGTTGAGGGATGAAAATTGTGCCGCACCGCCGTATATTAGCCGCGCACTTCCTAATAACGAATAAAGTGAGCACTCCATGCTAAAACTCATATCAAAACCAGCGGTTAAGCTGGTCGAGCGTTATTTGCCAGACCCGTATATCTTCGTCCTCTTGCTAACCCTCATTGCCGCCGTCGCCGCCATTGCGGTAGAGCGTCAAACGCCCTTGGCCGTGCTGCGTATGTGGGGTGACGGCTTCTGGGGCTTGCTGACCTTCTCGATGCAGATGCTGCTCGTGCTGGTCACCGGCTTTATGCTGGCAAGCTCGCCACCGGTAAAACGCATTCTGCAAAAAATTGCCGGTACCGCGAAATCACCCGGCGGCGCGATCATTCTCGTCACGCTTGTATCACTGGCGGCTAGCTGGATCAACTGGGGCTTTGGCCTGGTGGTCGGCGCGCTGTTCGCCAAAGAGCTGGCGCGTGTGATCAAGGTTGATTACCGCCTGCTGGTGGCCAGCGCCTACTCGGGCTTCGTGGTGTGGCACGGCGGTTTGGCCGGTTCGGTGCCGCTGACGATTGCCACCGAAGGCCACTTCTCTGCGGACCAGATCGGCGTGATTGGCACAGGCTCGACCATTTTCGCCTTCTTCAACCTGGCCATCGTCATCTGCTTATTCATCGCCGTGCCGCTGGTTAACCGCATGATGCTGCCCGATGAGAAAGACAGCGTCTACGTCGACCCCAAACTGCTCGACGACGAGCCAGAGCCCGTAGGCCGTATCACGCGACCTGCCGAAAAGCTCGAAAACAGCATGCCGCTGGCGCTGCTGGTGGGCGTGCCGGGCCTACTGTTCCTGCTCGACCACTTCATTCTGCGCGGCGGCGGCCTGAACCTGAACGTGGTGAATTTCATGTTCCTGTTCCTGGCGATCGTGCTGCACCGCACGCCCCGCAACCTGCTCACTAGCCTGAACGAGGCCATTAAAGGCGGCGCGGGTATCGTGATTCAGTTCCCCTTCTATGCGGGCATCATGGCGATCATGGTGCAGTCGGGCCTTGCACAGAGCATGTCGGAGTGGCTGGTCTCGTTTGCAACCGCCAGCTCGCTGCCGTTCTGGTCGTTCATTAGCGCCGGTATCGTGAACCTGTTCGTGCCTTCCGGCGGTGGTCAGTGGGCGGTACAAGCGCCGGTCATGCTGCCTGCCGCAGAAGCGCTGGGGGCCGACATTGCCCGCGTGGCCATGGCGGTGGCCTGGGGAGACGCCTGGACTAACCTGCTGCAACCTTTCTGGGCACTGCCAGTACTGGCGATTGCCGGCTTGAAAGCGAAGGACATCATGGGCTTCTGCCTGATCCAGCTGTTCATTACCGGCATTATCATTTCCGTGGGCTTGGTCTGGTTCTAAGCGGCTAAGCACGACGTCAACGCCCGCCCCTTTGGTATCGCCTGGGGGCGGGCATTTTTAATCGTAAGGTGACTTTTATGTCCGACGCCTCTGCTGTACCCAACGCCTCAGACCAGAGCCTTGAACACAGCGCCTTACCGGGCCAGCACGAGCTCTCCATGACGGTCTTGATGACGCCGGACATGGCGAACTTCAGCGGTAAAGTGCACGGCGGTGCTATTCTTAAAAAGCTCGATGAAGTCGCCTACGCCTGCGCCAGCCGCTACTCCGGCCACTACGTGGTGACGCTCTCGGTGGATCAGGTACTGTTCAAACAGCCAATCCATGTAGGCGAGCTGGTGACGTTTCTCGCCAGCGTGAATCACGTGGGTCGCTCCTCCATGGAGATTGGTATCAAGGTAGTGGCCGAGGATATTCGCCAGAAGCTGATTCGCCATACCAATAGCTGTTACCTCACCATGGTGGCCGTGGACGCCGACGGCAAACCCGCCCGGGTGCCACCCCTGCCGCTGGAGACCCCGCTGCAGAAGCTGCGCTTCGAAAAAGCCGCGCTGCGCAAGAAGCTACGCAAACAGGCAGAGCGTGAAGAGGAGCTGACCCAGCAGCATCACCAGCAGCGCTAAGCGCTGCTCTACCCGCGACGACAAGGAGTCATCATGCCCATCAGGCAGCGCTATCCCCACCTGCCCAAGGCCGTTGAGTATGCGCACATCGGCTGGGATCTGCTGATCCTCGCCGCCGTTATTATTAACCTTAGTCTGCTGCTGTTTGACTCGCTGTTTCTGATTGGCCCGATCAACCAAGCGATTGCCGACATCACACCCGGTTTTCACCGTTTTTACGATACGGCGATTCACAGCCGCTTCATGGCCATTGACTTGGTCTTTGTCAGTTTCTTTATTGCCGATGTGCTGCTGGGCTGGGCCGTGGCAATTGCCGAGCGGCGCTATCACCGCTGGTTCTTTTATCCCTTCGTGCACTGGTACGACGTGCTGGGCTGCATTCCGCTCAGCGGGTTCCGTTGGCTGCGCGTGTTTCGCGTCATCTCGCTCCTGCACCGGCTACATCGGCTGCGCTTGATCGACGTGACGCGCTGGTCGGTCTATCGGTTTTTTGCCAAGTACTACGATATTCTACTGGAAGAACTCTCTGACCGTATTGCGCTACGCCTGCTTGGCAATGTTCAGGAGCAGATCGTTGCCAGCGACTCGCTCACCGAGCGCGTCATCGAGCGGGTGATCATGCCGCGTAAAACCCAGCTCATCCATGAAATTGCCGAGCGCTTAGAGGCCACGGCAGGCCGAGCCTATCAGCAAAATCGCACCGCCATTATGGCGGCCATCGATGATCTGGTGAGCCGCACGCTGCGGGAGAGCCCGGAAATTCAACGGCTGCACCGTTTACCCATGGGGCAAACCGCGTCCAGTGCGATGCAAGCATCCATTAGCAACGTGGCCCAGCGCTTGGTGGATGAAATGGCCCAAGGCATGCACTCCCCCGCCTTCCGTCAGCTCGTGGAGCGAACGGCTGAACATGGCTTTGACAGTTGGCTAACCGTCGACGACACCAGCGCCAAAGTGACCGAGCAGGTGCTTTACGACGTGCTCGAAATGCTTAAAGAGCAGGTACGCCACCAAGGCTGGAAAGACCGCTACGACTAACTAGACCGTGGCGGTCGCCAAGGGCGGCTGCTCAAGGCTCGCTCGAAGAATCGCCAGCGCACGCTTGAGCGCCGTTTGGTCGGCGGCGGCACCGATGCAAATCCGCACCGCCTGGGGGGCGGGGGCGCTGCCCACGCAGAAGGGTTCCGCGCTGGTCACTTTAACGCCCTGCTGATGGAGCCGTTCGCACAGCTCTAGCGCCCGCACGCCATCGGGCAGCGTTAGCCATACGTTGCTGCCGTTTGGCTGGCGGCTCAGCGAATAGCCCGCCAGATGGTCCGTCACGATCTGCTGCCGCGCCGCCAGCTCCTGGGTTTGCCACGCCAGTAGCTCGTGTGCGGAGGGCTGGCTCACCCAGTGGCAGACCAAATCCACCATGAGCGGTGGCACCATCCAACTTTGCGCCCTCAATGCCGCCGCCAGCCGCTCCAACAGCGCAGGCGGCGCGCGCAGCACGCCCATACGCAGCCCGCCTGCCAGCACTTTCGCCGTGCTAAACACAAACAGCGTGCGCTCTGGCGCGAGCTGATACAGCGGCGTGCCGCGCTGTTCAACGGGTAGGTACTGCACGCCATCCTCCAGCAGCCATATATCGTAGCGCCTTGCTAACGCCACGAGCTGCTCCCGGCGCGCTTCGCTCAGGCAGAGGCCGGTGGGGTTGTTTTGATCGGGAGTGAGGTAAATCAAGCGGGGCGGCTGGCGTGCGCACTGCGCTTCCAGCGCCTCCATACACATTCCATCTTGATCAAAGGGAATGCCGACCACCTTGAGATGCGCCTGTTGGGCTGCACTGATGGCTCCTGGGTACGTCAAGGCATCGGCAGCGACCAGCTCCCCCGGGCGCAAAAGTGTGCCGAGCGTTAGGCTAATGCCGTGCTGCCCGCCTTGAGTAATCAGCAGTTCCTCCGCGTTCAGGGTCATGTCTAACTGCGTGAGCCATTGGGAGAGAGCGGCGCGGTGGTGGTCACTGCCTTGAGAACTTGAGTAAGCCACGCTGCGCCTGAGCGCATCCGCCGAGGTGCTTAACGCACTCAGTGCCGTGCTCATCGCCTGCTCTCGCAGGGGGTGGGGCGGCGGTAGGCTGAGGCTTAAATCAATCGTGTCCTCACCGGCTTGCGTAGCAGGCTGACCGCCAAATACACGGGCTGGCCCGCGCTGTTTCACGTAGGTGCCGCTGCCTACCCGGGCACTCACCCAGCCGCGATGCTCTGCTTCGGCATAGCCACGGGTGACGGTGCCCACGGTGACGCCTAACGCATCCGCCAATCGTCGCTGAGGCGGCAGCTTGTCATCTGGCGCTAATTCACCGCTGGTAATGGCATCGCCTATCGCCTGGGCAATTGCCCGATAGCGTGGGCCGCTCATGTGTTCAATGGAAGGCACCCAAATTGTCATGGTGACAATAAAACCTTTGACGTAAAAATTAGCCCCATTATGCTAACAAAAATGCCCGCTAACAACCCAACTCATTACAATTGTATGGATACAAAAAAATGAACAGTGAATGGCTCATTCTTGGCCCAGCAGCGCTCTATATGATGTCGATGACGCTCACTCCGGGGCCCAATAACATCATGCTTACCGCCTCGGGGGCTAACTTTGGCTTTCGACGTACGATGCCGCATATGTGGGGAATTTTAGGAGGCTGTTTCTTACTGTTTGCCAGCATTGCACTGGGGCTAGGCGTGCTGTTCGAACGCTTCCCTGTGGTGCAAACCACGCTGCGCTGGATAGGAAGTGCTTATTTGCTCTACCTTGCCTGGAAAATCGCCACCGCACCGCCGCCCAATTTACACGGTAGCCAGCATGGGGTACCTCTGACGTTTTGGCAGGCGGCCATGTTCCAATTCGCTAACCCAAAAGCGTGGGTGATGGGGCTGGCGCTCATGGCGGGCTTTTTACCGGAAAGCGGCCAGCCGGTCATCAATGCTTTCGTACTGGCCGGGTTTGCGGAGCTGGTGGCGCTGCCCTGCATTGCCCTGTGGGCCGCGTTTGGCAGCGCCATCGGGCAGTGGATCAAAAGCGACCGAGCATGGCGCGGGTTTAACATCACCATGGGCGTACTCACCGCCGCCTGCGTGTGGCTGATTTTGCGTTAGCCGCAGCGCAGCGCCTCGATCATGTCGTTGCTTTCCAAGTGAATATTGAGCCGATCGTCGCGGTAGTCCATGGTCGCGGCGCTGCCGGGGCGCAGCACACGCACCTGACGGGCGCCGCTCTGCTCTTCGAGCGTCGCCACGTTGGCCTCATCAAAGGGCGCACCAATCGCGTACTGCACGGCGCTGGCATCGCATGTTTGGTTGGTCGGCGCGGTGGGATCGACCGTCGGCGGCTTCGGCGCGGCGGTTTCACTGGGTGTGCTGCTACATCCGGCGAGCAGTAACACGGCCAGCGCGCTGCCCACGCGTTTTAGATGGCGTGGCGGGGTGGTCATCCTACGATTGGCGGGCATCATGATCGCTCTCCCTCGATGACGTTTGTCTGATCACTTGTTTCGCTGTCTTCATACGCAGTGCGGGCCAGACATTGCTGCCTAGCCCGCACGTTGCACAACAAGCTGTTAGATCGAACCTTAACTTGCGGCGTCCTGAACGGCTTGACCGCCCTCTTCAACGTCTTGTCCTGCGCCTGCAATGGTGTTGCAGCCCGCTAGAGCACCCGCAGTGATGAGCAGAATAAAGCTCGTCGCCAGTAGTTTTTTCATCGTGTTCTCCTTAACAAGTCATTCAACATCGGGAAGCTCCGGCGGTAGCCTTACCGCCTGGGAGTGTTTTTAGCGTAACAGATTTTAATAATTTCGCCTGTTTTCGCTGAGTTATCCGCTGCCTGCTATGATGCTTGCCAAACCGTTTGGCTTAGGAGCACTCCGCTTGGCAACCTTTGAACTCGACCCACGCTTAGAAGCAGATACCCTACCCTTAGCGGATCTCCCGCTCTGCCGCGCGCTGTTGATGAACGATGCCCGCTACCCCTGGGTCGTGCTGGTGCCCAGAGTGGCCTCGGTCAGCGAAGTGTTTGAACTCAGTCAAGAGGAGCAAGCGCAGCTCTGGCAGGAAGCAACGCAGTTGGGCGCGGCCATGAAAGAGGGTTTTCAAGGCGACAAACTCAATATCGCCACGTTGGGCAACGTGGTCAGCCAGCTACATATCCATCTGGTGGTGCGCTATACCGATGACGCCAGCTGGCCCGCGCCGGTGTGGGGCAACGGCACTCCCAAGCCTTATGAGCTCGCCCAGCAGGGGGAGCGCCGGGAACAGCTGCTAGCGCACATTGAGGGGCTGTCGCTTTAAGCTCAACCGCCCAAAAGCGATCCTCGTGCTGGCGGCTCGTTGAGTAACGGGCCGCTGGCGGGCTGTGCCGCACCGGCCAGCGCCAAGGAAATCCCCAGCGCAACTATCACCGCCCCACCGGTGAGTGCCGCCCAGCCAGCGGCTTTTTCGACCCGCTGCTGACTCTGTTTATGTAGCCGCTTAGTGGCCCACCCTCGGGCCACGATACTCGCCAGGGCCAGTATCGACACGGTAATGCCCGTGCCCAGCGACATCGCCACCACCGACGCGACCCCCACGTAAAATTGGCCTAAAAGGCTTGCGGCACCTAGCATCAAGATCGCTCCGCTGCAGGGGCGCATACCAATCGCCCCGACGGTCATCAAGGCCGTACGCCAATCCAGCGCCTGCGCGGGTTCAATATGATGGGCACCGCCACAGCAGTGGCTGTGGTCGTGGCTGTGATCATGCGCATGTACGTGCTCCATGACCGGCTCACTCTGCACGGCATAGGCATGGCGCAGCTGTTTCACCGCCCGCCAGCAGAGCCAAGCCCCTAATAGCGCTACCAGCAGAAAGCTGGCCTGCTCCACCCAAGCCACGCTGCCCATGGCTTGACGCGTCACCCAGCCTAATCCGTGTACCAATACCGCCACCATCGCAATGGCCGTCACGCCCTGTAGTAGCGAGGCAGCAAACGAGAGCCCTAGCGCCCGGCGAGTCGCACCGCCATGAGACGCCAAATAGGTGGCCAATACTGCTTTACCGTGTCCCGGCCCTGCGGCATGAAACACGCCGTACGCAAAACTGACGCCGAGCAGCGTGATCCATGTGGCGGTGGTGGGCGTTCGTGACAGCTCGGTAATCGCCAGAGTCAAACTGCGGTTTAGCTCTCGCTGCCACGTCAATAGCTGCAGGCTCACCCCCTGTAAATTCACCTGCATGGCCCACACCAGCAGCGCCACGCCCATGAGCGCCACAGCGCCGATGGTGAGTTGTCGTCGCGTTAACGGCATGCCACCTCCAGAAAAGATATAAAGTAACACTTTATACACGACTCGACCGACGGGCGGCTAGCGACAATCCACGCGGCCCGTTTCCGCAAAGTGACGGCCTAACCCTGGTTCGCCCTCTTCGTCCGTATCCAGCAGCGCTGCCTGCATGACCAGCTCAGGGTCGGGGTCGGCGGGTAGTACGCTGAGCGCGCAGTCGGGTTCGCCGTTGAGAATCAGCGCTTGTGGAGAGGGCTCGTCGCCCTCCTCCTCGTGTACCATCTCGATGTAGTACGTGGGGTCGAAGACTTGATACTCCAGCACCTGCCCGCTGAGGGGTTGAGGCGTGGCCAGCGGCAGAATGAACATAAACGTCAAACGGCCGTCCCGCTCCATCGCGGTGTACTCGGTGACCTCGCCAAACGTCTGCGGCTCGTCGCCGACCCGCACCTCGGTAAAGTAGTGCTGAGGAGTCAAGTTATCGCGAATCTCACTGCCCAACTGATCCAGCCCCTGCTCCAGGCTAGCGCCCGGCACCTGCTGCAACTCCTCCATCACTACCAGGCTATAGAAGGGGTCCATCCGCCATGTTTGATGAAGCCCGGTGACAGCACCGTCATCGTTGGTAATGACACGCACGCTCATGTCGATCCAGCCGTGAGGGTGGGCCTGTGCCATCGAACTGATCAACAGGCTGCCCACCAGCAGCGCTTGGCCGGTACGACGCAGCGTGGCAGGTGACCATGCATTCATCACGGCAATTCTCCTAATTTGCGCTGTAACTCCACGAGCCAAGGATCTAGCACATAAGGCGGTATCGGCTGGCTACCGCGCAGTGCTGACACGCTGACCAGACTTCCCCCTTGAGCTTCGCTTACTTGAAGCTGAATCCGATATCCGGGCCAGCGTGCCAGGCTTGCCTCGGCGCGCCCTAAGGTCAAGTCAGCGTGGCGTATCACATAGCCCTGCTCCATCATCAGTGCCACCGCCTCGCGGAAGGTGTGCTCCATTGGCGCGCTATAGCGCAGCTCGCGCGGTTCAAGGGGTTGCGTGGTGGCACAGCCTGCCAGCCATAACGCGGCGCACAGCGTGAGCGCTACCCATGAGGTATGGCGGAATGGTGTCATGATGCCCCCTGCGGTGTGACGGATGACGAAAAAGCTTTCTGGAAACGGCCACAGAAGTCATCGTTACTGGCACTATAGGACTCTCGCAAGTCGCCCAGGTGATCAAAGCGGCGAATGTCCCGTGAGATGCGCAGATGGCCATCGCGGGCAAGCAGCGATACCCGCTCTACTTCAACGGGCTGCTGGCCAAAACCTGGGCCGAAGGCGCCTCCCACGCCAATCCCTACACTGCGACCAATACCAAACCCGCCAAACAGGCGGAAGCCGCTGCCGTAGCCATAGTCGTAGTCATAGCGGTCGTAGTAGCCGATCAGCTCGCGCTCCCGGGAGGCACTCACTAGCCCAAGCTCCGTATCAGTGGTCTCCAACGAAAATCCCCAGGCTTCCAGCACGTCGATGCTTTCCGTCAAAACGCTCAGCGTTTCATCTGGCGAAGACTGGCCGGTGGGGAAGTAGCAAGCCGCCGCTGGCGCAGGCTCCGCTTGGGGCAGCCGGTCAGGAACCGTCTGACAACCCGCCAGTGCCAACAGGCAGGTAATGCTAAGGGGTATGGCCTTCATGAAAAATCCTCTCGCTACCGTCATGGCTGGTGTGTCACCAAGCAGCGCGCTAAGCTCGCCAACAGACATTAAAAAGAACGACAACACGCTGAGACAACGTTTTAAGGAGGTTGTGCGATGAATGTACTGCTTTGTCCTGATAGTTTTAAGGATGCCCTGAGTGCCGAAGAGGCCGCCAAGGCCATGGCACAAGGTATTCAACGGGCAGCGCCCAACGCCATCACACAGCTCTGCCCCCTGGCGGATGGCGGCGAAGGCAGCCTGGACGCCTTAATTGCCGCCACCCATGCCGAGCGCCGTACGCTCACGGTGCAAGACGCCCTTGGGCGGCCACGCCAAGCCGCCTGGGGCTGGCTAAGCGAGCAGCGTACCGCGTTTATCGAGCTGGCAGAAGCCAGCGGCCTGCAGCACCTGACCCGCGAAGAGCGCAACGCCCTGCATACCACCACCTTCGGCGTGGGCGAGCTGTTTCTCGCTGCCCTAGATGCAGGCGCCACCCATGCCCTGCTGCTGCTCGGAGGTAGCGCCACCAACGACGCCGGTGCCGGTATGCTCCAGGCGCTGGGCGCCACGCTACTGGATGCCCAGGGCCAACCGCTGCCCCCAGGCGGCGCCGCACTCCAGCAGCTTGCGACCATGAATCTTTCGACGTTAGACCCGCGCTTGGCCGACTTACGCGTAGAGGCCGCCGTGGATGTGGATAACCCACTGCTGGGCGAACGCGGCGCCAGCGCCGTCTTCGGCCCACAAAAGGGCGCGACAGACGCCGATGTGGCAACGCTAGACCGCGCGCTCGGCCACTTTGCTGACCTAACAGCCAAAGCGCTCGGCAAAGATGACAGAGCACTGCCGGGAGCAGGGGCAGCAGGCGGCATGGGGTTTGCGGCGCACTGCTTTTTGAACGCGGCGCTAACGCCGGGCATTGAAATGATCATGCAGCAGGCGAATTTTGCCCAATTACTGAATGATGCAGATGTAGTGATTACCGGTGAGGGCCGCCTAGATGGCCAGAGCCTAGCGGGCAAAACGCCGATTGGTGTCTCCCGCGCCGCTAAACGCCAGGGCAAGCCGGTGATTGTGCTCGCGGGTAGCCTGGGCGACGGCTGGCAAGCCTGCACGGAAGAGGGCGTCACCGCCGCCTTTGCGCTGGCCGATGGCCTTATGACATTAGAACAGGCGCTACCCCGCACGGCAGAGCTTCTGGCAGACCGCTGCGAAAGCATCGCACGCCTGTGGCTTGCAAGCCGCTGAGCGCGCCTTTGCGTGGGCCTTGGAGCGTGCCTCGAAGATAAGCCCCTTGAAATGACGCGCCTGCGCCTACATCTCTTTATTCATCAGCGATGAGTCAGCCGTCGCCAGCTCACCGCTCTAATGGTAGGGCGCTATGGCTGCGATGCAAAAAACCTGTTTTGCAGCGCCACCACAGCGCTCTAAGCTACATCAAACGATTTGATGGCCGTACTTTTTCAGCGCGGCTCCAACCATGGAGGAGCACACAATGGACGATATGAACAGCATTGGCCTACACGAAGGCAGTGCCAGCCAGCTGGCCGAGAAACTCAACCACCTGCTGGCCAACTACCAGATTTTTTACATGAACGTGCGTGGCTATCACTGGAACGTGAAAGGCAATGACTTCTTCGAACTGCACGCCAAATTCGAAGAGTTCTACACCGACCTGCTCACCAAAGTGGACGAAGTCGCAGAGCGTATTCTGACCCTGGGCCACAAGCCGGTTCATGCGTACAGTGATTACGCCAAGCTGTCGCGCATTCAGGAAGACAAAGACGTTCACGACGGTAAAACCTGCGTGCAGGGTGTGCTCACCGGCTATCAAACGCTGATCGAACTGCAGCGCGAATTGCTGGCACTGGCGTCTGACGCCGACGACGAAGGCACCGCCGCCCAAGCGGGCGACTACATCCGCGAGCAGGAAAAAACCGTGTGGATGCTTAACGCCTATTTGGGAAAATAAGCGAGTTCAACAGCCTCGATGAAGTCTGGGACTGTAGATACCTATAAAACGGCACCTTTGCGGTGCCGTTTTTATTGCGTTTTTGCGGATTGAGCGCGGCGCTACTTCGCCAGCGTTTCCACCAGATCGCGCAGCATGGCCCAAAACTCCGCCACGGACGCGATTTCCACTCGCTCATCCGGTGAATGCGCGCCGCGAATCAGCGGGCCAAAGGAAATCATATCCAGGTGGGGGTATTTGCTGCCTAAAATGCCGCACTCAAGGCCTGCGTGAATCACTTTCACCTCGGGTGCGTGGCCCATCAGCGCCGCATGGCGCGCCTTGAAAGTGGCCAGCAGCGGGCTATCCGGGTTAGGTGCCCAGCCGGGGTAGCCGTTCTCGACTTTCACCCGTGCACCCATTAGCCCAAACAGCGCCTGAAAACGCCCGGCCATTGCCTCGGCAGCGCTGTCGTGCAGTGAACGTACCAAAGCGCAGAGGTGGAAGCGCCCTTGCTCAACGCTGAGCACGCCTAGGTTATTAGAGGTCTCCACCACGCCGGGCACGTCTGCGCTCATGCGCTCGACGCCGCAGGGGGCGGCATGCAGCGCCGCCAGCAGCATGGCGCTGGCGTCTCGGGTCAGCGGCTCGGCGTCGGTCTTTTCAGCGCGCTCGGCGATCAATACCAGGCCGCTGTCGCCACTGCCCAGCTCGGCTTTGAGAGTAGCGGCCAACTTCTTGACAGTTGCCAGAGCGGCGTCCATATCGTCGGCGGGCAGTGCCACCTGGGCAAAGGCTTCGCGGGGAATAGCGTTACGCAGCGTGCCGCCCTGGTAGCTCACCAGGCGGGCATCGTACGCCTCCAGCGCCCACAGCACGCGGATCAGCAGGCGGTTAGCGTTCCCCAACGGCTGATGGATATCCATGCCCGAGTGGCCGCCTTTCAGGCCGGTGAGCGAGAGGGAAAGCAGCTGCTCATCGTCTCGCAGCGCGGCGCTGGGCAGCTGCGCATCGACCACCACATCCGCGCCGCCCGCACAGCCGATATACACCTCACCACGGTCTTCACTGTCCAAATTGAGCAGCAGCGAGCCTTCCAACCAGTTCTCGGCAAGATTCAGCGCACCGCCCATGGAGGTCTCTTCTTCCAGAGTGAACAAGGCTTCCAGCGGGCCGTGGGTCAGGTCGGGGTCTTCCAGCACGGCCAAAATGGCCGCTACGCCCATCCCGTTATCCGCTCCTAGCGTCGTGCCTTCGGCGTGCAGCCAGCCCTCTTTAACCACGGTGCGAATGGGGTCGCGGGTAAAGTCGTGCTCATGCCCCGCATTGGCCTGGGCCACCATATCCAGATGGCCCTGCAGCACGATTCCCGGCGCGCCTTCACAGCCAGGGGTGGCAGGCTTGCGGATACGCAGGTTGCCGAAGGCATCCTGGTCGTGGGCAAGCCCTTGCGCCTCCGCCCAGGCTTCCAAGGTAGCGACCAACGCGGCCTCATGACCGGAGGGGCGCGGCGTGTTACACAGAGTACGAAAGTGCTGCCATACAAGGCGTGGCTCGAGCGCTGCTAGATGTGCGTTCATGGAAACTCTTCATTATCGATAACCGGCTTACTTTACCGCTCTGGCTCACTGGGGAAAAGCGCGCACGCGGCGATCACCTGTCGAGCTGCATCGCGCAAGCGCTGCACGGCGTCGTTCTGCGCCTTGGCCAGTGGTTGATTTTGGTAGGCCCAAGCGGCGAGCTGCTGGTGTGCCTGCTGCGCCTCGCCCAGCGGCTGACGGCTGGCTTCTCTCGCCAGCGCCTGTAGCGCGGGTCGGGCCAGAGCGGGGTCGCGACGGGCATAAGCCACGTCATGAATGGCTTGACGCTCGGCTGTGCCAAGCGGCTGGGCGGGCAGTGCAGCGAGCAGCAGCGCCACGACCGACGCAGGCAATGCGGCCAGCTCGAAGGCCAGCAGGCTAGGCAGCGAAGCGGCAAAGCCGCTCCTCAAGGTGTCCAGCACCGCGCGCCCCTCCGGGTTGAGCGCCCTGGCGACCATCACGGCGTATTCGCCGGTCGCCACTTCGCGGGTCATGCCTAAGCGCACCGGCACGAACCCTAGCGCCCGCCAGAAGCGCAGCAGCGACGCTTCCGCCCCGAAGGTGGCGCCATACAGGGACACCCCTTGCTGGGTAGCGCTATCGATATCCTCTTCCAAGAGCTGCCTTCCTAGTCCTTCTCGGCGACGCTGGGGGTGCGTGGCAATACGCGCCACCCTTCGCCATCGGGCGGTCAATGCCTCGCGACTGCCGCCATGGGCTGCGAGCGACTGCGCCAGCAAATGCCCCTGGGGCCTGCGCTCGCCCCTGGCCACTTGGTCGGCAAGCTCGGCCCCGAATCCCCCCTCTTCGCGGGTGACCAGGACGGCTTGCGGGTCTTCCCCGTCACGGCGGAGTATCATGCGTACTCCCGTGCCGGGGCCATCCAGTAGCTGGCGTAAATCGCTCGGCGTGGTGCGGTAGTGGGACTGCACCAGCAGGCCAAACAGCTTTTCTAATCGTGCGTCCTGCGCGGCGAGCTGCGCTTGGCTGAGCACGATGCTATGTGGCAACTCGTCTTGTGAGGGGAGTGCGTTAGGTAGCGGCGCATTCAACAAGAGCAACCGTTGGATGAGCGACTCCAGCGGGTCCCCGACGGACCAGCGTATTGGCGTTTGCAGCGTTAGCTCTCGCCACTGGGGCGCTTGGCGATCCAGCACGTCGCGAAAACGCAGGGCAAAACCGCGCCCAGAGCCTTCATAGCCATGCACCGTGGTGGCAAAGGCAATGCGCGGAAAAGCCGCCAGCCAGCGGGCCAGCAACGACGCTGGAATGGCGGCAGCTTCATCCACCAGCAGCGTACTGCCGCTGCCCCCTAGCGCGCCCTGCTCGATCTGTTCTGTCAGTACATCCGGCGGCAAAAAGCGCAGCCGACTGCCGTTGGCAAGCGACACCTCGGCAGGGCCGTGACGCTGTAGCGCCGGGCACAGCGCCGCCACACGGCTAAAGACGCTCTCCACGGCGCTCAGCCGAGGCGCGGTGAGCAGCCACTCGCCACCGTCGCTTTGTTGCAGTAGCCGTGCGCAGGCAATGCCCAGGGCAGCGCTCTTGCCCCGCCCCCGGTCGGCGGTCACCACCAGCGGTCGACGGCGCTTGAGCTTGACCAGCGCGCTCACCGCCAAGGCTTGGTCCGCAGTAAGACAGTCGGTGTCTTCACAGGACTCAGGGGCGCTCGGCCGTTTGGCCAAGGTCGGCAATCGCAGCGCTCCTCCCACCGGCCAGCGCACTACCTCGGTCGACGCCCCCAGCAAGCGGGCCATACGCGTGAGGTAGTGGGCACTGAGGTGCTCCCAAGGCCAGGGGTAATCGGCAAAGCGAGCGTAGTTGGGATCGGGCTGGCAGCCCCATGACGATGGCGTGACGAGTACCAGTAAGCCGCCCGCGCTCACCGTCCCCGCCAGCGCACCCAGCGCATCGGGGTCTAGCCCTTCGTGGCCACTGGCATCGAGGATCACTAGCTGGTGCTCGGCACCCAGCCGGGTACGCGCTTTACGGCTAGGTAAACTGGCAGCGACGGCGGACTGTTGGGCATCGCCCACCCAAAGGGGTGCCTGCCAGTCGGCGGCCTGCCACAGCGCCAGTGCCTGCTGACGGGCCTGCGCTGGTGCACCGCTTAACCACACCAGCCCGCGCCAGCCCCGCTGCTTTAAACGGCGGGCATGACAAACGAGCGTGGCAGCCTCCCTGTCGACGTGTTTGCGGGGTGAGGTGGGGTCGGCGTGGCGTGACCCGCCCATAGCGGCTCCTTAGGCAAGAATTCTCTTACAACTTTGGTTGAACAAACCCGGGCTTTTCAACGTTTTCTCACCCTTCAAGACAGAGTAAAGAGCGTAGAAGTACCTTTTAAAGCAATGTTTTAACGGCTTTTTTCACATTTTCTCTGCGATGGCCGCCGCGTTAACTTCCTTGATTTACTGATATTGCGTTGCAGCGGGTGGAGTGTGCTAGCTTAGCGATGCAGCGCAGCGTTGTTTTACTTTACGTAAACGTCAGCCTGCTCGCTGTACTTTCCTGCTTTCAGGTCTCCAACACTAATAACGCTAACCGCCAAAGTACCAGGAAACATACAATGAAAAAGACCACAAAATTCGCACTCACCAGCCTTGCCGCTGGCGTCGCCTTCGCCGCCCTCACGTCTACCGCTCAAGCGCAGGAGCAGTGGACCATGACCACCACGTGGCCGGAGAACCTCGACCTGATCAAGATCGATCAGCATTGGGCCGAGCTGGTCAATCAACTGGCGGGCGATGAAGTCCAAATCAATTTCCGCGCAGGCGGCACCTTGATGCCTGGTACCGAGGTCTTCGATGCGACCGAAACCGGTGCCATTCAAGCCGCAGGCGACTGGCCCGGCTACTGGGCGGGCCTGAATCCAGCGTTTTCGCCGCTAGCCACCACTACCAGTTTGTTCAACGGTGTCGATTATCTGAACTGGATCCAACAGTGGGGCGGCTTCGAGCTCTACCAGGAAATCTACGGCCAGTACAACATGGTGTACCTGCCCTACGGCATCACCAACAACGAATCGGGTTTCATGGGCCGCACGCCCATCGAGAGCATCGCCGACCTGGAAGGCAAGCGTCTGCGTCTCTCCGGCCGTGACCAGGGCCGCGTGCTCGAAGAGCTGGGCGGCTCCCAGGTCACGCTGGCCGGTGGCGAAGTGTACCAAGCCATCGAGCGTGGGGTGATCGACGCAGGTGAGTTCTCCACCCCTGGCGTTGACTTCAATGCAGGCTTTGCCGAAGTCGCCGACTACTGGGCCACCCCCGGCTGGCACCAGTCGGCGAGCGTGTTCGGCGTCATGATCAACAAAGACGCGTGGGACGCACTCTCCGAAGAGACCCAGGCCAAACTGCGTATCGCTGCCGAAGCCACCATGGCGTGGTCACTCTCCTGGTCTGAGCGCGAGTCCACCGAAGCGACCCAGAAGTTCATCGACGCGGGCGTGACCATCAATCAGTTCTCGGAAGAGGACCTGGCGCGTATCCAAGAGATCACCAACGAGGTCATCGTACGCGGTGCCTGTGAAAACCCAGACCACGCCAAGGTCTACCACTCCATGATCACCTACCTGCAAGAGTACGCCGCATGGCGTGATGTGACGGCCCCGTTCAACATGAGCCGTACCATGGACAACCTGCCCTCACTGGAAGAGATCGAAGCCTGCCTGTAAGGCACTCACTATAAAAGCGTAACACGGCCGCCCCTCCCCTTGTCGGGGCGGCCTTAGCTCAGTTGCGGAGATCTTCCATGAATGCGATTGCCAAGGCGATCGATGCGATTAACGAGCTGTTTGGCCGCATCATTGCGCCGTTAATTGCCATCATTACCCTTATCGTGCTTTACGACATCGTGTCGCGCTTTTTCTTTGGCCGCCCCAGCGACTGGGCGTTCGATGTGACGAAAATGCTGTTTGGCGCCCACTTCATGCTCATGGCCGCCTACGGGCTGCGCCATCATGCCCACGTGGAAGTCGACGTGGTGAAACGGCTGCTATCCCGCAAGAAACAGGCCGTATTGGATCTCATTGGCTACCTGGTCTTTTTCGTACCGTTCATTTGGCTGCTGCTGACTTACGGCTGGCGCTTCTTCGAGCGCTCTTTCAGCCGTGGTGAAACGACTTACGGCATGGTCTCGATTCCCGTTTACCCGGTGAAAGGGGTGATCGTCGTGGCCGCCGCGCTGATTTTGCTGCAGGCGGTTGCCATCGTCCTACGCGCCATCATGCAACTGCGTGAGGAGAAGTCCGCATGAGTGCAGAACTACTAACGCTAGTGATGTTTGGCGGACTGCTGGTGGGGCTGTTTATGGGCCATCCGCTCGCCTTTGTGCTAGGCGGTATGGCGGTCATCGGCGCGTATCTAGGCCCCGGTATCAACACTCTCGGCATCATCATCAACAACGTCTATGGCAACGCCATGGACAACTATGTGCTGGTCGCCATTCCGCTGTTCATTCTGATGGCACGCTTTCTCAACGACTCCGGCGTGACGGAGAAGATGTTCGACGCCATGCGCCTGCTGCTGGCCAACGTGCGCGGCGGCCTTGCGCTGACCGTGGTGGTGGTGTCGGTACTATTGGCGGCCACTACCGGCATCGTCGGGGCGTCCATTGCGGTCATGGGGATGATCGCGCTGGTGCCGATGCTCAAGTATGGCTACAACAAAGAGCTCAGCGCGGGCGTGATCATGGCGAGCGGCTGCCTGGGCATTCTGATTCCGCCCAGCATCATGCTGATCTTGATGGCCAGCTACTCACCGGTGTCCGTGGGCGCGCTGTTTGCCGGGGCGCTGATTCCTGGGCTGCTCTTGGGGGTGATGTACGCGCTCTACGTGGTGCTGATTTGCTGGCTGAAACCCAGCTATGGCCCCAAAGTGCCGAAAGAGGAGCGCGCCGAGGTCAGCACCAGAGAGCTGCTGATCATGCTGGGTAAATACGTCGTACCGCCGATGTCGCTGATTCTGGGCGTACTCGGCGCCCTGTTCACCGGGATCGCCACCGCGACCGAAGCCTCGGCGATTGGTGTGTTCATCGCTTTCCTGCTGTTCCTGATCTTCGGTGACCGCAAGCTCTCGACCTGCTACAACACGCTGATCGAAGCGGGCAAAACCACCACTATGGTGATGCTGGTCCTGGTAGGCGCCACGGCGTTTACCGGCGTGTTCTCGATTGGTGGCGGCATGACGGTGATCAGCGACTTCGTGCTGGCCATGCCGGGAGGCACCTTTGGCGCGCTGCTGCTGATGCTGTTCCTGGTCTTCATTTTGGGCATGTTCCTGGATTGGACCGGTATCGTGCTGCTGAGCTTCCCGATCATGCTCCCCATCATCTCTCAGATGGGCGTGGACGTGCTGTGGTTCGTGGTGATGGTGGCCGTGGTCCTGCAAACCTCCTTCCTGACCCCGCCGTTCGGCTATGCGCTATTCTACCTGAAAGGCGTCGCGCCGCCTGGCGTCGAGATCGTCGATCTCTACAAAGCGGTGGTGCCCTTCGTGATCATCATCATCTTGGCGTGTATTTTGATGTCGATCTTCCCTGGCCTAATCACCGGGCTGCCAAGCCTGATGGTCGGTTACTGATCGCGTCATCCTCGGACGCTACGCATCCCTCCGCACCGCGGAGGGATTTTTTTTGCCTGTAGGAATGCTGGCTGCACCCTTCTAGCCCAGGTGATACTATTTGCAGCCGCTATTTTTTCGCATTGACGAGCCACGCTGCCTCTCGTCCAAGGAGTCCACGACGTGTCTACGCCTGCTCGCCGCTCACCCTCGGCTCTGCTGTCAGGTTTCGCTTCACGCTTTACGCTGTCGCTCAGCCCGTGGTCCGTTGCGCTGTTCTTGATCGCGCTGATCGTGGCGCTCCCCATCTTGGTCGTATTGGCGCATATCGTGATGCCCACCGAGGGTGTTTGGCAGCACTTGGCCAGCACGGTCCTACCCCGCTACCTCTCCAACACCTTCTGGTTAGCGCTGTGGGTAGGGCTAGGGACGCTCGTGATCGGCACCGGCACCGCCTGGCTGGTCGTCATGTGTCGCTTTCCTGGCAAGCGTCTGTTCGAGTGGGCGCTTTTGCTGCCGCTGGCCGTGCCGACGTACGTGATCGCCTACGCCTATACCGACTTTCTGCAAGTGGCCGGGCCGCTACAAAGCCTGCTGCGGGAGTGGTTCGACTGGCAGGTGGGCGATTACTACTTCCCCAACGTTCGTTCGCTGGGCGGTGCCGCTACGCTGATCACCTTCGTGCTCTACCCGTATGTCTACCTGCTGGCCCGGGCGTCGTTTTTAGAACAGTCGGTGTGCGTACTGGATGTCGGGCGCACACTAGGACGCGGGCCCTGGCGGCT
Organism: Halomonas sp. CnH100-B; assembly: GCF_024124605.1. Lineage (NCBI taxonomy): Bacteria > Pseudomonadati > Pseudomonadota > Gammaproteobacteria > Oceanospirillales > Halomonadaceae > Halomonas > Halomonas sp. CnH100-B. The sequence goes on along the minus strand of NZ_JAMXRX010000003.1, from coordinate 35,321 downwards.
ATTCAGCAGCGTGGCGCTGCCGCTAGCGCGCCCGGCGCTGGTGGGCGGCGTCTCGTTGGTGTTGATGGAAACCCTCAATGAGTTCGGCGCGGTCCAGTTCTTTGGTGTGGACACATTTACCACCGGTATTTACCGCACGTGGTTTGGCTTGGGCGAGCCGATTGCCGCGGCCCAGCTGGCCGCCTGCCTACTTACCTTCGTGATTGCCTTTGTGCTGCTGGAGCGCTGGTCGCGGGGGAAACGCCGTTACTTCCACACCACCAACCGCTATCAGCAGTTACCCGAATATCGGTTGCACGGCTGGCACGCCGCCGGGGCAACGCTGGCTTGCCTGTTGCCAATCGGCGTTGGTTTCTTGCTGCCCAGCGGCATTCTGTTGGAGATGGCAATCACCACCGGCGACAGCCTGTTTGGGACGCGCTTCATCGGCTTTGCCATGAACAGCCTGAGCCTCGCGACGGTAGCAGCGCTGATTGCCGTGGGGCTAGCGGTGCTGCTGAGTTACGGCGTGCGGCTACACGACTCCCCCAGTGCACGGCTGTTTACCCGCATCGCGGCGATGGGGTACGCCATTCCGGGGTCGGTGGTGGCCGTGGGCATTTTGATTCCATTCGCCTGGCTGGATAACGCGCTCAATACCTGGCTGCATACCCATTACGACACCATCATCGGGCTGGTCTTCAGCGGCACGGCATTCATCCTGATTTACGCTTACGTGGTGCGTTTTTTGGCGGTGTCGTTCAACGCGGTCGAGGCAAGCCTGGGGAAGGTCACCCCGAGCATGGATGCCGCCTCACGTACGCTGGGGCAAACCGCTGGGGGGACGCTGCGGCGCATTCATACGCCGCTGATGCGCAGCAGCCTATTGGCTGCCGGCATTCTGGTCTTCGTGGACGTGATGAAGGAGCTGCCCGCCACGATCATCCTTCGCCCGTTCAACTTCGATACCCTGGCGGTGCGCGCCCATAGCCTGGCATCCGATGAACGTCTGGCGGAGGCCTCCACGGCCTCGTTGACCATCGTGGTAGTGGGTATTTTGCCGGTGATTCTACTCAGCTTGGCGATGCGCCGGGCGCGCCCAGGCAGCCAAGCCGAGTAAGTAGACGCCTGACAAAACCAGGCGCTTAACGCGGGAAGATGAACACTTGGGAGTGGTCGAGATCGATATCGATCGGCTGACCCTCCTGGGGGAGGAAGACACCCGGCACACGGGCGTGAAGGTGTGCCTCCTGGCCACCCGCGCCGTGGGCGCAGAGGTGTATCAAGCTCGTGCGGCCAAGCAGTTTCGCCATCACCACGTGGCTGTGGCTGTGGGCATCGGCCGGCAGGTCGCGCTCTTTGATGCGCAGCGCCTCCGGGCGAATCATCACCTGCGCGGCGCTGCCTTCGGGCAGCCAGCTCGCATCCACGTCTCCTACCGGGGTGTGTACCACACCGTCCTGAACCACGCCGTCCAACTCGTTTACCTCCCCAAAAAAGGTCACGACGAATGGATCGACCGGCGCGCAGTAAAGCTCCCGCGGCGTGCCCGTTTGGACGATCTTGCCATCGCGCATCAAGGCAATGCGGTCAGCCATGAACATCGCCTCTTCCGGGTCGTGGGTGACCAGCAGCGTCGCAGACCCCAGCTTTTTCAGCACGTGCAGCGTATCGTCACGAATCCGGTCACGTAGACGGGCATCCAGGCTAGAGAAGGGCTCATCCAGCAGCATCAGTTTGGGGGTAGGCGCCAGGGCGCGGGCGAGCGCCACCCGCTGCTGCTGGCCGCCCGAGAGCATGTGAGGATAGGTCTCGGCGTAATCGGCCATGCCCAGCTGCGCTAATAGCTCCAGTGCCCGGGCGCGGCGCTGGCCAGAGGGCAGATGCTTCAAACCAAAGGTGACGTTTTCCAGCACGCTCAAGTGCGGAAAAAGGGCAGAGTCTTGAAACGCCAGCCCGACATTGCGCTTCTCCGGCGGCACATGACGCTTGCCCGGGGCAGCGATGGCCTGCCCTTCTAAGCTGACGGTGCCCTCTTGAACCACTTCGAGCCCTGCGGCGATGCGCAGTAGCGTGGTTTTACCACAGCCAGACGGGCCAAGCAGGCAGACCACCTCGCCCTGGGCAATGTCGAGGTCGATGCCTTTGACGACGTGATTGGCTGCAAATGTGTGTTGCACACCGCGCAGCGACAGCGCCGATGCGGGAGCGGCCACGTCAGAAAGGGAGACTGTTGCCGTCATTCGTTCACCCATGGTTTGTTCACAACGAGTACGCAGGGACGCAGCCGTTGCAAACACGGTTGAAAGGTATTTGCATTCTATTTTCTATTGGCAAGAGATGCACGTTTGACCGGCAATGCGCCGCGTTACAAAAATAGATGCGTGTCATTATCATTTCACTTGACGCGTTCCGACCAAGGCGTTTCAATACGCTACGGCGCTAATGCAACTTATTATCATAAACATTCAGGGTATTTTTTATGAAAAAGGCACGTCTTTCGGCTTCCGTTGCCGCCATCATGGCCGGTTCCGCGTTTGCCACCAGCGCACTCGCTAACGAAGTCAACATCTACTCTGCTCGTCACTACGACTCTGACGAGATTCTCTACCAAGCGTTCACCGACGAGACGGGTATTGAAGTGAACGTACTGGAAGGCGACGCCAACCAGCTGATGGAGCGTATGCAGCGTGAAGGCGTCGCGAGCCCTGCCGACGTCATGCTGACCGTGGATGCAGGCAACCTGTGGCGCGCGGAGCAAGACGGCATTTTTCAAAGCGTAGACTCTGACGTGCTCAACGAGCGCCTGCCGGAGTCCATGCGTCACCCGGAAGGCATGTGGTTTGGCTTTAGCCAGCGCGCCCGCGTGATCTACTACAACCGCGAAAACTTCGACCCGAGTCAGATCGCCACCTACGAAGACCTGGCCGATCCGCAGTTCGAAGGCCAAGTGTGCATCCGCTCTTCCAACAACATCTACAACCAGTCCCTGCTGGCGTCGATGATCGAGCACCACGGTGAAGAGGGCGCGCAAGAGTGGGCCCAGGGCGTCGTGAACAACATGGCTCGCGACCCGGAAGGCGGTGACACCGACCAGATTCTGGGCGTTGCTAGCGGTGAGTGTAACCTCGCGGTCGGTAACCACTACTACTACGTGCGTCTGCTGCACTCTGACGATGCCGCCGAGCGTGAAGCCGCGCGTAAAGTGGGCGTGATCTTCCCCAACCAGGATGACCGCGGTACCCACGTGAACGTCGGCGGTGCTGGCCTGGTCGCCAACGCGCAAAACCCGGAAAACGGCATTCGCTTCCTGGAGTTCCTGGCCTCTGACCAAGCACAAGAAGTGCTGGCCGAGCGCAACTACGAGTTCCCGGTGGTCGAAGGCGTGAAGAAAAACCCGGTGCTGGAGTCTTGGGGCGATTTCGCCAAAGACGACATCAACATCAGCATTCTGGGTGAGAACAACCCGGAAGCGGTACGTATCTTCGACCGCGTTAGCTGGCGTTAAGCGCGGCTTGGGCACACGCTTTTGAAGCCGGTGCTTAAGTAACGCACTAAACACAACCCCCGCAGCGACCGCTGTGGGGGTTGTGTGTTATGGGCGAGTGCTCTCTCGTTCGTTAGTGAGCTTCATCCCAATTCGCGCCGCTTTGCGCTTCTACGATCAGCGGGACGTTGAGCGATGCCGCCGCCTGCATGCGTGTCTGCACCTGCTCGATAAAACTATCCACCTGGGCCTCGGCAACTTCGAACACCAATTCATCATGCACCTGCATGACCATCAGCGCGTCGAACTTCCCCTCCGCTAGCCACGCATCTACATCGATCATGGCCTGCTTGATGATATCCGCCGCCGTGCCCTGCATGGGCGCATTGATGGCCGTACGCTCGGCGCCTTGTCGGCGGTTGCGGTTTTGCGAGTGGATCTCCGGCAGGTAGAGCCGCCGCCCCATCACGGTTTCGACAAAGCCATCCTCCGCCGCCTGGGTACGAATACGGTCCATGTAGCGAGCCACCCCGGGGTAGCGGTCGAAGTAGCGATCAATGTAGGTCTGCGCCTGGTTGCGGTCGATGTGCAGCTGGCGGGAAAGCCCCCAGGCGCTCATGCCGTAGATCAAGCCAAAGTTGATGGCTTTCGCACTGCGGCGCTGGTCGGCAGAGACCTTGTCCAGCGAGGTGCCAAAGACTTCCGCCGCCGTCGCGGTGTGAATATCGCGCCCTTCGGCAAACGCCTCCAGCAGCCCTTTGTCCTCCGATAGATGCGCCATGATGCGCAGCTCGATCTGAGAGTAGTCCGCCGCGACGATGCGGTAGCCAGGGCGCGCCACGAACGCCTGGCGAATCTTGCGCCCCTCCTCGGTGCGGATGGGGATGTTTTGCAGATTGGGATCCGACGACGACAGCCGACCGGTCGCCGTGACCGCCTGATGGTAGCTGGTGTGAACCCGCCCAGTCGTCTTGTTAAGCAGGCGTGGCAGCTTATCGGTGTAGGTGGATTTCAGCTTGGCTAGCCCACGGTGCTGCATGATGACTTTAGGCAGCGGGTAGTCCAGCGCCAGCTCTTCGAGTACCGCTTCCGCTGTTGACGGCGCGCCTTTCGGGGTTTTCTTGATGACCGGGATTTTCTGCTCGTCGAACAGAATTTGCCCTAACTGCTTGGGCGAGCCCAGGTTGAACTCGCGGCCCGCCAGTTCGAAAGCGTTGCTCTCTAACTCACGGATACGCTGTTCGAGCTGCTGACTCTGTTCGTGCAGGCGCTCGGCATCGAGGGCGACGCCGTTGCGCTCGATGCGTGACAGCACGTTGATCAGCGGCAGCTCGAGGCGGTCGAGCACCTCGGCCAACCGCCCTTCCCGTTCGACCTGCGGGCGCAGGGTATCTTGCAAGCGCAGGGTGATGTCCACGTCCTCACAGGCGTAAGGCGCCGCCTGCTCCAGGGCGATCTGGTTGAAGGTGAGCTGCTTGGTTCCTTTGCCTGCGATCTCTTCGAAGGAAATGGTTTTCTCGCCCAGGTACTTCAACGCCAGCGAATCCATGTCGTGACGCGTGGCGGTGGAGTTGAGCACGTAGGAGGCCAGCATGGTGTCCGCAAGCGGCCCCACGACATGAATGTCCACGTTGGCGAGCACGGAGATATCGTACTTTAGGTTCTGGCCAATCTTGGTCTTGGTGGGGTCTTCCAGTAGCGGCTTCAACGCCTGAAGAACCGTATGGCGGTCCAGCTGGGTCGGGGCGTCCAGATAATCATGAGCCAACGGAATATAGGCGGCCTCGCCTGCCTCTAGGGCAATCCCAACGCCGACGATATCGGCATCCATATAGTTCAGGCTGGTGGTTTCCAGATCGAAGCAGAAGCGTTCGGCCTCGTTGAGCCGTTCGAACCACGCCTCCAGCTCGGCCTGCTCGGTAATCACATGATCATGGCGCTCGGTCGGCGCCGTCTCCGTCGCGCTGTCGGCTGCTTCCGAGACGGGCTCGCCGCCTGCTACATCGTCCACGCCTTCGTCGTTACCTTCCAGCAGCTCGGCGAGCCACTGCTTGAACTCCATCTCTTTGTACAGCTCGACCAGCGCTTCGCGGTCTGGGTGGGCAATGTCCAAATCATCCAATCCCACCGGCAGGTCGCAGTCGGTTTTGATGGTGGCCAGCTGATAAGAGAGAAACGCCTGCTCCCGGTGCTCTTCCAGTTTTTTGGGTAGCGTTTTCGCGCCACGAAAACCAAGGGTGGTCACGCGTTCTAAATCGCCATAAATCGTGTCCAAACCGCCGCCCATACCTTGCAGCAGACCGATGGCGGTTTTTTCGCCCACCCCCGGCACGCCGGGGATGTTATCCACCTTGTCGCCCATCAGCGCGAGAAAGTCGATGATCAGTGCGGGGGGCAGGCCAAACTTCTCCTCCACGCCCGCTTCATCGAGGGTTTCCTCTTTCATGGTGTTGACCAGCGTGATGTGGCCGTTCACCAGTTGGGCCATGTCTTTATCGCCGGTGGAGATCACCGCGTCGCGGCCAGCCTGAGTGGCGTGGTGCGCCAACGTGCCAATCACGTCATCCGCTTCGACCCCTTCGATGCATAGCAGCGGCAGGCCGAGGGCTTTGACACAGGCGTGCAGCGGTTTGATTTGGCTACGCAGGTCGTCTGGCATGGGCGGACGATGGGCCTTGTAGTCGCTGTACAGCTCATCGCGGAAGGTTTTACCCGGCGCGTCGAACACCACCGCCATGGGGCTATCGGGGTAGTCTTTTATCAGCCGTTTGAGCATGTTCAGCACGCCCTTCACGGCCCCGGTCGGCTGACCGTTAGAGGTCGTTAGCGGCGGCAGCGCATGAAACGCGCGGTAGAGGTACGAAGAGCCATCGACGAGCACGATTGGGGCACGGGCCATAACCAAATTCCATAGTCAGCAAAACGGTAAGGATGTCTGTTCTCTATGATACGCGTTCAGCGCCGGGGCTGCAGAAAAGAGCCGTAAAACACGAGGCGCATCGCCACACAACGCTGCCAACTCGCGCGGCAAGCCGCTACAATAATGGGCTTAGCAACCTGGGCGAGATCCTCATGGCAGTATTCACCCCGCTTAGCGACGCACAGGTCGCCGCGTTTTTGGAAAAATTTGATGTTGGCAGCTTTGTCGCGCTTCAGGGTGTGGCAGGCGGTACGGAGAATTCGACGTTTTTCGTGACCACCGACCGCCGCGAGCTGGTGCTGACCCTGTTCGAACAGGGCGAGCACGAAGAGCTGCCGTTTTTCGTGGAACTGCTCGACTACCTAGACGAGCACCGCCTGCCGGTGCCGGGCACCATTCACGACCGTGAAGGCGTTGCCCTGCACAGTTTGGCGGGCAAGCCCGCCCTGCTGTTCCCGCGCCTACCGGGCAAACACCCCAGCGCGCCCAATCTAGCTCAGTGCCAAGCGCTGGGCACGACGCTGGGGCGGCTGCATAAGGTGTCGCAACGCTTCCCTGGACACCGCCCCAATCCCCGCGACCTGCACTGGCTGCGGGCGGTCCACCACAAAGTGCTCACTTACATCAGCCCGGATGATCAAACGCTGATGAAAAACGAAGTGGACGACTACGAAAGCGCCTTCAACCAGCATGGCGCGCTGCCCCAGGGGGCACTGCACGGCGACCTGTTCCGTGACAACACGCTGTACGAAGGCGACAGCCTCGGCGGCATCATCGATTTTTACAACGGCTGCACCGGCGACCTGCTGTTCGATCTCGCCATTGTGATCAACGACTGGGCCTCCAACGAGGATGGCTCGCTGAATGCCGAGCGCTACCATGCGATCTTGAGCGCCTACCAGGCGCGTCGTCCGCTCACCGAGACCGAGCGCACCCTGTGGCCGACCATGCTGCGGATGACGGCACTGCGTTACTGGCTGTCGCGGCTTTTGGTGGTGTATGTCGACCCGCCGGCTCACGACTTGACCCCCCATGACCCCGAACGCTTCCGCGTGATTCTCAAGGCACGCATCGCGTGGGGCGCACTTCCCATTCCAGAGGCATCTTCATGAGTGACATGGCAACGACCAGCAGCCCCGCCGTACGTGCCCGCCGCACTTGGAACATGGACCAGTGGGGCAGCGGCTACTTTGACGTCGACGACCACGGCCAAGCCCTGGTGCGTCCGCTAGGCAGCGATGCAGAAGGCCCGGCGCTGCCTATCAGCACGCTGGTTCGCCAGCTGCAAACTGCCGGGTTGCGCTTGCCGGTACTGGTGCGCTTTAGCGATATTCTCCACGACCGCGTCGAGCAGCTCTGCGGTGCTTTCGATGCCGCCATGCAGGACGTGGACTATCAGGGCGGCTATACCGCCGTTTACCCCATCAAAGTGAACCAGCAGCGCCGCGTCGTGGAAGAGATTCTGGCGACCTCCGAGCGCGGTAACGGCCGCGTCGGCCTGGAAGCCGGTAGCAAGCCGGAGCTGCTGGCGGTGCTGGCGCTGTCGGATGGCGGCTCGTCACTGATCGTGTGCAATGGCTATAAAGATCGCGAGTACGTGCGCCTAGCACTACTGGGCGAGAAGCTCGGCCACAAAGTGTATCTGGTGGTGGAGAAACTCTCCGAGCTGGCGCTGATTCTCGAAGAGGCTCGCGAGCTGGACGTGACGCCGCGCATTGGCCTGCGGGCACGGCTGGCCTCGGTGGGTAAAGGGAAGTGGCAGAACACCGGCGGTGAGAAATCGAAATTCGGTCTCACCGCTAGCCAGATTTTGGAAGTGGTCGACACCCTGCGCGCCGAAGATGCCCTGGCCAGCCTGCAGCTCGTGCACTTCCACCTGGGGTCGCAAATCGCCAACATCCGCGACATTCAGCGCGGCCTGCGGGAGTGCGCGCGCTTCTATCAAAACCTGATGAGCCTGGGCGCGCCCATCGACACCGTCGACGTAGGTGGCGGCTTGGGCATCGACTACGAAGGCACTCGCTCGCGCAGCTACTGTTCGGCCAACTACTCCATGCAGGAGTACGCCCGCAACGTCGTCAGCGCCTTCTCCCAGCTCTGCCAAGAAGCCGATCTGCCCCAGCCTCACCTGATCAGCGAATCCGGCCGCTCGCTGACCGCTCACCATGCGGTGCTGATCACCAATGTCATTGGTGAAGAGCGCGTCAACGACACGCCGCCTGAGCGCGCCACCCAGGAAGAGGACCCGCAGGTTGAAGAGCTATGGCGGGTGTTCGAGCAGTTGGCCGATACCCAAGAACCCCGAGTGCTGGTCGAGGCGTGGCACGACCTGTTGCAAGCGGTCAGCGAGCTACACGACCGTTTCGTCCTGGGGCTGAGCGACATCAATGCCCGCGCCGAGGGCGAGCGGCTCTACATGGCCGCCTGCACGCGCCTGCGTGGTCAGTTGGATACCCGCAACCGCGCCCACCGGGAAATCATGGACGAGTTGGCCGAAAAGCTGGCGGATAAGCTTTTCGTCAACTTCTCGCTGTTCCAGTCGGTGCCGGACGTGTGGGGCATCGAACAGATTTTCCCGGTGCTCCCGCTCACCGGGCTGGACAAAGCGCCGACCCGTCGCGCAGTGATCCAAGACATCACCTGCGACTCCGATGGCCGGATCGATAGCTACGTGGATGGCCAAGGGGTGGAAAGCACCCTACCGCTGCCCGAGTGGGCCAACGAGGACGAGCGCTGGCTGGGCTTCTTCCTGGTGGGGGCGTACCAAGAGATCCTGGGTGACCTGCACAACTTGTTCGGCGACACCGATTCCGTCGATGCGGCGCTCGGCGCGGACGGCGAGTGGGTGCTCTCTAACCCGCAGGCGGGGGACACGGTAGCCAACGTGCTGGCGTACGTGAACTTCGACGCCCGCGTGTTGAAACAGAAACTCACCGAGCAGTTGGTCACCAGCGGCTTCTCCCCTGAAGAGCAGGCGCACTTTGCCGCCAGTCTGACCGAGGGGCTCGAGGGCTACACCTACCTGGAGTAACCCCACCGGCACGTCCGGCGATAAACAAAGCCACCGAGTATCTCGGTGGCTTTTGCGTCACTAGCGAGCAGCTCAGCTGCCTTACTCGACGACGCTGGTGACGATCTCCAGGCCGCCAGTGAGTGTCAAACGCAGCGAGGCCCCACGGGGCAGCTCGCCAACGCCGGCTGGCGTTCCGGTCAAAATCACGTCGCCCGGCTCCAGGGTGAAGTGACGACTCATCTCCGCCACCAGCGTGGGAATGGCAAAAATCATGTCCGCCCCTTCGCCGTGCTGACGCTCTTCCCCGTCGATTTCCAAGGTGAAAGCCAGCGCGTTCCAGTTAGGCACGCGGCTCAGCGGCAAAAAAGGCGACAGCGGGCAAGCGCCATCAAAGGCCTTGGCAATTTCCCAAGGGTGGCCTTTCTCTTTTAGCTTGGTTTGCACATCGCGCAGGGTGAGATCCATTGCCAAGCCAATACCGGCAATGGCACGCTCGGCTTCATCCTGCGTGGCGTGGGTCAGACGCTCCCCCACCAGCAGCGCCAGCTCGACCTCGTAATGCACATCTCCCCGCGAAAACGGCGGGTCGAGCGGCTTGGTTAAATCCACGACGCTAGTGCCGGGTTTGATGAACAGCAGCGGCTCGCTGGGAACCGGGTTATCCAACTCTTTGGCGTGGTCGGCATAGTTGCGGCCGACACAGACGACCTTGCCCAGCGCGTGGGGAAACTCCTGACCATCGGTAAACTGTGGAACAAAACGCATGGCGGGTCTTCTCCTTCTCATTATGCGTGCCGCATTCGCAACGACAGGCGCATTAGTCTACCCCAGCCATGCCCATGTTCCACAGTGTCATCCGCGCATTTCCACTCGGCGTCGACGTTTGAGACGCTTAAGCCTCGGGGTACCCGGGCTCCTCGGGGCCATGCGCCAAGAACGAGGGACGCTGTTTCGGCGCGGCAAACGGCGCGACGCAGCGGTTATCGGGCCGGTTGAACACAAAGAACACGTTGCTGCGCGGGTCTGGCGACAGGTTCGCGTTGGAGGCATGCAGCGTGTTGCAGTCGAACAGTAGCAGCCCGCCCGCCTTGCCCTTCGGGGCCTCGATCCCGTACTTGTCGACCAGATGGGTCAACGCTTCCGGGCTAGGAACGCCCACCTCCTGGGCTTTCAACGAGTGCTTATGGTTATCCTCCGGGGTTTCTCCCAGGCAGGGCACGAATTCCATATGCGAGCCAGGGATTAGCATTAGCGGGCCATTGAACTCGTGATTGTCGGTCAAGATCAGCGAAGCGCTGACGGCGTGCATGTTCGGCATGCCGTCTTCGGCGTGCCACGTCTCGAAGTCCGAGTGCCAGTTGAAGCCTTTACCGGCAAAGCCCGGCTTGTAGTTGATACGCGACTGATGCACGTAGGGATCGTCGCCGATGATCTGCCGGGCCGCGCCGGCCACGCGTTCGTCGCTGGCCAATGCCCCCAACCGTTCAGAGAGCTGATGCACGGCAAACAGCGAGCGAATTTCATGGCTTTCGGGCTCGGTGATGCTGAACGCCTTGTCCCGGTAAGCGTCGTTACTCAACAGCGCGTTCATCTCCTGGCGCAGCGCTTCCAGCTCCTCGCCCTCGATCAGATTGGGGATGAACAGATACCCGTTGCGTTCGAACTCGTCGAGCTGGGCTTGACTCAATGGCCCCGGCAACGTACGCCCTTTTACGACACCATCCTGGCGGGGCTGGGTGAGTGATTCAGGCGCTTGGGCAAGGCGCGTGGGATAGGCATCCGCCACCTTGGCATTGCCCGCCGTGGGCACATCGGCCATCTCGCTGTACTGTTTGTGGGCGGTTACGTTCTTTAGCGGTGTATTGCTGACTGTCATCTAATCCACTCCTTGTATGATTAAACTTCAGTTAAAACGTGTCTCATTTAGAAACACAGCGCAGTAGATAGGGTAGCCAACCCCTCTGCGCTTGCAACCTAGGATGTCTCCTTTCATAACGTGGGTTATGACATTTATTCGTGGGCATCTTACAATGCGCCCAGTCGCTGCTGCAAAATACGCTTATAAATTATCGCTATTTCTTATAACTTTAACACTTACTAAACACACCTATCGTGGCAGCCGCCATCAAACAGTCGACCTAAAAAAACCAGAATAGCCTTTTCAAGCGCCACTCTGGTTATTTTAACTCTACGGTGTGCTAACCAAGGCACAAATGCCCGTAAATAAAATCCCGATCAAATCCGGTATTGCGCACCATCTCTTCAGGCTTTAACAACTTCACACTATTGCGTGTTTTGCGTATCAGCTTTTTCTGCTCTAACGCAGTCATACAACGGCTGACATGCACACTCGTCATTCCTAATAACTCTCCTACGACATCTTGCGTGACCGGGAACGAAAACACATTACTGGTTAGCAGACCTTTAAAGTCAAAGCGCGCATACACTTCAAGAAGAAAGTGTGCCACGCGCTCTTCCGACCGATGATGCGTACAACTTCTTAACCGCTCGATAGTAATATTATCGTTCACCATGACATACGACGTAATCGCTTTTCGTATTTCCTCATGGTGTTTAAACAGGTCGTGCAAATCATCCACCGATACTTTTTCGAGTTTGCAGTGCGTCAATGAAACGATCACGATATCGTGACTTTCGAAAAAGCTCTCTCGCATGCCGATAATATCACCGGGCATGAAGACATTGCAGATGTCTTGACCGCGGGTACTGGTGGCGTGAGACAGGCTCAACCATCCCTCTTTCACGACAAAGATGTCAGCGCGCCCTTCGCAGAGCGAAAACACCTTTTGATTGCGCCGCAGCTCCACCGGTTTGTGCTTGATATGGGCCAACGACTCCCGAGCCTCGACCCCTAATTCACCATATAGATTCAAGAAACCGACAATATCTATACAAGAGCTGTCATCACCGTCGATGCCGTGTAAACCTTTGCGATTTCCATCTTCCACTTGCTTATACTCTTCTGCAGTAATCTTATTCATCTCTACACTCCTTTGTAGTTAGACAAACGCTATACTCACCAGGAACCAGTTATAATACTGATATATAGAAAGGAAGATAACGCGACAGAAATATAGACAAATGCAAATAACTAAACAAGACAGTTTCTATAGCACACCACCATAAAAGCCAACAAAACATTGATTATTAACATTTGTTAAAATATCGACACCTCATCCTCGTCGACCGCTTGACGCTAATCTTATATCAACTATCGACCATAACAAAATAAAGAACAAAAAAACCTAGAGATACATTCATGGGTGAATCTTATCAAGCATTCTCGTGATATACATTAATTATCGCCACTTTAAACACCTAAATACTGGAAAGTAAAAAACGTCTTTCATAGGCTCCAGTCTGGGGTTATAGGGATCGATAGCCCACTCAACCATTCAGGGAGTCGCACATGAAACGCAACGTTTTCGTCATTGCTTTAGAAGATAAGCAAACACGCGCCATGCAAACACTGAGAGAGCGCAAGGACTTGGAGATACATGGATTACTAGACGTCAGCACTGCCGTAGAGTCAGATAACGTCTCTTTTAATCATCTGCTGTCACTAGCCAACGAACAACTCACCGCTTACCCCGGCACCGTCGATGCGATCATTGCACAGTGGGACTTTCCCACGAGCGTCATCGTGCCGATTCTCTGTCAGCAGCACCACCTCCCCTCCCCCTCAATCACCAGCGTTTTAAAATGCGAACATAAGTATTGGAGCCGTTTAGAGCAGCAAAAGGTCGTGCCCGACGTGGTCCCCAAGTTTTGCGGCATCGACCCTTTTGCGGAGGACCCACTCTCCCAGGTAACGCTCGATTATCCATTTTGGCTGAAACCAGTGAAGGCGTTCTCTTCTCATTTAGGGTTCAAGATTGAGTCGTCCTTACACTTCGAACAGGCCATTAAGGAAATACGCGCGGGCATCCGTCAACTTGGCGATGCCTTTAATGAAGCACTTGCTTATATAGACGTGCCCGAGGAGATTATTCACTTAGATGGCAATGCGTGTATCGCCGAAGAGATCATTAGCGGTGTGCAAGGCGCCCCGGAAGGCTCGGTGTTCAACGGCGAATTTAATATTCACGGCATTATTTCCCAACCTAAAGCCGAGAACTCCATTGCCCTCTTTGATCGCCTGGAGTATCCCAGCAACCTGCCCGAGCACGTTCACCACAAAATGGTGGAAACCGCCAAAACCTTCCTGGCCCATATTGGCTACAACAACGGCTGTTTCAACGTGGAATTCATGTGGGACGAGGCGCGAGAAAAGCTCTGGCTCATCGAAGTCAATACGCGCATTTCGCAATCTCATAGTGAGATTTTCGTCTTGGTCGATGGCATGTCGAATCATGAAATCGCCGTGGATATTGCCCTGGGTCAGCGGCCATCGCTGCTCAACCGTCAGGGGGTCGCGCCCATTGCTGCCAAGTGCTTCATCCCCTTTGCCCACCACGATGGCGTGGTCAAACGCATTCCCAACCAGGCAGAGATCGCCGCGCTCAAGGCGCGTTTGCCACATACCGATGTCGTGATCGATGTCGAACCTGGCCAGCAGCTCAGCCACCTGATGCACCAAGATAGTTTCTGCTATCGCCTAGGCACACTCTACGTCACCGGCAACACCCACGAGGAGATAGAGCAGAACTACCAGTACTGCCTCGATGTTCTCAACTTCGACATCGAGCCCATCGATGCGTAAGGAGACCAACATGGAGATCGTTGACGATTTCCCCTACCCCATCCGTGAGATCGAAAACCTGTTCATCCCCATGCGCGATGGACAACAGCTAGCGGCCAGGGTGTGGCTCCCCGTCACCCCTGACGCCACGCCGTTCCCCGCCATCATGGAGTACATTCCTTATCGTAAGCGCGACGTAACACGGGGCCGCGATGCCAGCAACCACCCCTACCTAGCAGGCCACGGCTATGTGTGTGTGCGGGTGGATATGCGCGGCAGCGGCGATTCCGACGGTGTGCTCACCGACGAGTATACCCAACAAGAGCAGCAGGATGCCGTGGATGCCATCGCTTGGCTGGCCGAGCAGCCCTGGTGCGATGGCCACGTCGGTATGATGGGGATTTCCTGGGGCGGCTTTAATAGCCTGCAAGTGGCGGCCAAACAGCCTCCTGCCCTCAAGGCGATCATCAGCCTGTGCTCGAGCGACGACCTCTATGCCGACAACATGCACTACATGGGCGGCTGCCTTTTGGGAGACAACCTGTCCGAGGCGACCGTGATGTTCGCGTTCAATGCGCTTCCTCCCGATCCAGAGATCGTAGGGGAGCGCTGGCGGGAGATGTGGTTCGACCGTATGGAGCACAGTGGACTATGGATCGACCAGTGGCTGCGTCACCAGCGCCGCGATGCGTACTGGTCCACCAGCTCGGTGGGCGAACACTACGGGGCGATTCAGTGCCCCGTGTATGCCATCGGCGGTTGGGCCGATGGGTTCACCAATACCGTGTTGCGCTTGATGGAGCATCTGGCGGTACCGCGCAAAGGGCTGATTGGCCCTTGGGGGCATAAATATCCCCACCAAGGGATTCCCGGCCCGGCCATCGGTTTTTTACAGGAGGCGCTGCGCTGGTGGGATTACTGGCTGAAAGGTAAGGAGAACGGCATCATGGAGGAGACGATGCTGCGCGTCTGGCAGCAGGATAGCGTCCCACCGGATAACAGCTACGCCGACCGGCCAGGGCGCTGGCTGAGTGAAGATCAGTGGCCTTCGCCACGGATTCAAACGCAGCGCTACTACCTTCAGCCCAACCGCTTGACCCTCGAGCCGCGCTCCCGTCATACCGCGCCGCCCACCCTCGGCCTGCAATCACCCATCAGCGTGGGCATGTCGGCGGGCAAATGGTGCTCTTATGCTGCGACGCCCGATCTTCCCGGCGACCAGCGTGAAGAGGATGGCGGCTCGCTGGTATTCAGCAGCGCCCCCCTAGAGGAAGCGCTGGACATCTTCGGCGTGGCGACACTGTCGCTAACGGTTTCCTGCGATCAACCTCAGGCGATGCTAGCGGTGCGCCTTTCTGACGTAGCGCCGGATGGAAAAGCCACCCGTGTCACCTACGGGCTACTCAACCTCACCCATCGAGAGAGCGATGAGTACCCCAGCGACCTAGTGCCAGGCCAACGGTACACAGTGCAGATCTCCATGAACGGCATTGCCCAACGCTTTCCCAAGGAGCATCAGCTTCGCCTGTCGATCTCGACCTCCTACTGGCCATTGGCGTGGCTGTCGCCCGCGCCCGCCCAGGTCGATCTCACCCTGGACAACTGCACGCTCCACCTACCCGTGCGCACCGCCACCGATGATGACAACACCGTTACCTTTGAACCACCCCAAGCGGCCAAACCGCTGTCCATCACCACGCTTGCGCCCAGCCAGCATAACTGGTTGTTGCACCGCGACTTGGCCACCAAACGCTCTACGCTAGAAGTCATCAACGACCAAGGATGCTTTCGCATCGACGATACGGGCACCGAGATTCACCGCAGCGCACGGGAGTACTACAGCACCGTGACCGATGACTTCACCTCCGCCCGTGGCGAGACGCTCACCGAGAGCCACTTCAAGCGCGGCCGTTGGGACACGGAAGTGTATACCCGCACGGTGCTGACCTGCACCGCGCGTCACTTTCTGGTCCACGCCCAGCTAGACGCCTACGAAAACGCCTACCGGGTCTTTTCCAAGAACTGGTCGTCGAAGATTCCTCGCGATCATCTGTAATCATCCCCGCCAGCCCGAGGGCTACACGCACCATCACCGCCCCACGTTGCGATACGTCAGGGGCGGTGTTTAATGGGCGCAAAAAACCCCGGTCAGGGCTACCGGGGAAAAGGGCGTGGCTAGGTGACGCGCTCCGTATAGCGACGCTCGTGGTTACTTCTTGGCCTGCACGTCGTTGTCGTCCGCGCGTGCCAGGAAGGTGCGGGTAGTATCGTCCAGATGCTGATCCAACCAGTCCGCCATGGCCTGCTCCTCTTGCAGAATCTCACGGCACACACGCACCACCTCTGGCTGATTGGCCTGCTCGGCCGCCGCAATCAGCGCCTTGTAGTTGGCAATCTCAAAGCATTCGAAGGCATAGCTCGCAATACCGCCCTTGACCACCTCATCGCCTGCCATCATGCCACCCAGCGACTGGCCAAAGGCCGTCAGCTTACCGCCCATGTCTTTGACGGCAGAGGTGTCAATCCCCAGCTCATTCATCAACCGCTCCAGCTTTTCAGCCTGATGCTCGGTCTCATGAAGATGCTGATCAATGCGGGCGCGCAGCGTCGGGTAGTGCTCGATTCGTTTCGCCTGCGCTTTCAACATCTCTTCCGCCTGCTTTTCCATCGCATGAGCATCGCGTAACCAATCTTCCAAATACTTGGCTTCCATCGTGCGCTCTCCTTGTTCATTCACGGCGTGGGTAAATCGCTCTTACTTGTTGGGGTCGATCTGCTCTTTCTGCGCCCCCGACTTCTCTTTGGCACTGCCCAGGCTCGGCTCTTGGCCTTCGGGCGCAGGCTGATTGCGCACGCTGTACTGGCTGCGACCATCCAGCGATATGCCTTCCGACCAGCGGCCTTTCGGCGCCTCTTTATCCAACAGCGTGTTGAGGTAGTAGTAAGAGTGCTGCATCGCCTCGTTATCTTCCGGCGTAGCGTTGGGAATCGGCAGCTGCTTCTCGAAGCCGCCCAGCTCTTCGATCACCGCCAACCACTGCTGCTGATGGTACGTATCGCGAGCAATCAAGAAGGAGAGAAAATCCTTCATACCGTGAT
Source organism: Halomonas sp. CnH100-B (assembly GCF_024124605.1). Lineage (NCBI taxonomy): Bacteria > Pseudomonadati > Pseudomonadota > Gammaproteobacteria > Oceanospirillales > Halomonadaceae > Halomonas > Halomonas sp. CnH100-B. Next base: position 18,121 of record NZ_JAMXRX010000003.1, on the reverse strand, counting down.
CATCAGTCCAGTTGTATAGGCGCGATGCCAGCACGCGGCCACCGGCTTCGGCCGTGGCGTTGGCCAGCATGTCGGCGGCAATATTGCCCGTGGCGTAAACGTGGCTCATATCAAACGGCACGCCGTTTGAGTTGACAGGCATGGCCGATAAGCCCGATGAGAGCAGGTGGCGCGGGTTGGCACCGCCCAAGATGGCATTCATGACCGGGTCTTTGGCCGTGGCCTCTTGGTAGGAGACCGGTGCGCCTTCCAGGTTAAGGGCAACCGCATGGCCCAGCATTTCAATATGGGACAGTTCTTCGGTGGCGGTGGACATCAGCATATCGCGAATACGATCATCGCCGCGGGCGCCCATCGCCTGGAAGAAGTACTGCATGGCCACACGGATTTCACCTTCGATGCCGCCAATGGCCTGCTGCAGCAACATGGCAAATTCAGGGTTGGGTGTATCGACCTTCACGGGATACTGTAGCTTTCCAGAGTGGTGGAACATAGCGCGACTCTCCTTCATTAATTGCCAGGGAGCGCACTCCCTGGCAACGCATTTAAAGCGTTTGCTTTAACAGCTTCCGTGCTTCATCGGCAATGTCCTCGTAATGCTGAGCGACGCGATCAAAGAACGCTTGCGCATCTTGATCCGACTTCTCTTTCGCATCTTGAGAAAACTGCTGGCTTAGCTGAACACCTTGAGAGGCATGATATAGCGTGCTCACCATATCAAAGTTCTTATCGTTCACCGGACGATTCATCCTTGTCTCCTTGTGCCTTCCGTCTAAACGACGCAAGGCACACTTGAACGTGTAAAGACAAAACAGTGTCGGGTGCGCGCGTTAGCGGTTGTTACCGCCGCCACTGTGACTGTTTTCGCCGCCTTTCTTACCGGCTTCCGAGGCACGCTTGGGGTCGTTGGCAAAGTTACCACCGCTGTTTTCACCGCCTTTCTGGCCAATATCCTCGTAAAACTCTTTGCCATGGCTTTCAGCAGTGGCTTCCCCGCCTTTTTGACCGATATCTTGATAAAACTCTTTATCGTGGGTTTTGGCGGTCGTTTCACCACCCTTTTGTCCTGCCTCTTCGCGACTCATTCCATTATCGTTGCGGTTATTAGCCATGATAAATCTCCTTTTCATGAATTCGGCAAAACCAACTCATTTACTCGTACTCGGTGTGTCACTCGAGTAACTTGAGATTAGCCAACCTCACTCTCTTATCAAGCCAACAGAAACACAAAGAAGCATCTTTAATCTTTATAACGGCGTAATCAGATATGTATCAAATAACTTTTCATTGGTGATTGGATAACGAAAGATAAAATAATTGACTAACTCCATCTATTGCCAACACACTTCTTTAAAACATCACCACCCAGAGTAAAAGGCTACCGCCATGCGTATCTCTCTCGCGATTACCGTTACCCTCTGCCTATGGCTAGGCGGCTGCCAACGCCACGTAGCCCAGTACGCACATACCGCCCCAGATGAATCGCTCATCAATACCTACTGGAAGCTACTGACCATAAACGACGAGCCCGAGGTGGCCGCAGACAACGTTCGCGAAGCGCATATAGTGCTGCACGTGGAACGCACCCGCTTGGCAGGTTCCACCGGCTGCAACACGCTCAGCGGACGCTACCAACACACCGGCCAGCAGCTCACCTTCCATCCCATCGCCACCACGAAAATGGCTTGCCCTACTGCACAAATGCGCAGCGAGCAGGCCATGTTAATTGCCCTTAAGAAAACCAGGCGTTGGAACATTAACGGCAGCCTCCTTGAGTTAACTAACGCCCGTGGAGAACCGCTGGCGGTGCTGAAGGCTGTGCATCTTTATTAGTAGGCATTAAGTAAGGCAAGAAAGCGTCTTGAACACCGCTACTTTGAATATCGCTTAGCAACTTGATAGAGGTTGATAAGCGCAATCACTTCCAGGCGTTTATTGTCATAACGGGATACCCACACCTAACGATTCTTGATAACATTCCGTTACCGATATTTTCTTAGGGTTCATGGACGATGAAAACACCCGCGCTGATTGCTCTGTTGGTACTGATGCCATTGGCGGCCCACGCTGAAATTTATAAATGCGTCGACAACGGCCACACCACCTTTCAGGACTCCCCCTGTGCGGGCGGCAATTCTGAAACGGTGAATACCAACAATCTCACGATTATTTCCGTGCCTGCGGTGTCGTCTCGCCCTGCGGCTTCCCTATCCGCAAATGCTCCCGCCTTCCAACGCATTGCCGTGCCGTACAGAAATCAACATCAAACGGCTCTGGAACTTCGTAATAGTCGAGTTAAGACGCGTGCTCGCTACCCGTTGAGACGTGGCTGGTGAAGTGGGAGTATTCATCACTCTTTATTACAAGCCGCGCTTGTCATAGCTTTCTATAGCTCCCTATATTTTATTTTGTGCAGACCCCACACGCCTTGCTCGCTGTCCGAGGGGGATAGAGGCATAAAGAAACTCAAGATAGAACTACCGGAAGGACAGTTAACCCACGTATTACGTCACACGTTCGCGAGTCACTTTATGATGAACGGGGGAAACATCCTGGTGCTACAACAGATACTCGGTCATCAGTCGATCACCATGACCATGCGGTATGCGCACTTTGCACCGGATCACCTGGAGGAAGCCATAAAGCTAAATCCGCTATCCACCACGGCATAGTGTAGGCACTGCCTACGTCCACACTGTGGACACTTTGTGGACACATACGAAAAAGCCGCCTCGAAAGGCGGCTTGATCATTGTCTCAAATGCTTTGCTTATCAACCACTTAAGTGGTGCCGACACCAGGAGTCGAACCCGGGACCTACTGATTACAAGTCAGTTGCTCTACCAACTGAGCTATGTCGGCGCTTCGCATTTTCTTGAGAACTTGATTGGGTTGCCGTTAGACTAGCCAATCAACAAGAAATCTTGTTGGCAATGGCTGGGGTACCAGGATTCGAACCTGGGAATGCCGATACCAAAAACCGGTGCCTTACCACTTGGCGATACCCCAACGTTGTGGTGGCCAGAGACGGAATCGAACCGCCGACACGGGGATTTTCAATCCCCTGCTCTACCAACTGAGCTATCTGGCCCTTGCCAACGGTGCATATTAAACCAAAAGCTCCTCTTTTCGTCAACACCTTTGTGAAACTTTCTTTCTAGTCACGTGCTTAGGGCACATCCGGTGTTGAACCAAAAGCGGCAAAGGCCACGCCATTCGTGGCTTTGCGCTGCGTTTCTAGGTTTATGCCTGGCTGGGCGGCACGTACCCTTCGGCTTGGTCGGTGGTTTCGTTATCGAGGAAGCGCTGCATCTGATCCATCAGATACGCGCGTGCTTCTGGCTCTAGCATGTTGAGGTGCTTCTCGTTGATTAGGCGAGTTTGTAGTGCCTGCCACTCTTCCCAGGCTTGTTTCGATACCGTGGCCTGAATCTCTTGGCCCTGCTTACCCGGCAGTGGCGGGAACGGCAGCGCGGGTAGCTCTTGTTGGTACTTGCGGCAGAAAACCGTGTTGCTCATGGTGTGCTCCTATGGCGTGTGTCTGTGAAGGCCAGCGTGTGCTTAACGGCTAAGGCCCAGGGGTCGGGTCTAGGGTAAATGGTGCTAGCTGGCTTAACAGCGATTTGACCGGTGCCGCTAAGCCTAGCGCAGGCGGATGATTAACGTCATACCATACGCCGCTTTCGCGAACGCCACTGATTCGTTCGCAGGTAACAGGTTGCGGCGTAATCATCAGCTTAAAGTGGCTGAAGGTGTGGGTGAAGCTGGGCAGCGCAGCGTGGCGCTCGGGGGCTTCGGTGTTGTCTTCTAGCCAGTCGTTGAGTTCACTGTGGCGCTCAAACTGCGGCAGGCTCCATAAACCGCCCCACAGTCCGCTAGGTGGGCGCTGCTCGAGCCACACGCGACCTTGGGGGTCGCGCAGCAACAGCATGATGGTGTCGCGGGTGGGGTTGGCTTTTTTGGGTTTGGATTCCGGGTAGCGCTGCGGCTCGCCTTGGGCGTAGGCGCGGCATACGTCATTGAACGGGCATATCGGGCAGTCGGGTTTGCTGCGCTTACACAGTGTCGCGCCGAAATCCATCACCGCTTGGGTGTAATCCGCCAGCCGCGTGGTGGGCGTAAAGTAGTCGGCCAGCGCCCACAGCGAGCGTTCTACTGCAGGCTTGCCCGGCCAGCCTGCCACCGCGTGCAGGCGGGTGAGCGAGCGTTTGACGTTGCCATCCAAAATGGAAGCCTGTTGGCCGGTGCTTTGGGCGATGATGGCACCAGCGGTGGAGCGGCCAATACCGGGTAGCGCCATCAGCGTTTCGACGCTATCGGTGGGTAGCGCGCCGCCATACGCGTCCATGGCGAGCTGAGCCGCTTTGTGCAGGTTGCGAGCACGAGCGTAGTAGCCAAGGCCCGTCCAGTGGTGCAGCACGTCATCCTGGGGCGCGGTGGCCAGGGCTTCCAGCGTGGGGAAGCGGGCCATAAAGCGCTCGAAGTAGGGAATCACTGTAGCCACTTGGGTTTGCTGCAGCATGATTTCAGACACCCACACGCGATAGGCGCTGCGGGGCGACTGCCAGGGCAGGTCGTGGCGGCCATGCTTGTCGAACCAGGTAAGCAGCCGCTGTTGAAACTCTTGCGCCGGTAGGCACGGCGTGGGCATATCGGCCATCGTAATTCCTTAAAACACTCGCTATGAACGACAGCGCCGGCGGTGAGGCCGGCGCGTGCGGTGCGTGTTGCGTTAACGCGGTTAGGCGTTAAGCAGTCTTTGATTAGTTAAACAGGCGACGAATACCGTCACGCAGCTCTTGGCCTGCGCCTTCGCCTAAGCGCTCATCAATACGGTCGATGGATTCATCAATCCGCTCTTCTAGCTCTTCTTCTACACGGCTCCCGGCTTCGTTACGCAGCAGATCGACCACCGATGTTTCAAAGGCGGTGCGGTCGAAACGGCACCACTGGGTTTTGTCATCGCCTACATGGCCTTCACAGCGTACCGGCAGTGGTAGCTGCTGAAGCCGTGGGTTGATCTGGCAAGCGGCATCGGCGGTATCCACCAAGCGGGCGTTGGCTTGGGTGGTGAAGTTAAGGCTGTTGAGGTTGAAATCGCCCTCCCCCTGAACGTCGATCCCCGGCAGGGTAATCAGCAGGTCGTCACTCTCGACGACGCCGTTGCGTACTTGAAACGTCGCGTCGAAACGCTCGAAGCGAGTATCGGGATGCCATTCGCGATCTACCTGCTGACCTTCTAGCTGCGCCACCAGTTCACACATCTCACGGGAGACGTTGGTGCGCAAAATCGCCCCGTCGTTTAGGCGGGCGTTCAGCTCGCCGTTGAGATTGCTGACCAGCACGTCGCGGCGGTTGCCTTGGGTCGTCAGTGCACCCTCCAAGTTGAAGCGACCGCGCAGTGGGGCTTCCTCTTCACTGAAAGTTTCGATCAGCGGTGCCACCTGTACGTTGCTTACGTTAGGCGCAAGCTGCCACTCGAGCACGCTCCCTGTGGCGTCCAGTTGGCCGGTGGCACTCAGTTCTCCTTCATAGAAACGGGACTCGAATGCCGTGAGGCGGTGACGTCCATTCTCGCCGCGCAACGCAAGCTGGGTATCGTCAAAGGTCAACCCGGCGAGCAGCAGTTGGTCGACGCTCAAATCGCCCTGCAGCGTCAGCGTGCTCAACCAAGCTTGCGGCAGCAGCGCTTCGTCACTTTGGGCAAAGGCTTTACGCAGGAGGCCACGGCTAGCCTGCTGGGCGGTGGCCGGGCCAGGCAGGTAGTGATCCAGGTTCAGCGTATCGCCTTCTAGGTTGAAGGTGAGCTGCGTCCCATCCAGTGCAGCGCTAATATCCCCGGTAAAGGTACTGTCATCGACCACCAGCGAGAGGCGCGGCAGCGCAATGCGCGCCAGGCTGCCCTCGACGGGGCTGGTGAGTGCCACGTCACTGAGTGCCGCTTCGCTAGCCGTGTTGAGTGTGACGCCTGTGCGTGCCATCCAGGGCCGAAGCGTAAACGGGGCAGCGGTGAGTTGCCCACTGTACTGGGGAGCATCGAGCAGTTGTTCGACGTTCAGATGGCCGCTCACACGCAGGCCATCCGGCCCGGTGAGCTGCACATCTTTCAACTGGGCGGTTTGAGCGGCAAAGTCGGTCTCCAGCCCGAACGCCAGCGCCAGCGCGAGGCTACCCTGCCAATTTTCAGGGTGGCGCAGCCCGGCTTCCAGTACACCTTCCGTCACGCTGAGCTGTTGATCCGCCAAACGGGCGACGACTTCAGCCGCTTTCAAGCTGAGTTGCTGCGGCTCGCTGGCATCGCCTTGGCGAGTGTGCGTGGTGAGCTGGGTGTTCTCAAAAATGATTTGCTCATCTTCCAGGCCCAGACGCAGGCGTGTCTCCAGATTGACCTCGCTGGACAGATCCGGCGCGCGCTCCAACATTTCGGCATCCAAGCGGTCGTGTTTGGTCACCGTAAACATCGCTTTGAGCGGAAAAGAGCGTACCGGGTTGACGTTGGTGCCGGAAATATTCAGCGGCTGTACCCGCCAGAGCGCTTGATTCTGCTCGTCACGATAGCGAATGTCGGCGTCTTTGACTTCGACACTGGCAATGCTAAGCACCACGGACAAGCTGCCCGCATCGGCATTCGGGCCTGCACTGGCCGGAGCCAAGACAGTCTCGGCAGATTCGTTGTTGTGCTCGGAAAGACGCTCCAACAGCGGCTGCCAATTGCCAGCCCCGTCGGCATTTCTTTCAAGGTTCAGGCGCATGCCATCCAGTGTCAGACCATCCACGGCAATTTCGCCACGTAGCAGCGGTGCGAACGCGACGCTCACTTCCGCACGATTGATGGCGGCAAACGCGGTATCGTCTTGGGACTGCTCGGGCAGCCAGGCACGGGCCTGTTCGACGCTCACGCCGATGCGCGGGTAGAACGACCACGTGATAGGGCCTTCCAGGGCAAGATTCAGGCCGGTTTGCTCTTCGACCACGGCGGTCAGGCGTGGCTTGAAATCTTCGGGGTCCAAAAAGGTGGTGACGTACACCACGGCGGCCACGCCCACAATGGCGAGAATGCCCACTGCCGCCAGCAAAATGCGTAATAGCTGTTTCATTTACCCTTTCCCTTGTGGGTCTAGCTCAACAAACTCACTGGTCGCCGGTAAATCCGGCTCAGAGGACTCATCGGCCATGGGCCGATACCCGAGTTTCGATAGCAACACACGATCCGCTAGTGGCAGTGTCGTCGTGGCAATGCGCAGCACGCGGCCTTCTTGCTTGGCCTGTTCACCCAATAACGCCATTAGACGTGACCCCACACCGCGACGGCGAGTGGTTTTACGCACGCATAGCTCGGAGAGCCACCACGCCCGGTCGTCGGCTGCTTGCACGGCCACTGCGCCTAACAGGCGGTCATTGAAATGCGCGCAGGCAAAAAAGTGCGGCCCGCTCAAATGCTGTTCGATAAAAGGTAAAACCGTGGGGGTGGGCATGCGCTCTTGTGGCGCATCTTCATAGATGCGCACCAGGTCGATGCGCACCTGCTCGTCTGCTTCCCAACGGGCCTGGTCGACATATTGCAGTGTCACCGGCATGGTGAAATCCTCGTTGCCAACGCAGCTAGGCTGCTATGTTTGCGCCGCAAACGGCGGCGACATTCCCCGCATTGTAGCGGATGGGGGCGCCGATTCTCTATAATGGTTGTTTTGGCCGCAGTTGCCGCCCGCCGATTATTCCTCAGAGTGCGCCACGGCGCAGGAGATGCAACATGTCAGCGCGTATTGCCACGGTAAGCCGTGACACCAACGAAACGCAGATTACGGTCAGCGTCAACCTTGACGGCGAAGGCCGCTTGAACTGCGACACTGGCGTTCCGTTTCTCGACCACATGCTGGATCAGGTGGCTCGGCATGGAATGGTAGACCTCGATATTCATGCTAAAGGCGACCTGCATATCGATGATCACCACACCGTCGAAGACTTGGGCATCACCCTGGGCCAGGCATTCAACGAGGCCATTGGCGATAAGCGCGGCATCTACCGCTACGGCCATGCCTACGTACCGCTGGATGAAGCACTGTCTCGCGTGGTGATCGATTTTTCGGGTCGACCCGGCCTGTATATGAACGTCGAGTTCACCCGCGATACCATCGGCCGTATGGACACGCAGCTATTCTGGGAGTTCTTCCAAGGCTTCGTGAATCACGCTCGCGTGACGCTGCATATCGACAACGTGAAAGGCTTTAATGCTCACCATCAGGCCGAAACCATTTTCAAAGCCTTTGGCCGCGCACTGCGCATGGCCGTGGCGGAAGACCCGCGCATGGCTGGGCAAATGCCCTCTACCAAAGGCAGCTTATAATGCCGATCGTTGCGATTAGCGGCGCAGTGGCACGCCTCTCGCCTACGAATCTATCGCCTACGACCTTAAGGAGCGCTTCATGACCATTGCGGTAATCGATTATGGAATGGGCAACCTACACTCTGTGGCTAAGGCGCTTGAGCACGTCACCCATGAGAATGTGATTATCACTCGCGACCCACGGCGTATTCTGGGCGCTACCCGCCTAGTACTGCCCGGCCAGGGCGCGATTCGTGACTGCGTAGGCGAACTTGAGCGTACCGAACTGCGCGGGCTCGTAGACGATATTTTGACCCGCCAAGCCAAACCGCTGCTGGGCATTTGTGTGGGCCAGCAGATGCTAATGGAGCGCAGCGAAGAAAACGGCGGCGTGGACTGCTTGGGCTTTTTCCAAGGTAGCGTTGACCGCTTTCCGGCCAATATGCGCGATGCCCAAGAGCAGCGCCTGAAAGTACCGCACATGGGCTGGAATCTGGTGAATCAACACCACGACCACCCGCTCTGGGCAGGCATCGATAATAATGAGCACTTCTATTTCGTGCACAGCTATTACGTGAATGCCGCCGACGACGCCCATGTGTTTGGCACCACCCAGTACGGCAGTGTGAGTGCTCACGTAGCGATTGGCCGCGACGCCACCTTTGCCGTGCAGTTCCACCCGGAAAAAAGCTCCCGTGCGGGCCTGCGCCTGCTGGAAAATTTTGTCACCTGGACGCCCTGAGAGGTTTCACTATGTTGGTAATTCCCGCGATTGATCTCAAAGACGGCCAGTGTGTGCGCTTGAAGCAGGGCCGCATGGACGATGCGACCTCCTACGGCGACGACCCGGTTGCCATGGCCGCGCGCTGGGTAGAAGCCGGCGCGCGCCGTTTGCACCTAGTGGATTTGAACGGTGCCTTTGAAGGCAAGCCGGTGAACGGTGAGGCGGTCACCGCCATTGCCCGCGCTTACCCTAACCTGCCGATCCAAATTGGCGGCGGCATCCGCTCGGCAGAGACCATTGAACACTATTTGAGCGCTGGTGTTTCCTACGTGATCATCGGCACCAAAGCGGTCAAAGAGCCTGAGTTTGTGAGTGAGATGTGCCGCGCCTTCCCCGGCCATATTATTGTTGGCCTGGATGCCAAAGATGGTTACGTCGCCACCGACGGCTGGGCAGAAGTCTCTACCGTCAAAGCTACCGAGCTTGCCAAGCGCTTCGCTAACGATGGTGTTTCCAGCATTGTGTACACCGATATTGCCCGCGATGGCATGATGCAGGGGGTCAACGTGGACGCCACCGCCGAACTGGCTCGTGAAGGCGGCCTGCCGGTGATCGCTTCTGGTGGCGTCACTAATTTGGACGACATTCGTGCACTGTGCGACGTCGCCGACAGCGGTATTCTGGGTGCCATTACCGGCCGTGCCATTTATGAAGGCAGCCTGGACGTGGCTGAAGCCCAGCGTTTGAGCGACCAACTCAGCGGAGGTCACGCATGAGCCTAGCCAAGCGGATTATCCCCTGCCTGGACGTAGACGCCGGGCGTGTGGTGAAAGGTGTCAACTTCGTGGGTATACGTGACGCGGGCGACCCGGTAGAGATCGCTCAGCGCTACAACCAGCAGGGTGCCGACGAGATCACCTTTCTCGACATCACCGCCAGCCACGAAGACCGCGCCACCACGGTGGATATGGTCGAGCGCATTGCGGGTGAGGTGTTCATTCCTTTGACCGTGGGCGGCGGCATCCGTACCTGCGACGATATCCGCACCATGCTGAATGCCGGGGCGGACAAGGTCTCGATCAACACCGCGGCAGTGACGAACCCTGAGTTCGTGCGTGAAGCCGCCGAGCGTTTTGGCAGCCAGTGCATTGTGGTGGCGATTGACGCCAAAAAAGTGTCTAAGGAAGGCGAGCCCGACCGCTGGGAGATTTTCACCCACGGCGGCCGCCGCCCTACCGGTCTGGATGCGGTGGAGTGGGCCAAGAAAATGGTCGAGTTTGGCGCAGGCGAGCTGCTACTCACCAGCATGGATCGCGATGGCACCAAGATTGGTTTTGACTTGGGCGTTACCCACGCTATTTCTGAAGCGGTCAGCGTACCGGTGATCGCTTCCGGCGGCGTCGGCAATTTAGATCACTTGGTCGATGGCGTGCTCAAAGGCGGTGCCGATGCGGTATTGGCCGCGAGTATCTTCCACTTTGGCGAGTACACCATTCCAGAAGCAAAACGCTACATGGCCGAGCGCGGCATCGACATGCGTTTATAAGCCGCGCGGCACTTAGGCTGGGGCGGTTACTCTGCCCCGGCTTCCTCATCCAGTGTTAGCCCCAAATTGCTGATGCCGTTATTGCGCCCAAGCGTGCGAATCTCTTTGAGCGTCGTTTTATTGATCGGACCGCTGACCGCTTCCAGCACCGCGTCTTGGAAGTCGTTTTCGTCTTCCATCAGCGGATGGTCGCGAATGATCAATGCCAATGCTTGAGCATCCACTTCCCCTTCGGTGAGTTCGATGAACGCCCGCACGCCAGCCCTCGAGGTGCGGCTGACATCCAGCACCGCTTCGGGGGATTCGCCTTGCAGCGTATCGAGTAGCGCAGAGATGGACACCACCGCATCCAGCGCCCGACGTGCGCCGAAACTCTCATCGCCCTCTGGCGGTTCGCATTCGGCCAGCTTTTCCGCTTGGCGGGCAAAATCGATGCTGGCGTTGGGTACGCTAAGGCGCTCCCATACCAGGTTCAGCACGGTGCGCAGGGTATGCCCATCGCCATGGCCACTGGTTTGCTCGTACAGGGCGTAATTCGGCAGTAGACGCTCACACAGCGCTGCCATGAATGCTTGTTGGGCGGGCAGCGGCAGCAGTTGCAGCCGCTGATAGAATCCTTGGGGTTTAGCCACCATGCTGATGTCCTGAGTCACTCTGTTGGTGAAAATAAGTGGATGAAACTGAGTTGGCGAAACTGAGTTGGTGAATCGAACACGATGCGTTATCGTCGCACCCACGTGGCGGGCGACCCCCGCAACGCTTGATGTGCTCGGCCGGCGAGGAGATTACCATGCATATTCATCTGCTACAGCACGGCCCTGACCATGGCCCCGCCCGTCTGACCGACTGGCTTGAGAGTATGGGCCATAGTTACACCGTTTTTCATCTTTACGCGGGGGAACTCACGCCCCGCCCAGGGGAGAGCGATGCGCTCATCGTGCTAGATGGCGCGGATGCCCTATTTAGTGCCCCTCCCGCTTGGTATAAAGCGGAGCGCAAACTGATCAATCGCTACTTGGACGGTCAAAAACCTATTCTGGGCATTGGCCTAGGGGCGCTATGGATCGCGGAAGCGCTTGAGGCGGTCGTCGCCCCTGGCACCTACCCCGAAACCGGCTGGCATACCGTCACTCTAGCCCCGGAAAGCACCTTCGACCTGCCCGAGCAGTTTGAGGCCTTTATGTGGCACCGCCTGGTATTTAGCCTACCCGATGGCGCGCTACCATTAGGCGGCAGTGCCGCGTCCCCGCTGCAAGGGTTTAGCTGGGACGCAGGCCGCGTGGTGGGCCTGCTATGCCACATCGAGACGACTCAAGCGAGTCTCGCGCCGCTGCTCAACGCCTCCGGTCGGCCCACGGCCAAAAGCCCCGCCACGGGGCGCTTTGTGCAAACCGATGAGCAGATTCTAGAAGATCCCACGCGTTTTCAGCGCTTGGCACCGCTGTTGGATCGCGTCATGACCCAGTGGCTCAAACGCGCTTAATTCCCACCTTCGGCGGCCGCTAAGCACTCCACTGTTTAGCGGCAGCAAGACAGCTTTCCCAATCGCCCACGTGTAGTTCCGCTGGTCGACTGCCCTGCTGCTTCTCTAGATGGTAGCGGTAAAGCGGGTCGTAATACTCGGTCAGCAGCGGGGCGAGCCACGCCTCATGGGCTTGGATATCCCCGGCGGCATGGGCACGGAAAGCCATGGCCTGCATACGCTGCAAACGCTGTAGCCGGGCATTGCCCAGGCGCTTGGCCAGCCGCTCTAGCGCGCTTGCCAACTGACGCTGCATACGCTGCCATCCCTCTTCTGGGCCAAAACGCGCGGTATAACCTTGCTCCAGCGCTTCGATATAGTCGCGACGCAGTTGCTCTAGCCGCCAATCGAGCGGCATTTCGATGCGAATACGCGGGGCCCGCTGCAGGGCGTGCCAAAAATCGAGCGGGAGATTGGCATTGCCAATCTGTCGGGACTCATCTTCCAACACAAGCTTACCCGGCTGCCCAATCAAGCGCTGGGCCAGCGCGTGCTCGAAGTCGATTTGCGTCGTGGGCTCGTCAGGCTGCCGCCCAAACGCGGAGCCTTTATGATTCGCGCAGGCTTCCAAATCAATGCCGTTGGGCAGTTGGTTAATCAGCGTCGTCTTAGCGCAGCCGGTAAGCCCAGCGATCACGAGCATGGGTTGGTGGGCGGCATCATCGATGCGTTGGCAGAGCCGTTGGCGCAACGCCTTCCACCCCCCTTCGATACGCGGGCGGTGCAGCCCAGCGTCGGCCAGCCACCGCTGAGCGATTTGCGAGCGCAGACCGCCACGAAAACAGTAAATAATCGCATTTGGGTGCTGAGCCAAGTAGCTCTGCCAAGCCGAGACACGGGCTTGCTTCACGTCCCCGCTGACCAGCCGTTCCCCTAACGCGATGGCCGCCTGCTGGCCCTGCTGCTTGTAGGCAATGCCGACCTGATGACGCTCTTCATCCACCATCAACGGCAAATTGACCGCCCCTGGTAAACTGCCTTGGGCAAACTCGACCGGGGCGCGGACATCGATCAGCGGCGTGTTGGCCGCAATGATCCCAAGAGAAGCCGGCGTGGTCGGCAAGGTCATCCAACCACCTCGATTTTAGCGTCACCCTGGGCCGCTTTCAGGGTGCCGAACGGCTCCAGCGTCAGCCCATGTTCACGGCCAATGCGTTCCACGTCATCTTCCCAGGCAGGGTCGACGCTGATCAACAGGCCGCCCGACGTTTGCGGGTCGCACAGCCACTGCCAGTGGGCTTCATCCATGACGGGCAGCGCGTTACCCAGGGCGTCGCGATTGCGTACGGTGCCGCCGGGCACGGACCCTTGGCGACGATAACCCTCAGCTTCGGCGAGCCTTGGCAAACGGCGGAAGTCAATCTCGGCCATCACGCCGCTGGCGCTGCACATTTCGGTGAGATGGCCGGCCAAACCAAAGCCGGTAACATCCGTCATGGCGTTGACGCCCTTCACTTTCGCGAGTGCAACCCCGATGGCGTTGGGTTTGAGCATGGTTTCCCGGGCGAGACCATGGTGCCCGGCGTCCAGCAAGCCGCGCTTTTCGGCCGTAGTGAGCATCCCTACACCAAGCGGCTTGGTGAGAAACAGCAGATCGCCGGGCTTGGCTTGGCTGTTGAGCTTCAAATGCTCGAGATCCACCAACCCGTTCACGGCTAAGCCAAACATCGGCTCTGGGGCATCGATGGAGTGACCGCCGGCCAAGGCAATACCCAGCTTGCGGCAGACGGCTTGGGCACCCGCTACCACATCACCGGCGATTTCTGGGCCAAGTTTATCCAGCGGCCAGCCCAAAATGCCGAGCGCCATGACCGGTGTGCCTCCCATGGCGTACACATCGCTAATGGCATTGGTCGCGGCGATGCGGCCAAAATCAAAGGGGTCGTCGACGATGGGCATGAAGAAGTCGGTGGTCGCAATCATGCCGCGACCATCGCCCAAGTCATAGACGGCGGCATCTTCACGGCCTTGATTGCCCACGATCAGCCGCTGGTGCCCGGCTGCCGGTCCGGCTTTGGCGAGAATGCCATCGAGAATATCCGGGGCGATCTTGCAGCCGCAGCCCGCTCCGTGACTATATTGGGTCAATCGAATCGAACTCATCATCCCTCTCCTTTTTAGATAAGCATAGCCGAAGTTACAGCGCTTCTAGCGCATCGCTCAATTTGTCCACGGGGATCACTTCCATGCCTTTGGGTGCCTGCTTAGGAGCGTTAGCACGCGGTACGATGGCACGAAGAAAACCGTGTTTGGCCGCTTCTGCAATACGCTCCTGCCCACTGGGTACCGGGCGAATCTCGCCAGACAAACCCACTTCCCCAAACACCACGAGCTCTTTGGGTAAAGCGCGGTTTTGCAGACTCGACACGACCGCCAAGAGCACGGCGAGATCGGCACTGGTCTCCAACACTTTGACACCGCCCACGACGTTGAGGAACACATCCTGGTCACCGGTAAACAGCCCACCGTGACGGTTCAAGACGGCAAGCAGCATCGCTAAGCGGTTCTGATCGACCCCAACGGCCACGCGGCGCGGGTTGCCCAGCGCTGATTCATCCACCAGCGCCTGCACCTCCACCAGAATCGGCCGAGTGCCTTCCCACACCACCATGACGAGGCTGCCTGGCGCCTGCTCCTCTTGGCGCGAAAGGAAGATCGCGCTGGGGTTTTTGACCTCTTTGAGCCCCTGCTCGAGCATGGCAAACACACCCAGCTCATTGACCGCGCCAAAACGGTTCTTCTGGCCACGTAGCGTACGAAAGCGAGAATCGGCACCGCCTTCCAGCAGCAGCGAAGCGTCGATCATATGTTCGAGCACCTTAGGGCCCGCCAGCGTGCCATCTTTGGTAACGTGCCCCACCAGCAACAGAACGGTATTGGTCTGCTTGGCAAAGCGCGTCAGTGCCGCAGCAGACTCGCGCACCTGGGCAACGCCGCCAGGAGCCGAGCTAATATCTTCCAAATGCATGGTTTGAATGGAGTCGATGACCAATATCTCCGGCTTTTCCCGCTCGGCCACCGCGAGGATCGTCTCGACGCTGGTTTCTGCCAGCATCTTCAATCCGTGGGTGGGAAGCTGCAGGCGGTGGGCGCGCATGGCGACCTGCGACAGCGACTCCTCTCCCGTGACGTAGAGAATACGCCGCTGCTGGGCAAGCTTGCAGGCAGTTTGCAGCAGCAGGGTCGATTTACCAGCCCCGGGATTACCGCCCAGAAGTACCGCAGACCCAGGCACCAAACCACCGCCTAGTACTCGGTCGAACTCAGCAAAGGTGGAGGTCAGCCTGGGAACTTCGCTTAAATCGACATTGCTAAGATCCACCACGTCTCGGGAAAGGTCGCCTGCGTAACCGGCTCTTACTGCCGTCGAGGTGCCGCTACCCGGCCGGGCGCTTGTCAGCTTGACCTCCGTCAGCGTATTCCACTCTTGGCAGCTCGTACACTGGCCCTGCCATTTACGGTACTCTGCACCGCATTCGGTGCAGACAAAGGCACTTTTCGCTTTTGCCACTGCCTGTTTGCTCCTTCTCTTGCGTCACGTACTAAAGGCTAGAAGAGTGCTCAGAAATGCAAAAGGCGGCCAGTGGCCGCCTTCGAGCGTCGCGTAAGGTCTTACTGACGCTGTAGCTGCAGCATCTCGCCATTTTCGAAACGGCGGCGCTCAGGGTCGATCAGCTCCAAGGTACGCTCATCGATACGCTGGAAGTAGTAGATTTGGCCGTCGCCGTTCGGCGTCAGCTCGTAGACCGTCGCATCGGGGTCAGAGGGCGTACCGGTCAACACTTCCCAGTTACCGGCATAGTTCTCGTCCGGCGGTGTCTGGGGGTGATTACGGTAGGTGGCATCCAGGGTGAACGTACGCTCTTCTGGAGCACTCATCTCTTCGCCTACCAACGTGACATCCAGGTCAATGCCATCACAGTTACGGCAAGGCAGTGTGCCTTGATAGTTAGCCTGTGATGCGGTCATACCTGCATCTTCGCGCTGATCCGTTGGTCCAGCTGCACAGCCCGCCAACAGTGCCAACATAGCCGAACCGGCTAGCAAACTCCTGAATTGCATTGGGTGTCTCCTTATCGTGTTGGACATACATTTCTTTCGCGCGCTTATGACAGCATAACCGCTACAAGGTGCGACGCCCACCCCTACGCAAACAGTTATCGTCTAGCTCATGGGAATGCTTGCGCTCTTGCGGCCATCAGGCGACCATGGTGCGATTACCGTTAGGATAATCAGGTTACGCTCATGAGCCAATATTGGAGCCCTGCCGTTAGGGAACTGACGCCTTACGTGCCGGGTGAACAGCCCCGCGAACGCGTTATCAAACTCAACACCAACGAAAACCCTTACCCGCCCGCTCCCGGGGTAAGTGATGCGCTGCGCCATTATGCCACCGATCATCTGCGCCTTTACCCTGATCCCACCTCGCTGGCGTTGCGAGAAACGTTGGCAGAGACGTATGGCGCCAGCGTAGCGGAAACCTTCGTCGGGAATGGCTCCGACGAGGTGTTGGCCTTCGCTTTTCAGGCTTTTTTCTGCCAAGGCGCTCCACTGGATGTGCCGTCGATCACTTACAGCTTCTACCCGGTCTATGCCAATCTGTACGGTGTGGCGTTGCGTAAGCACGCCCTCAACGACCAGTGGGAAGTCGACTTAGAAGCTTTGGCGAGCGCCTCCGAGCGTGCCGGAGTGATTTTCGCTAACCCTAATGCACCGACCGGGCACGCCCATCCCCTCGCCAATATCGAAGCGCTGCTGAAGCGCGTGACGGATCGCGTGGTGCTGGTCGACGAAGCTTACGTCGATTTTGGCGCAGAGAGCGCGGTGGCACTGGTCGAGCGTTATCCCAACCTGCTGGTCACCGGTACGTTTTCAAAGTCACGCAGCTTGGCCGGGCTTCGCTTGGGCTACGCAATTGGCTCTCCAGAGCTCATCGAGGGTTTACAGCGAGTGAAGGACTCGTTCAACTCCTACCCGGTCGACAGTCTGGCCAGCATCGTAGGTATCGAAGCACTAAAGGATACCCAACACTTCGACGCCTGCCGAAACAACGTAATCACCACCCGGGAGCGCACACGTCAGCGCTTGGAAGCCCTTGGGTTCGAAGTACTCCCCTCTAAGGCTAACTTCCTGCTGGCCCAACACCCCGATGTTGCCGGAGCGCAGCTGTTTGCAGGGCTTCGTGAGCGAGGTATTTTGGTACGCCACTTCAATACCGAGCTACTCAACAACTTCCTGCGCATCTCCATCGGCACCGATGACGAGATGGATAGCTTTATCGAAGCGCTTGAAGCTCTTTGCGGTTAATAGCTCACCATACTACTGGTGCACTGAGTGCTTGAACGCAAAAACCCAGCCATGTGGCTGGGTTTTTATTGAGCGGTGCACATTTTCTGTTTGACGCGGCATTCACACAACCAAGAAGCCCCGAGCACAGGGTGCCCGGGGCTGGTCATGGCGCGCGTTCGAGCGCGCAACAAAAAACCCAGCCGTTTGGCTGGGTTCTTTGTGGTATAAGTGCCTGACGATGACCTACTCTCGCATGGGGAGACCCCACACTACCATCGGCGCTAAGCGGTTTCACTTCTGAGTTCGGCAAGGGATCAGGTGGTTCACGCGTGCTATGGTCGTCAGGCGTAACAGGTAATGCATATCATGCTGAGTATTGTGTGATCGTCTCTTGTCCGTCAGCGCCTTGGCTGGCGGATGCGTATCCGGTGTTCTGAGTGCGTTCACACTCGTTCGTTATCACTGCGACCAGACCCCTTGGGTGTTATAGGGTCAAGCCTCACGGGCCATTAGTACACGTTAGCTCAACGCCTTGCAGCGCTTCCACACCGTGCCTATCAACCAGCTGGTCTCGCTGGGCCCTTTAGGAGGCTCTAGGCCTCAGGGATGTCTCATCTTGAAGGGGGCTTCCCGCTTAGATGCTTTCAGCGGTTATCCCGTCCGACCATAGCTACCCGGCAATGCCACTGGCGTGACAACCGGAACACCAGAGGGTCGT